>NZ_FOED01000001.1:0-365763 GCF_900110545.1 Pseudomonas sp. Snoq117.2 | reverse complement strand
CGTCCCCTTCGTCTAGTGGCCTAGGACACCGCCCTTTCACGGCGGTAACAGGGGTTCGAGTCCCCTAGGGGACGCCACACTCGAAAGAAACCGCCTCACGGCGGTTTTTTTTCGTCCGCACGAAAGCCATTCACCAGGGTCTTTCCCAGGTGCCCGTCAGGGCATTGAATTGTGTTAGACCTGTACGCCGAGTCCAAGCAAGGGGAGTGGGATGATCGTCGAGTATCTCTACAGCCTGGCCCAGGTGTCTGCCGAGCAGTGGAACGGTTTGCTGGTGGACGACCAGCCCTTTCTGCGGCATGAATTCCTCTCCACCCTGGAAGACAGCGGCAGCCTGGGGCAGGGGACCGGCTGGCAACCCGCGCACCAGATCCTCAAGGATGAACAGGGTCGACTGCGGGCCGCGATGCCGGCCTATCTCAAGGCGCACTCCTATGGCGAATACGTCTTCGACTGGGCCTGGGCCGATGCCTGCCGGCGCGCCGGGATCGACTACTATCCCAAGCTGCTGGCCGCCGTGCCCTTCTCGCCGGTGCAGGGGGCGCGTCTGCTGGGCGAGCCAGCCGCCTGCGCAACCCTGCTCGACGCCACCACGGGCAGCCTGGCCGGTCTGGAGCTCTCCAGCCTGCACGTAAACTTCACCGACCCCAAGGCCGATGCCGTGCTGCAGGATCGCGACGGCTGGCTGGCCCGCCTCGGTTGCCAGTTCCACTGGCATAACCGCGGCTATCGCGACTATGGCGACTTCCTCGCCGCCCTGACCTCGCGCAAGCGCAAGCAGCTGCGCAAGGAGCGCGACCAGGTCGCCGGCCTGGGGGTGAGTTTCGAGTGGCGTAAGGGCGATGAGTTGAGCGAAGCCGAGTGGGACTTCGTCTATGCCTGCTATGCCAATACCTATGAGGTGCGTGGCCAGGATCCCTACCTGACCCGCGCCTTCTTCAGCCTGCTGGCCGAGCGGCTGCCCGAGGCGATTCGGGTGGTGCTGGTCCGCCAGGGCAGTCGGCCGGTAGCCATGGCCTTCTATCTCAAGGACGATGACACCCTCTATGGCCGTTACTGGGGCTGCCTGCAGGAATTTGACCAGCTGCACTTCGAGACCTGTTTCTACCAGGGTATCGAGTACGCCATCGCCGAAGGGCTGCAGCGCTTCGATGCCGGCGCCCAGGGTGAGCACAAGCTGATTCGGGGCTTCGAGCCCACCCTGACCCATTCCTGGCACTACCTGGTGCATCCGGGTCTGAGAGCCGCTGTGGCGGAGTTTCTCGACCAGGAGCGAGAGGGGGTCCAGGCCTATGCGCGCCGGGCCGCCGAGGCCTTGCCCTATCGCCAGGAAGACGGCGCGGCACCATGCTGAACTATCTCTGGTTCTTCTTGGCCGCGCTATTCGAGATCGCCGGCTGCTATGCCTTTTGGCTCTGGCTACGGCTGGATCGCAGTCCCTGGTGGATAGCGCCCGGGCTTGCCAGCCTGGTGCTCTTCGCCCTGTTGCTGACGCGTATCGAGTCGGCCTACGCCGGGCGCGCCTACGCCGCCTATGGCGGCATCTATGTGGTGGCGTCGCTGGGCTGGCTGGCGCTGGTCGAACGCACCCGGCCGACTTGGACGGATCTGGCGGGCGGTCTGCTGTGCGTGGCCGGGGCGCTGGTGATCCTGTTGGCGCCGCGCGGCAGTACCTGACAGGCGCGAGACGCGCTAGTCGTCGAGCAACTCGGGCGGCACGTCGCGGCGCAGCACCAGTTGGCACAGCGCACTGTCCGGATCGAAGAGGATGACGGCTTCGCCGGTTTCCAGGGCACGTCGGGCGCGCTGGGTACGGGTCGCCAGGGGTGTTTCGTCACCGTTGTCGGTGCCGTCGCGGGTAACGAAGTCTTCCAGCAGGTTGTCTAGGGTGGCGGCAGCGAGCTGGTCGTGGGGGATGATCATCGAGAGGTGCCTGAAAAAAGGCGCCCAGGATACCCCAGGCGCTTGGTTCGAACGCTATTTGCTGCCGTCGCCGACGACCTCCTCCAGCGGCGGCAGGTGCGTCTGGTTGTCCATCTGGGTGTCTTCCGGCAGCAACTGGTGACCGAAGCGATCCAGCGAACTGTCGGCCGGTTGCGCATCGCTGTCGAACACCGGCGGGCTGAGCATGTAGCCGGTCAGCAGCTGGCTGAGCGCCGCCAGGCTGACGATATGGGTGCGCTCGTAGCCATGGGTGGCATCGCAACCGAAGGCCAGCAGGGCGACCCGCACGTCCTGGCCGGAACTGATCGCCGAGTGGGCGTCGCTGTAGTAGTAGCGGAACAGGTCGCGGCGCACCGGGATGTCGTTGCGTTGCGCCAGGCGCAGCAGGTGCCGTGACAGGTGATAGTCGTAGGGGCCGGCGGAATCCTGCATGGCGACGCTGACGCGGTGCTCGTCGGAGCGCTGGCCGGGCGCAACCGGGGCGATGTCGATGCCGACGAATTCGCTGACGTCCCAGGGCAGGGCACCGGCGGCGCCGGATCCCACTTCCTCGGTGATGGTGAACAGCGGGTGGCAGTCGATCGGCGGCGTCTGGCCGGTTTCCTTAAGCATCTTCAGGGCGGTGAGCAGGGCGGCGACGCCCGCCTTATCATCCAGGTGACGCGAGCTGATGTAGCCGCTGTCGGTGAATTCCGGCAGCGGATCGAAGGCGACGAAGTCGCCGACCTGCACGCCCAGTTGCTCGGTCTCGTGGCGACTCTTGGTCACGGCGTCCAGGCGCAATTCGATGTGGTCCCAGGTCACCGGCATCTTGTCGATCTCGGTGTTGAAGGCGTGACCCGAGGCCAGCAGCGGCAGCACACTGCCTCTCAGGGTGCCGTCATCGGTGAACAGGCTGACCCGGCTGCCTTCGGCGAAGCGACTCGACCAGTGGCCGACTGCCGCCAGGCCCAGGCGGCCATTGTCCTTGATCTCGCGGACGATGGCGCCAATGGTGTCCAGGTGCGCGGAGACGGCCCGGTCGGGACTCTCCTTGTGGCCCTTGATGGTGGCGCGGATGGTGCCGCGGCGGGTCAGTTCGAAGGGGATGTCGAGTTCGTTGAGCCGTTCGGCGACGTACATGACGATGGTGTCGGTGAAGCCCGTGGGGCTGGGGATGGCCAGCATGTCCAGCAGGACCTTGCGCAGGTAATCCAGATCGGGCTCGGGCAAGCGATTCATAGCGGAACCTCCCGGGACAGCGGGAACAGCAGGTCGATGAAGCGTTCGGCGGTGGGGCGCGGCTCGTGATTGGCCAAGCCCGGGCGCTCATTGGCTTCGATGATGACGTAGTCGGGCGAGTCGGCAGCCGGGACCAGCAGGTCCATGCCGGTGACGGGGATGTCCAGTGCCCGGGCCGCCTGGATGGCCGCGTCGGCCAGCACCGGATGGAGGCTGTCGGTGACGTCTTCCAGGATGCCGCCGGTGTGCAGGTTGGCGGTCTTGCGCACGGCCAGGTGGGTGCCGGTGGGAAGCACGCTGTCCCACTCGTAGCCGGCACCGCGGATGGCGCGTTCGGTTTCCTCGTCCACCGGGATGCGCGACTCGCCGCCGGTGGCGGCTTGGCGACGGCGACTCTGGGCTTCGATCAGGTCCCGGACGCTGTGCTGACCGTCGCCGACGATTTCCGCCGGCCGGCGGATGGCCGCAGCCACCACCTCGTGGCCAATGACCACTATCCGCAGGTCGAGGCCCTGGTGAAAGCTTTCCAGCAGCACGCGATCGTCATAACGCTGCGCCGCCTGGATGGCGGTGGCGAGGTGTTCGGCGTCGCGGATATCCACGGCCACGCCCTTGCCCTGTTCGCCATTGACCGGCTTGACCACCAGAGCGCCATGCTTCTCCAGGAAGGCGGCGTTGTCTTCGTCGCTGCCCGCCAGTTGCTGTTCAGGGACCTTCAACCCGGCCCGGGCCAGGGTACGGCTGGTCAGCACCTTGTCGGCGCAGAGGGTCATGGTCACGGCGGAGGTGAGATCGGTGAGGGATTCGCGGCAGCGGATGCGGCGGTTGCCCTGGATCAGGGTGAAAAGGCCGCCCTCGGCATCGTCCACCTGGACCTCGATGCCACGCCGCAGGGCTTCGTCGACGATGATCCGCGCATAGGGGTTCAGCTCGGCCGCTGGCCCAGGACCAAGGAACAGGGTCTGGTTGATGCCGTTCTTGCACTTGATGGCGAAGGTCTGCAGCGGTCGGAAACCCAGCTTGTCGTAGAGGCGCTTGGCCTGCAGGTTGTCATGCAGCACCGACAGGTCCAGATAGGCCAGGCCGCGACTGGCATAGTGCTCGATCAGGTGGCGCACCAGCGCCTCGCCGACGCCGGGTCGGCTGCACTCGGGCGATACCGCCAGGCACCACAGCGAGGAGCCGCCATCGGGATCCTGGAAGGCCTTGACGTGATTGAGGCCCATCACCGAGCCGATGATGGCGCCGCTGTCGTCGTCTTCCGCCAGCCAATAGACCGGGCCGCCCTTGTGCCGGGGCGTCAGCCGCTCGGTATCGACGGGCAGCATGTGCCGCTGCTGATAGAGCCGGTTGATCTCGCTCCAGTCCTGCGCGGAGCAGGCGCGGCGGATCCGAAAGCCGCGATAGATCCGGCGGGCCGGACGATAGTCGCTGAACCAGATCCGCAGGGTATCGCTAGGGTCGAGGAACAGCTGCTGGGGTGCCTGGGCCAGCACCTGATGCGGCGCGGCCACGTAGAGCGCAATGTCGCGCTCGCCGGGCGTTTCGGTGAGCAGCTCCTTGGCCAGGCTGGCGGGGTCGGGATAGGTATGGCCGACGAGCAGCCGTCCCCAGCCGCAATGCAGGCAGAGCGGCTGGGAGGTCGGATGATCGCCTTCCGCCAGGCGCGCCTGCAGCCGTTCGTAGGAGGGCGTCTGGGCACGCTGGAGGCGCTGGTTGTAGCTGGTCGCTTTCATGCGTCTTGCACCCTCACAGTCCGTGTTCGCTCAGCCAGAGGTTGAGCGCGGCGAGTTGCCAGAGCTTGGAGCCACGCAGGGGCGTAATGCGGTCGGCCGGATTGGTCAGCAGGCGATCGATCTCGGCGGTGTCGAACAGACCGCGATCCTGGCTGGGATCCAGCAGCAGCTCGCGTACCCAGCTGAGGGTGTTGCCTTCCAGGTGCTTGAGGCCCGGCACCGGGAAATAGCCCTTGGGTCGGTCGATCACCTCCTGAGGAATGACCTTGCGCGCGGCGGCCTTGAGTACCTGCTTGCCGCCGTCGCCCAGCTTGAACTCGGCGGGAATGCGTGCCGAGAGTTCGGCCAGGCGATAGTCGAGGAAGGGCACCCGGGCTTCCAGGCCCCAGGCCATGGTCATGTTGTCGACCCGCTTGACCGGGTCGTCCACCAGCATCACGGTGCTGTCCAGGCGCAGGGCCTTGTCGACCCCGGCGCTGGCGCCCGGCTTGGCGAAGTGCTGACGGACGAAGGCCTCGGCGGCGTCTTCCTCCAGGCGCATGCCCGCCTGCACGGTGGCGGCATACTGGGCGTAGTCGCGGTCGAAGAAGGCGGCGCGATAGGCGGCGAAGGGATCGGCGGCGCCATGCACCTGGGGATACCAGTGGTAACCGGCGAAGAGTTCATCCGCGCCCTGGCCGCTCTGTACGACCTTGCAGTGCTTGGAGACCTCGCGTGACAGCAGATAGAAGGCGATGCAGTCGTGGCTCACCATCGGCTCGCTCATGGCCGAGAAGGCGCGCGGCAGCTGCTGGATGATCTCGTCCTCGGCGATGCGCAGTTGATGGTGACGGGTACCGTAGTGATTGGCGATCAGATCGGAATACTGGAATTCGTCGCCGCGCTCGCCGCCGGCATCCTCGAAGCCGATGGAGAAGGTCAGCAGGTCCTTGACCCCCGAATCGTGCAGCAGGCCCACCAGCAGGCTGGAATCCACGCCACCCGACAGCAATACGCCCACCTCGCGCGCGGCGCGCTGGCGGATTGCGACGGCATCCTTGAGGCCGTGCAGGACCCGCTCGGCCCAGTCATCCAGGGTGTAGCGGCGCTCGTCTTCACGGGGACCGTAGTCCAGGTTCCACCAGGTCTCCTGATGCTGGTGGCCAGACGCATCCACGGTCATCCAGGTCGCCGGCGGCAGCTTCTGCACGCCCTGCAGGATGGTGCGCGGTGCCGGCACCACGGCGTGGAAGTTCAGGTAGTGGTTGAGCGCGACCGGATCGATGCGGGTGTCGATGTCACCGGCTTCCAACAGGGCGGGCAGGCTGGAGGCGAATCTCAGGCGTTTGTCAGTGAACGACAGATACAGCGGCTTGATCCCCAGACGATCCCGGGCGATGAACAGCCGGCCGCTGTCACGCTCCCAGATGGCGAAGGCGAACATGCCATTGAGCTTGGGCAGCATGTCCTTGCCCCAGGCGTGATAGGCCTTGAGCAGGATCTCGGTGTCACCTCCGGAATAAAAGCGGTAACCCTTGGCTTCCAGCT
The DNA here is from genome assembly GCF_900110545.1 of Pseudomonas sp. Snoq117.2. Lineage (NCBI taxonomy): Bacteria > Pseudomonadati > Pseudomonadota > Gammaproteobacteria > Pseudomonadales > Pseudomonadaceae > Pseudomonas > Pseudomonas sp. Snoq117.2. The sequence continues at coordinate 359,335 of NZ_FOED01000001.1, read as the reverse complement.
CGCTGCGCAATTCCGGGTAGTTGTAGATGGCGCCGTTGAACACCATCGACAACCCCAGTTCCGGCTCGATCATGGGTTGGCCCGAGGCTTCCGCCAGATCCATGATCTTCAACCGCCGGTGGCCCAGGGCGACCGGCCCTTGGCTATGGAAGCCCCAGGCATCCGGTCCGCGCTGTTCGAGGCGGTGGGTGATGCGCTCCACCGCGCTGATGGCTGCAGGTTGTTGATCGAAACGAAGCTCTCCGGCGATGCCGCACATGGTGCTGTGCCTCTTGAATCCTTGGGATGCGGCGCAACGAGTTCAGTCCCGAACCCGGCATGCGCATCCAATGCGTGTGGACTTCTCGCGATCCTTGAGAAGCCAATGCAGGGCGCCGTGCGGGCGCAAAGGGCAGGGGCGGACAGCTCGTCTGTCTGGCGCCGTGGGCCTGAACGCACGCACCGACCGACAGCGGGTCTCAAAGAGAGTGGGGTACCGCCGGTCAGGGCCTCAGGTTACGAGCCCCAGGCGCGGCGGATGGTTCCATCGCAAGGGTCATGGCTGCCGCCACCGTCACAGGCGGGACTGCAAAAGTGATCTTTATATGTTATAATGTATCTTTAATCGGCGCGCGGAAGGCATCTCGTCTTCGGCGCCCCAGACCAGGAGACGTCTCATGAAACCCGGTATCCATCCCAACTACCGTCCCGTGCTGTTCCACGACACCACCTCGGACACCTACTTCCTGATTCGCTCCACGGCCGAGAGCGACCGCACCCAGGAATACGAAGGCGAGACCTATCCCTACATCAGCCTCGACGTATCCAGCGCTTCCCACCCCATCTACACCGGCGAGCAGCGCCAGATGAAGGTCGAAGGCCGCGTCTCGAGCTTCAACAAGAAGTTCGCCGGCTTCCCGGGTGGCAACAGCAAGTAAGCGCCACGGGCAGCGCGCCGGCTCAGCGCGCGCTGCTGACCCCTTCGAGGGTGGCGAAGGAGGTGTCCTTGGCGGTCAGCAGGAAATCCTGCATGAAGGGCGCTTCCAGCATGTCTTCGCGAATCGCCGCATGGAGCGTCGCATAGAGGCCTTTCTCCCCCAGCCGGCGCGCCGTCACGTAGCCGCGCGAGCTGTACTCGTGGATCGCCCAGTTGGGCAGGCAGCAGACGCCACGGCCTGACGCCACCAGTTGCAGCATCATCACCGTCATCTCCGCCGTGCGAATCGAGAGCGGTTCGACATCGGCCGGATCGAGAAAGCGGGTGAAGATATCCAGTCGATCGCGCTCCACCGGATAGGTGATCTGGGTCTCCTGGGCGAGGTCCTCGGGCACGATATAGGGCCGCTGTGCCAGGGGATGCTGGTTGGCCACCGCCAGCAGGGCTTCGTAGGTGAACAGTGGCACATAGGTGACCCCCGAGAGGTCCACCGGATCGGCGGTGACCACCAGATCCAGATCGCCCCGCGCTAGCGCGGGCAAGGGTGCGAAAGAGAATCCGGAGGCCAAGTCCAGCTCCACTTCCGGCCAGGAATCGCGAAACTGGTCGATGGTCGGCATCAGCCATTGGAAGCAGCTGTGGCATTCGATGGCCATGTGCAGCCGGCCCGCCGTCCCGCCCACCAGTCGCGCCAGATCCCGTTCGGCACTGCGCAGATGCGGCAACACCGCGTCCGCGGTCTGCAGCAGGCGCAAACCAGCGCTGGTGAAGCGGATGGGTTTGGTCTTGCGAATGAATAGCGGGGTCCCCAGCCGTTCTTCCAGTTCCTTGAACTGATGGGAGAGGGCGGACTGGGTTAGATGCAAGCGTTCTGCAGCCTCCACCAGACTGGAGGATTCGCGGAGTGCATGCAGGGTTTTCAGGTGGCGAAGTTCGAACATGGCGTCGGCGCTGGAGGTAAAGGTGCATCATGAAGACTTTTCATGGTGCTGCCTATGCTCCAACGTGCCTGGCGCGCTGTTTCAGTGTCTATTGCAATGGTGAACTGTTCCTGAGCGGATTGCCCGCTCAGGAACAGCAGGCGTCAGGCCGCGTTGCTGTCCTTGGCGCTCCGGGCGGGTTCGGAATGCGCCAGGAGGTTTTCCAGAGCGGCCCGCTCCGTATCGGTAAATACCAGGCCCAGCTTGGTCCGCCGCCAGAGCACGTCATCGGCACGGGTGACCCACTCGTGGCGCTGCAGGTATTCCACTTCACGCCCGTGGAGGTCAGCGCCGATTACCGCACCTAGTTCCTCCACCGAGCGCGAATCACCCAGCAGGGTCCAGACCCGACTGCCATAGGTGGTGGCCCAGCGCTGCGCCAGGGCCGGCGTCAGGCCGCTGACCTTGTCCAGCAGTTCGCGGGTCAAGGCCTGGGGCGTGGTCATGTTCTCGCCACCGGGCAGCGGTGCCGAGGCTGTCCAGCTGTTGCCCAGCCGGGGGAAGAAGGGCTGCAGCTGCGCCATCGCCGACTCGGCCAGCTTGCGATAGGTGGTCAGCTTGCCACCGAACACCGACAGCAGTGGGGCGCCCTGTTCTTCGGCCAGCGACAGGGTGTAGTCGCGGGTGATGGCGGAGGGGTTATCCGACTCGTCGTCGCACAGCGGGCGGACACCGGAGAAGGTGTGCAGGACGTCATCGCGACTGAGCTGCTTGCGGAAGTGGGCATTGGCCACCCCCAGCACATAGTCGATTTCCTGGTCGGTGATGGCCACCTTGGCCGGATCGCCCTGGTACTCGCGATCCGTAGTGCCGACCATGGTGTATTGGCCCAGGTAGGGAATGGCGAAGACGATGCGGCGATCTTCGTTCTGCATGATGTAGGCCTGCTCGCCGTCGTACAGCTTGGGCACGATGACATGGCTGCCCTGGATCAGGCGGATTCCGTAAGGCGACTTCTGCTGCAGGTCCTGGCGAATGAAGCTGGCGACCCAGGGGCCGGCGGCGTTGACCAGGCCCTTGGCACGGATCTGCTGGCGACCCTGAGGACCTTCGACCTCGACCTCCCAGTGACCCTCGACGCGACGGGCGCTGACACAGCGAGTGCGGGTCACGATGTCGGCACCCTTGTCACGCGCCTGCATGGCGTTGAGCACCACCAGGCGGGCATCGTCCACCCAGCAATCGGAATATTCGAAGCCACGCTTGATCTCGGCCTTGAGCGGCCCCTGGGCATCGAATTTCAGGCCGCGCGAACCCGGCAGCTTTTCGCGCTTGCCGAGGTGGTCATAAAGGAAGAGACCGGCACGGATCATCCAGGCCGGACGCAGGTGCGGGCGATGGGGCAGGACGAAGCGCATCGGTTTGACGATGTGGGGCGCCTTCGCCAGCAGTACCTCGCGCTCGGCCAGGGCTTCGCGCACTAGCCGGAACTCATGGTGTTCCAGGTAGCGCAGGCCGCCGTGGATCAGCTTGCTGCTGGCGGACGAGGTATGGCTCGCTAGGTCGTCGCGTTCACAGAGAAACACCGACAGACCCCGACCGGCGGCATCGGCCGCGATGCCTACGCCGTTGATGCCACCGCCAATGACGGCGAGATCGTAAGTCCGGGGAGTTGCAGTGGATGCCTGGGCCATGGTGCCTCCTGTGAAACGAACATAATTATTCAATTTCGAACATAATAGCCCAGCAAAAACTCAGGTTCTAGCCAGGTCTGTGTCTTCAGACCGCTAAAACGAAAAAAAACGAATATGGAGAGGAGGGAGGCGACGAATGGTCGTCGCCTCTGGAGGTCAGCGCGGGCGCGCTACCTCGACCTTGACCTGCCATTCGCGCAGGCAGCGCGCGAAGGCCGGAGAGGGCTCCTGTTCGGTGAACAACTGATCGATCTGCTCCAGGTTGCCCAGGCGGATCATGGCGTTGCGGCCGAACTTGCTGGAGTCGGCGGCGAGAAACACCTGGCGGGCATTGTGGATGATGGCCTGGGAGACGCAGACCTCCTGGTAGTCGAAATCCAGCAGGGTGCCGTCTTCGTCGATACCGCTGATGCCCACCAGGGCGTAGTCGACCTTGAACTGCTTGATGAAGTCGGCCGTGGCCTGGCCCACCACGCCGCCATCGCTGCGCACCTTGCCGCTGGCGATCAGCACGTCGAAGTCGTCCTTGGCGCTGAGGATGTTGGCCACGTGCAGGTTGTTGGTGATGACCTTGAGGCTGCGATGCCCGAGCAGGGCATGGGCGATGGCCTCGGTGGTGGTGCCGATGTTGATGAACAGCGATGCATGGTCGGGCACGGCAGCGGCCACGGCTTCGGCGATCAGGCGCTTTTCCTCGCGCATCTGCCCGGCCCTCATGCTGTATTCGGTGTTTTCCACGCTGGAGTCGTGGGCGGCACCCCCGTGGTAGCGCCGCAGCAGCCCGGCTTCGGCGAGCTGGTTGATGTCGCGGCGGATCGTCTGGGGGGTGACGGAGAAATGCTGGGCCAGCTCTTCGATGCTGACGTAGCCGCGCTCACGGACCAGTTCGAGAATCTGCTGTTGGCGAGGCGCCAGGCTCATTACGGCTTCCTTGAGGTGATCGAGTAAATTCACAGAGGATGCCGTAGCTCTTTCAAGGTGGAAAGCGCTTGTCGCGCAAAGCAAGACCGGCGTCGGAAGACGCCGGCCTCGTGGGGGAGCCTTGCGGGAAGCGGCCCGGCAAGTACCGGCCGCCTCCCGGTCGGATTCGACTCAGTCCAGCGCCCAGCCGCGGGTACGCTCGACGGCCTTCTTCCAACCCTTGTACAGGGTGTCTCTCTTGCTCGGATCGCAAGCCGGTTCGAAGACGCGCTCGATGGTGCTCTTGCTGCGCAACTCGTCCAGGCTGCTCCAGAAGCCGGTGGCGAGACCGGCCAGGTAGGCCGCGCCCAGGGCCGTGGTCTCCTTCATTTCCGGTCGCTCGACCCGGGTGCCGAGCACGTCCGACTGGAACTGCATGAGGAAGTTGTTGGCGGTGGCGCCGCCGTCCACGCGCAGGGACTTCAAGGCTTCGCCGGCATCCTGCTGCATGGCGTCCAGCACGTCGCGGGTCTGGAAGGCGATGGATTCCAGAGTGGCGCGGATGATGTGGTCCACCTTCACGCCCCGGGTCAGGCCGAACAGCGCGCCGCGGGCATAGGGATCCCAGTAGGGCGCGCCCAGACCGGTGAAGGCCGGGACCAGGTAGACGCCGTTGCTGTCGGTCACCTTGGTGGCGAAGTACTCGGAGTCCAGGGAATCGTTGATCACCTTGAGCTCGTCACGCAGCCACTGGACGGTGGAGCCGCCGTTGAAGATGGCGCCTTCCAGGGCATAGTTGACCTCGCCGCGAGGACCGCAGGCGATGGTGGTCAGCAGGCCGTGCTGGGACTGCACCGCCTTCTCGCCGGTGTTCATCAGCAGGAAGCAACCGGTGCCATAGGTGTTCTTGGCCTGGCCGGGCTCCACGCACATCTGGCCGAACAGCGCCGCCTGCTGGTCGCCGGCGATACCGGCGATGGGGATGCCGGTGGTCTGGCCGCTGCCCAGGTGCGCCTGGCCATAGACCTCGGAGGAGGATTTCACCTCCGGCAGCATCTCGCGCGGGATGTCGAGCACCTCGAGCATGGTGGCATCCCACTCACGCTTGTGGATATCGAACAGCAGGGTGCGGGAGGCGTTGGTGTAGTCGGTGACGTGGGCTTGACCGTGGGTCATCTTCCAGATCAGCCAGGTGTCCACGGTGCCGAACAGCAGCTCGCCGCGGCGGGCGCGTTCACGGCTGCCTTCGACGTGATCGAGGATCCACTTGATCTTGGTGCCGGAGAAATAGGGATCGATCACCAGGCCGGTGGTCTTGCGGATATGGTCTTCCATGCCGTCGCGCTTGAGCTGGTCGCAGATCGCGGTGCTCTGGCGGCTCTGCCAGACGATGGCGTTGTAGATGGGACGACCGGTAAGCTTGTCCCAGACGATGGCGGTTTCACGCTGGTTGGTGATGCCGATGGCGGCGATCTGCTCGGTGCTGATGCTGGCCTGGGCCAGAGCCTCGACGAACACCGCGCTCTGGGTGGCCCAGATCTCCATGGGGTCGTGCTCGACCCAGCCGGCCTGGGGATAGATCTGCGCGAATTCGCGCTGGGCGATGGTCACCACGTTGGCATTGCGGTCCAGCACGATGGCGCGGGAGCTGGTGGTGCCCTGGTCGAGCGCGACGATGTACTGCTTGTTCTGGTCGGTCATGGTCGTATTCCTTATTGTGATTCGCGGCGATCAGGACGCTTTGGAAGCGGAGTTCACTTCGGTGCGGGCGCTGTCATCGGCCTTGGCCGGGACGTCGCAGGCACCGGAAGCCAGGCCGGGCAGGTGACGGCAGATCAGCGCCTTGTAACCGGCGGCGCCCAGGCAGGCACCGACGATGGGGCCGAAGATCGGCACCAGGAAGTAGGGGATGTCGCGGCCACCGGTAAAGGCGATTTCACCCCAGCCGGCGAAGAAGGCCATCAGCTTGGGTCCGAAATCCCGGGCCGGGTTCATGGCGAAGCCGGTCAGCGGACCCATGGAACCACCGATCACGGCGATCAGCAGGCCGATCAGCAGGGGGGCGAGCGGGCCACGGGGCAGGCCGTTGCCGTCGTCGGTGAGGGCCATGATCATGGCTAGCAGGATGGCGGTGATGACGGCTTCGACCAGGAAGGCCTGACCGATCGACAGGGAAGGATGGGGATAGGTGGAGAAGACGCCGGCCAGTTCCAGGCTCGCCTGGCTGCCGCGGACCATGTTGTGGGCCTGTTCATAATCGAAAAACAGGCTGCTGTAGAGGCCGTAGACCAGCGCCGCGCCACAGAAGGCACCGGCGACCTGGGCCAGGATGTAGGCCGGGACCTTGCGTCTTTCGAAGCCACCGAACAGCCAGAGGGCGATGGTGACGGCCGGGCTGAGATGCGCGCCGGAGACACCGGCGGACAGGTAGACCGCCATGCTCACGCCGACGCCCCAGATGATACTGATCTCCCACAGGCCGAGGGTAGCGCCGCCGACCTTCGCGGCCGCCACGCAGCCGGTACCGAAGAAGATGAGCAGGGCTGTGCCGAGGAATTCGGCGATGCATTGACCGCGTAGTGTTGGAGCGAGAAGAGTACTCATGGGGGAGCCTCGTGGTTGTTGTATTTATAGGTGGCCGGTGGGCCATTTGTTCGCAACCGAAAATCTAATTTCAAATATGAAAACTGTCAAAGCTCCTGAGCGCAAAAACAGTGACGACGTTCGACAATTCATTGCCGATGCGACGCCGCCTGCTATTTTGGTCATAGGACTTGTGAAGACAACCTGTCCATCGGCCGGTCTTAGGCTGTAGCCGTCGCTACAGGGATCATCAGAGGCCGGGTGCCCGTGCGACGTTGACGCTTGCTGTTTCTCTTCTTCTGCTCAGGTAGCGTGCATGTCCCTAGAATTTCATCAGGTCGATGCCTTCACCGATCAGGCCTTTCGCGGCAATCCTGCTGCCGTCTACCGCCTGGATAGCTGGCCGGCCGACGAGCTGCTGCAGCGAATCGCCACCGAGCACAATCTTTCGGAAACCGCCTTCGTGGTGCGCGAGGGCGAGACCTGGCGGATTCGCTGGTTCACCCCGCGGACCGAGGTGCCATTATGCGGTCATGCCACCCTGGCAGCCGCCCATGTGCTGTTTGAAGCCTATGGAGAGCCTGGAGATCGACTGGAGTTCATCTGCCAGTCGGGCGTGCTGCGGGTGTTTCGCGAGGGCGATGGCCTGCTGGCGCTGGATTTTCCGGCGTTGGTGCCCACGGAGCTGGGGGTGACGCCCGAATTAGAGCGAGCCCTGCAGGTCTCGCCGGTGGATGCCCTGGCGGCGGACAAGCTGCTGGTGCTGCTGGAGTCGGAACAGGCGGTGCGTGACTGCAAGCCGGATCTGGCTGCCATCGCCCGGCTGCCCTGGCAGGGCGTCATCGTGACCGCGCGGGGGCAGGAGGTCGACTTCGTCTCGCGCTTCTTCGCCCCGGCAGTGGGCGTGGACGAGGATCCCGTCACCGGCTCGGCGCATTGCAGCCTGATTCCCTACTGGTCGCGGCGACTGGCCAAGCGGATGCTCACCGCCCAGCAACTCTCCGCTCGCGGTGGGCAACTCAGGTGTCGGTTAGAAGGCGATCGGGTCAGTATCGCCGGGCGGGCGGTAACGGTCATGCGCGGGCAGCTGTTGCTGTGAGCCAAAGGCCTCGGCTGCCTGGCGCAACCGAGGCCTACGCCAGGATCAGGCGTGTAGCGGCGGCTTGATGAGGAATTCGAGCAGCGCCTTCTGGGCGTGGAGGCGATTTTCGGCTTCGTCCCAGACCACGGCGCGCGGATCGTCCAGCAGGGTATGGCTGATTTCCTCACCGCGGTGAGCCGGTAGGCAGTGCATGAACAGCACCTCGGGGGCGGCGCCATCGAGCAGCTCGGCGGTGACCTGGTAGGGCTTGAAGGCTGCCAGGCGCAGACGGGTTTCTTCTTCCTGGCCCATGGAGGTCCAGACATCGGTGCTGACCAGGTGCGCCTGGGCCACGGCCTCACGCGGATCCCGGGTCAGCTGCACGCGGTCGCCGGCCCGTTCGAGAAAGCGCGGGTTGGGCTCGTAGCCTTCCGGACAGGCAATGCGCAGGGTGAAGTCGAGCTGTTCGGCCGCCTCGATGTAGCTGTTGCACATGTTGTTGCCGTCGCCGATCCAGGCCACGGTCTTGCCACGGATATCGCCCCGGTGTTCGAAGAAGGTCTGCATGTCGGCCAGCAGCTGGCAGGGGTGCAGGTCATCCGACAGACCATTGATCACCGGCACCTGGGAATGGGCGGCAAAGGTGGTCAGCATCTCGTGGGCGTAGGTGCGGATCATCACGCCGTCGAGCATGCTCGACATGACGCGGGCGCTGTCCGGAACGGGTTCGCCGCGGCCGAGTTGGGTATCCCGGGAGGAGAGAAAGATCGCCTGGCCGCCGAGCTGGATCATGCCGGCCTCGAAGGAGAGGCGGGTGCGGGTCGAGGCCTTCTCGAAGATCATGCCCAGGACGCGATTGCGCAGGGGTTCGTGCAGCACACCCCGGTTACGCAGGGCCTTGAGCTCGATGCCCCGTGCGATGAGTTGCCGGAGTTCCGCGGAGGAACAATCCATGAAAGAGAGAAAGTGGCGAACCGTCATTTCGTTACCCTAGCGTCCCGTCCCGGTAACGGCCGTCCCTGGAGGACGCGGCGAACCTGAGAGCATGCCGTTTCAAACGGCGGAAAGACCAAAGGCGAAATGGTATAAGTTCATGTCGCATTTTACCACCATCGCAGGCTAGGCCCTCAATTCAGGGCGGCTAGCCTGGGACAGGGTAGCGGACGGGTGGGGTTACAGTAGGTCGGTGGGAACGTTGCCGCCGTTGTCGGCCAGCTTCTGCAGAACGGCCTTGTGCAGCCACATGTTCATCTGGGCGGAGTCGTTCAGCTTGTCGGCGGGGCAGTTCAGCTCCTTGGCCAGTTCCTGGCGCGCGGTCAGGCTGCTGTCCAGGTCGAGCAGCTTGAGCAGGTCGACGATGGAGGTCTTCCAGTTGAGCTGTTCGCCTTTCTGGGCGGCCAGGCCGTCGAGCTTGGCGGCGACGTCCACCTGGCTCATGGGAGTGGCGCCGCCGGTCGCGGCCGGGTTGCCGGTAGGTGCGGCGGTATCGGTCGCGCCGGTGGTGGGCGCTGCGGCGGGGGTATCCGCGTGGGCCTCACCAATGCCGAGCTTCGAGAGGATCTTGCTGAACAGGCTCATGGAGTTCTCCTGGGTCTTGGATCAGGCGCACCGAGTGGCGCCTACCCTTAACCTGACCACAGCCTCGCCGCCAAAGTTTGCCAGTTGGTCTGCCAAATCGCTGCGGGCGGAGCGAACGGGCCTCGACAGACGTGGTCGATTGCCAGGTCGAGCCGCGCCTGTTTCGGGCTGGACGTCGCGGAAATCCCGGCGTTCCACCGGCCTTTCCGTTACAATCGTCCCACCGTATTAGCGAGGTGCATCGTGGAAATCATCGATACCATCAAAGACCAGATTGCCAACAATCCCGTGCTGCTCTACATGAAGGGTTCGCCGAACGCGCCTCAGTGCGGCTTCTCTTCCCGTGCCGCTCAGGTGTTGATGGCCTGTGGCGAAAAATTCGCCTATGTCGACATCCTGCAGAATCCGGAAATCCGCGCCAATCTGCCCAAGTACGCCAACTGGCCGACCTTTCCCCAGCTGTGGGTGGGCGGCGAGCTGGTCGGCGGCAGCGACATCCTGGCCGAGCTGTACGAGAAGGGCGAGCTGCAGACCCTGATCAAGCAAGCCGTGGAAACCAAGGACGCCTGAGTCTTTGGCCCATAAAAAAAGCCCGCAGCGTGCGGGCTTTTTTTATGGGCGTTTGCCCGATCAATCGTCGTCGTGCATCTGCGACTGGATGTAGTTCTCGATCCCGACGCTGGCGATCAGACTCAGCTGGGTTTCCAGCCAATCGATGTGCTCTTCCTCGGACTCGAGGATGCTCTTGAGCATGTCGCGGCTCACGTAGTCCCGCACGCTTTCGCAATAGGTGATGGCTTCACGCAGGTCAGCCACGGCGCTGATTTCCAGGCGCAGGTCGCACTGGATCATTTCCTGGGTGTTCTCGCCGATCATCAGCTTGCCCAGGTCCTGCAGATTGGGCAGGCCTTCCAGGAACAGGATGCGCTCGATCAAGCGATCGGCGTGCTTCATCTCGTCGATGGATTCCTTGTACTCATGATGACCCAGCTTGCGGATACCCCAGTCGTTGTACATCCGCGAGTGCAGGAAATACTGGTTGATGGCCACCAGTTCGTTGCCAAGGATCTTGTTCAAGTGCTGGATGACGGTGATATCGCCTTTCATGGCCGGACCTGCGAATCGGGTGGGATTGCCGGCAGTCTGAGCGTGGAAGGGCCCTTTGTCAAAAGCTTAAGTTGTTGAAAAATCGACGAAAATCGAACGGTAATCGAAAGCTTTTCCATCCTTTCCGTAAGCGTTTGATTAGACAATAAAAAAGCCGGACGCAAGGTCCGGCTTTTTTTTGCAGGGATGTTGCTCAGGCGCGCGGGACGTCCAGGGCGTAGGCGAGCTGCTGGGCACCATGTAGCTCACCGAGGGTTTCCTTGACCACCTGCTTGGCGAGGCAAGCGCACTTGCCGCACTGGGTGGCGCAACCCGTGCTTTCCCGGACTTCCCGATAACTGCAGCAGCCTTCATAGATGGCTTCGCGAATATGCTTGTCGGTCACGCCACGGCAAAGACACACGTACATGGATCGCCTGCTGTATGAGTGGAGGTGCCGCCAAAGCTAATGACAATGAGAATGATTGTCAAAGTTGTAGGCGGCAAAATCTCATCAAAGGCGTCCTTGGCGACAGGCGGTTGTCAGATCAGTCCAGGTCGACCCAGCCGCCCATTTCCCGCCACCGATTGACGATGCCGCAAAACAGCTCGGCGGTCTTCTCGGTGTCGTAACGGGCCGAGTGGGCTTCACGATTGTCGAACTCGATGCCAGCCGCCTGGCAGGCCTTGGCCAATACCGTCTGACCATAGGCCAGACCAGCCAGGGTGGCGGTATCGAAGCTGGAGAACGGGTGGAAGGGGTTGCGCTTCAGGCCGCAGCGCAGCACCGCGGCATTGAGAAAGCCCAGGTCGAAGCTGCTGTTATGGCCGACCAGGATGGCCCTCTTGCAGCCACTGGCCTTGAGCGACTTGCGTACACCCTTGAAGATCTCGCTCAGGGCCTGCTCTTCGCCCACCGCCATGCGCAGCGGATGGTCGAGCTTGATGCCGGTGAATTCCAGCGCCGCCGGTTCGATATTGGCGCCGACGAAGGGTTCGACGCGGAAGAAGTAGGTGTGATCCGGATAGAGCACCCCTTCCTCGTCCATGGCCACGGTGGTGGCGGCGATTTCCAGCAGGGCATCGGTGGCGGCGTTGAAGCCACCGGTCTCGACGTCCACCACCACCGGCAAATAGCCGCGAAAGCGGCGCGCCATGGGGATGCGCGAGTCGGACATCGGCTGGCTGGCATCCAGTTCGTCGCTGAAGGTCTCGTCCATGCTCATGCGCCCACCTCCAGCCGCCAGCGCAGCGTTTCGCCCGCGCGCAGCGGAATCACCTCATGGTCGCCGAACGGCAGGGAGGCCGGCGCCTGCCAGTCCTCGCGCACCAGGGTGACGGTCTCGGTATTGCGCGGCAGGCCATAGAAGTCAGGGCCGAAGTGGCTGGCGAAGCCTTCCAGGCGGTCGAGGGCGTCGCGGCTCTCGAAGGCTTCGGCATAGAGCTCGAGCGCACCGTAGGCGGTATAGCAGCCGGCACAACCGCAGGCCGCTTCCTTGGCGTGACGGGCATGGGGCGCCGAGTCGGTGCCGAGGAAGAACTTGGGGTTGCCGCTGGTGGCGGCGTCCAGCAGGGCGCTCTGGTGGGTGTTGCGCTTGAGGATCGGCAGGCAATAGAAATGCGGCCGGATGCCGCCCACCAGCATGTGGTTGCGGTTGTACAGCAGATGATGGACGGTGATGGTGGCACCCACGTTGGCCGGGGCCTCGCGCACGAAGGCAGCGGCGTCGCCCGTGGTGATATGTTCGAACACCACCTTCAGCGTCGGGAAGCGCTGGACGATACGCACCAGGTGCTCGTCGATGAATTTCTTCTCGCGGTCGAAGACATCCACCTCGGCATGGGTGACCTCGCCATGCACCAGTAGCGGCAGGCCGATCTCAGCCATGGCTTCCAGGGTCGGGAAGAGGTTGTCGAGGGAGGTGACCCCGGAATCGGAGTTGGTGGTGGCTCCGGCCGGATAGAGCTTGGCGGCATGCACGAAACCGCTGGCCTTGGCGCTGCGCACGTCTTCCGGGCTGGTGCGATCGGTGAGGTAGAGCACCATCAGCGGCTCGAAGCGGCTGCCCGCCGGACGCGCGGCCAGGATGCGCTCGCGGTAGGCGGCGGCCTGCTCGGCAGTGCGCACCGGTGGCACCAGGTTGGGCATGACGATGGCGCGACCGAATTCGCGGGCGGCGTCGGCGACGGTCTGCGGCAGGGCGGCGCCGTCGCGCAGGTGAATGTGCCAGTCATCGGGACGGGCAAGGGTGATCCGGTCGGTCATGCGGGATTCCAGGCTGCGGGAAAGTGGGGAAATGCTACCGGAAAAGGGGGTAGCCGGCACCCGTGCAGCGGGATCGCGCTCAAGTTTTCCGCGCCCTTGACCGATATGAAGCCCAGGTACTTTTTTCTTTCCGGAGCTCGACGTGCGCCCGCGTTACCTCTTCCTTTCCTGTCTGCTGCTCGCCGTTCCGGCCTGGGGGATGACCTTCCAGAGTCGGCTCGAGAGCGTGGAGTGGAAGGTGGAGGGCGACATCTTCGCCTGTCGGCTGCTGCAGCCCATCCCGCGCTTCGGCAGCGGTGGTTTCCTGCGCCGCGCCGGCGAGGCCACGGTATTCGAGCTGCGCCCCAACGGTCAGTGGTTGCCGGTGGGCAGCGCCAGCCTCAAGGCTGCGGCGGTGCCCTGGAAGCCGGGCCTTGGCGACATCAGCCTCGGCTCGGTCAAGGTGGTGGAGGGGGAGCAGGCCCTGACGACCAGCGCGCAGCAGGCTCAGCGCCTGCTGGCGGGATTGATGGAAGGGCGCATGCCGCAGGTCAGTCGGCCGGGTGCCCTGGATGACCGCGTCGAGGTCCGGCTGCTGCCCGTGCACTTCGAGCCGGCCTACCAGCAGTTCCAGGCCTGTACCCAGAAGCTGCTGGCGGTCAACTTCGAGCAGATTCGCCATTCCCAGGTCGGCTTCCCGGGCGGTGGCGATACCCTGGACGACAACGCCAAGGCCAAGCTCGATCTCATCGACGAGTACCTGAAGGCCGATCCGACGGTCAACCACGTCATCGTCTCGGGCTACAGCGACAACCAGGGCACCCGGCTGGACAATCGCCAGGAATCCCGGCTGCGTGCCATCGCCGTGATGGAGTACCTGAAGACCAAGGGCTTCCCCGCGGAGCAGATCGAGTTGCGCTTCTTTGGCGAGCAGTATCCGCTGGCACCCAACAACAGCAAGACCAACCGGGCGCTCAACCGGCGCGTGACCCTGGTGTTCTCGCGGGTGCCGCCAAGCAGCGAGCCAGCGACCGCGCCGACCACCAGTACCGCGGCCAATCCGAGTGAGCCACCGGCGCCGACCCCCGCCCCGCCAGCCAAGCCCAAGGGCTGATCCGCTGCAACCGCATGTCGCCCAGACATCAGAGTGCGTCGCGCCTCTGTAAAAGCGGCGATACCACCAGTAGAATTACCGCTTTCCGACTCAATGCAACACACGGGAGCGAACGGCATGGCGGATGTGAAGAAGGTAGTCCTGGCGTATTCCGGCGGCCTGGACACCTCGGTGATCCTCAAGTGGCTGCAGGATACCTATAACTGCGAAGTGGTGACCTTCACCGCTGACCTCGGCCAGGGCGAGGAAGTCGAACCGGCACGCGCCAAGGCCCAGGCCATGGGCGTCAAGGAAATCTACATCGACGACCTGCGTGAAGAGTTCGTCCGCGACTTCGTCTACCCGATGTTCCGCGCCAATACCGTCTACGAAGGCGAGTACCTGCTGGGTACGTCCATCGCCCGTCCGCTGATCGCCAAGCGCCTGATCGAGATCGCCAACGAAACCGGCGCCGATGCCATCTCCCACGGCGCCACCGGCAAGGGCAACGACCAGGTGCGCTTCGAGCTGGGCGCCTATGCGCTCAAGCCGGGCGTCAAGGTGATCGCCCCCTGGCGCGAGTGGGACCTGCTCTCCCGCGAGAAGCTGATGGACTACGCCGAAAAGCACCAGATCCCGATCGAGCGTCACGGCAAGAAGAAGTCGCCGTACTCCATGGATGCCAACCTGCTGCACATCTCCTATGAGGGTGGCGTGCTGGAAGACACCTGGACCGAGCACGAAGAAGACATGTGGCGCTGGACCAAGTCCCCGGAAGCCGCGCCGGACACCCCGACCTACATCGAGCTGACCTACCGTGCCGGTGACATCGTCGCCATCGATGGCAAGGAGCTGAGCCCGGCGACCGTGCTGGCCGAGCTCAACCGCATCGGCGGCGAGAACGGCATCGGTCGCCTGGACATCGTCGAGAACCGCTATGTGGGCATGAAGTCCCGTGGCTGCTACGAGACCCCCGGTGGCACCATCATGCTCAAGGCGCACCGCGCCGTCGAGTCCATAACCCTCGACCGCGAAGTGGCCCACCTCAAGGACGAGCTGATGCCCAAGTACGCCAGCCTGATCTACACCGGCTACTGGTGGAGTCCGGAGCGGCTGATGCTGCAGAAGATGATCGACGCCTCCCAGGCCAGCGTGAACGGCGTGGTACGCCTGAAGCTGTACAAGGGCAACGTCATCGTCGTCGGTCGCAAATCCGACGAGTCGCTGTTCGACGCCAACATCGCCACCTTCGAAGAAGACGGCGGCGCCTACAACCAGGCCGATGCGGCGGGCTTCATCAAGCTCAACGCCCTGCGCATGCGCATTGCCGCGGGCAAGGGTCGCACCCTGCTGTAAGGGTGGCGACGCCATGCGAAACCCCAGCCTAGGCTGGGGTTTTTTTATAGCTTACAGGTCGAAGTCGTACTCGGAGATCTGCCGCTTGAGGCGGCGTTCTTCGAGCATGTCGTCGATCAGGCGCCGCTTGGTCAGGTTGGTCTTGCTGACGACGGGTTCCACCGTTTCGGGCGCTTCGCCATCGCTCTCGAAATCGTCGTCTACATCGATGTCGCTTTTGTCTTCGGCCATGGGTAACTCCGGCAAGGCTGGACAGGGTCACACGCCAGTCATCGACGGGGCTGCGGACCTTTTCGCGCACCTTATAGCGACAAAGCAGGGGCCGGTAAAAAAGATTTTTTCAATCGCCAAAGGGCTTTGGTGCGCCCTTTTTCAATCGTCAGAGGTTTTTGCCTTGTATTCGCAGAGATCCTCGATGCGGCAGCTGCCGCAGCGGGGCTTGCGCGCCTGGCAGACGTAGCGGCCGTGCAGGATCAGCCAGTGGTGGGCATCCAGCAGGAAATCCTTGGGCACCACCTTGAGCAGCTTGAGCTCGACCTCCACCACGTTCTTGCCCGGTGCCAGGTTGGTTCTGTTGCTGACGCGGAAGATATGGGTATCCACCGCCATGGCGAGCTGGCGGAAGGCGGTGTTGAGCACCACGTTGGCGGTCTTGCGCCCCACGCCGGGCAGGGCTTCCAGTTCCTCGCGGGTCTCGGGCACCGCGCCGCCGTGTCGCTCCAGCAGCAGCCGGCAGGTTTCGATGACGTTCTTGGCCTTGCTGTTGTAGAGGCCGATGGTCTTGATGTACTCCGACAGCCCTGCCACGCCCAGGTCAAGGATGGCCTGGGGCGTGTTGGCCACCGGATAGAGGCGCGCGGTGGCCTTGTTGACGCTGACATCGGTGGCCTGGGCGGAGAGGATCACCGCGATCAGCAACTCGAAGGGTGAGGCATAGGCCAGTTCCGTCTTGGGGTCGGGATTGTCCTCGTGCAGACGACGAAAAATTTCCAGGCGTTTGGCGGCGTTCATCGGGCGGTTCGCTCTTCGAGGGCGGCGAGATGAGAGGCGGCCTGCTGCGCGGCGCTGCCCAGCGCTACGAGTTGCTCGCGCTGTTCGGCGGTGGGCGTGGCCCCAAAGGCGCGTTCGGCCCTGGTCAGCTGGGCACGCGCCAGGGTGGCGGCGATCCGCGCCTGCTTGAGGGCGGCGGGATCGGTAGCGGCCGTCGCCAGGGCAGGTGCGCTGGCAGTGACGGGCGCTTGCTGCGCCTTGTCCAGGGCCGCCTGGGCCTGCTGGGCGGCTTCACGCAACTGCTGTACCTGGGTTTCCAGCGCGGGCGTGCCGTATTGGACCAGTTGCCGTTCGGCCTTCTGCAGGGCGACACGCGCCATGGCGGCAGCGATCTTCAGCGGCTTGAGCGAGGATTCCGCCGTGGCGGGGGGCTCTGCAACCGTGGCGGTCGCAGGTGGCACCTGACGGCGCTGGCGTTCGGCGTCCAGCCGTTCGCGGTCCCGCTGCAGGCGTGCCTGGCGGGTGTCGAAACGGCTGCGGTAGTACTGCGCGCGCTGACGTTCAGCCTGGCGATCGACCGGTGCCGGTACCGCCACCAGATCGATGCAGTCCACCGGACAGGGCGCCAGGCACAGCTCGCAACCACTGCATTCGCTTTCGATGACCGTGTGCATCAGCTTGGCCGCGCCGAGGATGGCGTCGGTGGGGCAGACCTGGATGCACTTGGTACAGCCGATGCACTCGGCTTCGCGAATCACCGCGCGCTGGCTGGGCGTGACCGGATAGGGCGAGTCCAGTGGCAGGGTCGGGCGCTGCAGCAGGGCCGAAAGCTCGACGATGGTGGCTGCGCCCCCGGGCGGGCACTTGTTGTGCGCCTCGCCCGCGGCGATGCCGGCGGCATAGGGCTGGCAGCCGGGATGGCCGCACTTGCCGCACTGGGTCTGGGGCAGCAGGGCGTCGATGGCGGTGATGAGGGTAGCGTGGGCGTTCATGATCAGGGTCGGGGCTGGGGGAAGAACGGCGCCCTGAGAGCCTGCTCAAAGTCGGCTGCGCGTCGGCCAAACTGCGTTGAAAATGGCTTCGGAATGCTCATTTACGCTTTGTAAACTCCGCTTCCTCAGCCATGTTCGCCTTGTTTGTCGGTAGCTCGCTCGCCTTTGAGCAGGCTCTCGGCGCCGTCGCTGTCACATCACCCGCTGGCCGGGCTTGGCGCCGCTGTCGGGGCTGAGCAGATGGATCTCGCTGCCGCCAGGGCCGGCGGCCAGGACCATGCCTTCGGAGACACCGAACTTCATCTTGCGCGGCGCCAGGTTGGCGACGTACAGGGTCAGGCGACCTTCGAGCTGACTCGGCTCCGGGTAGGCGCTCTTGATGCCGGAGAAGACGTTGCGCTTGGCATCGCCGATGTCCAGGGTCAGGCGCAGGAGCTTGTCGGCGCCTTCGACGAATTCGGCCTTTTCGATCAGGGCGATGCGCAGGTCGACCTTGGAGAAGGTGTCGAAGTCGATGGTCTCGGCCAGCGGGGCCTTGGTCAGTTCGCCATTGCCGGCGGGCTGGGCCGTGGCCTGGGCGGCCAGGTCTTCCTTGGAAGCGTCGATCATGGTCTGCACCTTGGCGGGTTCGATGCGGGTGAGCAGGGGCTGGAAGGCATTGAGCTGATGATTGGCCAGGCGGGTGTCGAGGTCGGCCCAGGTCAGGGGGGCGACATTGAGGAAGGCCTCGGCGGCGGCGGTCAGGTTGGGCAGTACTGGCTTGAGCAGGATCGCCAGCTGGCGGAACAGCTCGATGCCCTGGGCGCAGATCGCCTGGACTTCGTCGACCTTGCCGTCCTGCTTGGCCAGGCTCCAGGGCGCCTGGTCGGCGATCCAGGCGTTGGCGCGGTCGGCCAGGGCCATGATCTCGCGCATGGCACGGCCGAAGTCACGGGTCTCGTAGGCCTCGGCGATGCTGGGCGTGGCGGCGCGGAAGGCGGCTTCCAGCTCGGGGGCGGCCTGGGCGTCCACCAGCAGGCCGGCGTTACCCTTGTGGATGAAGCCGGCGCAGCGGCTGGCGATGTTGACCACCTTGCCCACCAGGTCGGAATTGACCTTCTGCACGAAGTCCTCGAGGTTCAGGTCGATGTCCTCGACGTGGCGCGAGAGCTTGGCGGCGAAGTAGTAGCGCAGGTATTCGGGATTCAGGTGATCCAGGTAGGTGCGCGCCTTGATGAAGGTGCCGCGGGACTTGGACATCTTCTGGCCGTCGACGGTAAGGAAACCGTGGACGTTCAGCGCCGTCGGCTTGCGGTAGCCGGCGCCTTCGAGCATGGCCGGCCAGAACAGCGCATGGAAGTTGACGATGTCCTTGCCGATGAAGTGGTACAGCTCGGCCGCGCTGTCCTTGGCCCAGTAGGCGTCGAAGTCCAGGTCGTCGCGACGGTCGCAGAGATTCTTGAAGCTGGCCATGTAGCCGATGGGCGCGTCCAGCCAAACATAGAAGTACTTGCCCGGGGCATCGGGGATCTCGAAGCCGAAGTAGGGCGCATCGCGGGAGATGTCCCATTCCTGCAGGCCGGCGTCCAGCCATTCGGCGATCTTGTTGGCCACCGATTCCTGCAGGGCGCCGCTACGGGTCCAGCCCTTGAGCATCTCGGCGAAGTCGGGAAGCTTGAAGAAGAAGTGCTCGGATTCGCGCAGCACCGGGGTCGCGCCGGAGATGGCCGACTTGGGATCCTTCAGTTCGGTCGGCGCGTAGGTGGCGCCGCACTTCTCGCAGTTGTCGCCGTACTGGTCGGCGCTGCCACACTTGGGACAGGTGCCCTTGATGAAGCGGTCGGCCAGGAACATCTGCTTGTCCGGGTCGAAATACTGGGTGACCGGACGGGTGGCGATGTGGCCGTTCTCGCGCAGCTTCAGGTAGATGGCGCGTGACAGCTCGCGATTCTCTTCCGCATGGGTGGAGTGGAAGTTGTCGAAGGCCACGCCGAAATCGGCGAAGTCGGCGCTGTGCTCGCGCTTGACGTTGTCGATCAGCTGCTCGGGCGTGATGCCCTCGCGCTCGGCGCGCAGCATGATGGCCGAGCCGTGGGCGTCGTCGGCGCAGACGTAGATGCACTGATTGCCGCGCAGCCGCTGGAAGCGGGCCCAGATGTCGGTCTGGATGTACTCGACCATGTGGCCGAGGTGGATGGAGCCGTTGGCGTAGGGCAGGGCGCTGGTGACGAGAATCTTGCGGGGCTCGGTCATGGTCTTGGCTGGATCGCGGCGCTGATAAGGTGACCGACCATCATAGCGAAATGGCCGGTCGGTTTCATCCGTAGGGATGGGCGTTGAAAAGCGCGAAGTCCTGCGCGCTAGCGCCAGGCAAGGCGGAAATTGCCAAAGAAGCACAGTTTACAACGGGTAAATGAGCATTCTGAGGCAGTTTCCAACGCCGGTCTGGCCGCCGCGCAGCAGACTTCGAGCATTCAGAGATCGGCCAGCTGCCAGTACAGGGCATTGACCATGGCCGCGCCCAGGGCGGCGCTGCGGGCACCGTTCCAGCCCACATCCGGGCGGGGATCGTTGGCGTTGTCCTTGAACGGCAGCTCCAGGGTCAGGGCCAGGCAGCCATGGGTATGGCCGACATACTTGGTGGCGAGCTTGAGGGTTTCGCTGCCGAAGTGACCACGGGGATAGCCGTACCGGGTCTGGAAATCCGGGCTGGCACGTTTGAAGCGCTGCAGGAAGGCCTGTTGCTCGGCCTCTTCGCGCTCACCGAAGTTGGGCAGGCCATTGCAGCCGTCGACGAAGACATAGGGCAGGGCCTCGTCGCCGTGGATGTCGAGAAACAGGTCGCAGCCGCTCGCGGCGATGGCGCGGCGTACCGCCAGCACCTCGGGACTGCGTCCTTCGTCCGGCTCCAGCCATTCGCGGTTGAGGTTGGCGCCAGCGGCGTTGGTGCGCAGATTGCCCAGCGCCGAGCCATCGGGATTCATGTTGGGCACCACGTGCAGCACGGCCCGCTCCAGCAGCTTGGCGCCCACCGGATCGCCCTGGTGTTCGCCCAGGCCGAGCAGCCTACGCAGCAGGCCTTCCACGAACCACTCGGCCATGGGCTCGCCGGGGTGCTGGCGGGCGATGATCCAGATGTTCTTCTTGCCAGCGCCCGGCGTACCGATGCGCAGCAGGTCCAGCGAACGTCCCAGCAGCGAACGGCCGACGGTTTCCAGACGGACGGCGGGGTGGCGTTGCGCCTCACCAACGAAGGCCAGGTGACGGCTCTCCGGATAGGGCTCGAAATAGGCGAAGAACAGGCTGTCGTGTTCCGGGGTGACGGTCCAGCTCAAGGTCTTGCCGTCGTAGCGGGTGGGAATGCGGAACCACTCCTGCCCGCAATAGCTGGCGACCACGCCATAGTCGCGCCAACCCTCTGGGTAGGCGCACGCGCCGGCGTTGTCGAAGCTCAGCTGGCAGGGTAGGCCGCGGGCGCCTTCGAGACGGAAATGGAACCACTGGGTGAAGGGCGAGGCGGTGTCCGGGCGAATGCGCAGGCGGATATCCGCGTGATCGGCCAGGGACAGCACCTCGACGGCGCCGCTGTCGAAGGTGGAACTGATGTGCAAGGAAGAGGCGTTCACGCAGGGCTCCATGGGCGAGGGGAAAGCCGGGAGTGTAGCGCCGCGTGGATAGGCTTTAGCAAGGACAGTGGGTAGCATAGGCCGCAGCTTCTCTTTCCTATCCGCTGTTTCCGGGAGTCTGCATGACCGCTCCGACTCGCGAGGCCATCGAGGCCGCGCTGCGCCAGTATCACGATCCCTATCTCGAACAGGACCTGCTCAGCGCCGGCGCCCTGCGCGACCTCGCACTGGACGGTGGCCGGGTGCGAGCCCGCTTCGAGCTGGGCTATGCTGCCGGGCTGTTCAAGGGTGGCCTGGCCCAGGTGCTCAAGACCGCGCTGGAGAACGTACCCGGGGTCGAGACCGCCGAGATTCAGGTCGATTGCACCATCGCGCCCCACGCGGCCCAGCCGCAGCTGGAGGCCATGGGCAACGTCAAGAACATCATCGCCGTGGCCTCGGGCAAGGGTGGGGTGGGCAAGTCCACCACCGCCGCCAACCTGGCCCTGGCACTGGCTCGCGAAGGTGCCCGGGTGGGCGTGCTGGACGCCGACATCTATGGCCCCAGCCAGGGCATCATGTTCGGCTTCGCCGAGGGCACCCGCCCCGAGGTGCGCGACGAGAAGTGGTTCATCCCGCTGCAGGCCCATGGCGTCGAGGTCATGTCCATGGCCTTCCTGACCAATGACAAGACCCCGGTGGCCTGGCGCGGTCCCATGGTCTCTGGCGCCCTGATCCAGCTGATCACGCAAACCGCCTGGAATGACCTCGACTACCTGGTGATCGACATGCCCCCGGGCACCGGCGACATCCAGCTGACCCTGGCGCAGAAGGTGCCGGTGGCCGGCGCGGTGATCGTCACCACGCCCCAGGACCTGGCCCTGCTGGACGCCAGGAAGGGCGTGGAGATGTTCCAGAAGGTCAACATCCCGGTGCTCGGGGTGGTGGAGAACATGGCGGTGCACATCTGCTCCAACTGCGGCCACGCCGAGCACCTGTTCGGCGAAGGCGGCGGCAGCAAGCTGGCCGAGCAGTACGGCGTGGATCTCCTGGCTTCCTTGCCGCTCGCAATGGCCATCCGCGAGCAGGCTGACGCCGGACGTCCCACCGCCATCGCCGATCCCGACAGCCAGATCGCGCTGATCTACCAGGAGCTGGCGCGCAAGGTCGGCGCTCGTATCGCCCAGGGCGGTCAGGCCGGCGGCGGCATGCCCACCATCACCGTCAGCGACGACTGATTTCGTCCGTTCGCCTTTGAGACCGCGCTGCGATCCACGAGTGTGGTGTTTCAGGAGTTCGCACAAGAATTGGCGAGTGATTTTTTGGCTTGGGCTAGGCGCCGCGACGAGTCATAGCAAGGCTATGGCGAGGAGTGGCAACGACGCTCAAGTCGAAAAAGCGCCGCCAAAATTGTGTAGTTAACTTCTGAAACACCGCACTACAATGCGCGGTCAATTTTTTCGCCCCGGAGCCAGACCTGCCATGAGCATCAAATCGGATAAGTGGATTCGCCGCATGGCCCAGGAGCACGGCATGATCGAGCCCTTCGTCGAGCGCCAGATGCGCGGCGCGGACGACAGCCGGGTGATCTCCTACGGGGTGTCCAGCTACGGCTACGATGTGCGCTGCGCCAACGAATTCAAGGTCTTCACCAACATCCATTCCGCGGTGGTGGACCCGAAGAACTTCGATGACAAGAGCTTCGTCGATGTGGTCAGCAACGTCTGCATCATCCCGCCGAACTCCTTCGCCCTGGCGCGCACCGTGGAATACTTCCGCATTCCGCGCGACGTCCTGACCATCTGCCTGGGCAAGAGCACCTACGCCCGCTGCGGCATCATCGTCAACGTCACGCCGCTGGAGCCCGAGTGGGAAGGCCACGTCACCCTGGAGTTTTCCAACACCACGACCCTGCCGGCCAAGATCTACGCCAACGAGGGCGTGGCCCAGATGCTGTTCCTGCAATCCGACGAGGCCTGCGAGGTCTCCTACAAGGATCGCGGCGGCAAGTACCAGGGCCAGCGCGGCGTGACCCTGCCGCGCGCCTGATCCGCGCGTCCGTTCTGGAAGCCGCCCTCGGGCGGCTTTCCTATTTCCGGGACTCAAGAACTGGCGTCAGCCGCCGATAGCCTGTGACCTGACTTATCTTTGGAGTGGACTTTCCATGGCCGGCATTCTCGACACCGTCGATCAACGCACCCAGCTGGTTGGCGAGAATCGTCTGGAAATTCTCATGTTCCAGCTGTCCAGCCGACAGATGTTCGCCATCAATGTGTTCAAGGTGCAGGAAGTCCTCAAGCTGCCGCGCCTGACCCAGATGCCCAAGCGCCATCCGATGATCTGCGGCGTGGTCCACCTGCGTGGCCAGACCCTGCCGGTGATCGACCTGGCCGCCGCCATCGGCATGCGACCCATCACGCCCGACGACAACAGCACCATCATCGTCACCGAGTACAACCGCTCGGTGCAGGCCTTCCTGGTCGGTAGCGTCGATCGCATCATCAACCTCAACTGGGATAGCATCCAGGCCCCGCCCGGCGGCGCCGGACGCCAGCACTACCTGACCGCCATCACCCGCATCGAAGACCGCCTGGTGGAGGTGATCGACGTGGAAAAGGTGCTGGCCGAGATCGCCCCCTACAACGTCAAGGTCTCCCAGGAACGCCTGGCCGATCCGCTGCTGGCCAAGGCCCGCGGTCGCGAAGTGCTGCTGGTGGACGACTCCAGCACCGCCATCGGCCAGCTGCGCGACACCCTGGTGCAGCTGGATCTGAAATTCCATATTGCCACCGATGGCCTGCAGGCCCTGCGCAAGCTCAAGGCCTGGGCGGACGAAGGCGTGGTGCTGACCGAGAAGCTGCTGATGGTGCTGACCGATGCCGAGATGCCGGAAATGGACGGCTATCGCCTGACCACCGAGATCCGCCAGGATCCGCGCCTCGCCGATCTCTATGTGGTGCTGCACACCTCGCTGTCGGGCAGTTTCAACGAAGCCATGGTGAAGAAGGTCGGCTGCAACGCCTTCCTCTCCAAGTTCCAGCCCGATCAGCTGGTCGAGGAAGTACGCCGGCGCCTGGTGCTGGCCGAAGAGAGCTGATCCCCGCGGTTTCGTCGCTCCGGCGCCTCCCTTACACTGGCGGCCTTTGTCCGCCGCCAGGAAGCCGCGCCCATGTCGCACCTCAGTGCCCTCTATCGTTATCCGGTCAAGTCGACTGCCGTGGAATCCCTCGTCCAGGCGGAGGTGGATGCCCTGGGCCTGGTGGGTGACCGCCGCTGGATGGTGGTGGATGCCGACACCGGCCGCTTCCTGACCCTGCGCCAGCTGGCGCAGATGAATCACATCGAGGCGCGCTGGCTGGCCGCCGATCGGCTGCGCCTGAGCGCGCCGGGGCGGACGCCGCTCGAGGTGGCGGTACCGGATGCCACCGGTGAACAGCTGGGCGTGACCATCTGGCGCGACACCCTGCAGGCGCCGGTTGCCGCCGCGGCCGATGCCTGGCTGAGCGACTTCCTCGGGCGCCGCTGTCGCCTGGTGCACATCGCTGAAAGCCATGCCCGCCAGATCAACACCGATTTCGCCGAGCCGGGGCAGAAGGTCCACTTCGCCGACGGCTTTCCCTTGCTGCTGACCAGCGAGGCCTCCCTGGCCGATCTGGTGGCGCGCGTGGGCAAGCCACTGGAAATGCTGCGCTTCCGGCCGAATCTGGTGGTGGAGGGCACCGCGGCCTATGCCGAAGACGGCTGGAAGCGCCTGCGCATCGGCACGGTGGACTTCGCCGTCGCCTGTCCCTGCTCGCGCTGCATCGTCATCACCCAGGATCCGGTGACCGGCGAAAAGGATCCGGATCGACAGCCGCTGACCGCCCTGCGCGAATACCGCTTCCAGGACAATCGCATGCTGTTCGGCATGAACGTCATCCCCCTGGGGCGCGGCACCATCGAAGCCGGCATGCCGGTGGAGGTGCTGGAATGAACCCCGTGCGGCGAGTGGCGCTGGTCAGTCCGGCGGGTGCGGTCAAGGAAGCGCTGGTCACGGCGGCGATCGAACACCTGCAGGCCGCCGGTATCGAAGCGATCCTGGGCGAGCAGGCGCTCAGGCGCCATCGCTATCTCGCCGGCACCGCCGAGGAGCGGGCCGCGGATCTGCACTGGGCGTTCAGCCAGGCAGACGTGGATGCCGTCTGGTGCCTGCGCGGCGGCTACGGTTCCGCGCAACTGCTGCCGTGGCTGGACTGGTCGCGCCTGTCCAGCAGCAAGGGCCGGCCGCTGATCGGCTATTCCGACCTGACGGTGCTGCTGGAGGCCTTCCACCGCCGCGGTCTCACCGCCATCCACGGCCCGGGCGCCCTGGACTGGGGGCGCCGCGACGAGGATCCGGCCACCCAGGCGGCGCGTACCCGCTCGCTGGAATCGGTCCTGGAACTGTGCGCGGGCAGTCGTCCGGCGTGGCAGCTGGAGCGCCTGGCCGGTCCGGCCCAGGTACCTGCCGGCGAACTGATCGGCGGCAACCTGACCACCCTGGCCAGCGTGGTCGGGACCGCCGCCGCCCTGCGCCCCCATGACGGCGCCATCCTCATGCTGGAAGACGTCGGCGAACCCTACTATCGACTGGAACGCAGCCTCTGCCAGTTGCTCGGCAACCTCACCGAGCACCGCATCGGCGCGGTCTGCCTGGGCACCTTCACCGCCTGCCCGCAGCGTAACGTCGAGCAGTCGCTGGAAGAGATCTTCGCCGAATGGCTGGCGCCGCGTGGCATCGCCCTCTATCGCGGCCTGCCCAGCGGCCATGGCCCGGACAACCAGGCCTGGCCCTATGGCGCCCGGGTGCGCCTGGAAGCAGGACGCCTGCAGGTGCTCTAGGCCCGACCAGTCCCGGGCGGATCAGTCCGCCCAGGGCGAGGCCAGTTCCAGCTTGCGCAGCAACTGGCGCTTCTTGCTGTTGTAGCCCTGCATCCGCACCAGCAATTCATCCAGGGTGGCGACCGCCTTGAGAATGTGCGGGCCCTTGTTGAGCATCACGCACTCGGCGCGCACCCCGGTCGCGGCATCGGTGATTTCGGCGCGCGAAGGCGAACCCTTCTTGGCCAGATTCTCCAGCACCTGGGTCGCCCAGATCACCGGCACGTGGGCCGCCTCGCACAGGCAGAGGATGTCTTCCTGCAGCGCCGCCAGGCGCTCGAACCCGCCTTCCACCGCCAGATCGCCGCGGGCGATCATCACGCCGAAGCCACCGCGCTGCATGCCCGCCACCAGTAGTGCGGGAAGGTTGTCGAAACCGCGGCGGGTCTCGATCTTCAGTACCACACCCAGGTGCTCGGCCTGCAGGCGCTCCAGTTCCGCGAGCAGGGCGCGGACGTCGTCCGCGCTGTTGACGAAGGACATCTCGATGCCGTCCGCATGCTCGGCGGCAAAGGCCAGGGCCGCGAGGTCCTGCTCGCCCAGCGCGGCCAGCCGCAGGGTGCTCTGGGGAAAATTGATGCCCTTGTCGCCCTTGAGCTTGGCGCCGCCCGGCGCGTGGGTGATGCGGATCTGCAGCGCATCCTGGTCGGCGCGCTCGATCAGCCCGCCGATCTTGCCATCATCGAACCAGACCGGCTCGCCGCTACGGACGTCGGCGAACACCTGGGGCAGGGTGCAGCCGAGGGTCGCGGGCGTCAGCAGGCGGCCGCCGCTGTCCTGGCTGGCGGGGCGACCGGGCGTCTGGTCGGCGGTCAGGATCAGCAGATCGTCCTCGGCCAGCCGCAGGGCGCCCGGCTGCGGGGCGAAGTCGCCGATGCGGCTGTGCCGCTTACGTCCATCGCGCGCGACGCTCAGGCGCAGCCCGGGCGCGAGGTAGGAGGTCTTGGTCGCCTCCGCCCAGCAGCCGCGGTCCCCGACCTCGACGACCGTCCAGCGGCGCTGCGCCTGGCGCGCGTCCCGCAACTGGATCCGCTCGCCCGCCTGCAGGCCCGCCAGCCAGCGTTCGCCCACCTGGAGACTGGCAGCCGCCGGGGAGGGCGCCGGTCGCGGCCGGCGGCGGCCGGTCAGCCAGATCCGCGCCGGCTGGCGGACGCGACCCTGGGCGTCGCGCTCGGGCTTCACCTTCCTTACCGCCACGCCCGTGGCGATGGGCCCGGTGCGCAGCTTGGGGCCCGGCAGGTCCATGAATACCTTGCAGGGCTGGTCCAGCTCCGCGCTGGCCCGTCGCACGTGTTCGATCATGCGCGTCCAGCTGGCCGGTTCGTCGTGGGCGCAGTTGATGCGCGCGCAATCCATATGCCCCGCCAGCAGGTCGCGTACCAGCGAGTAATCCTCGGCGGCCTCGCTTGGCAAGGTGACCATGATGCGGACCTCCCGCGCGGAGGCGGGCGTGCCGAACAGTGCCCGCGCATGGTCGGCCAGGGGATTGGCCGCCCTGGCTGTCGGCCGCGCCGCCGGGCGGCCACCGAGCAGGCGCTCCAGGGTGTTGATGAGGGTCGCCACGGTCGGCAGCACGGCAGCTTCGGAGCGCCCCAAGGACGACAGCCCCAGGGCGGAGAGTTGCAGCTGCAGGTCATGCAGATCGCCGTCGCGCAACGCCAGATAGGCGAGCAGGTTCTGCGCGCTGGCCCGGTAGGCGGGATTGAGCGCCTGCCGATCCAGCCGTGGGTCCGCGCTGGCCTGTTGCAGAGCGCCGTGCAGGGCGCGTAGCTCATCGAGGAGGGTGGCGAGAGCGTGATCGGGGGTCCGGGAGCGCGAGGTCGAACGGGGCGGCACGATAGGTCTCCAGCAGCAGGGGCCGGCGAGACTCTCGCCGGGCGTTCCTGTGTCGGACCTCCGGCCGCTGGAGAAGTGAAAAGCCAAGTGTTGCCAGACATTAGCGGCACATGGCCACTCATCATGGAGGAGCCGCGGGCGACCATAGGGAGTCGGCGAGGATGCTGCTATGATGCGCGGCCTTGACGACCCCCGTTTTCAGGTACCCGCCATGGTGCAGATTTCCGAACGTCTCCTGGTCCAGGCCCATCTGGCCGCCAAGCAGCCCAAGGCGCTCGGTCCGGACGAGATCGCGGCCTACAAGACCGCCATCGCCCGCGAGCTCAAGGCGCAGAACGCGGTACTGCTGGCCCACTACTACACCGATCCGCTGATCCAGGCCCTGGCCGAGGAGACCGGCGGTTGCGTCGCCGATTCCCTGGAGATGGCCCGCTTCGGCAATCGCCATCCGGCGTCCACCGTGGTGGTGGCCGGGGTCAAGTTCATGGGCGAGACGGCCAAGATCCTCAACCCGGAAAAGCGGGTGCTGATGCCGACCCTGGAAGCCACCTGCTCTCTGGACCTGGGCTGCCCGGTGGACGAATTCTCCGCCTTCTGCGACCAGCACCCCGAGCGCACCGTGGTCGTCTATGCCAACACCTCCGCCGCCGTGAAGGCGCGCGCGGACTGGGTAGTGACGTCCGGCTGCGCGCTGGATATCGTCGAGCACCTGATGGACAACGACGAGACCATCCTCTGGGCGCCCGATCGTCACCTGGGTCGCTACATCCAGCGCGAGACCGGTGCCGACATGCTGTTGTGGGAAGGCTCCTGCATCGTCCATGAGGAGTTCAAGGCCAGCCAGCTGGAAGACCTCAAGCGGCTCTACCCGGAGGCCGCCATTCTGGTGCATCCGGAATCGCCCGAGGCGGTGATCGAACTGGCCGACCATGTCGGTTCCACCAGCCAGATGATCAAGGCCGCCCAGACGCTGCCCAATCGCCAGTTCATCGTCGCCACCGATCGCGGCATCTTCTACAAGATGCAGCAGGCCTGTCCGGACAAGACCTTCATCGAGGCGCCCACCGCGGGCAACGGCGCCGCCTGCCGCAGTTGCGCCCACTGCCCCTGGATGGCGATGAATACCCTGGAGCGCACCCTCAACTGCCTGCTCGACGGCTCCGGCGAGGTGCTGGTCGATCCAGCCCTCATCCCCCGGGCGGTCAAGCCGCTCAAGCGCATGCTCGATTTCACCCAGGCGCTGCAGCTAAGGGTCAAGGGCAACGCCTAATAGGCGCTGCCTGGGACGCTAGCGCAGGATCTCTTCGCTCAGCTTGCGCTGGGCGATCATCTCCTGCTGACGGGCGTCGATCCGCGCGGCCAGCTGATAGTTGCTGGCGGCGCGCTGCTTGGCGAAGCCCAGCTGCTGGATGGCCTGGTTGTAGTCGCCGGTCAGGGCGAAGTATTCGGCCCGCGCCTGGTGCACCCCGACCAGATCACCGGCCTGGCCGCGGACGTCCGCCGCCTGGTTCCACAGATCCGGATCGATCGGCCGCTGCTTGAGCAGCTTGTCGAGCAGTTGGCTGGCGGCCTTGGCCTGCTTGGTGCGGCCGAGCATGTCCACCTGGGCCAGACTCACGGCCAGATCGTCCGGATAGAGCTCCAGCAGCCGCTGCACCCGTTTCTGGGCGTCGGGCAGGCGATTGGCGGTGATGTCCAGATCGACCTGGGCAAGGTTGTAGCTGATATCGTCCGGCGCCTTGCGCAGCAGCGGCGCCAGGGTGTCGCGCGCTTCGTTGAGCTGACCCTGCTTGGTCAGTCCCATGGCCAGGCCGTAGCGTACAGCGTCGTTGTCCGGGTTTTCCTGCAGCTGGGCTCTATAGCGCTTCACCAGCAGGCCGGCGGTTTCCTCGAAATACATCTGAGCACGCACCTTCATGAGTTGGAAGCGCTTGCTGTCCTCGACGCCGCCCTTGGGAAAACGCTCGGCACGCGCCTGGGTATCGGCGATCCGGCTGTCGGTGACCGGGTGGGTCAGCAGGAATTCCGGCGGGGTGCGGTCATAGCGATACTGGCGGGCGAGACGGCCGAACATCTCTGGCATCGCGCGCGGATCGTAGCCGGCGCGCTCCAGATTGACGATGCCGACCCGGTCGGCCTCCTGCTCATTGAGCCGGGAAAAGCGCAACTGGCTCTGGATGGCCGCCGCCTGGGTCGAGGCAATGGCGGCGATTCCTGCATCGCCACCGCCCGCGGCCGCAGCTACGATACCGGCGAGCAGCGCGGCCATCAGCGGCAACTGCATGCGCTGCTGGTTTTCCACCCCGCGGGCGAAGTGGCGCTGGATGAGGTGACCCAGCTCATGGGCCATGACCGCCGCGTACTCGGCTTCGGTCTCCGACTTCAGGAACAGCCCGCCATTGACCCCGATCACCCCGCCGGGCGCGGCGAAGGCGTTGATCTCCGGATCCTTGATCAGGATGAAGACCATGCGGTGGTCCTGCAGGTCGCTGGTCTCGGCCAGCTTGTAGACGGTCTGTTCGACGAATTGCTTGAGCTGCGGATCGTTGATGGCCGGGACCTGGCCGCGCAACATGCTCAGCCAGGCGCGGCCCATCTGAAACTCCTGCTCGGGCGAGACGATCGAAGAGCTGGCATCGCCCAGCGACGGCAGATCGTTCGCCCCCTGCGCCAGGAAGGGCGCGGCGAGCAGCGCCAGGGACAGCAGGGCAGGGCGCAGGACTTTCATGGCATGACTCGTGGCCGCAAAAGGGCTACTTTAGCGGCCCGCCGTCTAGGTGCCTAGCGACCCTGACACTGGCGTACCCCACAATGGAGAATCCCATGGCCGACCTGAGCCAACCCTACACCGGCGCGGTGACCGCCCAGCTGGACGCCACCGGCCTGAGCTGTCCCATGCCGTTGCTCAAAGCCAAGCTGGAACTCAACCGTCTGGCAACCGGCGAGGTCCTCGCCGTTACGGCCACCGATGCCGGCTCGCAACGCGACTTCCGCACCTTCGCCAAGCTGTCGGGACACGCTCTGGTGGGTGAAGAGGTGGCAGGGGAGACCTTCCGCTACTGGCTGCGCAAGGCCTGATCAGGCTCCGTTCAGCGCCTGGGCGGCGGCCAGCACCTCGGCGACGTGCCCGGGCACCTTCACGCCGCGCCAGATCTGGCGCACCACACCTTCCCGGTCGATGAGGAAGGTGCTGCGATCCACGCCGATGTAATCCTTGCCATAGAGCTTCTTTTGCCGCATCACGTCGAACAGCTGGCAGAGGGTCTCGTCCTTGTCGCTGATCAGCTCGAAGGGAAAGCCCTGCTTGGTGCGGAAATTTTCGTGGGTGCGCAGGCTGTCACGGCTGACGCCCAGGATCAGGGTGTCGGCCGCCTGGAACTGCTCGTGCAGATCACGAAAGCCCTGGCCCTGGGTGGTGCAGCCGGGGGTGTTGTCCTTGGGATAGAAGTACAGCACCGCCTGGCGACCGCGCAGGCTGGCGGGCGAGACCTCGAGGCCGCTGGTGGCCTGGGCCTGGAAATCCGGAAGCGGTTGGTCGAGGGTCACGCTCATGGGCAGCTCCTTGCGGGTCCTGTCAGTTGCTCTGCGGGCGCCAGGGCTCGATCAGGGCATCGAGATTGAGGGCGTCGGCGAAATCCAGGAACTGGTCGCGCAGCCAACTGATCTGGGTGCCAGCCGGCAGGGTCACGGTGATGGTGGCGTTGAGCATGGTGCCGCCGGTCTGGGGCGCCTGGTAGGAATCGCAGACCAGGTTCTCCACCTCGATCTTGTGGTCAGCGAAGAACTGGCAGAGTTCGTTGAGGATGTCCGGACGATAGGCGGCGCTGACATAGACGACGTACGGCAGGGCCTGGGGGCGATTCTCCAGGGCGGCGCTGCGGGTGACGCCGACGGTGAAGCCGTGACGCTTGCCAAGGCCGGCGAGGCCCCCTTCGAGGCGCGCCAGACCGTCCCAGTTGCCCGAGACCTGCAGGATCAACGCGCTGTATTCCCCGTGGCGGCTCAGCCGGCTGCTGACCACCGCGCACCGGTTGTCCATGCAGCTGCGGTAGAGCACGTTGGTCAGTTCCATGGGATTGGCGCCCAGCGCACTGATGACGAGAAATTGTTCGCGAATCGGGGGGGTAGCGGACATTAGGGTTCCTGGCAGGGGGAGATACAGACTGGCAAAGGCGAAAGGGTAGCGAAAAGCGCCCGCGGGGGGAATGCCCGTTGGGGGCACGTTGCTTGTGCTGGCGCAGAGGCGTCAGTACCATTACCGCTCTCTTTTTCCGGCAGGAGCGGTTGCATGATTGCGGGGAGCATGGTGGCGCTGGTCACCCCTATGGACGCCCAGGGGCGTATCGACTGGGACAACCTGACCAAGCTGGTGGACTTCCATCTCGCCGAAGGCACCGACGCCATCGTCGCGGTGGGCACCTCGGGTGAATCCGCCACGGTCGACGTCGACGAGCACGTGGCCGTGATCCGTCATGTGGTCGAGCAGGTCAAGGGCCGCATCCCGGTCATTGCCGGCACCGGTGGCAATTCCACCCGTGAGGCCATCGACCTGACCCGCGCCGCCAAGGACGCGGGCGCCGATGCCTGTCTGCTGGTCGTGCCCTACTACAACAAGCCGACCCAGGAAGGGCTGTATCAGCACTTCCGCATGATCGCCGAAACCGTCGCCATCCCGCAGATCCTCTACAACGTGCCGGGCCGTACCGCCTGCGACATGCTGGCCGAGACCGTCGAGCGCCTGGCCAAGGTGCCGAACATCATCGGTATCAAGGAAGCCACCGGCGACCTGGCCCGCGCACGCGACATCCTCTCCCGTGTCAGCAAGGACTTCCTGGTCTACTCGGGCGATGACGCCACCGCTGCGGAGCTCATGCTGCTGGGCGGCAAGGGCAACATCTCGGTGACTGCCAACGTGGCGCCCAGGGCGATGAGCGAACTCTGCGCCGTTGCCATGCGGGGCGACGCCGACACCGCACGCGCGCTCAACGAAAAGCTGATGCCGCTGCACAAGAATCTGTTCATCGAATCGAATCCGATCCCGGTGAAGTGGGCCCTCCACGAAATGGGCATGATCGACGCCGGTATCCGCCTGCCGCTGACCTGGCTGAGCTCGCGCTGCCATGAAGTGGTACGTCAGGCCCTGCGTCAGGCGGGAGTGCTGGCGTGATCAGGAAACAGTCGATGAAACGTGTTCTGGGTTTGACCACCCTGGGGCTGGCCGTGGCCACCGCCAGTGGCTGCAGCTGGGTGTGGGGCGAGCACGGTTATTTCCGCGATCGCGGCAATGACTATCTCGAATCCCGCGAAACCGGCCCCATGCAGGTGCCGACCGATGTCCAGGCCAAACCTATGGATCCGCTGCTGCCGATCCCGGCCAACGTGGCCGACACCCAGAATCGCTCCTATGGCTTCGAAGTGCCGAAACCCCAGGCGCTGGCCGTCCAGGGCAGTGGCAACGAGCAGTTCAGCGTGCAGCGCAGCGGCAACGCCCGCTGGCTGGCCGCCCAGAAGGTCCCGGCCAACGTCTGGCCGGTGGCCCGTCAGTACCTGACCGACAATGGCTTCCGCATCGCCGAAGAGCGTCCGCAGACCGGTGAGATCATCACCGCCTGGCAGTCGCCGACCGAGCTGTCGACGCCCCTGGCCCGCAGCCTGAGCACCAATGGCCGCCTGCAGCCGGGCACCGAGCTGCGCACCCGCCTGCGCATCGAGCCGGGCGTGCAATCGGGCAGCAGCGAGATCTTCCTCCAGACCCAGACCCGCAGCCAGGGCAGCTCCAGCGAGCCGTCCTGGTCCAGCAGCCAGAACAGCTCGGCGCTCGATGACGCCCTGCTGAATCAGGTGCTGGCCAGCCTGGACCGTAGCGAGCAGGGCAGTGGCTCGGTCTCGCTGCTGGCCGCCGGTGGCTACGACACCCCCGAGCGCGTGACCTACGAGGTCGACGGCAGCGGCGTGCCCATGCTGGTGCTGGAAAGCGATTTGAACCGCGCCTGGTCCAGCGTGGGTCGCGCCATCGAAGGCGCCGACATCCGCGTCGACGACATGGATCGCAGCCTGGGCGTCTACTACGTGAACATCGCCGAAGGCGCGCAGAAGCCCGAAGAGCGCAAGCCGGGCTTCTTCGGTCGCCTGTTCGGCAAGGGCGAGACCAAGGAAGAGGAAGACGCCCGCGCACGGCGCTTCCAGGTGCGCCTCACCTCGGTGGGCAACACCGTCCAGGTCACCCTGGACAAGACCATCAACACCGCAGCACCCCAGGACATCGCCGAAGGCGTGCTGAAAAAGCTTCAGACGAGCATGCAGTATGCGCTTCGCAATCCTGGGCAGCGGCAGTCGGGGCAACTCGACCCTGGTGCACAGCCATAACAGCTATGTGCTGATCGACTGCGGCTTCTCCCTGCGGGAAGCCGAACGTCGTCTGGCCCGGCTGGGCGTGGTACCTGCCCAGCTGGACGCCGTCCTGGTCACCCACGAACACTCCGATCACGTGCAGGGCGTCGAGCTCCTGGCGCGCAAGCACGGGGTGCCGGTCTATTACAGCGCCGGTACCGGTCGTGGCCTGCGCAAGCCGGTGGCCGCCCAGGGCCTGCTGGTGGACGGCGAACGGCTGGTGCTGGACGCGCTGGAAGTGACCGTGGTGCAAGTGTCCCATGACGCCCTCGAGCCGACCCAGTTCGTCTTCGACGATGGCCGCAAGCGTCTGGGCGTGCTCACCGATCTCGGCGAGGCCACCCCCGGGGTGCTGGCGCATTACCGGGACCTTGATGCCCTGGTGATCGAAGCCAACCACGACAGCAACATGCTCGCCGCGGGCCCCTATCCCTATCACCTCAAGGCACGGGTCGGCGGGGTGCGTGGCCACCTCAACAACCGGCAATCGGCCGAGCTGGTGATGGAGCTGGCCTGTCCGGGCCTGCAGCATCTGGTGCTCGCCCACCTGAGCGAAAAGAACAACAACCCCTGGCTTGCCCGCGCCTGCTTTACCAACGTGCTCGGCTGCGACGCGGACTGGCTGCAGATCGCCGATCAGCAGCAGGGACTGGAGTGGCAGGCCATCGCCTGAGGCGCTGACCCGGTTTTCTTTCGCGGCCAGGCGCTGCTGCACGGCCAAAATACCCACGATCCTATGTAAACTGCGCTTCCCGGCTGTACTCGTCCCGAACCGCTCGTCTCACCTGCGTTCGTCCACAGCCTGCAAGCCATTCGAACCGGAGTCCAAGATGGAAAAACGCGCAGAACTCTACCGTGGCAAGGCCAAGTCGGTATTCACCACCGACGATCCCGATCGCCTGGTCCTGTTGTTCCGCAACGATACCTCTGCCTTCGATGGCGAGCGCATCGAGCAACTCGAGCGCAAGGGCATGGTGAACAACAAGTTCAACGCCTTCGTCATGCAGAAGCTGGAAGCCGCCGGTATCCCCACCCAGTTCGAACAACTGCTGGGCGACAACGAGTGCTTGGTCAAGAAGCTCGAGATGATTCCGGTGGAGTGCGTGGTGCGCAACTTCGCTGCTGGCAGCCTGGTGCGCCGTCTGGGCGTGGAAGAGGGCCTGGAGCTGACGCCGCCGACCTTCGAACTCTTCCTGAAGAACGATGCGCTGCACGACCCCATGGTCAACGAAAGCCATGTCCAGGCCTTCGGCTGGGCCACCCTCGACCAACTGGCCGAGATGAAGGCGCTGACCTTCCGCATCAACGACATCCTCAAGCAGCTGTTCGACGACGCCGGCCTGCTGCTGGTGGACTTCAAGCTGGAATTCGGCCTGTTCCACGGCAAGGTCGTGCTGGGCGACGAATTCAGCCCGGACGGCAGCCGTCTCTGGGACAAGGAAACCCGCAAGAAGATGGACAAGGATCGCTTCCGCCAGGGTCTGGGCGGCGTGATCGAGGCCTACGAAGAGGTCGCCCAGCGCCTGGGCGTCCCACTCTAAACGCAAGCCGCTGATACCAGAGCTTTTTTTGCAATTGCTTGTTCGCTTTTGCCCCCATGGCTGGTATCATGCGCCGCGTTGGAGAGATGCCGGAGTGGTCGAACGGGACGGATTCGAAATCCGTTGAGTCAGCAATGGCTCCTAGGGTTCAAATCCCTATCTCTCCGCCATATCCAGAAGCCCCGAGCGTGCCAGGCACCTCGGGGTTTTTTATTGCCTGACGTTTGGCTAGCTAGCCTTGCCCCTGACCTGGTTCGCAAGGCAGCAGCTTGGCTCCGCCGCTGCACCAACCAGGCGTTGGCCGGAGAATTCCTGCAGGCGCTGGTAACGGTCCAGCCAGAAGCCCAGTTCCAAGACCAGGGTCTTGCGCTCCAGCGGAGAGAGCGCGGCTGGCCCCTGGCGGATGACCTTCTCGGCATGGTCGATGGCGGCCCGTTGCTCAGGCGTACGGGCAGGGCAGTTTCTGATGGCGTAATGAAGCGCTTCGTTGAAGTCGCTATCCAGACCAGACATAAAAAGTCCTTGAGTCGATAAGGGATTCTTCGAGTAGCTTTGCCTTTATCACTATCGAAAGGACGAGCGCTCTGGAGCGCCTCTTCAACTGCTCGTCGGCAACGCGGTCTGGCGTCGGCAGCATGACGTCAGGACCTGCCAAGTCCTTGTTAACGCGAGCCTTTGAATCGGTCCAGGCGCCGATGTTGGCTGAATACTAGTCCGCTGCAGAGAACTTGAGCAGGCCACATCGAGTTGCCTGATAGGCGGTACGAAAAGCTGTACCTGTCTTGTATCCGGCTCTGGAGTGGGGTTTTGCCGTGATCTGGAACAGCTGATCCGGCAAGTGCCGCCGCTTGCATCTTGTATGGAAATTGGACGAAGCCGCGACTTTTTCGGCAGCCAAGCGCAATGGCGTCGACGAAACTGCGCGCCGTCGAGCGGTAGTGCCCGGCGCCTGGGAATGGCTGGACGCCTCAGGCAAATGGAGCGATGCTGAAAACGTACGCTACAGCGCGTGCGATCCCAAGGGGCGAGCGGCAAACGGCAGACCTTGGAAGGTGACTTCGGCGCATAACAATAAAAGAGGAGTCGAGCGATGTTCTACAAGGTCAGCGTGTATTCACGGCCTGAAGATCGTGGGCTGCTGGTATGGCGGTGGAAGAAGCAGTTTCTCGGTGAATGGGTGGAGTCGCGTCAGGAATTCGAGGACTGCGACCATTGCGTCCACCATGCCCTGCAGGATGCCAAGGGGCAGAGCGTTCACCTCGAGACTGATCGCTGCACTCTCTATCGTTACCGCTTCGAAAGCATGCTGCATCAATATGGCAGCTGCTATTGCCTGAGTGGCGGCCGCTCGGCCGAAGCGGTCCTGGATCTCATCGCCCAGATCGAAGAGCGCCACAACGTCATCGTCCTGCGCGACGGCCAGCCATTCTTCGCCCACTATCGAGCGGACCTGCAGGCCGAAGGCACGCTGGCGCCGGAGCTCTGGCAGGGCATTGAATGGCGGGGTCTGGAGGGGCGTTTCGAGTACGTGCGCAACCGCCACTCGCCCTGGTTGCGGTAGCGACCGTCGGTCAGCGGCGACTCAGAAGGGCAGCAATTCCTGCCGCATCACGCTGATGTCGGTCGGCGCCTGGATGCCTACCTGCACGCGGTCGCCCTGCACCTTGAGAATGCGGATGTTGATGCCGCCATTGAACAGCAGGTCCAGCACCTGTTCTTCATCGGCCCCTGGCTTCAGGGAAAGATTGATGATTTCGTCGGTGCGACGGGTCAAGACCAGATAAGACATGAGCATCCCTGCCATGATTTCAGGGCGGCGATGATAACCAGTTCCGCCTCCGGTGAGAATCAGTAGGCAGATTGTTGGGTTCCGCCGGCTATCTGGCGCGCTGTACGGAGCGACACCGACGCCCCAGTTGCCAGCGCCGTCCAACGAACCCCAGAGCGCCTGCGAGGATCACCAGCAGGTTGATGGCATTGGTCGGACCGCTGCCGTGATAACCCGCGAGCAAGGCGACCAGGGTGGTCAGCGCCCAGACGGAAATGGCGGCGGCGACGGCAGCAGCCATTTCGTTGAAGTCGGAGTGCCCCGCCGGTTTCGGGCAGGGGTGCGGATCGCTTTCGTAGTCTTCTGGCATGGGAAGCTCCGGCTGCTGTTCTTGTTGGAGAGTATCGCCGTGAGTCTTATCGACTGCTGATGAACAGTCTGGATGGGATCGATAGCGCGATCAGCGATTTTTTCCGCCGAACGGACGAGAGGTAGCGGCTAGAGCCCCGGATGGTCAGCGCAAGCGGCCCTGGCGCCGTTTCGTCTCCGGACAGCTCGTCTGACGGCGGACAACTGCCGCGGACAGGCCCGGTCACTGCAGTGTTCGACGTGACTAGCCTGGAGACCACCATGAGCGACGACAAGATCACTCTCACGACCCGCCAGGGTCATCCGGTACGGGACAACCAAAGCCTGCGCAGCGTGGGCGAGCGGGGCCCCGCCACGCTGGAAAACTACCAGTTCATCGAGAAGATCACCCATTTCGATCGGGAGCGGGTGCCCGAGCGGGTGGTGCATGCCCGGGGCACCGCCGCCCATGGCTGGTTCGAGGCCTATGGCACCATCGGCGACGAGCCCGCCAGCCGCTATACCTGCGCCAAGGTGCTGACCAAAACCGGGGTGAAGACGCCAGTCTTTCTAAGATTTTCCACCGTCATCGGGGCCAAGGAGTCGCCCGAGACCGCGCGCGATCCGCGGGGCTTCGCGATCAAGTTCTATACCGAGGACGGCAACTGGGATCTGGTGGGCAACAACCTGAAGGTGTTCTTCATTCGCGACGCCATCAAGTTTCCCGACATGATCCATGCCTTCAAGCCCGACCCCATCACCAATCGCCAGGAGCCCTGGCGCTTCTACGACTTCGTCCAGCATCACCCGGAAGCCCTGCACATGGTGACCTGGGTGAAGAGCCCCTGGGGCATCCCGGCGGACTATCGGCACATGCAGGGTTCCAGCGTGAACACCTACAAGCTGGTCAACGACCAGGGCGTGGCGGTACTGTGCAAGTTCTCCTTCGAGCCCAAGCAGGGCATCCGGAATCTCACCAGCGAGCAGGCGGCCGAGATCCAGAAATACGACGTGGGCCATGCCAGTCGCGATCTCTACGACGCCATCGAGCGGGGTGATTATCCCGAGTGGGAGATGTGCGTGCAGATCATGACGGACGAGGCGCATGACGAACTGCCCTTCGATCCCCTGGACGACACCAAGCGCTGGCCGGAAGACCAGTTTCCCCTGCTGCCGGTGGGCCGGCTGGTGCTGGATCGCAATCCCTCGAACGTCTTCGCCGAAACCGAACAGGCCGCCTTCGGCACGGGGGTGCTGGTGGAGGGCATCGACTTTTCCGACGACAAGATGCTGCAGGGGCGGACGCTGTCCTATTCCGATACCCAGCGCTATCGGGTCGGCGCCAACTATCTGCAATTACCGATCAACGCGCCCAAATGCCCCTACGCCACCAATCAGCGCGATGGCCAGATGGCGCTGCAGGTGGATCGCAGCGGGAGCAATCCCCACGTCAATTACGAGCCCAGTTCCCAGGGTGGCCTGAGCGAGGCGCCGCGGCCGCAGCACGAGTATCGTCAGTGGATCGAAGGCCATCTGGGGCGCTATCAATCCCGCAAGACGGCTGCCGACTACCAGCAGACCGGTGCGCGCTATCGCAGCTTCGAAGACTGGGAAAGGGACGATCTCATCGCCAACCTGGTCGCCGACATGCAGGCCTGTCCCGAAGATATCCAGTTGCGCATGGTCTGGCACTTCTGGCATTGCGATCCGGACTATGGCACCCGGGTGGCCCAGGGCGCCGGCATCGACCTGGAAAGGGCCAAGGCGCTACCGAATCTGCCGGGCCATCCAGCGCCCAACGAGGACGTGGCTGAACCTACCTACCAGGGTGGCGAACGGGAAAGCCGTTGAGGGGGGACGCCATCGCCTGCGGCTGAAGCCGAGGCGACCCGGCGGACAGGCGCCGCCGGGGTCCGACCCGCTCAATTCAGCGTTCTATCGCGTTCGAACCGCGCCCAGCAACGGTCGAAGTCGGCCTGCCAATCCGGCAGGGCGTTCGGCAGGACCGCTTCGACCTTGCTGCAGTCAAGACACGAATAGAGCGGTCGCGTCGCCGGCGTGGGGTAGTGTGCGGTCGTGGTGGGATAGAGGCGGGCGCGCAGTTCGCCGCGTCGCTCCAGGCGCGCGGCGATGGCGGCGGCGAAGCCGTACCAGGAGGTCTGGCCTGCATTGGTCAGGTGATAGAGACCGCCGACATCGCCGTGCTCCAGCAGGCGTTCGACCAGCTGGCGGGTGGCCGTGGCGATCGTGGGCGCCCAGGTGGGGGCGCCGAGCTGATCCTCCACCACATGGAGTTCGTCGCGCTCGGCCAGCAGCTGGCGCATGGTGTTGAAGAAGCATTGGCCGTCATGGGAGTAGACCCAGGAGGTGCGCAGCACCAGGGCGCGGCCCCCGGCCGCCAGTACCGCCTGTTCGCCTGCCAGCTTGGAACGGCCATAGACGCTCAGGGGCGCCGGCGCGCAAGCCTCGGTATAGGGCTGATGCCCGCGGCCATCGAAAACGTAGTCGGATGAATAGTGCACGAAGGGGATATCCCGCTCACGCGCCAACTCGGCCAGGATTTGCGGCGCCCGGGCGTTGATCGCCTCGGCACGCTCGATTTCCGCTTCAGCCTGATCCACGGCGGTATAGGCGGCGGCGTTGAGGATGAGGTCGGGCTCCAGCTGGTCGAAGGCCGCGCGCAGTTGCTCGGTCCGGGCCAGATCGAGATCCGCCTGACCCAGCACGGTCAATTGATGGGTGCTACCGAACTCGCGCTGCAAGGCGCGCGAAACTTGGCCGGAACGGCCAGTGATCACAATATTCATGAAAGCATGCCTGAACGTCTTCAGCGGAAGACGTACGTCCTGTCGGTCGATTCCTGAAAAGCCCTGGGCTTTTCCCACACGAGTCAACGTCTGCCGCGCGAGGCAACAAAACGAGGATTCCGGTCATCTTTCCTGGGAAAGATGGCAGCCGCTGGCTATGGCGGAGTGGGCATCGACAGGATGGACAGGGTGGTCATGCTGGGACTCGAACAAGGGTACGCGGCTAGGACTGCCGTCTGTCGGCAGAGTTCAGCGGGGTACCAGGGACAGTGGCAGCAGCTTGCCAAGCTGGAGTCCTGACGTCGAGGCAGTCAACAGCGCGGTATGGAGAACCTGTTCAAGTTCGCGAATGTTTCCCGGCCAGGGATAGGCGATCAATGCAGCCTGGTCCTGGGTCGTCAGCTCTGGCGCCCTGCGGTCGAGACGGTCCGCGTGCTGCTGGAGGAAATACCGGGCCAGCGGTAGCAGGTCGGCCGGGCGCTCACGGAGCGGCGGGACGGCCACCAGACCTGGCGCAAGCAGCGCCCAGAGGCGAGCAGAGAAGTTACCCGCCTGAACCGCCTGTGCCAGGTCGACGCTGGAACCGGCGATCAGGCGGACATCCACGGCTGTGCGTAAGCTACTGCCCAGGCGCAGGATGCTGCCGTCCAGCAGGACCTCCACCAGCTCTTCCTGCAACGCGCCAGGCAGGTCGGCGATTTCGTCGAGATAGAGGCTGCCCTCGTGAGCGGTGCCGAACCAGCCCAGGCGGCTGCCAGAGGTGCCGGCATAGGCCCGGGGGACATAGCCAAACAATTCGGCAGCGCCATGTCGGCGACTGAGCGAGGCGCAATTCAGGCTGCTGAACAGGCCGCTTCGGCCGCTGCGTTCGTGCAGCCGACGCGCCAGTAGCTCGCGTCCGGTTCCCCATTCGCCTGACAGTACGACAGGGCCTGGCAAGGGTGCCCACTCGTCCAGTTGTTCGAGCAGCTGTCGGGAGCGGGGATCGGCGAAGGCCAGTGCCTTGGCGCGGATGGTCAGGGTACTTTGCTGATCCGCAGGGACGATCAGCAGATCGGATGAGAGCGTAGGCATGGTGAGGTCGTAGGCAGTCAAAGCTTCATCCTACGTGGTAGCTGTTATGCCAAAAAATAAGCTTTAGCTATGCCTTTAGCTCGTTTGGTTATCTATACGGATCGGGTATGAATTGATCGCAGCGCTGGGAGTCCGGGTAGTGACCTGAAGGTCTGCTGAAGACCGGCAATTGCCTCTTCCAACAAGGCTGCATTGCGTGACCGCTGCCACTATCGCTAGGGTGGAGCCACGGGCCTATTCCTGTTGCCCCTGAAGAAGAGGAATCGAGGTCAGATGGCTTCCCTGCGTGCTCCCTGTCCACCTGGTGTCTGCACCTGCGAGCGTGACGCCATTCTGGCGGACCCCGCCGGTGATGCCCGAGCGCTGTTGCTCAATCGCCAAGAAGAGCAGCGGCTACTGGAACGGCTGGAAAACATCGCCAGCGTAGCTGAGCTGGAGCGACTGCAGCAGCGCCTTCAGGAACAGCTTGGCATCCGCCTGGAGATCGGGCCGGGACCCGGAGAGGTACGCAGCGCCCGTGGCATGCTGATCGAATTGCAGCCGCGACCGGGACTGTGCCGCAAGCTCCATCAGTCAATACCGGCGGCGGTGCGCCGTGGTCTTAACCAGCGTCCGGAAGTCCTCTTCGCGCTGCTCAATGCCAACGATCTGCTGCGCGACGCCTGAGCGTGCTCAGGCAGGGGCCTTGAAGCGAATCCAGGTGGGGGCGTGGTCGCTGGTCTTTTCCAGGCCGCGTACCCAGCGATGCACGCCCGCTTCCTGCAAGGAATCCTGCAGTGCCGGACTCAGCAACAGATGATCGATGCGCAGGCCGGCGTTGCGCTGCCAGCGTTGGCGAAAATAGTCCCAGTAGGTGTAGATCGCCTCGTCCGGATGGCAGGCCCGGAGGGCATCCAGCCAGCCTTGACGCAATAGGCGTTCGAAACAGGCACGGCTCTCGGGTTGCAGCAGGGCGTCCTTGCGCCAGGACTTCGGATCGTAGATGTCATGGTCGGTCGGCACCACGTTGTAGTCCCCGGCCAGCACTACCGGATGACCACTCTCCAACAGACTCTGAGCGTGGTCGATGAAGCGCTCGAACCAGGCCAGTTTGTAGTCGAATTTAGGACCAGGCCAGGGGTTGCCGTTGGGCAGATAGAGGCTGGCGACGACCACGCCCTTGACCGCCGCTTCCAGATAGCGGCGTTGCGGATCGTCGGCCAGTCCCGGGAGGCCGCGCCGAATCTCCAGGGGCTGGTCGCCCCGCGCCAGGATAGCGACCCCATTCCAGGACGGCTGTCCATCCCATAGCGCACCGTAGCCCGCCGCTTCCAGCTCTGCCTGGGGAAAGTCGGCGGACTTGGCCTTCAGTTCCTGCAGGCAGACGATGTCGGGCTGCTCCCGCTCCAGCCACTGCAGGAGGATGGGCAGCCGAGCGCGAATGCCATTGACGTTATAGGTGGCAAGGGTGAGGGCGGTCATGGGTCGCTCCTGAGTCGGTTATAGCCATGACCCGGGCTTGATGTAGCCAGTTCCTCTTGCACCATTATGTGATCAACTTCGCATTAATTTGTGACTTACTTTTTTTGGCACCTTAGGGAACTTTTTGGCGGTTGTTCCAATATGGCGGAAGTAAATTTGACGGCGGGCGGGAGTGTGATGCTGGGAAAACGGAGGTGAATGGATTCACTCGTCTGAGTCGATGAGCGGAAATTTTAAAAAATTCAATAAAAACAAAGGCTTTTATTATTCTGCCGTGATGTCTAAATAGTGGCCATCATAACTGCTGATGAAGTTGGCATGTGGCTTGTATAGGTCAACCTGCCTGGAGGCAACGTCGTGCCAAATTTCCTGCGCGCGACTCTTCTCTCACTTCATATCGGCCAGTGTTCAGGGAGCGGGCTGTCGATTTAGCGCAGTTGGTGATGATGAATCCATCCTTCCTGAAGTTTTCCCGCAGAGCAGCCCAGGTGCTGCCCTTCGTTGCCGCCCTGACCCTGGCTAGCGGTGCCAAGGCCGAGCAGGTCAATCTGGTCGGCCTGAACCTGTCCGGGGCCGGTTTCGCTGGCCAGGTACTGCCGGGCGTCAACGGTACGAATTACATCTTTCCCGTCGAGGCCTACTTCAAGCAGTGGAGTGGCAAGGGCATCAAGCTGATCCGCTTCCCGATCATCTGGGAGCGCCTGCAACCGGTACTGGGCGGTCCGCTGGCCCCGACCTATGCGGCACTGGTGGACCAGACCTTCGCCAATGCGCAGAAATACGGCATGCGCATCATCCTCG
Source organism: Pseudomonas sp. Snoq117.2 (assembly GCF_900110545.1). Classification (NCBI taxonomy): domain Bacteria; kingdom Pseudomonadati; phylum Pseudomonadota; class Gammaproteobacteria; order Pseudomonadales; family Pseudomonadaceae; genus Pseudomonas; species Pseudomonas sp. Snoq117.2. Next base: position 315,392 of record NZ_FOED01000001.1, on the reverse strand, counting down.
ACCTGCACAACTACACCTTCTATCGCGGATCGGTGATTGGCAGCGCGGCGGTTCCCTATGACCGCTACCAGGAGATCATGACCCGGATCGCCCAGCGCTGGAGCAGTCAGCCCTCGCTGTACGCCTACGACATCATGAACGAGCCCCACGACTCCATGGCCCAGTGGCCGATCGCCGCCCAGTACGGCATCAACGGGGTCCGCGCGGTCGACAAGACCAAGCCGATCATGATCGAGGGCAACGGTTGGTCGGAAGCGACCCGCTGGCCGCTGTGGAACGACTCCCTGCTGGCGCTCAAGGATCCTTCCGACAACCTGATCTTCCAGGCGCACTCCTATTTCGACGAGAGCGCCGGTGGCAACTACACCGGGATCGATGTCGGCAAGCTGAGCCAGGATTACGGCGTGGAGCGTGTTCGGCCGTTCGTCGAGTGGCTGAAGAAGAACAGGAAGAAGGGCATGATCGGTGAGTTCGGCGTGCCGGATAACGATCCCCGTTGGCTGCCGTTGATGGACCGGATGCTGGCCTATCTCAAGCAGAACTGCATTCCCGCCACCTACTGGGCCGCCGGCCCGGGCTGGGGCAACTATTTCCTGTCGGTGGAGCCGATCAATGGCGTCGACCGGCCGCAGTGGCCGACCCTGCGTAAGTACATCGATGACAGCAGCTGCACCGCCATCGGTCCCTTCGCCAGCAGTACTGGCAGCACCCCGGCCAGCGGCACCGGGGCCACGGGTGGCGGCACTGGTGCCACCGGCGGCAGCGGTGGTTCCAGCAGCGGCAATACCGGTTCGAGCAGCGGTGGCAGCTCGGGCGCGGCTCCCGCCACGGGCGGCGGCAATACCGGAGGCTCTACCACGACCGGGGTGACCACCGCGATCAACGATTTCACCAACGAAGACTGGCTGCATGGCGTCTATCGCAAGGCCGCCGGCTTCTCCATTCCGGCCTCGGCCGCCAATGTGGGCGCCTTCAAGGTAGGCGCGCAGATCACGCCGGCCGATGGCAAGAGCTACAAGGTGACCTATGCCCAGGTCGTCGGCAGCAACATGAGCGTCTTCATCGAGAGCCCGCAGCTCGATGGCAACGCCTACGGCTATCCCAAGACCCTGAAGACCGGTACCACCACCTCTAGCACGCCGGCGACGGTGCCGGGTACCACGACGGGCTCTACGGGCAGCACCGGCAGCACCAGTTCGGGCAGCAACTCGGGCAGTGCGACGCCGGCCGTGACGACGCCAGTGGCCGAGGTGAAGCCTGCGGCCGGCAGCGGCAGCACGGGCTCCTCGGGTGCCACCACGCCCGCCACCGGTTCGACGGCCACACCCACGGGATCGACCGGCACACCCGCCAACAGCGCCAAGCTCAATCTGGTGGGGCTGAACTTCTCGGGTGCCGCCTTCGCGCCCCAGAGCCTGCCGGGGGTGCTCAACGTCAACTACATCATGCCGGGCGAGGCGCATTTCCAGCAGTGGAGCGCCAAGGGCGTACGGCTGATCCGCTTCCCGGTGATCTGGGAACGTCTGCAGACGCGCTTCTTCGGGAGCCTTGAAGGGGCGTACACCCAGCAGGTCACCCAGGTGCTGGAGCTGGCCAAGAAGTACAACATGAAGGTGATCTTGGCGCTGGACAACGGCGGCCGCTACAAGGGCACCCTGATCGGCACCGGTACCGTCACCAACTTCAACTACTGGGATCTGATGTACCGTCTGGCCTACCAGTGGGGCAACCATGCCGCGCTCTATGGCTATGACATCATGGGCGAGCCCAATGGCGCCGACAGCAGCTGGCCGGTGACGGCGCAGTCCGGCATCGACGGGGTGCGCACCATGGACCGCACTCACCCGGTGATCGTCCAGGGCAATGCCTGGGGTAGCGCGGCCAACTGGCCGAGCGCGAGCAATGCCTTGCTCAATCTGAAGGATCCGGCCAACAACATCATTTACGCGGCGAACGTCTACCTCGATGAGGACGGCAGTGGCACCTACGCCGCGCAGAACATGAACAACTTCGATCCGCAGGTGGGGGTCAATCGCGTCAAGCCCTTCGTAGAATGGCTCAAGCGCAATGGCAAGCGCGGCATGATCGCCGAGTTCGGCGTACCGGCTGGCGACAGCCGCTGGCTGACGGCTACCGACAATCTGCTGGCCTACCTGCAGCAGAACTGCATGCCGCTGACGTACTGGGCGGCGGGTCCGGGCTGGGGAACTGCCGCGCTGGCGGTGGAGCCGGTCAATGGCGTGGAGCGGCCGCAGTGGCCGACCCTGAAGAAGTACGTCGATGCCAGCAACAGCTGCACGGCGGTAGGCCCGCGCTAGGTTTCGCTGCGGCTGTCCTGAAGGCGGCGAACCTCCCGGGGTTCGTCGCCTTTTTTCTTGACCGCTCGGTGAGGAAAGACCCGCCTTTCACGCCTGACCAGGACGCATTCGCGAGACGAAACGGCTCTGTAGCGGCGGTTTGAGGGACGACGAACGGCTATAGCTTGACTTGTCAGGGCACGGTTAGAGTCCATTTGACACCCCAAGCACAAGGAGTAGGTGCCATGACGCAAACCACCCAGGAGCGGCTGCAGACTCTCGAAGAGCAGATCCGCAGTCATCGACAGGACCTTGCCCGGAGCCGACAGAGCTTTCAGGAGCAATTCGTCATCTACACCCGCCAGTTCGCCCGGCTGAGCGTGCTCGAAGCCCAGCTCGAGTTGGTGCGCCGCAATACCAAGACGCCGGGCTAGAGTCGGCCAGCCCTCAATCGTCTCGCGTCAGGACTTCCAGCAATTCGATTTCAAAGGTTAGGTTGGCATGTGGCTTGATCAGCGCACCAACCTGGCGTTCGCCATAGGCGAGCGCCGCCGGTACCTCAAGGCGCCGCTTGCCGCCGACCCGCATGCCCATCAGGCCCTGATCCCAGCCCTTGATCACCCGCCCGGTGCCGATGACGCACTGGAAGGGTCGTCCCTTGGCGCGGGAGGAATCGAACAGAGTGCCGTCGTCCAGCCAGCCCTCGTAGTGGGTGGTGATCAGGGCGCCCTTGACCACCGCCTTGCCGTCGCCCACCACCAGATCCTCGATCCGTAATTCGTCACTCATCGCCATGCTCCAGGCAAAAGCCGGATTCTAGCCTGGGCGCGGCGTCCTGGCGGGGCGACTCACTCCGGTACGTCACCGAACAGGCCGGCCTGGTAGTCGCGGATCGCCTGACGGATCTCCTCGGCGCTGTTCATCACGAAGGGGCCGTGGGCGACGATGGGCTCGGCGAAGGGCGCCGCATGGCCATAGAGCAGCACGGCGCCGTCGCGACTGCCGATGTCGAGGTGGTCGCCGTCATCGGCGAATTCGAACAGCTGCCACGGCGCTTCGTCCTGGCCGGCGATCTGCACGGTGCCGCGCACGCCATAGCAGAACACCGAGTTGCCGGCCGGGGCAGGCAGGGTGACGCGGCCACCCGGGGCGATCTCGACGGTCATCAGGGTGATGGGGGTCGGGGTGGCCACGGCACCCTGGATACCCTCATGACTGCCCGATGCCAGGTGCAGGCGTACCCGGCCGCTATCGGCCTCGATCAGGGGCAGGTCCGCGGCGGAAACGCCGTGGTAGGCCGGCGGGGTGAACTTGAGGCGGGCGGGGAGATTGACCCACAGCTGGAGGATCTCCAGGTCGCCGCCGTCGCGCTTGAAGGCGGCGGGCGACAGCTCGGCATGCACCAGGCCGCTGCCCGCGGTCATCCATTGGATGCCCCCGGCTTCGATGACGCTCTCATGGCCGCCGCTGTCGCGGTGGGCGAGCGAACCGGAGAGGATGAAGGTCACCGTCTCGAAGCCGCGATGGGGATGAGGACCAAAGGGCAGACCGGCATTGTGCGGCGGATAGACCTGGGGACCGTGGTGGTTGAGAAAGAGAAAGGGGTCCAGATGGGGCAGGCCGGGGCCGGGTAGCGGCCGCCGGGTCTGGAGGTCGCCGATGTCGTCACGCCGGGCGGGATGGCGGTGCAGCAGGGTACGGGCGGTCATGCGGAGGCCTCGCGGAACAAAACCCCAGTGTAAGGCGCTCCATGGCCTGTCGGTACCCCGCCGGGTATGGCCACCCTTCAGATGGAGAAGCGGACCTCGCGTTCCGGCCGGGGCGCGAGCGGCCGACGGTGATTGACCACCAGTTCGCCGATACGTATCAGGTGGGCACGGGTGACGTTGCGGCTCAGCCCCAGCAGGCGGGCGGTATGGACCTGGTTGCGATGGCAGAAGCGATAAGCGGCGCGGACCAGGGCATCTTCGACGCGCTCGTGCAGGGCCTCAGGTTGCTCTTCGAACAACTGGGCGAAGGCGTCGGTCAGGAGGCTGTCCACCGGCGCCGCCTCGGTCGGGCGCGGCGCCGCCGGGACCAGGCTGGGACGCTGGACGAACGACAGGTCACCGGCATCCAGCAGGCCCTGGGGCTTGAGCAGCAGGACGTGCTGCAGGGTGTTTTCCAGTTCGCGGATATTGCCCGGCCAGGGGTGCTCCAGCAGACGTCGCTCCGCCGCCGGGGTCAGGGCGACCGGCGCCTGGGCATAGGCGTGGAGGAAGTGCCGGGCCAGCGGCAGGATATCGCCCTGGCGCTGGCGCAGCGGCAACAGCGGCAGGCTGACCACATTGAGGCGGTACCAGAGGTCTTCGCGAAAGGTGCCTTCGGCCACCGCCCGCTCCAGCGGGACGTTGGTGGCGGCGATGATCCGCACGTTCAGCGGCACGCTGCGGCGAGAGCCGAGTCGCACCACCTCGCGCTCCTGCAGGACGCGCAGCAGCTTCACCTGTACCGACAGCGGCAGGTCGCCGATCTCGTCGAGAAACAGGGTGCCGCCGTTGGCCTCCTCGAACCAGCCGGCGCGCGCGGTCAGGGCGCCGGTGAAGGCGCCCTTTTCATGACCGAACAACTCCGCCTCGACCAGGCTCTCGGCGAAGGCGCCGCAGTTGACGGCGACGAAGGGGCCGGCATGGCGGTGACTCAGCGCATGGATATGCCGGGCGATCAGTTCCTTGCCGGTACCGGTTTCGCCGATCACCAGCACACTGGCGTCGCTCGGGGCGATCTTTTCCAGGTGGGCGAGCAGGTCGCGCGACTTGGGATCGGCGAACACCTGGGCCGTTGCCCGGTAGCGGGGCACCTCGGGTGTGCGCGTCAGGGTCAGCAGGGTCATCGCGGGCTCCTCAGGAGTAGAAACTGGGGGTGGGCAGGGTGTCGTTGAGGGCCCAGTCGCCCAGCTCGTGCAGCTTGTAATCGACCGGATCGTGCAGGGTCTGGGTGCGCAGGTTGCGCCAGTAGCGATCCAGGCGCAGGGCACCGGCGGTGGCGCGGGCCCCGCCGACCTCGAACAGGCGGCTGGCGATATCGAGGCCGTGACGACTGGCGGCGACCTTGGCCGTGGCGATGGCGATGGCCAGTTCGCCCCGTGCCGCGGCGGTCAGCGCCGTGCCCTGCTGCCAGGCCTGGGCGAAGGCGCCGTTGGCGCGCTCCACCAGCAGTCGGCTGCTCTCCAGGGCCACCCAGAATTCTCCGTAGTGGCGCAGGATGTAGGGGTCTTCGCTGGCGCTGGCGGCGGGTGACTTGAACCAGGGACGCGCCTGGGTGGTGGTGTAGCGGCGCGCCTCGGCGAAGGCGCCCTCGGCCAGGCCGAGGAAGATGTTGGCGAAGATCAGCTGGGCCAGCAGCGGGCGCAGGCAGGCGAAGGGGGTGCTCAGCGGACCGGGATCGAGCAGCCATTCCTGCTGTTCGACCCGTACCCCGTCGAAGCGCGCGCTGCCGCTGTCGGTCTGGCGCTGGCCGTTGTTGTCCCAGTCGTCGAACAGCTGGATGCCGGCACGGCCGGTGGGTACCACGGCGATCAGCAGGCGTCCGCTGTCATCGTTTTCCAGCGCGGAAAGCAGCAACAGATCCGAATCCAGGGCGCCACTGCAAAAGCTCTTCTGGCCATCCACTTGCCAGGCATCGCCGCTGCGGCGGGCGAGGGTACGGCGATCCAGGGGATTGAGGGCATTGCCCCAGAACAGGCCATTGCGCGCGGTGCCCTCCAGCCAGGGTCGCCATTGCGCGGGCTGGCCGAACAGCTGGGCGGTGGCCAGCAGCAGGTGATGGAAGCCGAAGACGTGGGCCAGGGAGCTGTCGACCCGGGCCATTCGCCGCACCGCCTCCAGCGTCCGATCCCAGGAGGCGCCGAGGCCGCCCAGTTCCGTGGGAATGCTCAGGGCCAGGAGGCCGCTCTGGCGCAAGGCATTGCGCTCGGCCTTGGGCGTGCCGCCCTGACGATCGCGTTCCGCCGCGGTGGCGGCGAAGCGCTCCAGCAGGGGAGTGAGGGGGTCCAGCAGGGAATCGGACATGGAAGACTCTTGCGGTGGAGAGAGCAGACAGGCGTTAGAACGTAATGCCGGCCAAACCCTGAGTTGAAATATTTTTTTGTTATTAGTTAATGGCCCGCCGCCATCCATCTTTCATTCCGGACGTCTGGTCATTGTCCTGCTGTCGGCATTAAAGGCCTGACTAATCCCGGTCGATACAGCGGTAACTTAATCTCCCAAGCAGGGGCGTGTCATGTTCAACAAAGGCCTAAAACAAGAACTGCAGCGCCTCCGCGAGCAGGTGGACTCCTTCAAGCGGCTGAAGGCCGAGCTCGACGTGGAAATGCTGGGCTTGGAATTGGATGGCCGCGGGTGTATCTCCGCGGTGAACGCCAACTTCGAAAAGGAGATGGGCGTGCGCGCTGCGGATTTGCTGGGACGCCCCCTGGCGGACCTCATTCCGGCGCACGTCCGCAACCAGGAATACAGCCGCCGACTGCAGCAGGCCCTGAGCCGCGGTGAGCCCTACAGCGGTGCCCTGCATCTTTTGCGTGGCGACGGTCAGGAAGCCTGGTTGCGCGGCATCCTGCACCCCTTCCATGACAGCCAGGGCCAGGTGACGCGCTTCCGACTGTTCTGCAACAACCTGACGCGAACCATCGAGACCTCGCGCGAGCACGAAAGCCTGCTCAAGGCCCTGCGTCGCTCCACGGCGGTCATCGAGTTCAACCTCGACGGCGAGGTGCTCGATGCCAATGACCGATTCCTGCAGGCCATGGGTTATTCCCTGGCGCAGATCAAGGGCAAGCACCACCGGCTGTTCTGCGAGCCAGCCGAGGCCAACTCCGACGCCTATGGGCAGTTCTGGGCGCGCCTGCGTCGCGGCGAATTCGTCGTGGATCGCTTCAAGCGGCTGGATGCCCACGGTCGCGATGTCTGGCTGGAAGCCTCCTACAACCCGGTGATCGATGCCCATGATCGCCTGTACAAGGTGGTCAAGTTCGCCACCGTGATCACCGATCAGGTTCACCAGGAGCAAGCGGTGTCCGAAGCCGCCAGCGTGGCCTTCGAGACCTCCCGGCATACCGATGACACCGCCCGTAAAGGCGCGGCAGTGGCGCAGCAGACGGTGGACGTCATGCGTGCCCTGGCTACCCAGATGCAGGAGGCGGTGAAGGGCATCGAGGCGCTGGACAATCAGTCCCAGGTGATCGGCACCATTATCAAGACCATCAGCGGCATCGCCGAGCAGACCAACCTGCTGGCACTCAACGCGGCCATCGAAGCGGCCCGGGCCGGCGAGCAGGGCCGCGGCTTCGCCGTGGTGGCCGACGAGGTCCGGCAACTGGCCTCGCGCACCAGCAAGGCGACCGAGGAGATCGTCGGGGTGGTGCAACAGAACCAGCAACTGGCCGGCGAAGCGGTGACGGTGATCGAGAATGGCCGGCGCCAGGCCGAGCAGGGCCTGGAACTGGCCGGGCAGGCCGGGCAGGTGATCGTGGAGATCCAGGACGGCGCCCAGCGGGTGGTCGGGGCCGTGGGACGGTTCGCCCGCCAGCTGTCGAACTGATCTAGCGCGCTGAATGCACAACGGCAACCTTGGGGTTGCCGTTGTGCATTCAGGTGGTCACTCGACGTCAGCCCTGCTTGCTGCCGCCGCCGATCTGCCAGACGAAGGGCGGTTCGCTGCCCTCGATCTCCCAGGCGCCGACGATGCGCTCCTTGTAGATCAGTGGATTGTGCGAGGCGGCCGTGCGGGTGTTGCGCCAATGGCGATCGAGTCCCTTGCGGGTGCTGGTGGCCGAGGCGCCCAGGGCATTGAACAGATCGCTGGTGGCGCGCAGCACCAGTTCGGCGACCGCCGATTGCGCCTGGGCCGATTCCAGTTCCGCCGCCACGTTGGCGTCGTGCTCGGCGGCAGGGTCCCCGGCATAGCGGGCCTCGAAGGCGGCCTGGGCCGCAACGGCGGCTGCCAGGGTCGCCGCCTCGGCGGCATAGACGAAGGCCGAGGCTTTGCCGACCACCTGCTGTACCTGGGGGTCGGCACTGGCCGCGCTGGCATTGCCGTGGCTGTATACCCGTGCACGACCGCGCACTTCACCGGCGAATTCGCGCACGGCCGCCTGGCCGCTGCCGGTGATCACCGCCAGCAGCACCAACTGGTAGAAGGCGGTCTGGTACTTGAAGCGGGTAGCGAAGTCGATGAGGTTGTCGGGTTCCACGACGACATCTTCGAACACCGAGGTGCCGCTGGCCGTGGTGCGCTGGCCGAAGCCGTCCCAGTCGTCGGACTGACGCACGCCTGGTTGGTCGGTGCGAATGGCGGCGATGACGTCCCCGCCGGTGTCGTCACGCTGGGCGTAGACGTCGATCCAGTCGGCGAACAGGCTGCCGGTGCTGTAGTACTTGGTGCCGTTGAGACGCCACTCGCCGTCCTTACGGCTGACCCGGGTGATGACCTCGCCAAGCTTGACCGTGCCGATCTCGGTCCAGGCATTGCCCACCAGGTCACCGGCGACGAAGCGCTCGAACCAGATCTGCTGGGAGGCACTGGCGTGGGCGTTGAGGCGATCCTCGACAAAGGCGAAATGGCCGCGCAGGGCCTGGGGCAAATTGCTGTCGGCAGCCGCCAGCTCGATCAGCAGTTGGACCAGCTGCGGCAGGCTGGCGCCGGCGCCACCGAATGCCACGGGCACCCGCACGGCACCGAAGCCGGCCTCCTTGAGCCAGGCGATGGGGGCATAGGGCAGGTTGCGGTTGCGTTCGCGCTCCAGGGCACCCTCGGCGATGCGGGTAAAGATCGGGCGGAAGCGCGCAGCCAGTTGTTCGTAGTCCGGGCTTTCCGTGCGGGCAGGCGGCAGGTGGCGAATGGGCAGATTCATGGTGGTCCTCGGCGGATGTAGGGGCGACGCCAGAGGCTTTGCAAGAGCGTTGCCAGGGCGAAAAAGCCCGCGTTCTCGGGGTTTGCCGGGCCTGGCCTGCCTGGCCGGCAGCAGGAGTGCCCGGCCGCTGTTGCCCGGGCGACAGCGGGGCAGCCACGCTAGACTGGTCTTTTGCCTGGAGCCTCCATGGACCTCTTGTTTCTCGGCACCTCGGCCGGGGTGCCAACCCGGCGGCGCAATGTCTCGGCCCTTGCCCTGATCGAGGACCAGGGCAAGGGCTGGTTTCTCGTCGATTGTGGCGAGGCCACCCAGCACCAGCTGCTGCGCACGCCGCTGTCGGCGGCGGACCTGCGCGCCATCTGCATCACCCATGTGCACGGCGACCACTGCTATGGCCTGCCGGGGCTGCTGGCCAGCGCCGCCATGACCGGACGCAGCCAGCCGCTGGTGCTGATCGCGCCCCAGGCGGTACAGGACTGGCTGGCCGCTACCCAGGCCCTGACCGCGCTGCACCTGCCCTTCGAGTTGCAGTTCCATGCCCTGGAAGGTTTCACCGGGCTTGCCGTGGGCGCCTGGGATATCGACGCCTTCGCGCTTTCCCATCGGGTGCCCAGCCACGCCTTTCGCTTCCGCGAGACCCGCCGACCGCAACGGCTGGATCCGGCAGCCCTGGCGGCTGCCCAGGTACCGCGCGGCCCACTCTGGGGAAGATTGCATGGAGGCGAGGATGTGCCGCACGAGGGCCGGTTGCTGCGCAGCGCCGACTTCCTGCAGGCGGCCCATGGGGAGCGGCGGCTGGTGGTGGCGGGGGACAATGACGATCCTGCGCTGCTGGCGGAGGCCTGCCGGGGCGCTCAGGTGCTGGTCCATGAAGCCACCTACGCCCAGGCGCAGATCGACAAGACCGGGCAGAGCTGGGGCCACAGCAGTGCGGCCGGGGTCGCTCGCTTTGCCGAGGCGCAGGGGCTACCCGCCTTGCTGCTCACCCATTTCAGTCCGCGCTACCAGGCCGCTGTGGGGCGTTCGCCCTCCATCGAGGAGCTGCGCCAGGAGGCGGCGGCTTGCTATAGCGGCGACCTGCACCTAGCGGAGGATTTCTCGCGCTTTCGCCTGGATCGTCAGGGACGACTGAAAACCCTGGGCCAGAGCGGAGGGGCAGGGGATGACGACCCGTATCAGGTGAGAGGCTGAAATTTTTCGGCCTTGTCTGACCTGTTCTCCTTGGGCATAGTGCGAACGTTTATCATTTCAGGATTGTCCTGATCTCTCGTACCTCGTCCCTAGGAGAAGCAAATGGCGGTGTCTTTCAACAAGGTCTCGACGCTGGGCGCCATGGCGCTACTGTCCCTGGCAGTGGCCGCCTGTTCCAATCGCCCGGAGGCACCGACGCCACCGCCACCCGCGCCGGCTCCCGTGGCCGCGCAACCGGCCCCGCCCCAGGCGCCCGCTGAACTCAAGCGCATCGAGCTGGGTTACGGCGTCTATGAACTGGCCTACAGTCCGGCCAAGCAGTCGGTCTATGCTGCGACCGCCCAACTGACCAAGGGCGTCACCGGCGGGGTGATCTATCAGCTGGACCCGGCGACCCTGGCCATCACCGGGCAGATCCACACCGATCTGAAGAATTTCGCCCTGACCACCGACGCCAGTGGTGAGACGCTGTTCGTCACCAACTCCTTGGATGGTGGTCTGAGCCGCATCGACCTGCGCACCGGCAAGGTGGAGAAGCGCCTGAAATTCAACGAGATGGGCCGCGACGGCCATCCGGTCAATCCGCGCCAGGTCATCCTGCATGACGGTCTGCTGTATGTCGGCGGCGTTGGCGATCCGGGCGTGATCTGGGTGGTGGACGCCAAGACCCTGACCCTCAAGGCGCGCATTCCCAATGCCGGCAAGTGGGTGACCGGCCTGCTGTACTCCGAGGATACCGGGCGTCTCTATGCGGCCAATGGCAGCGGGGAAGTGCTGGTGATCAATCCGCGTACCCGCAAGATCGAGCACCGCTGGACCCCGGGCGATGGCGGCAAGTACCTGCTGCTGAATCTGGCCGAGGATCGCGCGAACCACCAGTTGTTCGTTACCGACAATTCCGAAGCCAAGACCGTGCTGGTCTTCGATATCCGCAGCGGCAAGGTGATCAAGCGTCTGCCGGTGGGCGATGCCCTGGCCATCAAGCTCAATACCACGCGTAACGAGCTGTACATCACTCAGCGCGAGACCGGTCGGCTGCTGATCTTGGACGCCACCACCTACGCCGAGAAGAAGGCCTACGACCTCAAGCCCAATCCCAACAGCCTGCTGGTGAGTCCGGATGGCCAGACGCTGTATGCGACGGTGAAGACGCCCTTCGACAAGGAATACATGAACACCGCGCCGGAAAGCGTGGTGCGCATCGACCTGACCGCGGTGAAGTAAACCGCGCCTGCGGGCTGCCGTGGCGTCCTGCCGCGGTGGCCCTGGGCTTCCCAAGCCCGTCGGGTTGCTCTTGAATGGTGATCCCTCGCCAAGGAGCTACCGGTTTGTCCGCTACCGATCTCAGTTTGCTTCCACTGCTGGACGCCTCCTACCACCACTGGCTCGGCCAACCGCTGCCGCGGCCTGCCGGCCTGTCTCAGGCCGACATTCTGACGTGGCTGCACGAAAGGGCGCCCTATGCCCTGCTGGCCCACGGCATCGAACAGGATCCGCTGTTCTGCTATACCAACTACCAGGCCTTGTGCTGCTTCGGCTATCCCCGCGCCGAGTTTCTCGGCATGCCGTCGCGCTTCAGCGCCTCGCCCAAGGACCGGGACGAGCGTCAGCGCCTGATGGAGGCGGTGGGGCGCCAGGGCTATGCCAGTGGCTATGAGGGCTGGCGGGTCGATCGAGACGGTGAGGCCTTCCAGATCCATGCCGGCGTGGTTTGGAATCTGCTCGATGTCGACGGACAGCGGTTAGGGCAGGCGGCGTTGTTCTGGCCGGATCCGCAGCGGGTTGGTCAGCTGGAGTGAGAGGGAGATCGTTGGGCTTCGCTGCGCTCAACCCAACCTACGATGACTCTTTGGCCATAATGCTTGTAGGTTGGATTGAGACGGCTCCATCGTCGAAGCCCAACAGGATCCGCACTAAGCTAGGCTCTGTTGGGCTTCGCTAACGCTCAACCCAACCTACGGTGTTCCTTTTGCAGCGAGGACCGTAGGTTGGGCTGAGACAGCTTCATCGTCGAAGCCCAACAGGGTATGCATCGAGGCTGGGCTCTGTCGGGCTTCGCTGCGCTCAACCCAACCTACGCGGTGAGCTGGACCGCGCCCTCTCCCTTGGGGAGAGGGCTGGGGTAAGGGGGCAAAACCCTCACTCGTTCTCGACGATCAGCACCACCAGGTCCTTGGGCCCATGGGCGCCATAGGCGAGCACCTGCTCGATGTCGGCGGTCTTGGATGGTCCGGAGATCAGGAGGGCGTTGGTCGGCATGCCATCCTGCCAGCGGTGTTGTTGCTGCAACTCATAGAAGTTGTCGACCACGGTGCTGGCCCTGAGCAGGGCGATGTGCAACGGCGGCACCAGGCTCATCAGCCGCGGTTCCTGGCGATCCGGCCAGAGCACCAGGCTGCCGGTGGAGGCCAGGGCGCCGAGGGTGCCGGTGAGGCTCGCCGGGGTGTCGTTGAACAGTTCGGCCTTCCACTCTTCCACGGGGCGGTCATAGGCCTTCCAGCGCGGCTGGTCTTGGTCCTGCCAGCGCTCCACCAGGCGCGCGCCATGCGGCGTGCCGGGGGCGATCAACAGCTGATCCAGACCTCGTTCGGCGAGGACGCGCTCCACCTGCGCCGGCCAGTCCGCCGTGGTGGTCAGGTGCGTCTCGGTATGCACCATTTCCATCAGGGTCCGCAGACGGGCGACGCGCTCCGTGGGTGGGTAGCGCCAGGGCTCGGTCACCAGGGCTTCGTCGAAGTTGTCGGCCAGGGGCTGGGTACCCTGCAGACTGCCACGCAGCTTGGCGAGGATGTTGTCGCGGGCGCTCATGGGCGGTTCTCCAGGTGTTCGCGGGCCAGTTCGTGGAGCGAGCGCTTCGCTGGCTTGGGCGCGCTGTGGTGCTCGGTCCAGGGCCCGAGTTGGCCCGGGGTGAAGCGGCCGAAGCGGGTGGCCAGGTAGCTGAAGCCGCGATAGAGCAGCGGCGAGGTGAAGAGGCTCTGCCAGGCATGCCAGGTCCAGCGCTCGCGGGCGGAAAACTTGCTGCCCTGGCCGCGCAGAAGCTGCGGCTCTGCCGCGGGCGCCTTGACGTTTTCCTCGCGCAGTCGGCGCAGCAGGGCGGGAATCGGGATCTTCACCGGGCAGACTTCACCACAGGCGCCGCACAACGACGAGGCGCTGGGATGATCGGGCGCCCGTTCCAGGCCGACCAGATGCGGGGTGATGATGGCGCCGATGGGGCCGGGATAGACCTCGCCATAGGCGTGGCCGCCGATGCGGGTATAGACCGGGCAGTGGTTCATGCAGGCGCCGCAGCGGATGCAGTTGAGGGTCTGGCGCAATTCGCTGTCGGCGAAGGCCTGGCTGCGGCCGTTGTCCAGCAGCACCAGGTGCACCTCGCGCGGCCCGTCCAATTCCTCGGCCTTGCGCGGCCCGGAGATCATGTTGACGTAGGTGGTGATGGGCTGACCCAGCGCCGAGCGGGTCAGCAGCGACAGCAGAGGCACCACGTCTCTGAGGTTTTCCACCACCTTCTCGATGCCGGTCACGGCGATATGTACGGGCGGCACCGTGGTCGACATTCGCCCGTTGCCCTCGTTTTCCACCAGCAACAGGGTGCCGGTCTCGGCCACGGCGAAGTTGACCCCGGAGATGCCGATGTCGGCCTCGAAGAATTTTTGCCGCAACACCCGCCGGCCGGTCTGGATGAGTTCATCGACGTCGGTGGTGTAGGGCTCGGCCAGGTGCTCGTGGAAGAGGGTGCCCACCTGCTGCCGGTTGAGGTGGATGGCCGGCATGATGATGTGTGACGGCTTCTCGCCGGCGAGCTGGATGATGTACTCGCCCATGTCCGACTCCAGGCAGTCGATGCCCTGGGCGCCGAGGACGTGGTTCATGTCCATCTCTTCGCTGACCATGGACTTGCCCTTGATCAGCAGTTTGGCCGCATGGCGCTCGGCGATCCCCTGGACGATGACGTTGGCCTCGGCGGTGGTCTCGGCCCAGTGCACCTGGACGCCATTGCGTCTGAGATTGGCTTCCAGCCGCTCCAGCAGATCCGGCAGCTTGGACAGCGCCCGGGCCCGGATGCGATTGCCCAACTCGCGCAGGCGCTCGCGCTCGTCGGCGTCGCTCATGCTGGCCAGCCGCTTGGTCATCAGCGAATCCATGGCCGTGCGGAAGTTGCGTCTGAGCTGGTCGTCGCCCAGGGCCTGACGCGCACGCGTCTTGAAGGGCGGCGCCTCGCTGATGTCGGTAAGGGGAATCTTCAGCATCTCGTTCACGCTGCACCTCCGATACGGCGCCAGAGAAAGCTCGCCAGGTGTTCGCCACGCAAGGCGGCGCGTTGCTTTTCCAAGGAGCCGTTGATGTTCATCAGGCATCCGCAGTCGGCGGTGAGCACCTGGGCGGCACCGCTGTCCTGCAGGGCGCGGGTCTTGTCCGCCACCATGGCGCCGGAGATGTCCGGCATGCGTACCGAGAAGGTGCCGCCAAAACCGCAGCATTCGCTCTCGTGATCATGGTCGACGCGCTCCACGGCCGCCAACTGGCTGAGCAGGGCGCGGCCGTGCAGGTGGGTCTGCATCTCGCGCCGAGCGCTGCAGGAGGTGTGCAGGGCTACCTTGGTCGGGGCGCCGTGGTCCTGGTAGTCGACCTGGCAGACATTGAGCAGAAATTCCGCCAGTTCGTAGGTGCGTTCGGCCAGGTCGAGCGCCTGGCGCAAGGTCTCCGGCTCGTCGGCGAACAGCTCGGCATAATGATGGCGTAGCATGCCGGCGCAGGAGCCGGAGGGCACCACCACCGGCCAGGGTTCGGCGAACAGCGCCAACTGGGCGCGGGCCACGGCACGGGCTTCCTCGGTGTAGCCCGAGGTGTAGGCCGGCTGGCCGCAGCAACTCTGCGCCTGGGGAAAATGCACGCGGATGCCCTCGCGCTCCAGCAGGCGAATGCTGTCCAGGCCGGCTTCGGGATAGAAGAGGTCGACCACGCAGGTGCCGAACAGATAAACCTGGGTCGGTTTCTGCTGTGGATAGGTCCGTGGCGGCGCCAGGGGCGGCGCGGTACGGGTGGCGTTGGGGGCGGCGTTGTAGAAAAGATCGTTCATCAGGCGTCACTCCGGGTTAGCCCGGTAATAAGAGGACCGGCGACGGCCTGAGCCGCCGCCGGGAACCGCGCGATCAGTGCACCAGCATCCCGGTGAACACATAGGCCTGCGCCAGGGTGATGAAGCCGACCAGGACGGCGAAGCCGATACTGTGGCGCACGGTGAAGCGGAACAGGTCGGACTCCTTGCCCACCATCCCGGTGGCAGCGCAAGCCACGGCGATGGACTGCGGCGAGATCATCTTGCCGGTCACGCCGCCGGAGCTGTTGGCGGCCACCAGCAGGGTGTCGGAAACGCCGATCTGGTGCGCGGTGGTCGCCTGCAGCGAGCCGAACAGGGCGTTGGAGGAGGTATCCGAGCCGGTCAGGAACACCCCCAGCCAGCCCAACAGCGGCGAGAAGAAGGGGAACAGCGCGCCGGTGCCGGCCAGCAACAGGGCGAGGGTGGTGGACATGCCCGAATAGTTGACGACGAAGGCAAAGGCCAGCACCAGCCCGATGGACAGGATCGGCTTGCGCAGTTCCACCAGGGTTTCCTTGAACACACCCAGGGCGGTCGATGGCTTGATGCGGAAGATGGCCATGGAGATCAGGGCGGAAATCAGGATGGCCGTGCCCGAGGCCGACAGCAGGTCGAGCTTGTAGACCGCCGGCATGGGCGTCGGGGTGGCCACGATCGGCAGTGTCTTGATCACCAGCTTGTCCAGATAGGGCACTGGGACGTTGATCACCAGGGCATAGAGAGCGCCGCCGGTGGCGAACAGTGCCTTGAAGGCCTTGGTGGTCCAGAGGGTGACGATCACGGTCAGGATCAGGAAGGGTGACCAGGCCTTGATCACGGTGCCCAGCGAATGCTCCGGTGGCAGGCGACCGCCTTGGCCGAAGCCTGCACCACCGCCTAGCGCAGCTGCGCCGCCGCCGCTCACCACAGTGTTGGCACCGGCAGTGGCCTGCTGCGGTTGGCTCAGCTTGAGGTAGCCGGTGAGGGCGATCATGGCAGCCAGAGACGAGGTGATGTCAGGCAGTTCTGGGCCGAGGAAGTTGGAGGTCAGGTACTGGACCACCGCGAAGGTGCCACCGCAGATCAGCGCCGGTTTCCAGGTTTCCCGCAGGCCACGCATGCCATCCATCATGAACATCAGCCACAGCGGTATCAGCAACGCCAACAGTGGCAGCTGGCGACCGGTCATGGCGCCGATCTTGAAGGCGTCGATGCCGGTCACCTGACCGGCGACGATGGTCGGGATGCCCAGGGCGCCAAAGGCCACCGGCGCGGTGTTGGCGATCAGGCAGAGCCCGGCCGCCTTCAGCGGATTGTGGCCCAGGCCCACCAGCAGCGCAGCGGTGATGGCCACCGGCGCGCCGAAACCGGCCGCACCCTCCAGGAAGGCGCCGAAGCAGAAGCCGATCAGCAGCACCTGCAGGCGTTGATCGTCGGTGATCGACAGCACCGAGCTGCGGATGATGTCGAACTGGCCGCACTTGACCGTCAACTTGTAGAGGAACACCGCTGTCACGATGATCCAGGCGATGGGCCAGAGACCATAGAGAAAACCGTAGCCGGCCGATGCCAGCGCCTTGTCCACCGGCATGCGATAGACGAACAGGGCGATGAGCAGGGCGATCGCCAGGGTGATGGCGCCCGCCACATGGCCCTTGAGTCTCAGACCGGCGAGGGCAACGAAGAAGAACAGAATGGGCAAGGCGGCGACGAAGGCCGAAAGGCCCAGGCTGCCAAGGGGGAGATAGATCTGTTGCCAGGTTTCCATCGGGTGCTCCTTGATTGTTTTTGTAGGGAGGCGGCAGGACGGGGTTGCACAAGATCGCGACCTGTGGCAAAAATTGGTAAGACCAATTTACAAGTGCGACTTCACGCACGTTAAGCGGGGTCTTTGCCTCTGTCAAACCCCTTGATGTGCGACTTTCGTCGGCCCATCCCTTCCACCCGGCGGACGGCCGCTGCTGTCTGCGGCATTTTTCGAGGTTTTTCATGGGGTTCGAACCGGTCAAGCAACGTCGTCTGTCGGACGACATCGTCAAGAATCTCGAGGCGCTGATCGCCGAGGGTTCCCTGCGACCTGGCGAGCGCCTACCAGCCGAGCGGGTGCTGGCCGAGCGCTTCGGGGTGTCGCGACCGTCCCTGCGTGAGGCCATCCAGAAACTGGTAGCGCGGGGACTGCTGCTCAGCCGCCAGGGCGGCGGTACCTATGTCACCGAGGCGCTCAACAGTGCCTTCACCGATCCGCTGCTGCCGCTGTTGGAAAGCCGCGAGGAAACCCGGCGCGACCTGCTGGAATTTCGCCATACCCTGGAAAGCGCCTGCGCCTACTACGCTGCGCAACGGGCCACCGAGCCTGATCTGGCGCGACTGACCCTAGCCTGGGAACGACTGGAAGACTGCTATCGGCGGCGCGAGACCCTGGCTCGGGAGGAGGAGGGTGAGGCCGATGCGGCTTTTCACCTGGCCATCGCCGAGGCCAGCCACAACGCCGTCTACCTGCACAGCATTCGCAGCCTGTTCGAACTGCTGCGGCATCACATGGTGACCAATATCGGCGGCATGCAGGCCCAGCGTGGCGAAACCCGCGAGCGCTTGCTGGAACAGCACCGGACGCTCTACCAAGCCATTGTCGCGGGTGAAGCCGAACGCGCGCGCGAGGCAGCGAGCCTGCATCTGGGCTATGTACGAGAGGTGCTGGAAGAGGCGGGAGCCATGGCAGGCCGTCTAGCACGGGCCAAACGGCGCGACGAACTCTGAAAAAAGCTGGCGGAAAAACTAGTAGTGGCACTAAGCTACTACAATAAGTTATCCGTCCGTGGCTAAAGTTTAGCGTTCCAGAGCTGATAACCCGGTCACACCTTCCCGCCTTCGCTGGCGTCTAGACCGGTATCTTCCTGTGGAACACGCCCCTTCCTCGCCTTCGCTCGTCGACTCTACCTTCACCCCTGCATTGCTGGGTGCCTGCGGCACCGGCGCGATCCTGTACGCGGGCGGTGTCACTGCGACCACCCTGGCCCTGAGCGCCACCCAGGTGGTCCTGGCCATGGGCCTGGGCTTCTGGCAGCTGCGTCGCGCTCAGGCACGGCAGGTCGAGCAGTCTGCCGGTCAGGCCATCCACCAGAGCCCGGTCAGCGGCCGGGACGAAGCTCTCGAAGCCCTCTGTGTAGCCGTGCTGCCAGTGTGGTCCGAGCAGATCGAAGCCGCGCGCGTCCATACCGAGCAGGAAATCGTCAGTCTGACCAGTCGCTTCGCCGAGCTGGCGGACCGTATCCACAGTGTCGCTGGCAACGATCACGGCAGTGGCGATCGCCTGGTCAGCTTGATGGCCAGCAGCCAGAACCAGTTGGACGGCATCCTGCAATCGCTGCGTGAGGCGCTGTCGAGCAAGGGGGCGTTGCTCACCGAGGTCAACGGCTTGGCCGGCCTGACCGAGCAACTCAAGAGCATGGCCAAGGACGTCGGCGACGTGGCCCGCCAGACCAACCTGCTGGCCCTCAACGCCGCCATCGAAGCCGCGCGTGCCGGTGAAGCCGGGCGCGGTTTCGCCGTGGTCGCCGACGAGGTCCGCAAGCTGTCCACGTTGTCCGGCGACACTGGGCAGAAGATCGGCGAAACCGTGGAAACGGTGAATGGCGCCATCGCCCGCACCCTGGAGCTGTCGCAACTCCACGCCGAGCGCGACACCGGCACCCTTAACCAGTCCGGCGAGACCATCGAACAGGTCATCGGTAGCTTTGGCGGCACCACCCGCGACGTGGTCGAGCGCAGCGATGCCCTGGCCGACAACGCCGCGGCCGTGGGCGGCGCCATCGCCGAGGTGCTGGTCGCCCTGCAGTTCCAGGATCGCGTCAGCCAGATGCTCGGCCACATCCGCGACGACCAGGCCCGCCTCGAGCGCCTGGTGATCGAGCGTCGCGCCCTGGCCGCCAGCGGCCAGCCGCTGCCGCCCCTCGACACCAAGGGCTGGCTCGCCGAGCTGGCCCGTACCTACACCATGGCCGAGCAGGTCGCCGTGCACCACGGCAAGCGACCGGCCGCCGCCGCTGCCGAATCCGATATCACCTTCTTCTAAGGAAAGCTGCCATGAGCAACAAGACCATTCTGATCGTCGACGACTCCATCTCCATCCGCCAGGTGGTGTCCATGACGCTGAAAAGCGCGGGCTACGACGTCATCGAGGGCTGTGACGGTCGCGATGCCCTGACCAAGCTGGACGGTCGCAAGGTGCACCTGATCATCAGCGACGTGAACATGCCCAACATGGACGGCATCACCTTCGTCACCGCGGCCAAGAAGCTGCCCGCGTACAAGTTCACTCCGGTGATCATGCTCACCACCGAATCCGATGCCGCCAAGAAGGCCGCCGGTCAGGCCGCTGGGGCCAAGGCCTGGATGGTCAAGCCGTTCCAGCCCGCACAGATGCTGGCAGCGGTTTCCAAGCTGATCATGCCCTGATAGCCCCGGAGGCTACCCATGAACGACGTCATTCGTACCCGGTTACCCTTCTCCGGGCCGCTGACCATCTACACCGCGGCGGACAGCAAGCCGCTGCTGATGGAGCCCCTGGCCGCCGGGGGCACCGTGGCGTTGGAGCTGGCCGAGGTCGATGAATTCGATTCGGCCGGGCTGCAGTTGCTGCTGCTGGCCCACCGGGAGGCGCAACGGTTGGGGGGTAGTCTCGAGCTGGTCGATCCCAGCCCCGCCGTCACCGAATTGCTGGAGCTGGCAGGTCTCGCCGACTTCTTTACCGCGGCTACCGCGGAAGGTGTTGCCGCATGAACATGGACGAGATCCTCAAGACGTTCATCGCCGAGAGCGAGGAGCTGTTGCAGCAGATGGAGGCCGCCCTGCTGCAGATCGAGCAGGCGCCGGATGACGCCGAGCTGATCAACGCCATCTTTCGCGCCGCCCATACCATCAAGGGTTCGGCGGGGCTGTTCGGCCTGGACCATGTGGTGGCCTTCACCCATGTCGCCGAAAGCGTGCTCGATCGCATCCGCAGTGGTGAAATGGCGTTCGACGAGACGCTGTCGGCACTGTTCCTGGAGGTTTGCGATCACCTCAATGGCCTGATTGCCCGGGTGTCGTCCGGCAGCGAGCCGGAGGCCGACTTCCAGGCCGTGGGCGCCGCTCTGGTGCAGCGCCTGGAGCATTATCTGCAGCCGAGCGCCCAGGCGGCCCAGCCGACCGCCGTGGCGCGCGCCCTGGTGACACCGGTGGATGGCGTGGCCGCCGGCCACTGGCATTTGTCGCTGCGCTTCGGCCCGGACATGCTGCGCAATGGCATGGATCCGCTGGCCTTCGTGCGCTACCTCAATACCTTCGGCCGCATCGTCAACATCGTTACCCTGTTCGATGCCATTCCGACCGCCGCCGAGATGGATCCGGAAACCTGCTACCTGGGCTTCGAGGTCGCGTTCGACAGCGATGCCGACAAGGAAACCATCGAGGCGGCCTTCGAATTCGTCCGCGAAGACAGCCAGATCCGCATCCTGCCGCCGCACAGCCGCAGCAGCGACTATTGCCAACTGATCGACGACCTGCCCGAGGAAGACCTGCGCCTGGGCGAAATCCTGGTGCGCTGCGGCACCCTGACCGCCACCGAGCTGGACGAGGTGCTGCGCCGCCAGGCCGATCCGGCGGTGCCGCGCAAGCCCATCGGCGAGGTCTTGGTCGAGGCCCAACTGGTCAATCCGCCGGTGGTGGACGCGGCCCTGAACAAGCAGCGCAAGATCAAGGAACAGCGGGCGCCAGCCAGCGAAGGCCAACTGATCCGTATCGACGCCACCAAGCTCGACCAGCTCATCGACCTCATTGGCGAACTCATCATCGCCGGTGCCGGCACCCAGCTGATCGCTCAGCAGAGCGGCCTGACCACCCTGGTGGAATCCACCGGGGTGCTGTCGCGCCTGGTCGAGGAGGTGCGGGATACCGCCCTGACCCTGCGCATGGTGCAGATCGGCACCACCTTTAACCGCTTCCAGCGCGTGGTGCGCGACGTCTCCAAGGAAATCGGCAAGGACATCGCCCTGCGCATCAGCGGCGGCGATACCGAGCTGGACAAGACCGTGGTGGAAAAGATCGGCGATCCGCTGACCCACCTGATTCGCAACGCCATGGACCATGGCATCGAATCCGCCGAATTGCGCCTGGCCCGCGGCAAGCCGGCCCAGGGCACCGTGGGCCTCAACGCCTATCACGAGTCGAGCAGCATCGTCATCGAAGTCACCGATGACGGTGGCGGTCTGTCGCGCGAGCGCATCCTGCGCAAGGCGACCGAGCGCGGCCTGATCAGCGAAGGCCAGGTGCTGGGCGACAAGGAGGTGTTCAACCTGATCTTCGAGCCGGGTTTCTCCACCGCCGAGCAGATCAGCAACCTGTCGGGTCGCGGCGTCGGCATGGACGTGGTGAAAAAGAACATCACCGCCCTGCGCGGCAGCGTCGACCTCACCAGCGAGGAGGGCCGGGGCACCACGGTAACGATCCGCCTGCCGCTGACCCTGGCGATCATCGACGGCTTCCTCATCGGCGTTGGCAAGGCCGCCTACGTGGTGCCCCTGGAAGCGGTGGAGGAGTGCATCGAATTGACCGAGGCGGCCAGCGTCCAGGCCAGCGGCAACGACTATCTCGACCTGCGCGGCGAGGTGCTGCCGGTGCTGCGCCTGCGCCAGCTGTTCGCCATCGAGGAAGCGCCGCCGCGGCGCCAGAACGTGGTGGTGGTGCGCTACGCCGGCCAGCGCGCCGGTCTGGTGGTCGATCAGCTGCTCGGTGAATTCCAGACCGTGATCAAGCCTCTCGGTCCGTTGTTCGACCACAACCGCAGCCTGGGCGGCTTCACCATCCTCGGCAGCGGCGCCGTGGCGCTGATCCTCAGCGTGCCCGGGTTGATCGGCGAGGCTTCGTCCACCACAGTCTCCGCCCACGCCGCCGTACCGGCCTGAGCGACAAGGAATAAGAATACATGACCGTTACCAAACGCATGTCCCTGCTGGTGCTCTCCGCGCTGCTGGGCATCATCCTGCTCGCGGGTATCGCCTACCAGCAGTTGAGCCAGGTGTACGACCGCGCCAATTACGGCAACGACAACACCGTACCGTCGATCCTGGGCATCGATGCCATCGATGCCCATTCGGCCGACATCATCACCGGCATCTACCGCCACCTGGCCGCGGACGGCGACGTCGCCACGCGCGAGGCCGAGAAGGAACTGACCGAGGCCCAGCAACTGACCGAAAAGGCGCTCAAGGACTATGAGCCGCTGATCTCCGACGAAGCCGATCGGCGCATGCTGCAGGACGATCGCCAGGCCATCGTGGCCCTGAACGATCTGGTGGCAACGGTGTTGCCTCTGTCGCGAGCGAGCCAGGACGAGGACGTCAAACGCATCCTCGGCGAGCAGCGCAAGGTGATCGACCATGTCGGCGATGCCCTCGATGCGCACCGCAGTTACAACCAGAAGCTCGGCAGCGAGCAGGCGCAGGTCGCCGGCCGTACCATGAGCCAGGCCACCGTCCTCTCCATCGGCATCGCCTTGGTGACCCTGCTGGCCGTCGGCCTGCTCGGTTTCTTCATTACCCGCAACCTGCTGCGCCAACTGGGCGGCGAGCCGGCCGAGGTGGCCAAGGTCGCCAACCGCACGGCCGCAGGCGACCTGCCCGACGATCTGCAGCTACGCGCTGGCGACGATTCCAGCCTGATGGCCGCCATGCAGCGCATGGTGCTGACCCTGCGCGGCCTGGTGCAGGAGATGACCACCATGGCCGTCGAGCATGATCGCGGCGAGACGGACGCGCGCCTGCCGCAGGAGCGATTCCAGGGGGCCTTCCGCAACGTCGCCGAAGGGGTCAATGCGATGGTCGCCGGTCACCTGGAGGATTCCCACAAGGCCATGGCCTGCGTGAAGAGCTTTGGCGAAGGCGATCTGGCGGCCGAGCTGGAACGTTTCCCCGGCAAGAAGGCGGTGATCAACGACAACCTCGAACAGGTGCGCGGCAACATCCAGCGCCTGGTCGCGGAAATGGTGCAGCTGTCCGAGGCCCATGATCGCGGCGCGACGGACGCCCGCATTCCGGTGGAGCGTTTCCAGGGTACCTTCCGCAGCATGGCCGAAGGCGTCAATGCCATGGTCGCCGGGCACCTGGAGGATTCGCGCAAGGCCATGGCCTGTGTGAAGAGCTTTGGTGAAGGCGATCTTTCGGTGCCGCTGGAACGCTTCCCTGGGCAGAAGGCAGTGATCAACGACAACCTCGAGCAGGTCCGCGGCAACATCCAGCGCCTGGTCGAAGACGCCGCCCAGCTGAGCCAGGCGGCCATGGCCGGGCGCCTCGATAGCCGTGCCGACGCCAGTGCCCACCAGGGCGACTTCCGCCGTATCGTCGCCGGCATCAACGGCACCCTGGACGCCATCGTCGCCCCGGTCAACGAGGCCATGGGCGTGATGGCCGGTCTGGCCCAGGGTGACCTGAGCCGTACCGTCCAGGGCGCCTACCAGGGTCAGCTGCTGGAATTGAAGAATTCCATCAACGGCACCGTCGGCAAGCTGAACCAGATCATCGGCGACGTACGGCTGTCGGCCGATGCCCTGGCCAGTGCCTCGGAAGAGATCTCCGCCACCGCCCAGAGCATGAGCCAGGCCAGTACCGAACAGGCCGCTTCGGTGGAAGAGACCAGTGCCAGCGTCGAGCAGATGTCGGCCTCCATCGCCCAGAACACCGAGAATGCCCGGGTCACCGACGGCATGGCCGGCAAGGCCGCGCGAGAGGCGGGCGAGGGTGGTGAAGCGGTACGTGATACCACGGTGGCGATGAAGACCATCGCCGACAAGATCGGCATCGTCGACGCCATCGCCTACCAGACCAATCTGCTGGCGCTCAACGCGGCCATCGAAGCGGCCCGCGCCGGCGAGCACGGCAAGGGCTTCGCGGTGGTGGCGGCCGAGGTGCGCAAGCTGGCCGAACGCAGTCAGGTCGCGGCCCAGGAGATCGGCGACGTGGCCAAGAACAGCGTGGCCCTGGCCGAGCGCGCCGGCACCCTGCTGGACCAGATCGTGCCCTCCATCGGCAAGACCTCGGAGCTGGTGCAGGAGATCGCCGCGGCCAGCGAAGAGCAGAGCAGCGGGGTGAGTCAGATCAACGGCGCCATGCTGCAACTAAACCAACTGACCCAGCAGAACGCCTCGGCCTCGGAGGAGCTGGCGGCCACTGCCGAGGAAATGAGCGGCCAGGCCGAGCAACTGCAACGGCTGATGGGCTTCTTCCACACCGGCGAAGGCCGTGTGGTGCAGGACTTGGATCGAGCGCTGGAAGCCACACGGCCAAGGACGGCGCGGGTCCCCGGCAAGCTCTTGCGCAATGGCACCGCGGGTGGCGTACCTGAAGGCTACGCCCCCTTCGATTCCTGACCCCTTATCCTATGGCCACCTGCGGGTGGCCTTTTTGAGACTACCGACATGACTGTCATCAAGAAAATGCTGCTGCTGGTGCTGTCCGCGCTATTGGGCATCATGGTGCTGGCCGGCACCGGCCAATATGAAATCGACCAGGTGTTCCAGGCCGCCAACTATGGCAACGACAATACCGTGCCCAGTTTGAAGGCGCTCGGCGAGATCAACGATAGCCGCTCCGATTACGTGGTAGGCATCTATCGTCACGTGCTAGCGACCAGCAGCGAAGCCATGACCACCGCCGAGCAGGACCTGGCCGCGGCCAAGGAGCGCATCGGCCAGAACCTCGGCAAGTACGATGCGTTGGTTTCGGATGATCGTGATCGCACACTGCTGGCAACCGATCAGGCCGCCTTCAATGCCCTGTTCAGCCTGGGCGAGCAGGTCATTGCCCTGTCGCGGCAGAATCGCAACGACGACGCCCAGAACCTGATGCGCAGCCGTACCGACGTGATGCTCGCCATCAACAAGGCCCTCGACGAGCACGTCAGTTACAACCAGACCCTGGCGCAGCAGGGCGTGCAAGTCGCCCAGAAGACCAAGGTCGAGGCCACCTGGCTGGCCCTGTCCATCGCCCTGGCGACCCTGCTGGCCGTTGCCCTGCTGGGTTTCTTCATCACCCGCAATCTGCTGCGTCAGCTGGGTGGTGAGCCCTCCGTGGTCGCCACCTTAGCCGGCCGCGTGGCTGCAGGCGATCTGCCCGACGACATCAAGCTGCGGGGCGACGACAAGACCAGCCTGATGGCGGCCATGCAGAACATGGTTACCACCCTGCGCGGGCTGATCACCGAAATGACCAGCATGTCGACTGCCCATGACCGTGGCGAAACCGTGGTCCGCATTCCGGCGGACCGTTTCCAAGGTGCCTATCGCAGCATGGCCGAAGGCGTCAACGGCATGGTTGCCGGTCATCTCAGCGATTCCGCCAAGGCCATGGCTTGCGTCAAGAGCTTTGGCGAAGGCGATCTGTCGGTGCCGCTGGAGCGCTTCCCCGGCCAGAAGGCGGTGATCAACGACAACCTCGAGCAGGTGCGCGGCAATATCCAGCGTCTGGTCGAGGACGCCAACCAGCTGAGCCAGGCGGCCATGGCCGGTCGTCTCGACAATCGTGCCGATGCCAGTGCCCACCAGGGTGACTTCCGGCGCATCGTCGCCGGCATCAACGGTACCTTGGATGCCATCGTCGCCCCGGTCAATGAAGCCATGGCGGTGATGTCCGGGCTGGCCGAAGGCGATCTGAGTCGCACCGTTCAGGGTGATTACCAGGGCCAGTTGCACGAGCTGAAGACGTCCATCAACGGCACCGTCGGCAAGCTGAACCAGATCATCGGCGAGGTCCGGTTGTCGGCCGATGCCCTGGCCAGTGCCTCAGAAGAGATTTCCGCCACCGCTCAAAGCATGAGCCAGGCCAGTACCGAGCAAGCTGCCTCGGTCGAGGAGACCAGTGCCAGCGTCGAGCAGATGTCGGCCTCCATCGCCCAGAACACCGAGAATGCCCGGGTCACCGACGGCATGGCCGGCAAGGCCGCGCGGGAAGCGGGCGAGGGTGGTGAAGCGGTGCGTGACACCACGGTGGCGATGAAGACCATCGCCGACAAGATCGGCATCGTCGACGCCATCGCCTACCAGACCAATCTGCTGGCGCTCAACGCGGCCATCGAAGCGGCCCGCGCCGGCGAGCACGGCAAGGGCTTCGCGGTGGTGGCGGCCGAGGTGCGCAAGCTGGCCGAACGCAGCCAGGTCGCGGCCCAGGAGATCGGTGACGTGGCCAAGAACAGCGTGGCCCTGGCCGAGCGCGCCGGTACCCTGCTGGACCAGATCGTGCCCTCCATCGGCAAGACCTCGGATCTGGTGCAGGAGATCGCTGCGGCCAGCGAAGAGCAGAGCAGCGGGGTAAGTCAGATCAACGGGGCTATGCTGCAGTTGAATCAGCTGACTCAGCAGAACGCCTCGGCCTCGGAAGAGTTGGCGGCCACTGCCGAGGAAATGAGCGGCCAGGCCGAGCAACTGCAGCAGCTGATGGGCTTCTTCCACACCGGTGAAGGCCGTGCGGTACAGGACCTGGAACGGGCCATGGAGCGGGCTCGGCCAGCCGCTCCGCGCAGTCCGCAAGTCGCCGTCCGTTCCCAGTCCGCCGCCGGTGGTCGCTTGCCGGAAGGCTACGTACGTTTCTCGGAGTAACCCATGAACGCCCTGACGATCTCCGATCTAGAGCAAGACACCCTGGGTCACCAGCACCTGACCTTTGTCGTGCAGGAAGAGACCTATGCGGTGGATACCCTGGCCGTGCGCGAGATTCTCGAGTTCGGCCAGCTCACCCAGGTTCCGCGGATGCCGGCGTGCATCCGCGGCGTCATCAACCTGCGCGGGGCGGTGGTGCCGGTGATCGATCTGGAGGCACGCTTCGGCGGTAGTCCGACCCAGGTCGGGCCACGGACCTGCGTCGTCATCCTGGAGGTGCCCACGGGCGATGACCTGCAGGTGCTTGGCGTGGTCGTCGATGCGGTCAGCGAGGTGCTGGAGATCGCCCCCGGCGACATCCGCCCGGCGCCCAGCTTCGGTAGTCGCCTGCGCCCGGACTTCATCGCCGGCATGGTCAAGTCGGGCAGCGGCTTCGTCGTCGTCCTCGATGTCCCGCGGGTGCTGGATATCGAAGAACTGGCCGGCCTGGCCGCGCGTAGTACCAGCTGAGCGCCGCTGGACCCCTGATGCAAAGACTCAGAAAAGACAGGAAAAAGGAAGCGCAACATGCAGTTGATGTTCTCGCTACGGACTCGAGTGGTGTGGTCGGTACTGGGCATGGCCGTAGCCCTGCTTCTGGTAGTGGGGGCGGCCTGTTATCAGCTGAAAGCTTTGGGTGGCCCAGATGTCGGTTCGGCCCAGTGGCTGGTGGGCGTGCTGGGCCTGGCTGCCCTGGGCGTAGTGGTCCTCGGTGGCGGGTTCATCATGCACACCTTGCAGCGTCAGCTTGGCGCCGATCCGCGGGTTGCCGCCCAGGTGGTGGCGCAGCTCGCGCGTGGTGAGTTTCCACGCCAGTTGCCGTTGCGCGAAGGGGATACCCAGAGCCTGTTGGCGCAACTGGCCGGGCTGGTGGCGACCCTGCGCGAAGTGGATGCCGAGTGGGGACGCATCAACACGGAGCAGGCGCGAGGTCACCTAGACGGTCGCTCCAATGCTAGGGCGTTTCCGGGTTGCTATCGCGACTGGTTGGAGCAGTACGCTGGCACGCTGCAACTGCAGCAGGACGAGCAAAGACGTGCCATGGCCTGCGTCAGCGCGATCGCCGCTGGCGATTTCACGGCGAAGCTCGATCCCTATCCCGGGCAGAAGGGCTTCATCAACGCCAGTGTCGAGGAACTGCGCGGCAGTCTGCAGACCCTGCAGGGCGAATTGCAGCGGATGTCCCACGAGCATGCCATCGGCGATATCGAGGTCTGCATCGAAGCCCAGGGCCTGCAGGGCGCCTTTGCCGAGATGGCCAGCGGTATCAACGCGCTGGTCGACAGTCACATCCAGGTCAAGAAGAAGGCCATGGCCTGCGTCAAGGCCTTTGGCGAGGGCGACCTGACGGCGCCGCTGGAGGCCTTCCCGGGCAAGAAAGCCTTCATCAACGCCCACATCGAGCAGCTGCGGGGCAATCTGCAGGGATTGATGGCGGAGATGCAGCGGATGTCCCAGGAGCATGATGCCGGCGACATCGACGTCAGTATCGACGCCGAACGCTTCCAGGGCTCCTATCGCGAAATCGCCGCTGGCATCAATGCCATGGTCGCCGGTCATATCGCGGTGAAGAAGAAGGCCATGGCCTGCATCAAGGCCTTCGGCGAAGGCGATCTCTCGGCGCCGCTGGAGCGCTTCCCCGGCAAGAAGGCCTTCATCAACGACAACGTCGAACAGGTTCGGATCAATATCCAGCGTCTGATCGATGACGCCCAACACCTCAGCGAGGCGGCCATGGCCGGTCGCCTCGATAGGCGCGCCGATGTCATCCTGCATCAGGGCGATTTCCGTCGAATCGTCGCTGGCATCAACGGTACCTTGGACGCCATTGTCGCCCCGGTGAACGAGGCCATGGGCGTGATGGCCAGGCTAGCGGAGGGGGATCTGAGTCGTACCGTTCAGGGCGACTACCAGGGCCAGTTGCTGGAGCTGAAGAATTCCATCAACGGCACCGTCGACAAGCTCAACCAGATCATCGGAGAGGTGCGGTTGTCGGCCGATGCCCTGGCGAGTGCCTCGGAGGAGATATCCGCCACCGCTCAGAGCATGAGCCAAGCCAGCACCGAGCAGGCGGCATCCGTGGAAGAGGCCAGTGCCAGCATCGAAGAGATGTCGGCGTCCATCGCGCAGAATTCGGAAAATGCCAAGGTTACCGACGGCATGGCCGGTAAGGCGGCCCAGGAGGCGCAAGAGGGTGGTGCTGCGGTCCGTGATACCACCGTGGCGATGAAGACCATCGCCGACCGGATCGGTATTGTCGACGACATCGCCTACCAGACCAATCTGCTGGCGCTCAACGCGGCCATCGAGGCGGCGCGGGCCGGGGAGCACGGTCGTGGCTTCGCGGTGGTGGCCGCCGAGGTGCGCAAGTTGGCCGAGCGCAGCCAGGTGGCGGCCCAGGAAATCGGTGCCGTGGCCAAGAACAGCGTGGCCTTGGCCGAACGCGCCGGCACCCTGCTGGATCAGATCGTCCCTTCCATCACCAAGACCTCGGGCCTGGTACAGGAGATCGCCGCGGCCAGCGACGAACAGAGCGGCGGGGCAGGGCAGATCAACGCCGCCATGCTGCAACTCAATCAGATCACCCAGCAGAATGCCTCGGCGTCGGAAGAGCTGGCGGCCACGGCCGAAGAGATGAGCGGCCAGGCCGAACAGCTGCAACGACTCATGAACTTCTTCCATACCGGCGAAGGGCGCGCCCCGCGCGACCTGGATCGCGCGCTGGAACACGTCCGGCCGTCGTTGCCGAGGTCCCATCATCCGCTGGGGTCCAGTCGTGGCGAGGCGCCAATCGCCCGCTTTCCAGAAGGTTTCACACGCTTCGGTGAATAGCGCCTAGGCGCCATGCCGTGGCCTGGCTGAACAGCCATCGGCTGGCGCCGCTGCGCCGGCTGACGCGCCCCTTGAAGGTAATGCCACCGATTGATCGGCTGGCTAGGTCGCCGTGCTAACCGAATGGACGGCTGCGGACCAGGGGTAACGCTTCGTTTCCTTGGGGAAAGGAAGTGGCACACACGCCAGCCAGGCTAGGCCTTGGTATTGCTGAGTCGCGCTGCCAAGGCCCTGTCGAGCAACGGATGAGGCGCATTCCAGAGCGGACACGCGGTAAGTGCTAGATAGCAGAACGGTTAAAGAAGGCCAGGGCTAGGCCGAAGAACTGGACAGTAACCATTAGGAAGTCATTCCATGCTGAACAAGATGCGTGTTTCGACCAAATTGATGCTGGGCTTCGGCGCCGCCATCCTCATGCTGCTGCTGACCATCGGCGTGGCGCTGCTGAACATGGGGACGATGAGGGAAGCCGCTGACTCCATGTCGCAGTATCGCTTTCCCATGACGGTGCAGGCCAACACCCTGGCCCGCAACACCCTGGATTCCGGCCGCCAGATGCGTAACCTGCTGCTGCAGGACGGCGCTGACCAGCGTGCCAAGACCCTCGACGAGATCAAGCGCATTCGGGGCGAGAACGGCGACATCCTCACCGACCTGGGCAAGAAGATCCAGAGCGACGAAGGCAAGCAGAAGCTCAAGGCCGTGCTGGAAAGTCGCCAGCGGCTGCAGGACAAGTACAGCGAATTCTTCCGCCTGCTGGACGTCGACCATGGGCAGGCGCGTGACTATCTGCTCAACGTCTTCGCCCCCAACAACAACGAGCTGGTCACCGCGGTCAATCAGCTCAATGACCTCCAGGCCCAGCGCATGATCGAGTCCGGCGAAGCCGCGACCGCTGCCTATGTGGACGCCCGCAACCTGATGATCGTCCTGGGTGCCGTGGCGTTGCTGATGTCGGTCGCCATGGGCTACCTGATCGCCCGCAGCCTCATCCGCCAGCTGGGCGGCGAGCCGGCCTATGCCGCCGATGTGGTCAGTCGGGTCGCCCGCGGTGATCTGAGCGTCGTGGTCGAGACCCGCGAAGGCGATACCACCAGCATGCTGGCGGCTATCCGTGGCATGACCGAACGCCTCGGGCAGATCATCGGCGAGGTACGCGGCAACGCCGATTCCCTGGCCAGTGCCTCCGAAGAGGTCTCGGCCACCGCCCAGAGCATGAGCCAGGCCAGCACCGAGCAGGCTGCCTCGGTCGAGGAGACCAGCGCCAGCATCGAGCAGATGTCGGCTTCCATCGCCCAGAACACCGAGAATGCCCGGGTCACCGACGGCATGGCCGGCAAGGCGGCACGGGAAGCGGGCGAGGGTGGCGAGGCGGTGCGCGATACCCTGGTGGCGATGAAGACCATCGCCGATAAGATCGGCATCGTCGACGCCATCGCCTACCAGACCAATCTGCTGGCACTCAACGCGGCCATCGAAGCGGCCCGCGCCGGCGAGCACGGCAAGGGCTTCGCGGTGGTGGCGGCCGAGGTGCGCAAGCTGGCCGAACGCAGCCAGGTGGCCGCCCAGGAGATCGGTGAGGTCGCCAAGAACAGCGTCGCCCTGGCCGAGCGCGCCGGTACCCTGCTCAGCGAGATGGTCCCCTCGATCAACAAGACCTCGGATCTGGTGCAGGAGATCACCGCTGCTTCCGAAGAGCAGAGCGCCGGGGTCGATCAGATCAACAGCGCCATGCTGCAACTGAGTCAGCTCACCCAGCAGAACGCCTCGGCGTCGGAAGAACTGGCGGCCACCTCCGAGGAGATGAGCGGCCAGGCCGAGCAACTGCAGCAGCTGATGGAATTCTTCACCCTGAACAATGCCTTGCCGGGCGTCAACGCGGGCCTGTCCCCGAATACCGGTTCGAGCCAGGGCAAGGCCAAGCGCAAGGCATCCGCCTTCCGCTCCGCACCCGTGACCGTTGCGACCCGGGGCAAGGCCCCGGTCGGCTTCGCCCACTTCGAGGAGAGTGTCTGATGAGTACTGCAGATCTGCCCCGGCAGTTTCTTACCTTCCAACTGGGCGGTGACATGTACGCGGTGGGTACCGGATGCGTGCGCGAGATCATCGAGTACGGCGCGGTGACCAGCGTACCCATGCTGCCGCCATCGATCCGTGGGGTGATCAACCTGCGCGGCGCCGCGGTACCGGTGATGGACCTCGGCGTGCGTTTTCATGGCCAGCCCACCGAGGTGAGCCGGCGCAGCTGCATCGTGGTGCTGGAGGTGCAGGGCGGGCAGCGCACCCAGGTGCTGGGGGTGGTGGTGGATGCCGTCAGCGAGGTGCTGGAAATCGGCGCGGATGCCATCGAGCCGGCGCCGGATTTCGGCGCCCGGGTGCGCACCGATTTCATCCTCGGCATGGCCAAGCAGGGCGACGGCTTCGTCATCCTGCTCAACATCGAGCGCGTGCTCGGTGAGGACGACTACCAGCAGCTCGCTGCCATTCCGGCTGCCTGAGCATGAGCGTGTCCGAGGCCCTCGCGCTCACCGATGCCGAGTTCCAGCAATTCCGCTCCCTCATCTTCAAGGTCGCGGGCATCAGCATGTCCGATGCCAAGAAGCCGCTGGTGGGCGGACGGCTGGCCAAGCGCATCCGCTTGCGCCAGCTACCCAGCTACGGTGCCTACTTCCGCCTGATCCAGCAGGATCGGGGGGAATTCCAGATGGCGGTGGATCTGCTCACCACCAACGAGACCTATTTTTTCCGCGAGCCGAAGCATTTCGACTTCCTGCGCAACCAGGTGCTGCCGAACTGGAAGGGCAGCCAGCCGTTTCGCCTGTGGAGCGGCGCCTGTTCCTCCGGCGAAGAGCCCTACACCCTGGCCATGACCCTGGCCGAGGGCCTCGGCGAGAAGCCCTGGGAGATGCTCGCCTCCGATCTCAGCACCCGGGTGCTGGAAAAGGCGCGCCTCGGGCAGTACCCGCTGGAGGAGGCCGAAGGCATTCCCGCAGCCCTGCTGCGGCGGTACTGCTTCAAGGGCGTGGGTAACAACGCCGGCATCTTCCTGGTCGATCCGGCACTGGCGGCGCGCATCTCCTTCATGCAGATCAACCTCAATACCCGGTTGCCGGAGGTGGGCAAATTCGACGTCATCTTTCTGCGTAACGTGATGATCTATTTCGATCTGCCCACCAAGCGCCAGGTCGTCGAACGGCTGGTCCGCCATCTGCGTCCGGGTGGCTATTTCTTCATCAGCCATTCGGAAACCCTCAATGGCGTGACCGAGGCCTTGCGCATGGTGTCGCCTTCCATCTATCAGCGGCCGATCTGAGCACCGTGGCGGTGGGCGAACGCTTCCTCACCCCCGGCGACTGGTATTTCGGTCGTGGCGATCTGCAACTGCGGACGGTACTGGGCTCTTGCGTGTCCTTCGTCTTCTGGCACCCGGGTGATCGGTTGGGGGGCATGACCCACTCCCTGCTGCCCAGTCGGCTGGGTGGCGCCAAGACCACC
This sequence comes from Pseudomonas sp. Snoq117.2, assembly GCF_900110545.1. Taxonomy (NCBI): domain Bacteria; kingdom Pseudomonadati; phylum Pseudomonadota; class Gammaproteobacteria; order Pseudomonadales; family Pseudomonadaceae; genus Pseudomonas; species Pseudomonas sp. Snoq117.2. The sequence continues at coordinate 281,946 of NZ_FOED01000001.1, read as the reverse complement.
CGGCGCGACGGCCATTACATCGACGATGCCCTCTATCTGGTCCTCAGGGCCATGGCGCGCCATGGCAGCGATCCACGCGGGTATCGCATTCACCTCTATGGCGGTGGCTCCATGTTCCCCGGAGTGCCGAGCACGCCGGCGGCGTCCATCGGGCAGCGCAACGTGGAGGCCGCGCGCGCCTTGCTGGCCGCCTATGGTCTAAGGTGCGACAAGACCCATGTCGAAGGTATCGGACACCGCAAGTTGATCCTCGATCTGCGCACGGGCGCTGTCTCTCTCCAGCAGGCGACCCTGAGCGCAAATTCCTCCTCTCCGGACTACCCCTAATGAATAAGATCAAGGTTCTCATCGTCGACGATTCAGCCGTGGTGCGTCAGGTGCTGGCACAGAGCCTGGCCCTGGATCCGGGCATCGAGGTGGTCGGCGTAGCGGCCGATCCGGTGTTCGCCATGGACAAGATGCGCAAGCAATGGCCGGACGTCCTGGTGCTGGACGTGGAGATGCCGCGCATGGACGGCATCACCTTTCTCAAGAAGTTGATGTCCGAGCGGCCGACCCCGGTGGTGATCTGCTCCACCCTCACCGAGAAGGGCGCTGCCACCACCCTGCAGGCCATGGCGGCCGGCGCGGTTAGCATCGTCACCAAGCCCCAGGCCAATCTCAAGCAGTTCCTCCAGGGCTCGACCGAGGACCTGGTGCATGCCATCAAGGCGGCAGCCCGCGCCAATCTGAAGCGCCTGGCGCCGCGGGCGGCGCCCGTGGTGGCAGCGCCCAAGCTCAGCGCCGATGTCATCCTACCCGCCGGTGGCACGGCCATGGCCCGGACCACCGAGCGGCTGGTGGCGCTGGGCACCTCCACCGGGGGTACCCAGGCGTTGGAAGCCGTGCTCACCTCCCTGCCGCGGGTCTGTCCCGGCATCGTCGTCGTGCAGCATATGCCCGAGCGTTTCACCGCCGCCTTCGCCGAGCGCCTGGATCGCCTCTGCGACCTTGAGGTCCGCGAAGCGCGGCACGGTGATCGCGTCACCCCGGGACGGGTGCTCATCGCCCCGGGTGGCCGGCACATGTTGCTCAAGCGCAGTGGTGCCCAGTACCACGTGGACGTGGTCGATGGCCCGCCGGTGAGCCGCCATCGACCTTCGGTGGACGTACTGTTCCGCTCGGTGGCGCGGGCGGCCGGCAGCAACGCCCTCGGCATCATCATGACCGGCATGGGCGACGACGGCGCCCGTGGCCTCAAGGAACTACGCGAAGCCGGCGGCCGTACCCTCGGCCAGGACGAAGACAGCTGCGTGGTCTACGGCATGCCCAAGGAGGCCATGAAACTCGGCGCCGTGGAGCAGGAAATCGGTCTCAACCAGATCGCCGCCGCCATCCTCAAAGGCGGCGCCTAGACGAACTTGCGGGGCAGCCCGGACTCCAAGCGCGAGCACGCGAGGAGAGCCCCATGTTCGACATCTGCCAATGGATCAATGAACCCGAGACCTGGCTGGCCGAGCCCGAGCGGCTCCGGGTCATCACCGATCGCCACAGTGACTTCTGGCGTCAGACCCACGACGGTGCCGAGCGCCACAGTGGTCACTTCTTCGGCGCCCGGGTTACCAGCGGCTTCACCGCGCAGGTGCGGGTCGTCGCGCGCTGCAAGAACCAGGGTGACCATGCCGGGCTGATGGTGCGGATCGACGAGCAGCAGTGGCTGCGCGCTGGCATCGGCTACTTCGACGACACGCCGCAACTGCTTAGCGTCCTGACCCAGGGCCGTTCGGATCTGGCCGTGGGCGCACCGTTGGGCGAGCGGGAAGAGGTGTGGCTGAGGGTCACCCTGACCCAGGGTAGCCTGCGGGTGCAGGCCTCGCTGGACGGTCAGCGCTGGCCGCTGCTGCGCCTGGCCAGCTTGCCAGCCGCTGCGGAATACCGGGTCGGTCCGGTCTGTGGCACCCCGGAGCGGGGCGGCATGGAAGTGGCGTTCAGCGAGTTCAGTCTGCAAGCCCCGCTGCAACGAGGCCTGGCCGATCTGAGTTGAGGTAGTGTTGATAAGCTATGTTTTACGATCTAGCGAGCTAGAGCCAAACAAGGCGAAAACGCCTGAGGAAGCGGAGTTTACAGATGGTAAATGAGCATTCCGAAGGCGTTTTTAACGCAGTTAGGCCGACGCGCAGCAGATCGTGGCTGAACATCAGCCGACGGTGACGGGGGGCAGTTCTACCTGCTGCACCTGCACCGCCTTGCGCGGCGCGACCACCTTGGCGACGCCATCGACGACCTTGTCACCGTGTTGGTTGAACACGCGGGTGGCCAGGTTCACGCGAAACTTCGGCAGCTTTTCCAGCACCTCGATTTCCACCGTCAGGGTATCGCCCAGCTTGACCGGCTTTTCGAAGGTCATGGTCTGGTCGACATAAAGAGTGCCTGGGCCCGGCAGGTTGCAGGCCACCGCGGCGCTGATCAGGGCGCCACTGAGCATGCCGTGGGCGATGGGCTCGCGAAACAGCGTCTTGGCGGCGAAGTCGGCATCCAGGTGCAACGGGTTGCAGTCCCCGGAGAGGGCGGCGAACAGCAGCACGTCGCGCTGCTCGATGGTGCGGGTCACGGTCACCTTTTGGCCGATCTCGAGGGCTTCATAAGGGATGTTTTCGGTCAGGCTCATGAGGCGCTCCGGCAGCTGTGGCAAGGCGGCAGACGCCGCGAAGCCGGGCATTCTACCCAGGCTGGTCGTCTGAGGCTAATCGACGCCCGGAAAAGCCGATAGAGAAGGTGACCATAAATGACTTTATGGTCATTAGGTGACGTTCAGGGCGGATATTGATGCTGTTGCGGGCAGGGCAAAGCTGCTAGGCTCGCAGGGCCGGTTCAGCGCTGATCACGGCACGCCAACGAACAATAACCATAGAGCGGGAGCGGGCTGCATGATGCCGAATTTCTGGAGTGACAAATATCCCGAGGGCATCCAGACAGACATAGACCTGGACCGTTATCGCAACGTCCTGGCGGTATTCCGCGAGGCCTGCCAGACCTACGCCGAGCGCCCGGCGTTCAGCAATCTCGGGCGGACGCTGAGCTACCGCGAACTCTATGAGCTGTCCGGTCAGTTCGCTGCCTACCTGCAGAAGCACACCGACCTGCAACCCGGCGATCGCATCGCCGTGCAGATGCCCAATGTGCTGCAGTACCCGGTGGTGGTGTTTGGCGCCATGCGCGCCGGCCTGGTGGTGGTCAACACCAACCCGCTGTACACCGCCCGTGAGATGCAGCACCAGTTCAAGGATTCCGGCGCCCGGGCGCTGGTGTGCCTGGCCAACATGGCGCACCTGGCCGAACAGGTGCTGCCGCAGACCGACATCCGGCACGTCATCATCACCGAGGTCGGCGACCTGCTGCCGACCTTCAAGCGCCTGCTGGTGAACGCCGTGGTCCGCCACGTCAAGAAGATGGTGCCGGCCTATCACATTCCCCATTCCATCCGCTTCGTCGATGCCATGACCAAGGGCGAGCACGTCGATTTCGTCGACGCCGACCCGGCGGCGGAGGATGTCGCCGTGCTGCAGTACACCGGCGGCACCACCGGCATCGCCAAGGGCGCCATGCTGACCCACCGCAATCTCGTGGCCAACATGCTGCAGTGCCAGGTGCTGATGACCAAGTACCTGGGCGGCGGTGCCCAGGTCATGATCGCGCCGCTGCCGCTCTACCACATCTATGCCTTCACCATTCACTGCATGGCCATGCTGATCCAGGGTAACCACAACGTCCTGATCACCAATCCCCGCGACCTGCCCGCGCTGGTCAAGGAACTCAGGCAGTGGCGCTTCAACGGCTTCGTTGGTCTCAACACCCTGTTCGCCGCCCTGTGCAACAGCGAGGAGTTCCGCCAGCTGGATTTCTCCCAGCTCAAGGTGACCTTCTCTGGTGGCATGGCGCTGCAGCAGTCCGTGGCCCTGCGCTGGGAAGAGGTGACCGGCTGCGGCATCTGCGAAGGCTACGGCATGACCGAGACCAGTCCCGTGGTGAGCTTCAATCCCCTGGAGCGTCGCCGGCTGGGCACCATTGGCGTACCGGTACCAGGTACCGACTGCAAGGTGGTGGATGCCGATGGCGTGGCCCTGGGCTTCGACACCCCCGGTGAACTGTGCGTCAAGGGGCCTCAGGTGATGAAGGGCTACTGGCTGCGCCCCGAGGCCACCGCCGAAGTCCTGGACGCCGAAGGCTGGCTGCGCACCGGCGATATCGCCGTCATCGAACCCGATGGCTATCTGCGCATCGTCGATCGCAAGAAGGACATGATCCTGGTGTCCGGTTTCAACGTCTATCCCAACGAACTGGAAGAGGTGCTCTCCCAGTTACCCGGGGTGCTGCAGTGCGCGGCCATCGGCATCCCCGACGAGGTGGCAGGGGAGAAGATCAAGGTGTTCGTGGTGCCCAAGCCGGGTGCATCCCTGACCACCGAGCAGGTGCTCAAGCACATGCACGACAACGTCACCGGCTACAAGCGACCCAAGCTGGTGGAATTCCGCGACAGCCTGCCGACCACCAACGTTGGCAAGATACTGCGCCGCGAACTGCGTGACGCCGAACTCAAGAAGGCGTAACAGGACTTCACCATGTCCCCTGCGCCGCTACCTCTCGTCGACTGGTAGCGGTGTCGCCGGTTTCCAAGCATGGTTTTCGCAAGAGGTTCGGGTATAAACCGCAGGCGGCATTTTGCCGTCATCTCTTCGACCTCTCTCCTTGAGGACACACCATGCGAATTTGCGTACGCCAGGCCTTGCTGGGTCTCTTCCTGCTGGGCTCCAGCATGCTCGGCCAGGTCCAGGCGGGTGAACCCATCCGCGTCCTGTTCGTGGGCAACAGCTATACCTTCGTCAACGATCTGCCGGCGATGGTCCGTCAAATGTCCGTCGAGGCCGGTCAATCCCGCCCGCTGGACGTCAAGCATGTGACCTTCAGCGGCGCCAGCCTTGAGGAACATTGGAAGCGCCACGACGTGCAGGACGAGCTGGCCAAGGCCAACTACGACTACGTGGTGATCCAGGACCACAGCATGATGCCGGTGAAGAATCCGGACCTCACCCGTCGGTACGTCCGCCTGATCGCCGATCTGGCGCGCAAGGACGGCGCCCAGCCGATCCTCTACCTGACCTGGGCACGGCAGAACAACCCGACCATGCAGGCGCAGCTGGACAGCGTCTACACCCCCCTGGCCAAGGAAACCGGCGCGCTGCTGGCCCCGGTGGGCCAGGCCTGGCAGAAGGCCCTGGCCGATCAGCCGCAGCCGGGGCTGTTCCTGCCCGACGGCAGCCACCCGTCCTTTACTGGCACCTACCTGACCGCCTCGGTGTTCTATGCGCTGATCTACGGCACCCGTCCGCCGCTGCCGGCCGCCGGCGAGAAGATCAAGTTCGATCATGCCGATCCGGCCGACCTGCAGCAGGATGCCTGGAAGGCGCTGCAATCCCTCGACATGGCGCTGCGCACGCCGCCGGCCGGATTGAACATGGCCAGTGTCCAGGCCAAGCGTTGATCCTGTGCTAGTCCTGCGCGACGTCCGTCGCGCAGGATCCGCTTTCCGGGCGGTTTTCCGGCCGCCGTTCTTGTAAAGCCCCGCCACACCCCCCAACTCTTTTACACTTACCGGTCCAAACGACCGCCGTCGAAAGAGTTTCATGACCGATACCCCCGCCGTTGCCCGTCTTGCCGCCAACCTGGATCAGGCCTTCAACGCCGATCGCCATCGCCTGAGACGCCAGCTCCAGGCCTTGCAGAAACAGCCCGATCCAGTCCGCGAGGCGCAGTGGCTGGAACGCTTTCAGGCATCCTGCGCCAAGGTCGAGGCGCGGCGTGCCAGCGTGCCACGCATCCGTTACGACGATGCCCTACCGATCGCGGCCAAGCGCGAGGAGATCAAGCGCGCCATCGAAGGCCATCAGGTGGTGGTGATCGCCGGCGAGACCGGTTCGGGCAAGACCACCCAGTTGCCCAAGATCTGTCTGGAATTGGGCAGGGGTGTACAAGGGCTGATCGGCCACACCCAGCCCCGCCGGCTGGCGGCACGCAGCGTGGGTGCGCGGGTAGCGGAGGAGCTGGGTTCGCCGCTGGGCGAGCTGGTGGGCTATCAGGTGCGCTTCGAAGACCAGAGCACCGACGCCACCCTGATCAAGCTGATGACCGACGGCATCCTGCTGGCCGAGACCCAGCACGACCGCTTTCTCGAGCGCTATGACACCCTTATCGTCGACGAGGCCCACGAGCGCAGTCTCAACATCGACTTCCTGCTGGGCTTTCTCAAGACCCTGCTGCCGCGCCGCCCCGATCTCAAGCTGATCATCACCTCGGCCACCATCGACCTGGAGCGCTTCTCCCAGCACTTCGACGGTGCCCCCATCGTCGAGGTGTCCGGGCGGACCTATCCGGTGGATACCTGGTACCGCCCCCTCAGCGCCGAGGTGGACGAAGACGGCGAGCGGCTGGTGGACGACCTCTCCGTGGATCAGGGGATCCTCCAGGCCCTGGACGAGATCGAGGCCCACGAGCGCAGCGTTGGCCAGCGCCCGGGTGATGTGCTGGTGTTTCTGCCCGGCGAGCGCGAGATCCGCGATTGCGCCGAGGTGCTGCGCAAGGCCCAGCTGAAATTCACCGAGGTCTTGCCGCTCTATGCGCGGCTGACCCCGGCCGAGCAGCAGAAGATCTTCCAGCCGCGTCCCGGACGCAAGATCGTGCTGGCCACCAACGTCGCCGAGACGTCGCTGACCGTGCCGGGCATTCGCTACGTGATCGACAGCGGCACCGCGCGCATCAGTCGCTACAGCTATAGAGCCAAGGTCCAGCGGTTGCCTATCGAAGCCGTCTCCCAGGCCAGCGCCAACCAGCGCAAAGGCCGCTGCGGGCGGGTCGAGCCGGGCATCTGCATTCGCCTCTACAGCGAAGAGGACTTTCTCGGTCGCCCGACCTTTACCGATCCGGAAATCCTGCGCACCAACCTGGCGGCGGTGATCCTGCAGATGCTGCACCTGCGCCTGGGTCGCATCGAAGACTTCCCCTTCATCGAGCCGCCGGATGGCAAGGCCATCAAGGACGGCTTCACCCTGTTGCAGGAGCTCTCGGCGGTCGATGTCGAAGGCCGCCTGCTGCCCCTGGGTAGGCAACTGGCGCGCCTGCCCGTCGATCCGCGCCTGGGCCGCATGCTGCTGGAGGCGACGGAGCAGGGCAGTCTCGCCGAGGTGCTGATCGTCACCAGTGCCCTGTCGGTGCAGGACCCGCGCGAGCGCCCGGCCGATCGCCAGACCCAGGCCGATCAAGCCCACGCCCAGTGGAAGGACCCGGATTCGGATTTTGCCGCCCTGGTCAATCTCTGGCACGGCTTCGAGGAGCAGCGCCAGGCGCTAGGTTCCAATGCCCTGCGCAGCTGGTGCCGCAAGCACTTCCTCAACTACCTGCGGCTGCGCGAATGGCGCGATGCCCATCGCCAGCTGACCCTGCTCTGCCGCGAGCTGGGGCTCCAGGCGCGCAAGACCGAAAGTCCGGCGCCGGCACCCGCGGAGGTCGGCAACAGACCTGCGCCTACCACCGACAAGCACGTCAACGCCAAGGCCCAGCAACAGGCCGAGGCCAGCGAGGCGGCGGTGCGTGCCCGCGGCTATGCGGCGCTGCACAAGGCCATTCTCGCCGGTCTGCTCAGCCAGATCGGCCAGAAGAGCGAGGACGGCGACTACCTGGGCGCGCGTCAGCGACGCTTCTGGATCCATCCCAGCAGCGTCATCGGCCGCAAGAAACCCACCTGGATCATGGCCGCGGAACTGGTGGAGACCACCAAGCTGTTCGCCCGCATGGTGGCCAAGATCGAACCGGACTGGATCGAGCCGGTGGCGGGCCACCTGGTCAAGAAGACCCATCTGGAACCGCACTGGGAGAAGAAGCGCGGCCAGGTGGTGGCCTATGAACAGGTCACCCTCTATGGCCTGATCGTGGTCGGCCGCCGCCCGGTGCACTTCGGCCCCATCGATCCGCCTGCTGCCCGCGAGCTGTTCATCCGCGAAGGCCTGGTGCGTGGCGAGATCAACAGCCGCGCCAAGTGCCTGGCGGCCAACCGCGCCCTGCTGGAACGCCTGGACGAGCTGGAGGCCAAGGCGCGGCGCCGTGACATCCTCGCCGACGAAGAGACGCTGTTCGACTACTATGCCGCGCGCCTGCCGGCGGACGTCTACCAGACCGCCACCTTCGACAGCTGGTATCGCCGCGAGAGCGCCAAGCAGCCTGACCTCTTGCTGATGCGTGAAGAGGACGTCCTCGCCCGCGAAGCCAGCGAGGTGACCGCCACCCAGTACCCGGACACCCTGCGCCTGGGCGAACTGATCTTGCCGCTGTCCTACGAATTCGACCCGACCCATCCCCGCGATGGCGTCACCCTGCGGGTGCCCGCGCCGCTGTTGCCACAGTTGCCACCCCAGCGCCTCGACTGGCTGGTGCCGGGGTTGCTCTATGATCGCTGCGTGGCCCTGGTGCGCAACCTGCCCAAAGCCCTGCGCAAGAACTTCGTCCCGGTTCCGGATTTCGTTCGCGCCGCCCTGGACAAGATTCCCTTCGGCGAGGGCTCGCTCCACGAAGCCCTGGGGCGCGAACTGCAGCGCATGACCGGCGCGCGCATTCCCGACGAAGCCTGGCCGGAAGCCGAAGCCGGCCTGGACCCTCATCTGCGCATGAATCTCGAAGTCGTCGATGCCCAGGGCAAGCCCCTGGGCGAAGGTCGCGATCTGGCCGAGGTGACGGCGCGCTTCGCCCAGGAAAGCCAGGCGGCACTGGCGCTACCGACACAGAAGCGTCAGGAGCAGCGCCCGGTGGAGGCCAAGGCCTTCGCCGAGGTGGCGGCCAAGACCCAGCAGCAGGTGGCAGGACTGTCGATGACGGTCTATCCGGCACTGGTGGACGAGCAGGGCACCGTACGCGAAGGCCGCTTCGCCACCCAGGCCGAGGCCCGCTACCAGCACCGTCGCGCGTTGCAGCGACTGCTGCTGCAGCAACTGACCGAGCAGGCCAAGTTCCTGCGCGGCAAGTTGCCCGGCCTCACCGAGCTGAGTCTGCTGCACCGCGAATTGGGTCGGCCGGAAGCCCTGGTGGAAGACATCCTGTTGGCCAGCCTGGACGCCGCCATCCTCGCCGACGAAGCCGAGCTGCCCCGCGATGGCGCCGGCCTGGCTTCATTGGCCGAGCGACGCAAGGCGGGCTGGACCGAACAGGCCGAACGGATCGCACGCCTGACCCTGGAGATCCTCAAGCTCTGGCATGGCCTGCAGAAGAAATTCAAGGGTCGCATCGACCTGGCTCAGGCGGTGGCCCTGAACGACATCAAGGCGCAATTGGCCAGCCTGGTCTATCCCGGCTTCGTCCGGGATACGCCGCTGGAATGGCTCAAGGAATACCCGCGCTACCTCAAGGCCATCGAGCAGCGTTTCGACAAGCTCGGCGGCCAGGTGCAGCGTGATCGCGTCTGGAGCGGCGAGCTGGCCGGACTCTGGGAGCAGTATCGCGCCCGCGCCGCCAAGCATGGTCAGGAGGGCAAGCGCGACGCCAACCTGGAGCTCTATCGCTGGATGCTGGAAGAGTACCGGGTGTCGCTCTGGGCCCAGCAACTGGGGACCCGGATGCCGGTGTCGGACAAGCGCTTGAACAAGCAGTGGAGCCAGGTGGAAGCCTAGCGCGGTCATTCATCGGAGCCACCGCTGGCCCGGGTCGGACATTGTCTTAGTGACAGCGGGACCCAGGCCAGTTTTCGCGTCCACGGCGCCCGCGAACGCTTTCTGACCGCGGCCCGTCGCGGTTGGGTGATCCGGTTCGAGTGCACGGCGGTGGCAGGCGTCAAGCATCAGATCGAGGCTCTCGGCGTACCGCTCGGACTGGCGCGCCAGGCGTTGATGTCTGGCGCCGGTCTAGCGTGGCAATACCTGGCGCAATGACCCGCCCACATCCGGCAGGTCCATCTCGATGCGCCGCCACCAGGCTTCCGCAAAGCTGTAGCAGGCGAAGGCGATCAGGCCGAGGCCTACCACGGACAGGATCAGTCCGCCGAAGGGCAGATTCTGCAGGCCGTTCAGGGCGTCCTTCATGCCCGGCGGATGCAGCGCCTGATAGCGCGAGCCGCTGACCACCAGCAGCACCGCGATCTCGACGAAGGCTATCCCGCGGGCGATGAGGCCGAAGCGACCGATGGGGCGGATCAGCCGCAGCTGTTCCGGACTGGCTTCGAGATAGCGCTCGAAGCTGGCCTTCCAGCCCTTCACGAAATGCGCGAGGCCCACTCCCAGGGGGATCAGCGCGGCGACGTACACCAGCAGGTTGGAATAGCGCCAGCTGAGCAGCATCTGCAGAAAGTCATTGGTGTCGCCACCCGAGCCACCGCCCTGGCGCAGGCCGCTCACCAGCAGGCCCAGAGCGAAGAAGGCGAGGGCGCCATAGGTGATGCCACCCACCAGCAGACCGGCGCGGATGACCAGGCCCTTGGGCTTGCTGCCATGGTCATCGACATCGCGGATGGCCTGGAGGATGCGCCAGGCCGCGAAGGCGACCAGGCCGATTACCACCAGGCCGACCAGAAAGTGGCCGAAGGGTTGGGCGAGCAGGGCTTCCAGGCTGTCATGGCTGTCCGCCGGCTGGCCGGAGCCCCGTGCGGCCAGCAACGCCAGCACGCCGATGATGAGATAGACGAGACCGCGGGCGGCATAGCCGCCGCGGGCCAGAAGAGTGAGTCCGGTACGGGTGCGCATCTGTTATGTCCTGTTACATCCTGCCTTGTACTGACCGGCAGCCCGCGTGCGGGTTCTGGCGGGCGGACAGGCGCACCAGGGTGCTGGCGGGAGGCGGCGTTAGGCCTTAGGCTCGCACCCTTTGCCCGGCGATCGGTACATGGACAAGGCACGACTGCTCACCCTCATTCTTCAGGCACTGGAAGCCGACCGCGACGTCATCAGCCAACAGCTGACGGCCAGTCACGAAGCGGCTACCCACAGCGAAAGCAAGGCCGAGAACAAGTACGACACTCGTGGTCTGGAGGCGGCCTATCTGGCCGACGGCCAACGCCGCCGCCTGCACGAGATCGAGCTGGCGCTGGCCGCCTACCGGGCGTTGACGCCCGTGGCCATGACCGATGGTATCCGCGTCGGTGCCCTGATCGAGCTGACCACCCCGACGGCCAGCCGCTGGCTGTTCCTCGGCCCGGATGCGGCGGGGCTCAAGGTCAGGCTGGACGGCCAGGAGGTGCTGGTGATCTCGCCCCGCGCGCCCCTGGGGCAGGCACTACTCGGTCGGGAGGAGGGTGATGAGGTGGCGGTGACGGTGGAGGGCAAGGTGCACCGCCAGGAGATCGTGGCGGTGCACTGAGCGTCAGGCTGCCCTCAGGGATCACCGTAGGTTGGGTTGAGCGCAGCGAAGCCCAACAGAGTCCAGCCTCGGTGCATGCCCTGTTGGGCTTCGACGATGGAGCTGTCTCAGCCCAACCTACAATCCGCGCTGCCAAAGGAACAATGTAGGTTGGGTTGAGCGTTAGCGAAGCCCAACAGAGCCCAGGCTTGGTACAAGCTCTGTTGGGCTTCGACGATGGAACCGTCTCAGCCCAACCGACGATCCGCGCTACCAAAGGAACACCGTAGGTTGGGTTGAGCGCAGCGAAGCCCAACAGCGCCCAGCCTCGATGTATGCCCTGTTGGGCTTCGACGATGAAGCTGTCTCAGCCCGACCTACACGCTCTTGCGGCCAAAGCCTTAGGCTTCGACGCCCTCCACTGACTTGGTAGCCCGGGGCGGGCTTGCCTCTTCCTTTTCCTGCTTTGGCCGGTGCTGATCCAGCCAGGCGCGGCCTTGGTTCTGGGCCTCGTCGACCTTCTTGTTCAGCTCGTCGAGGGTCCCGCCCAGGGTTTCCCGGGCCTGTTCGCGGGCGGCTTCTTCCACCTTGGTGGCGAAGCTGTCCGCCGCCTTCTCCGCGCTGTCGCAACCGCCGAGGCCGAGCAGCAGGAGGATGCCGGCAAGACTGAGGATGGCTCTGGTGTTCATGGTCGACTGCTCCTGTTCACGAAGGCCGATTCAGCGAATCGCGTGATTCCTGACCGGCGGCGGTGTGCTTGGCTTCGCCGCGCGTCTTGTACAGCGAGACCAGCACGCCACCGGCCAGCAGGCCCAGGGTCACGCTCAGGGAGATCACCGGCGGGATCTTGCCGATGATGCCCACCAGGAAGATCTTGCAGCCGATGAACACCAGTACCAGCGCCAGGGCGTACTTGAGATAGGCGAAGCGGTGGATCATCGCCGCCAGGGCGAAGTACAGGGCGCGCAGGCCCAGGATGGCGAAGACGTTGGAGGTGTAGACGATGAAGGGATCCTGGGTGATGGCGAAGATCGCCGGCACGCTGTCCACCGCGAACACCAGGTCGGCGCATTCGATCACGATCAGCGCCAGGAACATCGGCGTCACCCAGAGCACCGTCTTGCCGCTGGCATCGGGCTGGCGCACGAAGAAGTGCTGGCCATGCAGCTCATCGGTCACCCGCAGTTTCTTGCGCAGGAACTTGATGAAGACGTTGTCGTCGAGCTTGGGCTCTTCGTCCACCTTGGCGAACAGCATCTTGACCCCGGTGATCACCAGGAAGGCGCCGAAGACATAGAGGATCCAGTCGAACCGGTGGATCAGGGCGGCGCCCAGGCCGATCATGATGGCCCGCAGCACGATCACCCCGAGGATGCCCCAGAACAGCACCCGGTGCTGGTACTCGCGCGGAATGGCGAAGAAGCCGAAGATCACCGCCATGAGGAAGACGTTGTCCATGGACAGCGACTTCTCGATCAGGAAACCGGTGACGTAGTCGAGGCTGGCATCGGCGCCCTTGAGCTGCCAGACGAAGAGGGCGAACAGCAGACCCGCGGTGATGTAGCCGGCGGACAGCAGCAGGCTCTCCTTGACCTCGATGGGCTTGTTCTCCTTGTGGAGGACACCCAGGTCGAAGGCCAGCAGGGCGATGACGACGGTGAAGAAGGTAAGCCACATCCAGGTGGCGGTGCCGAGGAAGTCGGCGAAGAAGAATGCATGCAGGGCGTTCATGAGCCCCTCCTTAGTCAAGTTGCAAGACTATGACTCGACATGGCGGCACACGCCGTCAGAGGGGCCCGGGTCACCCATACAGGATTTCGAACTCGCGCACATTCAGCAAGGGTTGCAGTTTTACAAAATGCAACCGCTCTAGGTCAGGCCTCTCGGGAGGAATGGTGGCCGGTGATCAGCCAGCGACCCTTGATCTGCTCGAAGGTGAAGAGGAAGCGCGCGGGGACACTGACGACCTGTTCACCTTCCCGATAGTGAAAGACATAGAGCCCGCCGACGACCACGGTGCCGAGCGTGCTGCTGACCCTTTTCTTGAAGATCTGCACATCGCACACCAGCCCTTCGTTGGCGAGGAAGTTGCGAAAGTATTGGCGTCGGCTGTCCTCGCAGTCCCGGACTTCGTTGGAGAGGGTAGGCACCAGGATGGCGTCGGGTGCATAGAGGGCGAGAATGGCTTCCACCTCGCGGGTGGCCACGGTCGCGGCCCAGGTATGCAGGGCGGCCTTGGCCCCGGCAAGGCAGGCGATTTCTTCATTGGAGCGAACAGGCGCGTAGCCAGGCGTCGCGACGGACATGGCGTTATCCTCAGGCGAAAGTGCAATTGTTATAATATAACAACTTGCCTGGAGCAGGTGAGCTGTACGGACACATCGTTGGGGGATGACGCCAGTTCGTGGCGTCTAGGTCAGGGCAAGGCAAGGTCGCCGTCGGCTGCCGGCGACGGAAGGGGAAGGCGAATCAGCGATTTTCGATCTTCGAGCGCAGCGGGATCTCTTCGCGCGAATCCGTGTCGCTCACCGGTTGGCCCACCATCTCTTCATAGACCGCCGGCTGGGCGATGAACAGGCGAACATCCTTGACGTCGTCGAGGATACGCCGGGCTTCTTCCACCGAGGCCACGTGCAGGGTCGCGCCCTTGTCGTCGGCGACCGGTACCGAGGTGCCGTCCACCAGCGCATGGATGACATAGGAGCCACCTTCCATGGACACCAGATTGACTTCCTTGACCGCGCCGGCCTTGATCTGCTGATTCAGCTCTTTGACATTCATCGAGAAACCTCGGTTATCACGCTAAGGAGCCCTGCGTGACGGCAGGGACAGGTATGGATTCGAGGCGGGAGCGGGGCCGGGAGTTCCGGGGTGGCAGTCTCCTGGGTGCGTCCCGCTGCCCTTGTCAGTACCCCGTCATCTCCAGATAGCCCACCCCCTTGGCGCTGCCCTCCACTCTGACCGGTCCCTCCCAGTAGGGCGTACCCAGGGCCATCCACGCATCGGGGTTGATCGCCGCGATGCGCAGGTCGAGCTGCTGCCCGGGCAGGGTGATGGACCAGCGTACCGGCACCTCGCGTCCGGCTACCCTGTGGGTGGACTCCGGTGCCAGGCGGATATCGCCGGGATGCAGGGGTTGGTTATGGCCATCGGCGGCGATCAGGTTACCGAACAGATAATGCTGGCCGTCGGCCTGACGCAGGCGATAGAGCATCAGCTGGCGACCGTCGTCGAGGTGCAGGGAAAACCAGTCCCAGCCGAGCTGGTCCGCGGCCAGGTGCTGGCTGCTCCATTCGCGATCCAGCCAGGCGAGACCCTTGACCGGCACGCGCCGACCTTCGATCTGCAGTTCGCCCTGGGCCTGGAAGAAGGGCTGGCTGTAGTAGTAGGACGCCTGGCCGCTGGCGGATTTACGACTCACCCCGCCTTCGCCCTGGAGCACCAGTGGACCGGTGGCGGCGAGATCCAGCTGATAGGCGAAACCCGGCCCCTTGGCCTGGACCTCGGCCCGCCCGGTCAGGTCGCCGCTCAGCCGCCAGTCGTCGATCCAGGCGGAAAAGGGGGCGGCCGTCACCCCGGCCTGGCCGACTCCGCCACGACCCTGGGTCTGGGCGGAGAACTGGCGGGTTTCGCTGGTGAGCCCGGCATGGCCCAGCCAAAGGTTGCCATTGCCCCAGCCAGGCTGGTCGGCGCCGGGGCGCAGGGCATTGCGGAACAGCGTCCACTGCACGCCGTACTGATGACCCTCGGCATCGCTGAGGTTAGCGGTGACGTACCACCACTCGATGCGAAAATCCGGATGGGGACCGTGATCGGCGGGAAAGCTGAACACCTTGCCCGGTACCACCGGGGCGAAGTCTTCGCTGCTCTGGCCGAGGCCGGCGAAGCCCTCGGATGCCGGCTGCTTGTCGCAACCGGTGAGCAGCAGGAGTGCGACCAGCAGGGCCCTAGCGTTCATTGCCGAGTTCTCGCAGCAGATCCAGTGGTTGACTGCGCTGCAGCCGCAACAACGGCCAAGCGGCCGCCAGGAGGGTCGCCAGCAGGGCAATGGCAGAAAGCGCCAGCAGTTGACCTGGGAAGACCTGCAGGGGCAGTCGCCAGCCGAAGGCCTGGACGTTCACTACCGCCACCAGGCACCAGGCCAGCAGGATGCCCAGCGGCATGGCGAGGGCCAGGGTAAGAAGGGCAAGCCCCAATAGTTGCCCCAGGCTGAGCAGGATCAGTCGTGGACGCTCGATGCCCAGCGCCCAGAGCGGCGCGAGCTGGCCCAGACGCCGCTGCGCCTGGCCGAGCAGGGCGATGAAGAGGGCGAGGCCGGCTACCGCCAGGGTCAGGGCGTTGAGCGCCGCGGTGGCGCTGAAGGTGCGCTCGAAGACTTGATCGGCATAGCGACGCAACTGCCCCTGGTCGATGGAATGGCTGGTGTCCAGCCCGAAGCGCTGCTGCAGCTCGCTGCGCAAGGCCTCTACTTGCGGGGGCGCCATGCGAACGACGATGCGCACCAGGGGGGCCTCCGGCCAAAGCGCCCGCAGCCGTGCCTGGGACAGCAGCACATGACCGCGCGGATTGCCATAGTCGGCGTAGGTGGCCAATATCGGGGCGGACCAGCGACCTTGGCTCCCCTGCAGCTCCACCCGCTGGCCCTTGACCACGCCCAGGCGGCGGGCCAGTTGCTCGCTGAGCATCAGGCCGTCGCCGGCGAAGAAGGGCGTCCAGGCCTCGCCACCGGCATCCAGCAGCGGCCAGTGTCGACGATAGAGATCAGCGTCCAGGATACCGCTCAGGGTGGACGGCTGGCCTTGAATGCCCGTCTCCAGTTCGTACACCGGCAGCACCGCGCCCACGCTGGGTTGCCGGGGCAGCCAGTCGAGCAGGGCCGCTGCCTGGGTAGCATCCTGCGGGCGCAAATAGAGTTCGGCGGCCAGGCGCTGGTCGAGCCAGCCATCGAAGGTGCGGCGAAAACCCTCGGTCATGCTGCCGGCGCCGACATTGGCCGCCAGGGCCAGCAGCAGCGCCATCAGCGCCTGGGATAGCCCGGGCAGTTGCTGCCGGGCGTCGGCCAGGAACCAGCGCGAAAGGGGGCGCCTCGCTCGCTTCAGCAAGAGATCCAGCAGGGCGCTCAGCAGCGGCGGCAGCGCCAGGGCGGCAGCCAGCAACAGGCAGCCGAGCAGGGCCAGGCCGCTGGCCAGGCTGTTGCCGCCCAGCCATAGGGCCAGCGCTGCCAGGCCCGCCAGCAGGGCGCCCAGGGCCTGGCGCCTGAGCCAGCGACCATGGGCGGCGCGCCAGGCTTCGCCCTGGGCCAGGGCCAGCAGCGGTAGCCGCGCCGCACGCCACAGACCATCGGCACCGGCCAGCAGGGCGCCGCCCAGGCTGAGGCCGAGGCCGGCCAGCCACCAGGCCGGGCTCAGGGTCAGGCTGCCAGCGACCTCGGCGCCATAGAGGCCACGCAGGCTGGCCGCCACATCGGGTAGCAACAGCGCCGCCAGAAGATAGCCGCTGGCAACCCCCAGAGCGCCGGCCACCAGGGCGATCAGCGCCAGCTCCAGGGTCAGCGCCAGCACCAGGGTCGCGGCCGACAGACCACAGGCGCGCAGGGTTCGCAGCAGGGCGCGGCGCTGTTCCAGCGCCAGACCGGTGGCGGCATGGACGATGAACAGGCCGACGGCAAAGGCCAGCAGGCCAAGCGCCAGCAGATTGAGGTGGAAGCTGTCGGTCAGACGATCCAGCTCAGCGCCCTGGTCGTTTTCCACCCGGTGCAGGTCGACGCCGGCGAAGGTGGGCAGCGCGCGCTGAAAGGTCTTAGGCAGGATCAGCCGGGAGAGCTGGTCCGGGGCGTCCAGCAGGCGCTGGGCCTGGCCGATGTCCAGTACCAGGGTGCCGGGCGCCAGGCCGGACCGGGGTTGCAGCGGTGGCAGCGGCAGGCCGTCGGCGCGATGTAGCACCTGGCCCGCCTGGAGCTGCCATTCACGCAGCGTTTCCGGCGCGATCCAGGTGGTCCCGGCCGGACTGAGGAAGTCATACAGGGCCGTGGGCGAGGCACCGGCCGCTACCCCCTGGTCACTGGGCAGGCTGACCGGCTCGATGCCCAGCAACGGCAGGGTGCCCTCGCGCTCCGCCAGGGTCAGGCGGCCCTGCAGGACGGGCGACACCGGCCAGCCCTGCTGGCGCAATTCGACGAACAGCGCCTGGGTGAAGCGCTTGCCGTCGCGGGCCTCCAGGCTCGACTGGTCGGCACCGAAGAGCGCGCTGGCCTGGGCATAGCTCTGGCGGGCCTGGGCATTGAGCGCCAGCACCCCGATCAGCAATGCCGTCGCCAGCCACAGGCCGGCGATCAGGCCGGCGAGTTGCAGGGGATGCCGCCGCCAGTGGCTGACCAGGCTGTGCAGACTCCAGAAGAGCAGCCTCATGGCCGGGCCACGGCTGCGCCGCCAAGGCGTCCGCGTTCCAGCTGCAGGATGCGATCGAGATGGCTGGCGATGCGCGCGCTGTGGGTCACCATCAGCAGACTGCTGCCGGTCTCGGCCACCAGCTCCAGCAGCAGCGCCAGGGCCTGGTCGCCGCTGGCTTCGTCGAGATTGCCGGTGGGTTCATCGGCCAGCAGCAGGGGCGGCCGGGAGGCGAGGGCGCGCCCCAGGGCC
Source organism: Pseudomonas sp. Snoq117.2 (assembly GCF_900110545.1). Classification (NCBI taxonomy): domain Bacteria; kingdom Pseudomonadati; phylum Pseudomonadota; class Gammaproteobacteria; order Pseudomonadales; family Pseudomonadaceae; genus Pseudomonas; species Pseudomonas sp. Snoq117.2. Next base: position 263,965 of record NZ_FOED01000001.1, on the reverse strand, counting down.
ACGCGTTGCTGCTGGCCGCCGGAAAGCTGCTCCGGATAGCGCTCCAGCAGGGCGGCCAGCCCCAGGCGTTCGGCGAGTTCGGTTTGCCAGCGCGGATCATGACGGCCGGCCAGCCGCGCCTGGAAGGCGAGATTGTCGGCCACCGTCAGGCTGGCGATGAGGTTGAATTGCTGGAAGATCAGCCCGATGCCCTCGCGGCGCCAGGCAGCCAGGGCCCGTTCGTTGAGGCTGGAGAGCGCTTGGCCAGCGGCCTGGATGTGGCCCTGGTCAGGCCGGTCGAGCCCGGCGACCAGGTGTAGCAGGGTGCTCTTGCCACTGCCGGATTCGCCCATGAGCGCCAGACTCGCGCCCCGTGCCAGGCTAAGGTCCACACCGCGCAGGACCGGCAGTGGGCCCTGGGGCGTTGGATAACTCTTGTGCAGATCGGTGATGGTCAGCATCGCGCCTCCAGCGCCGGTCGTGGTCTGCAATCGACCGGGCGCGGGCGGCGACGTTCAGCGCAGCTAGCGGCGTCTGGTCTTGCCCTTGCCGGTCTTCTCGTCTTCCTCGCGCTGCAGGCGCTCGCACTTGCGCACCATGGTGAGGTAGTACACGGCGCTGCCGGCGAACAGGATGACGGGCAGCGCCAGGGACATCTGCAGCAGGCTACCGGGGAAGGCACTGGGCACCCAGTGGTGATAGAGCAGAATGCCGATCGCCAGCAGCACCGAGTACAGCAAGCCGTAGCCACCGGCCTTGCGCGATTCGCGGGCGAGGTCGAGGGGCGGGCGATTCAGATCGTTGGGCTCGAACATGGAGGTCTCTGGCAGGCACTGAAGAAGGCGCTAGTTTAGCGCCTGGACGCCTGGAGGTCGCCACTGCTCGGGCGCCCCGGACAAGACGTCGCAGGGGCTGCCCGCCGCTCGTTCACGCGATGTTCAGGCAGACATAAGCTTGAAATCTTATCCTTTGCAGCCATTTAGAGGCCTGGCGATGGCAAGCGAGCAGGTCTCCTTGTAAGCTCGATCAGTTATTTGAACGCGCACAATGCGCACGGATAAGGAATCAACATGAAACAGTATCGGTTGGCAGCAGCGGTGGCCCTGGTGGGTCTGGTTCTGAGCGGCTGCGACTCCAAGCCCAAGGTCGAGCTGGAAAGCCCGGCCCAGAAGGCGTCCTACGGCATCGGCCTGAACATGGGCAAGAGCCTGGCTCAGGAAGGCATCGACGACCTGGATCCCAAGGCCGTCGCCCTGGGTATCGAGGATGCGGTAGGCAAGAAGGATCAGAAGCTGACCGATCAGCAGCTCACCGAAGCCTTCGCCGCCCTGCAGAAGCGTGCCGAAGAGAAGATGACCAAGGTCAGCGAAGACAACGCCAAGGCCGGCAAGAAGTTTCTCGAAGAGAACGGCAAGAAGCCTGGCGTGATCACCACCGCCTCCGGCCTGCAGTATGAAGTGGTCAAGAAGGCCGACGGCCCGCAGCCCAAGCCCACCGATGTGGTCACCGTGCACTACGAGGGCAAGCTGGTCGACGGCACCGTGTTCGATAGCTCCATCAAGCGTGGCACCCCGATCGACCTGCCGGTCAACGGCGTGATCCCGGGCTGGGTCGAGGCGCTGCAGCTGATGCACGTCGGTGAGAAGATCAAGCTGTACATCCCCTCCGAGTTGGCCTACGGCGCCCAGAGCCCGAGCCCGGCGATCCCGGCCAACTCCGTGCTGGTGTTCGACCTGGAACTGCTCGGCATCAAGGACGCCGCTGCCGCGGACGCCGAAGACGCCCCGGCTGCTCCGGCTGCCGATGCTCCGGCCGCTGCCGAAAAGGCCCCGGCCAAGAAGTAACGGGTTCTCGCTCCGCCAAACGCCCTGCTCGCAGGGCGTTTTACATGGTGCCGGGGAAACCCTGGGACATCGGTGCGATCCAAACCCGGGTGTGCAACGCCCTGTGCCCTGCAGGTCCGCACCTATCGTCCTTACCCGCTCGAGGTGTCCATGAAGCCGCCGAAGAACTTTGATCGCTACCTTGGTATCGCCCAGCGGCTGCTGATCCGCGGCCGGCTGCCAGCCCTGTTGCTGGGAGTCGCACGCAAGACCAGCAAGCGGGGGCTCAAGCTCGGCGAGGCGCGCGATACCCTGAGCCTGTTCCATCAACTGCTGCTGGCCTGGTGGCGTGGTCAATACCGCGGGATCAGCCGCAAGACGCTGCTGACCGTGGCGGGCGGCCTGGTCTACTTCCTCCTACCCATCGACCTCATTCCCGATTGGGTACCCATGTTCGGTCTGCTCGACGACCTCGCCGTCCTGGCCTGGATCGGCAAGGCCTGCAGCGATGAGCTGGACGGCTTCCGTGCCTGGCGTGATAACCGTACCGCGAGTCAGCAGGCGGCCCTGGCGGCCCTGCCTGACAAGCACGAGCGGCCGGCGGCAGGTGTCGCCCTCGATCAGCTGCGGGATTGAACGGCTTGAGCGTACGCATCAGTCGCCAGCACTGGCTGGCCCTGCTGGATGAACTGGAGAGCGCGCGGCGTAGCCGCAGCCTTCTGACCTATCGCTCGGTCATCGAACGGTTGGGATTGCCCCAGCCGGCGATGGTGACCCTGACCACGGCGCTGGAATACCTGGCCGCTCTCGATCGTCGCGAGGGTCGACCGCTGCGCAGTGCGCTGGTGGTCAGCCAGAGCGGCACCCGTATCCCCCGTGAGGGCTTCTTTGATTGCGCCCTGCGCCTGGGTGCGCTGGAAGGCTCGCCCCAGGTGACCGATGCCGTCAGCTGGCATGCGGCCGAGGTGACGCGGGTGTTCGAGCACCGCTATCCCGATCACCACCAGGAGTAGGCGTCAGGCGCGCATCAGGTGCAGGCTGTAGCCGGGCACCTGCTTCGCGTTGCGCTTGGCTTCCGAGGCGAGGCCGGCCAGGCCGCTGGCATCCACTCGCTTGCCGGCCTCCTTGTCCAGCTCCACGACCCCCAGTGACAGCGACAACAGCGGATACTCGCGACGGCGACCATCTCGGTCGTAGGCAAGAAAACAGCCAGCCTCCAGGTGCTCGCTGCGATAGAAATGCCGGCAGCGCTCCTGGAAGGCCGCCATCAGACCGTTCAGTCTTTTCCGCCAGTCCGCCGAACCCAGCACCACCAGGAAGTCGTCGCCGCCGATGTGGCCGACGAAATCCTGCTGCGGATCCAGGCGCTCGGAAAGCGTCTGCGCCAGGCAGAGCAGGACCTCGTCGCCCTTGGCGTAGCCATAGAGATCATTGAAGGGCTTGAAACCGTCGATGTCGACGTAGCACACCACGGCTTCGCGCTGCTGATCCAGCAAACGCGTGAGGCACTGCTGAATGGGCACATTACCGGGCAGCTGGGTGAGCGGGTTGGCATGCTTGGCCTGCTGAATGCGTTGCTCGGTGATCAGCCGCAAGACATCCATGACTCGACCGACCCCGACATAGCGGCCGCCTTCGGTGATGATGAAGTCCTCTTCGATGCGCTGGCGGGCGCGGGTGGTGAGCAGGCGGCTGACCTGTTGCAGCGACTGGTTGGATTCGGTCGCCAGGAAGTCCTCGCTCATCAACCGGGCGATGGGCTTGCGGGCGAACACCTCGTGGGCGAAGGGCTTGAGCAGCGCCGAACTCAGCTCGTGGTGATGGACGATGCCTACCGGGCGGTCGTCGTCATCCACCACCGCCAGGGTATTGAGGCTGGGTTGCAGACGAAAGCGCTCCAGCACCGCCGGGATCAGCATGTCCTGGCCTACGGCGACCTGTTCCACCCGGAGGCCGGCAACCGTGGTGGACTCCTCGGCGAGCTCCGAACTGCGGCTGACCATGACCGGCAACAGGGTCTGGATCTCCCGCGGTGGCGCGGCGGTGGGGCGGCCCAGCAGATAGCCCTGGACCAGGTCGACACCCATGCTGGCCAGGGTCGACAACTCTTCGTGGGTCTCGATGCCTTCGGCGATGACCTGGGCGCGGGAGGCTGCGGCCATCTTCAGGATGGAGCCGACGAATTCGCGCTTCACCGCATCGCGGTGGATGGATTCGATGAAATGCCGATCGATCTTGACGAAGTCCGGGCGTAATTCCGACCAGCGTCTGAGGCTTGAATAGCCGGCACCCAGATCGTCCAGAGCGATGGAAAAGCCCATGGCCCGGTAGTGATGCAGGGCGGTGGCCAGCAGCGCGAAGTCATCGATGGGCGCCTGCTCGGTCAGTTCGATGACCACCTGCGCGGGAGACAACCCCAGGCGCTGCAGCAACTTGAGGGTCTGGCCCGACTGGTGCGCCGGTTCCAGCAGGGTTTCCGGGCAGACGTTGAGAAACAGCAGACCATCCAGGGCCAGCTCGCGGAAGGTCAGGCAGGACTGCTGGCGCGCGGCGATTTCCAATTCGGACAGGCGCCCGGCCTGACGGGCGGTGGCATAGAGGGGCAAGGGCGAGTGCAGCGGGGTATTGGAGGCGCCGCGAATGAGAGCCTCATAGCCCAGGATGCGCCGCTCGCTCAACGAAACGATGGGTTGAAAGAGCGAATGCAGCTCGCGGTTGGCGAGAATGCGATCCAACACCCCAGCCTGGTCGTTAAGCGTCATGGTAAACCTGTAAGAACCCAGAAACGAAAATGCCCGGGGGTCGCACTTGGCGACCCCCGGGCATTTCACGACAGAGATGTGACGCTTTGATGTCAGCGCTTGGGCGGTGTCTGACTCAGGTCGAGATAGTCCAGCATTACATGACCGGACTCCATCAGGTAGGCGTCATCCTGCGGCTTGGTCTTGTCGTCGTCGATCGCGGGATTGTCCTCGTCGATCTTCTTCAACTCCTTGAGCGGGGCTTCGCCCTTCTCCTGGCGACGCTGGTTTTCCATGGCCAACTGGCGATTGTCCAGGGCGGTCTGTGCGGCGCGCCGCTTCTGCTCATTGAGGCTGACGGTGGTATCCGCCGCCAGTTCCTGGGCGAGCTTCAGCCGCTCGCGAGCGAAGATGAAGTCGGGATCCTTCTGCACCCGCACGTCATGCCGCTTGACCAGCTCCGGCAGATAGTTGGCGAAGGGGTTGCTCAGGCCGTTCACCGCCGGAGGGATGGTGTCCCAGGGCATGGAGTCGGGCAGGGCGCTTTCGCCGATCTGCTTGGTATCCACCACCGCTGGATAGTCGATGTCCGGCAGCACGCCCTGGTGCTGGGTGCTCTGACCGGAGACGCGGTAGAACTTGGCGATGGTCAGCTTCAGCTCGCCATGGTTGAGCGGCTGGATGGTCTGGACGGTGCCCTTGCCGAAGGTCTGGCCACCGACGATCAGCGCGCGGTGATAGTCCTGCATGGCACCGGCGAAGATCTCCGACGCCGAGGCGGACAGCCGATTGACCAGCACGGTCAGGGGGCCCTTGTAGAAGGCACCGCCTTCGTCGTCGGCCAGCACCTCGACCTTGCCGTCGCCATTGCGCACCAGCACGGTGGGCCCCTGGTCGATGAACAGACCGGTCAGCTCGGTGGCTTCCTGCAGCGAGCCACCGCCGTTGTTGCGCAGGTCCAGGACGATGCCGTCGACCTTTTCCTTCTGCAGCTCGCCGATGAGCTTCTTCACGTCACGCGTGGTGCTCTTGTAGTTCGGGTCGCCCGCGCGGTAGGCCTTGAAGTCCAGGTAGAAGGCCGGCACGTTGATCACCCCGAGCTTGTAGTGCTTGCCCTCGTGGGGAACGTCGATCACGTGCTTCTGGGCGGCCTGTTCCTCGAGCTTGACCGCTTCGCGGGTGATGGCGACCACCTTGGTCTTCTGGTCGTTCGGCGCGTTGCTCGCCGGAATGATCTCCAGCCGCACCTTGGAACCCTTGGGTCCGCGAATCAGCTTGACCACCTCGTCCAGACGCCAGCCGATGACATCGACCATCTCGCCATCGCCCTGGGCGACACCAACGATCTTATCCGCCGGCGCGATCTGCTTGGACTTGTCGGCCGGGCCAGCCGGGACCAGGCGCAGGATCTGCACGTAGTCGTTGTCGTTCTGCAGTACCGCGCCGATGCCTTCGAGCGACAGGCTCATGTTGATGTCGAAGTTCTCGGCGCTTTCCGGCGAGAGGTACTGGGTGTGCGGGTCATAGGACTCGGCGAAGGCGTTGATATAGGCCTGGAAGACGTCTTCGCTGCGGGTCTGGTTGAGGCGTGCCAGCTGGTTCTTGTATCTCTTGGTCAACTGCTGCTGGATCTGCGGGTCGGTCTTGCCGGACAGCCGCAGGCGCAGGACCTCGTCCTTGAGCTTGCGATGCCAGAGATCGTCCAATGCGGCGGTGTCCGCCGGCCAGGCCGCCTTCTCGCGATTGGTGTTGAAGGATTCGTCGACGGTGAAGTCGAGCTTGCCGATACCGGCGTTGAGCAGACCCAGGCCGTAGTTCAGCCGCTCGGTCATGCGTTGGGCATAACGGCGGTAGATGGCGAAGCCCGGTTCGAGATTGCCCTGCTTGAGGTAGTCGTCGAAACGGGTGCGCGCGGCGTCGAATTCGCGGATATCGGCGGCATTGAAATACAGCCGGCCGGGATCAAGCATCTTCAGATAGCTGTCGTAGATCTTGATCGACTGGGCATCGTTGAGCGGCGGCTTGCTGTAATGGTGGCGCTTGAGCAGCTCGACGATGTTGAGGCTGGCGATGACCTGGTCGCGGTCGGGTTGCAGTTTCTCGGCGCCTACCGGCGCGTTGGGCTTGGCGAAGAGGGGCGTTGCGCTGACGCCAAGCAGGACAACGAGGGCGGTACGGGACAAGAGCTGCTTCATGTGTATTCGACTAATGCACGGAAAGGAATAGGCTATAGGCCCTTCCCGGCCCGGGCGGTTCCGCGGCCTGGGGAAGTATGACGGGCGCTGACGAAAGTCGTCTGACGGCGGTCTGAAGGATAGCGACGATCGGAGGGGACGGCTGTGACAGCCCCGCGTCTTCCGGTCCGCTCGACTCCCGCAGAACCCGCCGGCGCAGGCGCTTTTCGTCAAAGCCTGAGCCACTATGGAGGCACCGTGAACGCATTGCAAGGTATCGAAGGGCAACTGGAATGGCAGTCACTGAGCGCTCGCGCTCTGGCGCCCGGGGAAATTCGCATCAAGGTGGCGGCCGCCGGTCTCAACCGCGCCGACCTGCTGCAATTGGTCGGCAACTATCCGCCGCCGCCCGGTGCGCCGGCCACCCTGGGTCTCGAATGCGCCGGGGTGGTCAGCGAGACCACCGCGGATTCGCGCTGGCAGGTCGGTGACCGCGTCTGCGCGCTGCTGGCCGGCGGTGCCATGGCCAGCGAGGTGATGGTGGATGGACGCCAGGCGGCGTCCGTGCCGGACGGCCTGTCGCTGATCGAGGCGGCGGCGCTGCCCGAAGTCTGGGCGACCGCCTGGAGCAATCTGTTCGACCTGGCCGCGCTGCAGCCGGGGGAAAAGGTGCTGCTGCATGCTGGTGCCAGCGGCGTCGGCTCGGCCGCCATCCAGCTGTGCAAAGCCTTCGGCAATCCCTGCTGGGTCAGCGTCGGCTCCCAGGAGCGCCTGGCCCACTGCGAGCGCCTCGGCGCCGAGGGTGGGGTGCTGCGCAAGACCGATCTGGAAGGCCTGCGCGACTTCGCGCCCTTCCACGTCATCCTCGATCCGGTCGGGGCGAACTATGCGTCGCTCAATCTGGATCTGCTGGGCCAGGACGGGCGCTGGGTGCTGATCGGTCTCATGGGCGGCCGCCAGGCCGAGATGGATCTAGGCAAGGTGCTTGGCAAGCGCATTCGCATCATCGGCTCGACCCTGCGCAACCGCTCCGTGGAATTCAAGGCCAAGACCATGAGATCCCTGGAAGCCAAGGTCTGGCCGCTGTTCGCCGAAGGCAAGCTGAACGTCAACCTGGAACGCCGCTTCACCGCCCAGAACGCCGAAGCCGCCTTTGCCGCCCTGGAAAGCAACGAGGTGAACGGCAAGGTGGTATTGGTGCTGGACGAAGGGTTGGAATAGTACCGGCAGGCGCCTATTGATCGCGGTCAGGGCGGTCCGCCGACGATTGGGCGTAGGTTGGGTTGAGCGCAGCGAAGCCCAACGGGTCTTGCTCGGAGCCGGCCATGTTGGGCTTCGACGATAGAGCCGTCTCAGCCCAACCTACGAACATCGGTACTCCATGGGAACGCCCGTAGGTTGGGTTGAGCGCAGCGAAGCCCAACGGGATCTTGCTCGGAACCGGCCATGTTGGGCTTCGACGAGGGAGCCGTCTCAACCCAACCTACGAAAGCATCGGCGTCCGTAGGAGCGGTCGTAGGTTGAGTTGAGCGTAGCGAAGCCCAACAGGGCCCTGCTCGGAGCCGGCTATGTTGGGCTTCGACGATGGGGCTGTCTCAGCCCAACCTACGAACATCGGTAATCCATGGGAGCGCCCGTAGGTTGGGTTGAGCGCAGCGAAGCCCAACGGATCTTGCTCGGAACCGGCCATGTTGGGTTTCGACGATAAAGCCGTCTCAGCCCAACCTACGTCCCCGCGCCGCCATGGACGCGATGCGAGTTACCGCCAGCTGAGGATCGGCCAGCCGGCCGCTGTGGCGCGTTCGCGCAGTACCGGATCGGGGTTGACCACGTGTGGCTTGCCCACTGCTTCCAGCAGCGGCAGGTCGTTGCGTGAGTCGGAGTAGAAGCTGGCGGAATCCAGCAGGCTGCGGTCGCCGCCGAGCAGTTCCAGCAGGCGGGTGAGCTTGCCTTCGCGAAAGGTCATGACCCCCTCCACCTGGCCGCTGTAGACGCCGTGGCTGACCTGCAGGTCGATGGCCAGCACCTCTTCCACGCCGAGTCGTTCGGCGATGGGCTCCACCAAGTGCACCCCGGAGGCCGAGACGATGATCACCCGGTCGCCGGCGGCGCGGTGGGCGGCGATGCACTTCATGGCGTCGCTGAAGATCAGCGGTTCGATGACGTCCTCGACCCAGGGTCCGACCTCGAAATCCACCTCTTCGGGCGTACGGCCCACCAGGGGTTCGAGGTGGAAGGCCATGTAGTCCTCCATGGCCAGTTCGCCCTGGGCATAGGCCGCCATCAGTTCGCTGTCGCGCTGCACGAAGGACTCGCGGTCGACCCAGCCAAGGACGCCCATCTGCTGGCTCCAGAGACTGGAGCAGTCACCGTCGATAAGGGTTTCGTCGAGATCGAAAATCGCCAGGGTCATGCCACTTCTCTCAGGCTGTCGGAATCGACGGCCAGGGTGACGGCTGTGCCGTTCGGCTGCAAGGCCGTCGGGCCATGGTTGAGAACGTCGACATTGAGTTCGCCGGCTTCGGTGGCGATCCGGTAGCGGATCACGTTACCCAGCAGGCTGTGGCCGACGATGCGTCCGTTGAAGCCGCCCGCCACGCCGAGGCGGATGGCCTCGGGGCGAATCGCCACCTGCCCCTGAAAGGTCTGGCCGAACAGCCGGCTGGCCTGGTCGGCGCTGAGCAGGTTGTAGTTGCCGATGAAGCCGGCGGCGAAGGCATCCACCGGCGCGGTGTAGAGCGTCTCGGCATCGCCGCTCTGGACGATGCGTCCTTCGCGCATCAGCACGATGCGATCGGACAGGGTCAGGGCTTCTTCCTGATCATGGGTGACGAACACCGTGGTCAGGCCCAGCTCCTGCTGGATGGCGCGGATCTGTTCACGCAGGTGGCGACGGATGCGGGCATCCAGCGCTGAGAGGGGTTCGTCGAGCAGCAGCAGGCGCGGCCGCACGATCAGCGAGCGCGCCAGGGCCACGCGCTGGCACTGGCCACCGGAGAGCTGATGCGGATAGCGCTCGGCGAAGCCCTGCAGTTCAACCAGGGTCAGGGCCTCGCCCACCCGCTGCCCGATTTCGTCCCGCGCCAGCCGCTGCATGCGCAGGCCGAAGGCGACGTTCTGCGCCACGGTCATGTTGGGGAACAGGGCATAGCTCTGGAACACCATGGCGATACCACGGCGTTGCGGCGGCAGCTTGGTGATGTCCTGGCCGGCCAGCACGATGGCACCGCGATCGACCTCGGTGAGGCCGGCCAGGCAGCGCAGCAGGGTGGACTTGCCGCAGCCCGAGGGGCCGAGCAGCGTCACCAGTTCGCCTTGTTCGGCGTGGAATTCGATGTCGGTGAACAGGGTGTTGGCGCCGTAGCGCTTGTGCAGTCCCTTGACCGCGAGATAGCTCATGTCCGCTCCCGATTCAGGCGATTGGCGATCCAGGTCATCAGCAGCACCGCGAAGAAGTAGGAAATGACCAGGGCGCTGGTCAGGTGGCCGCTGCCGTTGCGCAGGTTGTAGAGATAGATCTGCAGGGTCTCGTAGCGCGTTCCCACCAGTAGGTTGGCGAAGACGAATTCGCCGATGAGAAAGGAAAAGGACAGGAACAGCGCCACCATCAGCCCGGTGCGCAGATTGGGCAGCACCACCAGCAGCGCGGCGCGCCAGGAGCTGGCGCCGAGCAGGTGGGCGGCGTCCATCAGGTCACGCAGGTTGAGCGCCTGGAGGTTGTTGCTGATGGCCCGGTACATGAAGGGCAGGGCGATGGTGAAGTAGCAGAACACCAGAATCCAGGGTGTGCCGGTCAGCGGCAGTGGGCCGCCGGCATAGAGCTGCAGCAGACCCACGGCCGAGACCACCGGCGGTACCGCGAAGGGCAAGAGGATCAGTACATTCATCAATGCATCCAGCCGCGGGAAGTGGTAGGCGATGGCGAACATGGCCGGCAGGATCAGCACGCAGGACAACGCCAGGGCGCCGAAACAGATCGCCAGGGAGCGGCCGAAGGCGGCGAGAAAGCGCGGATCGCTCCACAGTTGCAGGTACCACTTGAACGTGAAGCCGGCCGGCAGCAGGGTCGCCGACCACTGGGTGGCGAGGGAATAGACCAGGGTCGCGGCCAGGGGTGCGAACAGGATCAGAAACAGCAGCCAGACCACCAGGCGATGATAGAGATGCTCAGCTCTGGACATGACGACTCCGCCGCAGCAGCCACTGATGGACGAGGGTGATCAGGGTCATGAAGGCCACCAGCAGCATGGCCAGGGCGGCGGCCAGGTTGGGCTCCAGATAGATGTCGCCGGAGACCAGGGCGGCGATGCGCACCGGCACCACGTTGAAGTTGCCCACGGTGAGGGCGTAGACGGTGGCGTAGGCGCCCAGGGCGTTGGCCAGCAGGATGATGAAGGTGCCCACTAGCGCCGGGCTGAGCACCGGCAGGCCGATATGCCGCCAGTATTGCCAGGTGCCGGCGCCGAGCAGTGCCGCCGCATCGCGCCAGTCCTGCTTCAGGGCCTCGAAGGCCGGAAACAGCAGCAATACGCCCAGGGGGATCTGGAAGTAGGTGTAGATGAGGATCAGGCCGCCCTTGGTGTAGAGGTTGAAGCTCTCGATCAGTCCCAGCTGCTTGAGCGCCAGGGTCAGGCAGCCATTGATGCCGAGCAGGATGATGAAGGCGAAGGCCAGCGGTACCCCGGCGAAGTTGCTGGTCATGTTGGTGAAGGCCACCACGAAGCCGCGCAGTCGCGAGTCCACCCGCGTCAGCGAATAGGCACCGACCAGGGCGATGAGCAGGCCGCAGACGCTGGACCAGAGCGAGATCTCCAGGGAGAAGCGGATGGCCTGCAGGTAGAAGGGCGAGCCGAGGATCTCGGCGTAATTGCCCAGGCCCCAGCCGCTTTCGCTGGAGTCGAAACTGTTGAAGGCGATCCAGGTCAGGGGCGCCAGCTGGAAGGCGCCGAACACCAGCAGGAAAGGCAGGATCAGCAGCAGGGCGAGCCAGGGCCGCTTCATGCCAGCAGCTCCCGGCACCAGGGTTTGTCGTGGGCCAGCCCCAGCAGGCTGCACACCGTTCCGCAGATCTCCACCTGCCGCGGCGTGGCCTCGCCCAGGGAGAAGCCTTCGCCGAACACGAACAGCGGAACCTCGCGTTCTTCCGCCAGCGTCCCGCCATGGCTACGGTCATCGTTCATGCCGTGATCGGCGGTCACCAGCACCTGGTAGCCGGCGTCCAGCCAGGTAGGCAGATAGTGTGACAACAGGCCATCGGCGCGGCGCGCGGCATTGCGGTATTCGGGGCTGGAGAGACCGTGCTTGTGGCCCGCGTCGTCGATGTTCATCGGATGCACCAGCAGGATGTCCGGGGCATGGGTGAGGCGCAGGTGCTCGGCGTCGTCGAACAGGTGGGAATCCGGGTAGTGGTCGGCGTAGTAGAAGTGGCCGTGCTGGATCGGCAGGCCGGTGTCGCTGACGTGCCTGTCCCGGCCCTGCTCGAAGGGGCTGCGGTTATAGAGTTCGCTGACCCAGTGATAGGCGGCTGCCGCGGTGGTGAGACCGGCGGCCCGCCCCAGATGGAACAGGCTAGTCTCGGTCGAGAGTCGATTGACACCGTTGTGGACGATGCCGCTGCTCACCGGTGGCACCCCGGTGAGCAGGCATTCGTAGAGCGGCCGGGAGAGCGAAGGCAACTCGCACTCCAGGCGGTAGAGGCGACCCCGGCCGGCCAGGCATAGCGCCTGAAGGAAGCCGAGTCCGTGTTCGGCGACCCTCAGGGCGAGTCCGTCCAGCACGACCAGGATGACCTTCATGACGTCACTGCTGCATGTTGATCAGGACGTGTTCCTGCCAGAGCCGTGGCAGGCGCTTGGAAGTCTCTTCCCAGGCCTTGGCGTCGGTGATGGGGCGCGCCTTGGCGTATTGCGCCTGGGGCAGCAGCTTGGCCTGGACGTCCGCCGGCAGGGTCAGGTGCTCGGCGCGGATCGGCCGGGCATAGCCCTCGGCCAGGTTGATCTGGCCCGCGTCGGAGAAGATGTACTCACGAGCCAGCTTGGCGGCATTGGGGTGCTTGGCGTACTTGTTGATGATGGTGGTGTAGCCGGAGGTCACCGAGCCGTCGGAAGGGATCAGCACCTCGAAGCGCGAGCGGTCGATCTGGTCGCGGTAGTTCAGGGCATTGAAGTCCCAGACCACGCCCACCTCTACCTCGCCTTTCTCGAGGTTGGCCACTACCGGGTTGGTGAAGGACAGGCGGCCCTGCTTGGCCAGCTTGGCGAAGAAATCCAGCGCCGGCTTGATGTTCTTCTCGTCGCCGCCGTTGGCGTAGGCCGCGGCCAGCACGCCGCTCACCGCCTGGGAGGCGGCACTGACGTCACCGATGGTGACCTTGTAGGTGCCCTTGAGCAGGTCGGCCCAGGAGTGGGGCACGTCCTTAACGGTCTGCTTGTTGACGATGAAGGCGATGGTGCCGGTGTAGGCCAGCGCCCAGTGCCCGTCGCTGTCCTTGGCCCAGCTCGGCACCTGGTCCCAGGTGCTCGGCTTGTAGGGCTGGGTAACGCCCTTCTGCACGGCGATGGGGCCGAAGGAGGCACCGACGTCACCAATGTCGGCGGAGGCGTTTTCGCCTTCGGCGGCGAATTTGGCGATCTCCTGGGCGGAGCTCATGTCGGTGTCCTGGTGCTTGAGGCCGTACTTCTGCTCCAGGTCCTGCCAGGTGCCTTTCCAGTTCGCCCAGGTATCGGGCATGCCGACGCTGTTCACCTGGCCTTCCTTGCGGGCGGCGGCTTCGAGGGCTTTGAGATCGACGGTATCGGCGAAGGCGGTACCGGCCTGTACCGCAACGGCAGTGGCCAACAAGGAAGCAAGCAGACGGGTCATACGGGCGCTCCAGGTGTTAGGGCTTGGTCTAGGTCAGCAAGACACCGGCCAATCTAGGAGCGAGGTATGACGATTTGATGGCAGTTCGCCCCGTTCCACCGCTGGCACCGGCGCTGCAGTCGTCACCAAGCGGTCATCTGGCCGCCCTAGTCTCCCAGCAAACCCTAGTCGAGGCGTTCCGGGTGCACCAATCCGAAGCTGGTCTAGTCCAAAGAGGTGCGCCGGGCGCCAGCGCCATCCGCCAGGCGCTGCAGGAGCAGATCGCCCATGGCCTGCTGCTGGCGATGGAGCGCTTGCCGTCCGAGCGCCAGCTGAGCGAGCTGTTCGCCACCACCCGCATCACCCTGCGTGAGGCCCTGTTGCAACTGGAAGCCCTGGGCCTGATCTATCGCGAAGAGCGGCGCGGCTGGTTCGTTGCGCCGCCACGCCTGGCCTACAACCCCCTGGCCCGCACCCATTTCCACGCCATGGTGGAAGCCCAGGGTCGTCGACCGGCCACCGAGGTGTTGGCGGCGCGGCAGATGCTGGCGTCCGCGGAGATATGTCGCCTGCTGGAGTTACCGGCGTTGTCCAGCGTCTATCAGATCCGCCGGGTGCGCCGCGTGGACGGCCGGCTGGTGCTCTATGTCGAGCACTACCTCAATGCGGCCTACTTCCCGGGCTTGCTGGAGCACGACCTGCAGCGTTCCCTCACCGAGCTGTATCGCGACCGCTACGACATCCGCTACGGCGAGGTGCGCTTCGAAATTCTGCCGACCGCCTTGTTGCCGGAGGCTGCCCAGGCCCTGCGAGTGGCGCAGGGTAGTCCGGCGCTGCACATCACCCGCATCAACCACGACCAGCAGGGGCGACTGATCGATTGCGACCTGGAATTCTGGCGGCACGACGCCATCCAGGTCAGGGTCGAAGTACCGGACTAGGCTGGCTTCAGAGCGGCAGTTCGCTGCTCGCATAGAAGGCCGTCAGCACCTTGATCAGATGGCCGAGGTCGTGGCTGCCGGCCAATTCGCGGATGGAATGCATGGCGAAGGTGGGCAGGCCGATGTCCACGGTGCGCACTCCCAGCTGACCGGCGGTGATGGGGCCGATGGTGGAGCCGCACCCCATGTCGCTGCGTACCACGAAGCTTTGCACCGGCACCGCTTCGCGTTGGCAGAGGTCGCGGAAGAAGGCCGCGGTTTCGCTGCTGGTGGCATAGCGCTGGTTGGCGTTCACCTTGATCACCGGGCCGCCGTTCAGTTTCGGGCCGTGGTTGCCATCGTGCTTGTCGGCATAGTTGGGGTGCACGCCATGGGCGTTGTCGGCCGAGATCAGCAGCGAACGTTGCAGGGTGCGGGTAAAGGCATCCCCGGCGGGCAGCAGGCGTTGCAGCACCTGTTCGAGGAAGGGACCATCGGCGCCGCAGCAGGAGGTGGAGCCCACTTCCTCGTGATCGGTGCAGACCAGCACGGCGTTCTCGTCGCCCTCGGCGGCCAGCAGGGCTTCCAGACCCGCATGGCAGGACAGCAGGTTGTCCAGGCGAGCGGCGGCGATGAAGTCATCGTCCAGCCCGATCAGGGCGGCGGGCTGGACATCATAGAAGCTCAGTTCGAAATCCAGCACCTCGGCTTGGTCTATGCCGTGTTCCTGGTGCAGGCGCGCGGCCAGCAGGGCGCGGAAGTCGCGCCGCTCGCCGGCAGGCACCTGGGCCAGGATCGGCGGCAGCTCGTTCTGGGCATTGATGGCCCAGCCCTGGTTGGCTTCGCGATTGAGGTGGATGGCCAGGTTGGGGATGATCGCCAGCGGCTTGCGGAAGTCGATCAGCCGACTCTGCACCCGGCCCGCGGCGCGATAGGTCACCCGGCCCGCCAGGGACAGGTCGCGGTCGAACCAGGGCGCCATGAGCATGCCGCCGTAGACCTCGACGCCCAGTTGCCAGAAGCCCTGCCGCTGCAGCTCCGGCTGCGGCTTGACCTTGAGGCAGGGGCTGTCGGTATGGGCGCCGACCAGGCGCAGGCCACGCTCCAGCGGCTGGGCGCCCAGGCGCACGGCAATCAGCGAGGAATCGTTGCGGGTGACGTAGTAGCGGCCACCCGGCTGCACGGACCAGCTTTCGCGTTCGTCCAGGCGCTGGTAGCCGGCGGCTTCGAGACGGCGGGCGAGGGCCGCGGTGGCGTGGAAGGGCGTGGGCGAAGTGGAGAGGAAATCGATGAGGCCTTGGATCTGATCGGTACGCATGGACGACTCCGGACGACAAGGCGTCCAGTCTAGGTTCTGGACCAAGGGGAGTCGAGCGTAGCGCCCAGGCTCAACGGCGCTGCAGCACCAGGTGGTGGATGTGCCAGTGCTTCGACCGTCCGACCGCGGTGTGGCCGTCCTCTTCCTCCTCGACATGCTGGAGGACTTGCCAGTCCTGGAGCAGCTGCTCCAGGGCAGCGGCGGCGACGACCGTCACGCCCCTGCTGGCCCAGCTGTCCCGCTCGCCGAAGAGCTGGCCGCAGAACAGACCACCCGGGCGCACGGCCGCGGTGATCCTGGTCCAGAGCGCGGGAAAACGCGCCGGTTCGCAAAAGGGCAGGGCGAAGCTGGAATTGACGAGGTCGCAGCGGGGAATTTTGGCCGTCTCGAAGCGCTCTTGGCGGGTCTCCAGACGGGCCTGCAGCAGGACCGGCACGCGCTGGCGCAATCCGCTCAGGGCTTCGGCCTCGGCATCCACCGCCAGCACCTGCCAGCCGCGTTCCAGCAAGACGAGGGTATCGCGTCCGGTGCCACAGCCCAGATCCAGCGCCAATCCTGGCGGACTCGACCAGCAGGCGAGCGCCTGCAGCAGGGTGTCGCGCGGGGCACCCTGGGCGGTGGCGGCGTAGTAGGAGGTCCAGGAGGACAAGAGGCACTCCTTTGGCTGAGCGCCTCAGTATGCCAGCACCGACGGTCAGAAAGGCGCGGGACTGGTAAAGCTCATGCGCTCGCCCGAGAGGGGATGGGTCAGCGTCAGCAGGCGCGCGTGCAGGCAGAGCCGCGGCTGGGCCGCCAGGGCCTCGCCCTCGGCATAGAGTTGATCGCCCAGCAGCGGATGACCGATGCTTAGCATATGGACCCGCAGCTGATGCGACCGTCCGGTGATGGGGGTGAGTTCCACCCGGCTGTAGTGGCCGTGGCGCTCCAGCAGCTGCCAGAAGGTCAGGGCATGGCGGCCCAGTTCGTGATCCACAACATGGCGCGGCTTGGTCGGCGGGTCGTAGCGCAGCGGCAATTCGATGCGGCCACTGTTGGCCTCCGGCTCGCCCCAGCAGAGCGCGGTGTAGGCTTTTTCCGTTTCCCGATCATGGAACTGTCGCGACAGCTCGCGATGGCTGTCGGCATCCCGCGCCAGCACGATGACCCCGGAGGTCTCCCAGTCCAGTCGATGGACGATGCGGGCCTCTGGATAGCCGTTGTCCTGCAGGCGGGTCACCAGGCAATCGCGGTTGTCTTCGGCGCGACCGGGGACCGACAGCAGCAGGGTGGGCTTGTCGACCACCAGCAGGGCGTCGTCCTGGTGAATGATGCGGATGTTGGAGAGAGGCATGGGATTCCTAGAGGCCATGGTTTCGAATCCTGGCGTCCGCTTGGCAGGTGCCCGGAAATTCGACAGGGCTTAAACGCCAACGGCGGCCCTGGGGCCGCCGCTGTCCTGCCTGGTTCGCGTTAGCGGTCGGGCAGGGTGATGTTGAGTTCGAGGATGGAGCAGCTGCCCTGGTTTTCCAGCTCTACCTGGATCTGGTCCTGCTCGATCGGCACGTACTTGCGGATCACTTCCAGCAGGTCCTTCTGCAGCTGCGGCAGATAGTCCGGCTGCTCGTGGCGACCACGCTCGTGGGCCACGATGATCTGTAGCCGTTCCTTGGCTATCGAAGCGCTGTTCTGCTTCTTCCGGTCGCGAAAGAAGTCGAAGATGTTCATTCGGCACCACCCCCGAACAGACGTTGCAGGAAGCCTTTCTTCTTCACGTCGAGGAAGCGATAGGCCACTTCCTTGCCGAGCAGTCGCTCCACGGTATCACTGTAAGCCTGACCGGCGTCGCTCTGTTCGTCGAGAATCACCGGAATGCCCTGGTTCGAGGCCTTGAGCACCGCCTGGGATTCGGGGATCACGCCGAGCAGGCGAATGGACAGGATCTCTTCCACGTCCTCGACGCCAAGCATCTCGCCCTTGGTGACACGCTCGGGGTTGTAGCGGGTCAGCAGCAGGTGCTCCTTGATGGCTTCTTCGCCCTTTTCGGCGCGGCGCGATTTGCTGGCCAGCAGGCCGAGCATGCGGTCGGAGTCACGCACCGAGGAGACCTCGGGGTTGGTGACCACGATGGCCTCGTCGGCGAAGTACATCGCCAGGTGGGCACCCTTCTCGATCCCTGCGGGAGAGTCGCAGACGATGAAGTCGAAGGTCTGCTTGAGTTCGTTGATCACGCGCTCGACGCCGTCCTGGGTCAGGGCGTCCTTGTCGCGGGTCTGGCTGGCAGCCAGCACGAACAGGTTTTCGAGGCGCTTGTCCTTGATCAGGGCCTGGCTCAGGGTGGCTTCGTTGTTGATCACGTTGACGAAGTCATACACCACCCGGCGCTCGCAACCCATGATCAGGTCGAGGTTACGCAGGCCAACGTCGAAGTCGACGATGACGGTCTTGTGGCCGCGCAGAGCGAGACCGGTACCGATGGCAGCGCTGCTGGTGGTCTTGCCGACGCCGCCCTTGCCGGAGGTGACTACGAGTACTTTGGCCAAACTGATTCACCTTGATCGAAAGTAATAACTGAAGCGACTCGGTGCCCTCGGTGACGAGATTGCAGGCAGTGTCGCGCTTCGTATTGCCCTTGGCGGTTTAGGCGCCAATTGCGAAAAATTCGCGAAATTATCCGTTAAAGGCGGGTGATGTTCAACACATCTCCCACCAAAGCGACCTGTACCGGATTGCCCCATTGCGGATGGCGTCGCAGGTCTTCGGCGACCTTGTACTGGCCGGCGATGGAGAGCAGTTCCGCGGTCAGCTGCTGGCAGAAAATCCGCGCTTTAGTATCACCTTTTACGCCCGCCAATGCTCGGCCACGCATGGGGCCGTAGACGTGGATGTTGCCGTCGGCGAGCAACTCGGCGCCCGGGCTGACCGGCGCCAGTACCACCAGGTCTCCGGCCGGGGCATAGAGCTGCACCCCACCGCGCACCGGCGCGGTGATGATCTTGGTCGGATTGATCGCCGGGGCGGGCGGTACGACAGGTTCGGCTGGCTTGACCGGTTCGCGGTCACGTGGGTCGACCTGGCGCTCACGACCGCCGGAGCTGGGCGGCAGGATCGGCAGGTCGTAGTCGTTGGCGGCGGCCAGATCCCCGCTGCGACTGGCGCGCAGCGCCAGGGTACGCAGGCCGTGGCGACGGCAGAGATCGAGGAGGGCGCCCAGGTCGAGCGGGCCGGCGTCCTCGGCGAGTTTGTCCAGGCCCAGCACCAACGGCGTTTCCTGGAAGAAATTGGGCGCCTGGGCGACCTTCTGGGCCAGTTGCCGGTCCAGGCGCCCCAGGTCGTTGCGGAGAAGCTCCAGTACGGTCACGGCGAGCATGTTGCCCTTGAGCTGGAAGACGGAGTCGCTTTCGGAAGGATCGGCTGCGGTCATGGTGGGTACTTGTGCTTGGATGGCGGGACTTATAGCGGGATGCCCCGCGTGCCGCAACCCTCACCGGGTGTGGGGGGCCGTGACTGTGAAGGCTACGGGAAATCTGCGCGAGGCCTGTAGAATGGCGCGACTTTTTCATGCAGGAGTTCCGATGGAGCGGCCGTCTTTCCGCCTCGCCTTTCTCAATCCACGGTACTGGCCGCTCTGGCTGGGGCTTGGCCTGCTCTGGCTGCTGGTGCAACTGCCCTATGGCGTGCTGCTGCGTCTCGCCCAGGGCCTCGGTTGGATCTTCTACCACGTCGCCCGCCAGCGCCGGGCCATCGCTCGCCGCAATCTGGAGCTCTGTTTTCCCCAGCTCGACGAGCGGGCGCGCGATCGGCTGTTGCGGCGCAACTTCGCCAGCAGCGCCATGGCCCTGCTGGAAATGGCCATGAGCTGGTGGTGGCCGCGCCGGCGCCTGGCCCGGCTGGCCCATATCGAAGGCCTCGAACATCTGCAGGCCGCTCAGCGCGACGGGCAGGGCGTGATCCTCATGGCGCTGCATTTCACCACCCTGGAAATCGGCGCGGCGCTGCTCGGTCAGCGGCATACCATCGATGGCATGTACCGCCAGCACAAGAATCCGCTGTTCGACTTCATCCAGCGTAGCGGTCGCGAGCGCCACAACCTGGACGCCACCGCCATCGAGCGCGAGGACGTGCGCGCCATGCTCAAGGTGCTGCGGGCCGGTCGCGCCATCTGGTACGCGCCCGACCAGGACTACGGCGCCAAGCAGAGCCTGTTCGTGCCACTGTTCGGCATTCCGGCCGCTACCGTTACCGCCACCACCAAGTTCGCCCGCCTGGGCCGGGCCCGGGTGCTGCCCTTCACCCAGGAGCGTCTGGCGGATGGATCGGGTTACCGCCTGGTCATCCATCCGCCCCTGGCCGATTTCCCTGGCGAGAGCGAGGAGGCCGACTGCCTGCGCATCAATCGGTGGGTGGAACGCTGCGTCAGCCGGCTGCCCGAGCAATACCTCTGGGCCCACCGGCGGTTCAAGACCCGCCCGCCTGGCGAGCCCAAGCTGTATCCGAAGAAGAGGCGCTAGATGAGCCTGGCCGCCGAGCGGCGCACGGGGCTGATTCTGGCCGGCGGTGGCGCGCGGGCCGCCTATCAGGTCGGGGTGCTGCAGGTGGTGGCGGATACCCTGGCGGTGCGCTCCGAGAATCCCTTTCCCATTCTGGTCGGCACCTCGGCCGGTGCCCTCAACGCGGCGGTGCTGGGCTGCGGCGCCCTGGATTTCGGTCGCGCGGTGGAGCGCTTGGCCGCGGTCTGGTCGGGCCTGGAAACCGCGATGATCTATCGCAGCGATTGGGGCGGGGTGACCCGCCAGGCGGCGCGCTTCGGCTTGCAGACCCTGTTCGGTGCCTGGCGGCAGGAACCGCTGGCGCTGCTCGACAACGCGCCCCTGCGGGCGCTGCTCAGCCGCGAGCTGGATTTCTCCGGCATCACCGCGGCCTTGCGCCAGCGCGCGCTGCGAGCGGTGGCGGTGACCGCCTTCGGCTATGCCTCGGGACAGGCGATGACCTTCTACCAGAGTCAGGGCGTCCTCGATCCCTGGTTCCGCCATCGGCGCGTCGGGGTGCCGGCGCGGCTGGCGGTCGACCACCTGCTGGCCAGCACGGCCATTCCGCTGTTCTTTCCGCCGGTGAAGGTGGGGCGTGAGTTCCTGGGCGATGGCTCGGTCCGGCAGACGGCGCCCATCAGTCCGGCGCTGCATCTGGGCGCGGATCGCATCCTGGTGATAGGGCTGGGCGCGCCGGGTGGCCAGGAGCATGGCGTGCAGGGCCGGCCGCCAACCGTGGCGCAGATCGGCGGCCACCTGCTCAACAGCACCTTTGTCGATGCCCTGGACAGCGATACCGAAACCCTGCGCCGCCTCAACCTGCTGAGCAATGCGCTGCCGGCGGGGGATCCGGTCAGTGGCCGCCTGTGCCGACCGGTGGAGATGCTGGTGATCTCGCCCAGCCAGCCACTGAGCGACATCGCCACCCGGCACCGCAAGCGCCTGCCGCCGGCGTTGCGGCAGTTGCTGCGAGGGGTTGGGGTGAATCGGCCTTCGGGCAGCGCCCTGCTCAGCTATCTGCTGTTCGAGGCCCCCTACTGCCAGGAGCTGATGGCGCTGGGGCGGGCCGATGCGCAGGCCCGCCTGCCGGAGCTGCGGGCCTTTCTCGCCAGCGCCTAGGCCTTATTCGGCGATCTGCAGTTCCCGCGCCTTGGTGTAGAAATAGCGGATCTTCTCGTACTCGAAGGGCGAATTGAGCTGGCCGTATCTCATGTCGGTCACGTACCTGAGGTTGATGCCGCGCAGCACCATGATCTCCGGGTGGCGACCGCTTTCGTCGCTGACGTTGAGGAAGTTGATCTGCGCCTCGGCGGCGAAATCCACCGCCAAGCCGCCGGTGTCGCGCAGGTTGGACGGGCCGAGGATCGGCAGCATCAGGAAAGGACCATCGCCCACGCCATAGAAGCCGAGGGTCTGGCCGAAGTCTTCCGGCTGCTTGATCAGCCCCACCCGGGTCGCTGGATCCCACAGGCCGAACACCCC
This sequence comes from Pseudomonas sp. Snoq117.2, assembly GCF_900110545.1. Classification (NCBI taxonomy): domain Bacteria; kingdom Pseudomonadati; phylum Pseudomonadota; class Gammaproteobacteria; order Pseudomonadales; family Pseudomonadaceae; genus Pseudomonas; species Pseudomonas sp. Snoq117.2. The sequence continues at coordinate 242,183 of NZ_FOED01000001.1, read as the reverse complement.
GACGGTGGTGTTGAGCAGCAGCCGGCCGGTGGTGTCCAGGGCGCGACGGCCCTTGAACTGCAGCACGCTGTTGAGCAGGTTGTTGACGTCGCCCAAATTGCTGAAGAAGTTGCTCACGCCCGAACGCACGAAGCGCGGGGTGATCCAGCGATAGCCGTTGACCACCGGCAGCAGGACCCACTCGTCCAGCCGATAGTTGAAGTGGTAGACGTGACGATTCCAGGATTCGAAAGGATCGTAGACGTCCAGTGCGACCAGGGAGGCCCGTTCGAATTCGCGCTGATCCAGCCCCGGGTTGTACTTCAGGGTCGACAGCGGATTGCTGAAACCGTCGGCGCCCACGGGGGCGGCCGGCATGGTGTCCGAGCCGATGGTCAGAGTGGAGGAGGGCGGCGGGCTCGATTCGGCAGCGAATACCGAGGCACTGGCCATCAGGAGGAGAGCGAGCAGGGACTTAACCACGGGCGAAGAACTCCAGCATGGCGTTCGCGTTGACGCGGTAGTTGAGATTGCCGCAATGGCCGCCGTGGGGGTAGACGGTCAAGCGATCGCCAAAGGTCTTGCGCAGGAAGCCAAGGTCGCCCGGGCCGAGGATGATGTCGTCGGCATTGTGCATGACGCCGATCTTGGAGCTGCTCTTCAGATAGTCTTCCAGCGCCGTGAGGCTGGATTTGCGCGCCAGATCGTCGAGGTTCTGCCCCTTGAAGTTCTTTTGCCAGAACGGCATGACCTGCTCGGTCATGTAGCAGTCGAAGTCGCACTGCAGCGAACGGGCGAAGAAGCGCGTCAGGCTGGTGCCCTCGCTGATCGGGTAGGTCGGCGGGGTGATCAGGCCGCGCCGGTTGATCAGGTCGGAGGTGAAGGCGATGTCCGCCGCGGAGAAACGGAAGGACGAGCCGATCAGCATGGCCAGCTCTTCGTTGCTCAGTCGCTCCGGCGAGCGCTGGAAGTCGCGGACCACGGCATCGTTGAAGTCGACGTAGCCCTTCTCCTGGAAGTAGCGGGTCAGCTTGGACAGGATCAGCTCATAGAAGGTGCGGTTGTTGGTAACGCCCTTCACCTCGGTCTGTACCAGGCGATCCAGGTTGCGTACCGAGGTCAGCAGGTTGACCGGCGGATTCACCATCAGCACCTTCTTGAAGTTGAAGCTGCGCTGGGTCTCGTCGAGATAGGAGACGAAGGCGGCATCCAGGCCGCCCAGGCTGTAGCCGGTCAGGTAATAGTCGGTGACCGGCAGCTTGGGATGCTGGGCGCGCACCGCCTGCATGGCGCGATAGAGATCCTCGGCATCGTGCGGCGTGTAGCCCGGCGTGGCGGTGCGCGATACCGACACCATGAAGTCCCAGCTGGTGGGCGACGACAGCTGCACCACGTGGTAGCCGGCCGCGTAATACAGCCGCTTCAGGTATTCCTGGGTGCTGGAGGAGTAGTTGGCCCCGGTGCCAGCGATCAGGAAGATCAGCGGTGCCGGATGGTCCTGCCGCGCGAGCCGGTAATGGAATTTCTTCACCGGCCAGAAGTTGCCGGGCAGCTGATACTCCCGCTCGGGACGCAGGTTGAGGCTGTAGTCGTCCTGGTCGATGGTGCTTTCGGGCGGCAGCTCGGGCCGGAATTTTTCCGGGGTGGTGACGATGGTGGCTTCGAAAGGATTGACCAGTGGATAGCCATAGGTGGCGGCATCCACTTCGGCGGCCGCGTGCGCGGTACCCCAGAGGCCGGAAAACAGCGCGCCCAGCAGGGCGGCGACGCGCAACGGAAGACGCATGGACAGAGTCCTTTCAGAGGGCTTGAGAGCGTAGGTAAGACAACGGTCCGCCAATAGGTTGCATCGGCAGCCGCAGGTTTCTGCGAGGCGTCGATTACAGAGCGGTCGACGGGCTGCGTCAAGCGACATCGGATGTCGCGGAAAGTGCAGCTCCTGTCGCTAACCGGTCGTTATGCGTCGTCCAGGCGGTAGTGGCCATCTTGCATTGCCCGAATGATGGGGGTGGGGCAACCGCCCGACTTCCATAGCGAGAGGACTGCTGCATGAGCATGGTGAAGAAACTGTTGGGAATAGGACTCGGTGTCGCGCTGACCTCGGCCATGAGCCTGGCTCAGGCGGCCAAGCCAGAAATCACCATCGGCTATGTCGATGGCTGGGCCGATAGCGTGGCCACGACCCACACCGCAGCTGAAGTGATCCGCCAGAATCTGGGCTACGAGGTCAAGCTCATGCCGGTCGCCGCCGGCATCATGTGGCAGGGCGTCGCGCGCGGCAAACTCGATGCCATGTTGTCCGCCTGGCTGCCGGTCACCCATGGTGCCTATTACGACAAGATGAAGGACCAGGTGGTCAATCTGAACGTCAATACACCCGACGCCAAGATCGGTCTGATCGTGCCGGAATACGTCAAGGCCAACAGCATCGCCGATCTGCAGGCGCAGAAGGCCGACTTCGGTGGCCGTATCGTCGGCATCGACGCTGGTGCCGGGGTCATGCTCAAGGCCGATCAGGCGATCAAGGACTACGGTCTGGATTACAAGCTGGTGGCCAGTTCGGGTAGCGGCATGATCGCCGAGCTGACCCGCGCCGAAAAGGACCAGAAGGCCGTCGTGGTGACGGGCTGGGTGCCGCACTGGATGTTCGCCAAGTGGAAACTCAAGTTCCTCGAAGATCCCAAGGGTGTGTTCGGCGGTTCCGAGCACGTGGACACCGTGGCCAACCCGGCCCTGGAAGCCAAGGCCAAGCCGGTCTGGGATTTCCTGAAGAAGTTCGCCTGGCAACCCGGTGAGGTCAACGAGGTGATGCTGGCCGTGGAAGAGGGCAAGAAGCCGGAAGAGGCCGCCAAGGCCTGGATCGCGGCCCATCCGGATCGCGTGAAGTCCTGGCTGCCCTGAAGCCTGGCCGAATGAAGAACGGGCCCCGCGGGGCCCGTTTTGCTAGCTGTGCAGCTGCTCGGCTGCGTACAGGGTATTTTCCAGCAGGCAGGCCCGCGTCATGGGGCCTACGCCGCCCGGAACCGGGGTGATCCAGCTGGCGCGTTCGCAGGCGCTTTCGTATTCCACGTCGCCGACCAGGCGGCCATCGGCCTGGCGATTGATGCCGACGTCGATGACGATGGCGCCGGGCTTGATCCATTCACCCTTGACCAGTCCAGGCTTGCCCACGGCCACCACCACCAGATCGGCCTGGCTGACATGGTGTTCGAGGGAGCGGGTGAATCTGTGGGTCACGGTGGCGGTGCAGCCGGCCAATAGCAATTCCAGCGCCATGGGACGGCCGACGATGTTGGAGGCGCCGACCACCACCGCATCCAGACCATAGAGGTCGACGCCGGTGCTGTGCAGCAGGGTCATGATGCCCTTGGGCGTACAGGGGCGCAGCTGGGGGTTGCGCTGCGCCAGCCGGCCCAGGTTGTAGGGGTGGAAGCCGTCCACGTCCTTGTCGGTACGGATGCGCTCCAGCAGCTGGGTAGCATCCAGGTGCGCGGGAAGGGGCAGCTGCAGCAGGATGCCGTCGACGCTGGTGTCGTCGTTGAGCCGGTCGATCAGGGCTTCCAGCTCGGCCTGGGTGGTGCTGGCCGGCAGGTCATGGGCATAGGAGTCGAAACCGACCTCTTCGCAATCCTTGCGCTTGTGCGCCACATAGACGCGCGAGGCGGGATCGGTGCCGACCAGGATGACGGCGAGGCCAGGGGCGCGCAGGCCGGCGCTACGACGTTGAGAGACTCGCTGGGCAATATCCTGGCGCAGGCGGGCGGCAATGGACTTGCCGTCGATCAGTTGGGCGGTCATGGGCGATTTCTGGTGGTGACGGAAAAGGGTCGGCTATTTTCGCATGGACGGGCCTGCTGGCAACAGAGAAGCCTCTGTGGCGGCTAACTCATTCTTTCTGCTTAAAAATTTTTAAAAAATTAGTTGACGGACCTGCGGGAGCTTTATAACATTCGCCCCGCTTGCCGAGCACAGCCCAAGTCACTGACAAGGGCCAGGCAAGAGACTTCTCACCAAGGAAGTCTCTGCTAGGGCAGCTGCCGTAACAGGCGCCCGTAGCTCAGCTGGATAGAGCATCCGCCTTCTAAGCGGATGGTCGCAGGTTCGAGTCCTGCCGGGCGCGCCATTGGCGGTTCGGCGACGGCAAGCAGGTAAGATATGGTGGGCGTAGCTCAGTTGGTAGAGCACAGGATTGTGGCTCCTGGTGTCGTGGGTTCGATTCCCATCGTCCACCCCATATTCAGCGAACGCCAGACCTCGTGTCTGGCGTTCGTCTTTCAAGCGTCTCGCGGACGTGGTGGAATTGGTAGACACACCAGATTTAGGTTCTGGCGCCGCAAGGTGTGAGAGTTCGAGTCTCTCCGTCCGCACCATTCAAGATGCACAGCAAGAGACCGGCCCAGCGCCGGTTTTTTTGTGCCCGCGATTCAGCTAGCAGCTGGAACTCCATGGTTGCGCACCGTTCCCGAATAGCTGCTATCGGCCAGCAGAGCTAGTGTAGATGCCGGAACAGTGGCGCGCAGAAGACGAACGCCAGGGCGGTGCCGCAGAGAAAGGTTGCCGTCCACCGCTGGTTGGTGCGACCGGTAAAACCGTTATCGGCGGGCACCGCCGACTCATCTTTGGCTTGCGCCTGGGGGCGAGGGGCGTCGAACAGGGTGATCGAGCGGGTCAGTTGGGTTCGCATGATCCGACCTCTTAACTGCGTGCGCTAATTGTTACTGTCACCTTTCAAGAGTAATGCGCCCTCAGCGCAATGCAAGTTGCCTATGAATCAATGGATGTCAGCCGGGTAGGCGGCCAGGCATTCGCTCAAGAATGGCTGCGCAGCCCTGACGCTAGCTAGGGGGCAGGCGGCGGGCGGTCAACCAAGCGTCTCGGCCAGCAGGAAGCAGGCGCCGCCGATGGCTCCGCCACTGAGCAATACCAGGCTGATCAAGGCGCCGCCGACGAACTGGGCGATGTCGTCACTGATTTCGTATTCCGCTTTCATGCTCGGCTCCAGAGGGTGGATGCCGCTACAAATAGCAGTCGCGCGTTACAGCGCGACGACGTTGGGCGTGCCTGGATTAGGTGTTCGCCCAGTTCAGCCAGAGGGTCTGCTCTTCGCTGAGCTGCCCGATCTCCCGCAGCGCCCGTTCGAGGTCATCCCGGACCCGGCGCTTGAGATCGGCGTTGAGATCGATTTGAGCGCTCTCGGCCAGTCGATCGGCGAGCGAGAGATCGGCGCTGAGCTGGCGCAAACGGGGGCCGACGAAATCCTTCTGCTGCATGAGCCGCTCCTGTCTCCTGATGCCGCCGAGTGTGGCATGACCCACCTTGGGCTGAACACAAGCTGGAAAAATATTGTCCAATTCGATTGGTCAAAAGTCGGACGTTAGGCGGCCCAGGTCGCTTTCAGGTCCAGGACGGTAAGCTTTTTAGAGGGAAGAAGAGATCATGAGCGGAAGTTCGACACGCAAGTTGCTGGTGTTGACGGCAGGCTTTGGCCTGCTGGTGGTGGCTGCGGTGGCGACCACGCACAAAGGCGATTCGACAGCCAGCGAGCCCGCCGTCGTGGCGACTACCACGCCGCCAGTCGCAGCGCATGCGCCCACCACGGGCACCCACGCCGTCGCTGACGAACACAAGCAGGATCTGGACAGCTTCCTGGCCCAGGCCGCCCTGGCGCCCTGCGGCGCCTCAATGCCGGCGACCATCACCGATCCCGCTTGCCGCGCGGCCATTGAGGCCCATGCGCGACGTGCGGGCTATGGCGATGAGGAAGTCCTGGCCTATCTGGACGCCCGTCGCCCACGATGACGGCTGATTCATAGTTCCAGCTGTTATAAGCAAAGACTCTTTCAATATACCCCGGCATAACCTGAGTGGTTATCCTGTGCGGCCGCAAGATGAGCCGACAACGGCAATTGGGGCTGTAATGGAAGTTGGGGCAATGGGCTTCGTGATCGCGGGGCTGGTGGTAGGTTTCATCGTGGGTATGACAGGGGTAGGCGGTGGGTCCCTAATGACGCCCATTCTGCTCTGGTTCGGCATCAACCCGGCCGCGGCCGTGGGCACCGATCTGCTCTATGCCGCCATCACCAAGGCGGGCGGCGTCTTCGTCCATCAACGTAATCGCAACATCGATTGGACGGTGACCGGCTGGCTGGCCGCTGGCAGCGTACCCGCCGCGGCTCTCACACTCCTCGCGCTGGCTTTGCTCCCGGGTGACCAACACGCCACCAATGCGCTCATCAAGCATGCCCTCGGTATCGTGCTGCTGCTGACCGCCCTGGCCATCCTGTTCAAGCAACAGATTTTCGCCTTCGCCAGCCGACACGCCGGCGACCGATTTCACCTGAGTGCGGGGCGTCTCAATGCCCTCACGGTGCTGACCGGTGCGGTGCTGGGCTTCATGGTGACCCTGACCTCCATCGGCGCCGGCGCCCTGGGCACGGTGGCGCTGTTCCTGCTCTATCCGCTGATGGCGACTCGGCGCCTGGTCGGCACCGAGATCGCCCATGCGGTGCCCCTGACCCTGGTGGCGGGACTTGGGCATGCCGGCCTGGGCAATCTGGACTGGCATGTGCTGGGCTTTCTGCTGTTGGGCTCACTGCCAGGCATCTTCCTGGGCAGTCACCTGTCGGGGCGGGTACCGGATGGCGTGCTGCGGCCCTGTCTGGCGGTCATGCTATTGGTCATAGGCACTAAGCTGGTGGTCTGAAGGCGTCTGGCCAGCATGGGGGTCGTTCGTCGGACGACCATTGGCGATTCCACCAGCGGAAAACAGTTCTAGGATAGGCAGCGTTCAATTTGTTATCGCGATTGCCGATAGCCTGATTGTCGAGTCCCCTTCCTGGAGCTGCCCATGTTTTCCGAATCTGTCACTGTCGACGATACCTCCGCCTATCATGCCTTGCGTCAGGCGCTGGACCGTTCCCTGGCAGTGATCGAATTCGATCTGCAAGGCACGGTGCTGCACGCCAATGACAACTTCCTGCAGGCCTTCGGTTATCGCCTGGAGGAAGTCAGCGGCCGGCATCATCGTCTGTTCTGCCCGCCAGGGGTGGTGGAGAGCGAGGATTATCAGCAGTTCTGGCAGACCCTGGGGCGCGGCGAGTTCCACAGCGGCGTCTATCGGCGCCAGCACAAGGATGGCAGCTTGAGGTGGATCCGCGCGACCTACAATCCGCTGCTGGATGCCGAGGGACGACCGCAGCGTATCATCAAGTTCGCCACCGACATTACCGAGAGTCGCCTGCAGGCGGTGGAGTACGAGGGCAAGATCGCTGCCATTCACCGCTCTCAGGCGGTGATCGAATTCGACCTGCAGGGCAATGTGCTCTGGGCCAACGACAATTTCCTCGGCATGACCGGCTATGCGCTGGAGGAGTTGCGCGGCCGCCATCACAGCCTGATGTGCCCGGCCGACTATGCCCGTTCGCCAGAATACGCGCTGCTGTGGAATCGCCTGGGGCAGGGTCTCTTCGATACTGGGGTCTACAAGCGCATCCGCCGGGATGGCCGGCCGATCTGGATCCAGGCCACCTACAATCCCATCCTCGACAGCGACGGTCGTCCCTACAAGGTGGTGAAGTTCGCCACTGATGTCACAGACGCGCAACTGCAGGCTGCCGAATTCGAAGGCAAGATGGCCGCCATCGACCGCGCCCAGGCGGTGATCGAATTCGATCTGCACGGCAACATCCTCTCCGCCAACGAAAACTTCCTGTCCGCCCTGGGTTACAGCCTGGACGAGGTACGTGGCAAGCATCACCGGATCTTCTGCGAACCCGAGCATGCCCGTTCGCCGGGCTATCGCCTGTTCTGGGAAAAACTCGGTCGGGGCGACTTCGATGCCGGCCTGTACAAGAGACGCGCCAGCGACGGCCACCAGGTATGGATCCAGGCGACCTACAATCCCATCCTCGACGCCGAGGGCAAGCCTTACAAGGTGGTCAAGTTCGCCAGCGACGTGACCGAGAGCCAGCTGCGCAACAGCGACTACGAAGGCAAGGTGGCGGCCATCGACCGATCCCAGGCCATCGCCGAGTTCTCCGTCGACGGCACGGTGCTCACCGCCAACCGCAACTTCCTGCTGGCCCTGGGTTACCAGTCCGACGAGGTGGTGGGCAAACACCACCGCCTCTTCTGCTCCGACGACTACGCCCGTTTGGCCGAGTACCGATTGTTCTGGGATAAATTGGCGCGCGGCGAATTCGACGCCGGGGTGTACAAGAGGCGCAACAGCCGGGGTGAGGAGATCTGGATCCAGGCCACCTACAACCCCATCTTCGACGCCGACGGCAAGCCGTGCAAGGTGGTGAAGTTCGCCGTGGACATCACCGAAAGCCAGATTCGCAACAGCGACTATGCCGGCAAGGTGGCGGCCGTCGACCGCGGCCAGGCGGTGATCGAATTCGACCTGACCGGCAAGATCCTCGAGGCCAACCGCAATTTCCTGGCGACCCTGGGCTATCGCCTGGAGGAGATCCGCGGTCAGCACCACCGCATCTTCTGCGAGGCCGACCACGTCGCCTCCAGCGAGTACCGCGAATTCTGGGCGCGGCTGGCCCAGGGCGAGGTGTTCGGCGGCCGCTTCATGCGCCTGAGCAAGTTCGGTCAGCGCATCTGGATCCAGGCCACCTACAACCCGATCTTCGATGCCGAAGGCCAGGTGCACAAGGTGGTGAAGTTCGCTACCGACATCACCCGCCAGGTGGAGATGGAGCAGCATGTGCGGCAGAAGATCGAGCAGATGAATCTCTCGCTGCACGCCCTGACCCGCTCCATCAACCAGATCGCCGAGACCACCGATGACGCCAACCGCATGGCCCGCCGCACGCTGGAGGAAGCGGAGCGCGGCTCCCTGACCTTGACGCGCTCGCTGGACGCCATGGCGGCCATAGGCACCACCGCCGGCGGCATCCAGGACATCGTCCAGGTGATCAGCGATATCGCCAACCAGACCAACATGCTGGCCTTCAACGCGGCCATCGAAGCCGCCCGCGCCGGTGAGCATGGCCTGGGCTTCTCGGTGGTGGCCGACGAGGTGCGCAAGCTGGCCGAGAAGTCGTCCCAGGCGACCAAGGAGATCAACAAGCTGATCCTGGAATCGGTCAAGAGCATCGCCCAGGGCAGCGAAATCTCGCGCAGCGTGGGCGAGGCCTTCGGGCTGATCGCCGAAGGGGTGGGCAAGACCCAACAGTCCATCGAGGCGATCAACGGCTCCACCGCCGCCCAGCTCGACGATGCGGCGCGGGTCAATCAGTTGATCCAGGAGCTCGACGCGGCCACCACGGTGGCGCCCATCATCGGAGGCACCCGTTCGTGATGCGGGGTGTCGTGCGGATCGGCGAACTGGAAGTCGCCTTGCCCGCCCAGGCCCTGGAACGCGTGGTGCCCTGGCCGGACCGCCTGGCCGCCCATCCGAGTCCGGTGCCCTGGCTGCTCGGTCTCTTCGAGTTGGGCGGTCAGCCACTGCCGCTGGTGGACGGCCATGGCTTGCTGGGGGTGCCGCCGGTCGAGCGCGAGCGCCGGATCGCCGTGATTCGCCAGGGCGGCGGTCGCTTCGGCCTGGCCATCGATAACGTGGTGGATATCCTCAGGCTGCCGGCGGACGCCATCGTGCAGTTGCAGGGGGCACCCGGGCGCCTCCTGGGGCAGGTCCACCTGCGTCCGGAAAGCGGCCGGCTGGTCCATCTGCTGGACCTGGAAGCCCTGGCCGCCTTGCCAGGCTTCGAGGTCAGCGCCGACGTGCCCCACGCCCATCGGCAGGGGGCCAGCGCTGGCAAGGATGGCGAGCGGCTCTATCTGCTGTTCGAATGCGACGGGCGTCGCCTCTGCCTGGATGCGGCGGTGGTGCAGGAACTGGTGGATCGACCGCAGCTGGCGCCTAGCGAATTCGCCAGCGACAGCTGTCGCCACCAGGTGCAGTTACGCGGCCAGACGTTGCCGGTGCTGGAGCTGTCCGCACTGTTGGGGCTGACCACGCCCGCGCACAGTCGCCGTGAGCAACTGCTGGTGCTGGCGGCGGGCGACCAGGGTCAGTATCGGGTGGCCTTCGGTTTCGAGCGGCTGCTCGGCATGTGGCGACGGGATCCGGCGCAGTGCGCGCCGCTGCTCGGCTTTGGCCTGGAGCAGCCCGAGCTGTTGTGCGGGGTTTTCAGCGCAGCGGATGGCGAGACGGCGATCGTGATCGATCACCTGGTCCTGGGTTGCCAGGCGGCGGCGGTCGCCTATGCGCGGATCTATCGCACCGACCGCGATCTGTTGCAGGAGGAACGGCGCCAGGTCCGCCGCCAGCCCTGCCTCACCTTTCTTGCCGAATTGCTGTTCGCCGTCCCGCTGGAGCAGGTGGCCGAGGTCTTGCCCCTGCCGTCGCGCTACCTGCGCCTCGGGCAGCGGGATCCGCGGCTGCTGGGGGTGATGGAGGTCCGGGGCCAGCAGATCACCCTGGTGTGCCTGCGGACCCTGGCCGGTGCGCAGAGGGTCGAGTCCGGTCCGGGCGATCAGGTGATCGTGGTGGAAGGACAGCGCCAGCGCCTGGGCTTCGTGGTACAGCGGGTGGAGGCCATCGAGGCCTTTACCGACCTGCGGGCGGATGCCCTGGCGCGCAGCTGGCAATTGCCCGGGGAGGGCGGGGCGATGCCGGCACAGCGGGCGCAGAGCTGGGTGGGCGTAAGTACCGGGGGGAACAGCCGCCAGGCCACCCTGATCGATCTTGGCGCGCTGGTGCAGCGCCTGGAACGACAGGCCCGCCAGGCCGTGCCCGAGCCTGGGCTCGCGACTATTTGACTCGACCGCTCGTCACTTCGCTGAGCGGTCGGGTAACGGATCGCCAGCGCCTTCGTCGACCTCGGCGGAGTTCGTTATCAAAGCGGTAGCGGCAGGCTAGAGCCCGTGGCGCTTTCCAGCCGGCGCCACGCGGGGCGCATCATCGACGCTTCTCCTGACGTGTCCGCGTCCAGCGTTCATCAGCACCTGGTCAAGAAATCTTGCGGCGCGTCGAACCAGAGAAAGACACAACTTTCCTGGGTGATCCCATGTTCAACTCTGCACTCAAACGCCGTATCGCTGATCTCGAAGCCGAGCTGGCCGAGCACCGTCAGCTGCGCGCGGCGTTCTGCAATGACGCCCTTTGCCTAATGCTGGACGCCCAGGGCCGGATCGAAGACTTCAATGACAATTTCGCCCAGTGCCTGGGTTACGCGCCGGGTAGCCTCACCGGGCGGAACCTGGACGACATCATTCCGGACTACGTGAAGAAGTTGGTCTGCTATGGCGATCTGAAGCGCAGCTTCAACGAAGGTCGCCAGGCCAGTGGCATCTATCGGCTGCTGCGCGGGACGGGTGGCGTCGCCTGGCTCTATGCGATCTGGACGCCCGTGCGCGACACCCAGGGCCAGGTCAAACAGATCCGCTGTTATGCCTATGACCGTACCGAGCAGGTGGAAACTTCCACCGAGCACTCGGGCATCATCAATGCGCTGCTGCGTTCCACCGCGGTGATCGAATTCAACCTGTCCGGCGAGGTGCTCACCGCCAACGAGCGCTTCCTGCAGGGCATGGGTTATTCGCTGGCGCAGATCGTCGGCAAGCATCATCGGATGTTCTGCAGCCGCGGAGAGTCGGAGTCCGCTGACTATCGCGTCTTCTGGGAGCGGCTCAATCGTGGCGACTACGTCGCCAGTCGCTTCAAGCGCATCGACAGCCATGGCCGCACGGTCTGGCTGGAAGCCTCCTACAATCCCGTCCTCAACACCCGCGGCGAGCTGTACAAGGTCATCAAGTTCGCCACCGTCATCACCGAGCAGGTGGAGCAGGAACTGGCCGTGGCCGAGGCCGCACGGGTCGCCTTCGACATCTCCCAGACCACCGACGAAAGCGCGCGTCAGGGCGCGGCCGTGGTGCAGGACACCGTGGCGGTGATGACCCGCATCGCCGACGAGATCCAGGTCGCCGCCAACGGCATCGAAGACCTCGGCAAGCAGTCGCTGGTGATCAGCGCCATCGTCAAGACCGTCAGCGGCATCGCCGAGCAGACCAATCTGCTGGCGCTCAACGCTGCCATCGAAGCTGCCCGGGCCGGTGAGCAGGGGCGTGGCTTCGCGGTGGTGGCGGACGAAGTCCGGCAGTTGGCCGGGCGCACCAGCAAGGCCACCGAGGAGATCGTCGGGGTGGTGCAGCAGAACCAGCAACTGGCGCAGACCGCGGTCAGCAACATGGCCGCCAGCCGGCAGCAGGCGGAGCAGGGGCTGCACCTGGCCAGCAACGCCGGGGTGCGCATCACCGAGATCCAGGATGGCGCCCGCCAGGTGGTGGGCGCGGTCAGCCAATTCGCCCGCCGGCTGAGTTAGGGCTGTTCGCCCCAGCCCGGGGCGCTGTACCACTCATAGCCCGCGGTCGTGAGCTCCAGCCAGCGGCCTTGGTGGATGACCATCCGGGTCGCCACCTCCGGACTGGCCAGGCCGATCGCTACCAGCAGGCTGCGGATCAGAGCACCGTGGGCCACCAGCAGGGTGGGGCCCTGGAGTTCCTCCAGCAGCGGGCGCACCCGCTCGGCGGCATCGGCATAGCTTTCGCCACCGGATACCCGAAAGGTATAGGGCTCGGCGGCGCGGCGGGCGTGCTGCTCGGGATAACGCTGGGCGATGGTGGGCATGTCCAGGCCCTCCCAGTCGCCAAAGGCCTTTTCCGCCAGGCGCGCATCGCGGCCCAGGTTTCTTGGCGTGCCTGGCAGCTGCGCCAGGATCAGATCGAGCGTTACGCTGGCGCGTTGCAGCGGACTGCTCAGGCAGGCGAAGCGAGAGATGTCGAGGCGGTCGCGCAGGGCCAGGCCCACGGCTTCGGCCTGGGCACGACCGCGCGCGTTGAGCGGTATGTCCTGGCGACCCTGGAGGCGACCGCTGGCGTTCCAGTCGGTTTCGCCGTGACGGATCACCAGCAGGGGAGAAGGGAAGGGCAAGGGCATCAATCCAGAGCAGTGGGCAGGGTAAGGAGGAATCTCAAGTGACCGGCTTCCAAGCGCGCGACCAGACTGCCGCCATGGCCGCGGGCGATTTCCTGGGCGAGATAGAGGCCCAGGTCCAGGCGGGCGGGCTGCGCAAGGTCGGCCCTGGTCAGCGCCGGCTGGAACAGTTGACTCAGGGTGCCAGGTTCCACCACGGCGGTGCTGCTTTCCACGATAAGGCTGTAGCAGCGATCCTTGATCGCGCCACGCAGCAACAGGTTGCCCCCAGAAGGATTGCGGGAAGCGACCTGCTCCAGCACGGCGTCCAGCGCCTGCAGCACCCGCGGCAGATCCAGCCGCAAGGCAGCCGGTAAGGCCGGCAATTTGCTGCTCAAGGTCTGCCCGGGAAAGCGCGTTTGCAGCGTGGCGAACAAGCCCAGGAGCTGCTCATTGAAGTCGTCAACCAGCGCCGGTTTCAGGGGCAGGCCATGGCCCAGGCGCGCGCGGACGAAGTCGGCGGCCACGCCGCTGCGTTCGGCCAGGCGCTGGGCCTCGGTGTGCCAGTGCCGCATCTGGGATGCGTCCGCGTGCAGGTCCTGCGCAGCCAGCGCCTGCAGCGGGCGCTGCAGATCCTCCTCTAGCAGTACCAGCAGTTGGTCGTGCAAGGGCGTCAGATCCCGGTCGACGCGCGCACCGGGGCTTTCTTCGCGACGCTGTTCTTCGCGGGCGAGCAATTCACCCAGCAGACGGGCGAAACCGTCCAGGGTATCGATCACCGAGCGCTGCTCCAGCAGCGGCCTGGGCTGGGGATCGAAGGCGCATAGCGTCCCGAAGAAGGTCCCGTTGGGACGAAACACCGGGACCGACAGATAGCTCTTCCAGCCATAGAGGCCGGGCGCCGGATGATCGCAGTAGGTGGGATTCTGGGTCACGTCGCTGATGATCACGGCGTCGTGGGAGGAGCGCACGTGGTTGCACAACGTGGATTCGAGATCCAGTTCAGCGCCGGGTTGCAGGCCGTAGGCGATGCGATCCTCCACCGCACAGGCGATCCAGCGCTGCTCGGTGACCTCGGCAACGGTGGCGACCCCAAGGCCGCTGACATCACAGACGACGCGCAGGAGCGCCGCGACGGAATCCAGGGACGCCATCAGCTCGATGCTTTCGACGGTACTGGAGGGTTGGCTGGGCATGACGCTGTAGTTCTCTGACGGACAGGCCCTGAACGCTAGGCCAAGAGACGGCCGAGGGCAACCGTGGCCCTGCCATGCCACCCGATTGACCGTCCGGACGGTCAGGTCTCGTCTAGCCGATCAGGTCGGTGGCGTAGGCCAGCACCGTGAGGCAGAGCAGCAGCAACAGCAGGTTGGCTGGGGTAATGCATTTCATTGGGGGGATCCTCTCACGCAAAGGCTTTTCCATGTCCAGGTACGCCTGGGACTGCCATGCCGGTGCTGGGGATCTCGCGGGGTGGAGCGGGTACGTTCATCTCTGCGTCTCGATACTGCTGGCAAAGGACAGGAGTCGGAACGCCACTCTCGCTGTTCGTTCAGCCGCTGCCAGAGGAGGTGCGACATCTGGTCGAAGCGGCAGTGCGAGCGGTTCGCAGTTGCCAAGCGGCAGGCGAGCCGGTAGCGTGGCGACCCATGCGAACCTTTCTTTGCCCCATCAGCGCCTATTACTACTACCTGACCAACATCGGGTGGTAGGTACTGCGCTGCATGACCGAACCGCCTAGGGCGGCTCGGTCAAGGCAACTTCTCCCGGTCTCCCTGGCACCGTCCAGCCACAGGAGACCCCATGGACAGCACCACGCAAGACCTGCTCACCACCCTCGAAGCCCGCGGTTTCATCCACCAGACCACCGACCGGGACGGCCTTGCGCGCGCCTTCGCCGCAGGGCCGGTGACCGGCTATCTCGGCTTCGACGCCACCGCCGACAGCCTCCATGTCGGCCATCTGCAGGGCCTGATGCTGATGCGCTGGCTGCAGCGTGCTGGCCATCCCATCCTCTTGCTGATCGGTGGTGCCACCACCCGCATCGGCGACCCCAGTTTCCGCGACAGCAGTCGCCCGGTACTCACCGACGGCCAGATCGCCCTGAACATGGCCGGCATCGCCAAGGCCTTTCACCGCTATCTCGAAGTGGGCGATGGCCACGGTCGTGCCCAGGTGGTGGACAACGCCGAGTGGCTCGACGGCCTGGGCTACCTGGATTTTCTCGGCGCCGTCGGCCGGCATTTTTCCATCAACCGGCTGCTCACCTTCGATGCCATCAAGAATCGTCTCGACCGCGAGCACTCGCTGTCCTTCGAGGAATTCGGCTACACCCTGTTGCAGGCCTACGACTTCGTCGAGCTGTCGCGGCGCTATGGCTGCACCCTGCAACTAGGCGGCGCGGACCAGTGGGCCAACATCATCAATGGTGTGGAGCTGTCGCGCCGGCAGGGCGGTCCCCAACTCTATGGCCTGACCATGCCGCTGCTGGCCACCCGTGACGGGCGCAAGATGGGCAAGTCGGCCCAGGGCGCGGTCTGGCTCAACGAGGAGCGACTGTCGGCCTTCGACTTCTGGCAATTCTGGCGCAACTGCGACGATGCCGATGTCGAGCGTTTCCTGGCGCTGTTCACCGAGTTGCCGCTGGACGAGGTCCGGCGGCTCGGCGCCCTGGGTGGGGCGGAGATCAACCTGGCCAAGACCGTGCTGGCCAACGAGGCGACCCGACTGGCCCATGGCGAGCGGGCCCAGCGCGAGGCCGAGGCCGCGGCCGCCCAGGTGTTCGCCGCTCGCGACGGCGCGGGTCAATTGCCGGAGGTCGTCCTGAGCCGCCGGCAGCTGGACGCAGGCGTCACCCTGGTGGAGTTGCTGGTCGAAGCGGGACTGCAACCGTCGCGCAGTGCGGTCCGCCGGCTGGCAGAGGGCGGTGGCCTGCGGCTGGACGAGCAACCGGTGGTGGATCCCGATGTCCTGCTGACGGCGAGCGACGCCGGCCGGCGGGTGAGTCTGGGCAAGAAACGACACCTGCGCATCGCGGTGGTGGACTGAGGAGAACGACATGAACAACTGGGTGATTGGTGCTTCGCGTGGCATAGGACTAGGGGTGGTAAAGGCCTATCTGGCCCGCGGCGACCAGGTACTGGCGCTGGTGCGAACGCCGAATGCGGCCTTGGATGCCCTGGCGGCTACAGCAGGGGGGCGGCTGCGGGTGGTGACTGGCGATCTGCGCGATCCCGAGCTGGGCACGCGACTGCTGGACGAATTGGGCGACGGCTCGCTGGACCGGCTGATCGTCAATGCCGGGATCATGGGGCCGCTGGAGGAAGACGGGCAGCGGGCGACCGCCACGGAGCTAGGGGAGTTGTTTCTCACCAATGCCGTGGCCCCGCTACGCCTGCTAGACGCCCTGGCGCCACGGATGGCCGCCGCGGGGGTTGTGGCCTGCCTGAGTTCGCAGATGGGCAGCGTCAGCCTGGCGCGTGCCGCCGAGATGCCGCTCTATGGCGCCAGCAAGGCGGCGCTGAACAGCCTGCTGCAGAGCTGGGTGGTTGGGCGGCAGCCGGCTTTCGCGGTGCTGGCGCTGCACCCGGGCTGGGTCCGCACCGAACTGGGTGGCGACCAGGCGCCGGTCGAGGTGGCCGATAGCGTCGCGGGTCTGGTCGCGACCATCGACGCCCGGGCCGGCCAAAGCGGCAGCGCCTTTCTCGACTATCAGGGGCAAGCCTTGCCCTGGTGAGCGAGGAACCGGATCGCTCAGCACGGCTGAGCGTTCTGGCCCTTGTCCGACCTCTGTCGAGGATCGAAGATGCAGACACCACCCTGGGGAGTGTCATCATGCGCATCGACGAGCGAACCTTTCTGGTAACCGGCGCCGGCTCCGGCCTGGGCGCCGCCACGGCCGAGGTACTGACCGCGGCAGGCGCCCGGGTGGCGCTGTTGGATCTGCAGGCCGATGCCGTGCAGGCCCAGGCGGAACGACTGGGTGAGCGGGCCCTGGCGCTGCCGGTGGACGTGACCGATGCCGAGGCCCTGAGCGCGGCCATCGATACCGTACTGGCCCGCTGGGGCAGTCTGCAGGGCGCGGTCAATTGCGCCGGTATCGTCGGTGGCGCCCGCATCCTCGGACGCAACGGTCCCCATGATCTCGCCGCCTTCGCTCGTATCGTCACGGTCAACCTGGTGGGCAGCTTCAACGTTCTGCGCCTGGCCGCAGCCGCCATGGCCAAGGGCGAGGCCGATGCCGGTGGCGAGCGCGGGGTGATCATCAACACCGCCTCCATCGCCGCCTTCGACGGCCAGATCGGCCAGGCGGCCTATGCGGCCTCCAAGGGCGGTGTCGCCTCTCTCACCCTGCCGGCAGCGCGCGAACTGGCCGGGCAGGGCATCCGGGTCATGACCATAGCGCCGGGTGTCTTCGAGACACCCATGATGGCCGGCATGACCCCCGAGGTCCGCGAGGCCCTGGCCGCCAGCGTGCCCTTTCCGCCGCGGCTCGGTCGCGGCGAGGAATTCGCCGCCCTGGTCCGCCACATCATCGAGAACTCCATGCTCAACGGTGAGGTGATCCGTCTGGACGGCGCCCTGCGCATGGCCCCGCGCTAGGAGAATCGCCATGAATGATCCCATTGTCATCGTCGCCGCCGCCCGTACGCCCATGGGCGCCCTAGGTGGCGAGCTGGCCGCGCTGTCAGCGCCGCAACTGGGCAGTACCGTGGTCCGCGCCGTACTGGAGCGGGCGGGTTGGTCGCCGGAACGGGTCGACGAGGTGCTGCTGGGTTGCGTGCTGCCCGCAGGCCTCGGCCAGGCACCGGCACGCCAGGCGGCGCTTGGCGCCGGTCTGGCCCAGAGCACGCGCTGCACCACCCTGAACAAGATGTGCGGTTCGGGCATGCAGGCGGCCATCCTCGGTCACGACCTGCTGCGCGCTGGCAGCGCCGAGGTGGTGGTGGCGGGCGGCATGGAAAGCATGAGCCGTGCGCCCTATCTGCTGGAAAAGGCCCGCAGCGGCTATCGCCTTGGCCATGGCGCCCTGATCGACAGCATGTTTCTCGACGGCCTGGAAGACGCCTATGAACCCGGGCGCCTGATGGGCACCTTCGCCGAGGATTGCGCCGCACGTCTGGGCATCGGCCGCGAACGCCAGGATGCCTATGCTCAGCAGTCTCTCGCACGGGCACGTCAGGCCCAGGCCAGCGGCGCCTTCGCCGCCGAGATCGTCCCGGTGGAGGTGGTGACGCGCAAGGAGACCCTGCGCCTCGACACCGACGAGCAACCCCGCCGCGCCGACCCTGCGCGGATTCCTACGCTCAAGCCGGCTTTCCGCGAAGGCGGCACCGTGACCGCGGCCAATGCCAGCTCCATCTCCGATGGCGCCGCGGCGCTGCTGCTGATGCGCGCCAGCAGGGCCGCGCGGGAGGGCCTGACCCCGCTGGCGACCATCCGTGGCCATGCCGCCCATGCCGGCGCGCCAGGCGACTTTCCCACCGCCCCCATCGGCGCCATTCGCACGCTGCTCGAACGCATCGACTGGCAATTGGCGGATGTCGATCTCTTCGAAATCAACGAAGCCTTCGCCGTGGTGGCGCTGGCCGCCCAGGATGCCCTGGGGCTGGACCCGGAGCGGTTGAACGTGCACGGTGGTGCCTGTGCCCTGGGCCATCCCATCGGTGCCTCCGGCGCGCGCATCCTGGTGACCCTGATCCAGGCACTGCGCCAGCGTGGCCTGCGGCGGGGCGTAGCCGCCATCTGCATTGGCGGCGGCGAGGCTACGGCCATGGCCCTGGAACTCAACGACTAGACAAGGACAAGATCATGAGCGAAGCCTCTGCCGAATCCACCCTGTTGCTAGACATCGAGGACCGTGTGGCCCTCATCACCCTCAACAGACCCAAGGCGCTCAACGCCCTCAATGCCCAGCTACTCACTGAGTTGGACGCCATGCTGGCGCGGCTGGACGCCGATCCCGAGGTGGGGTGCGTGGTGCTCACCGGCTCGGCCAAGGCCTTCGCCGCCGGCGCCGACATCAAGGAAATGGCCGGGCAGGGTTATCCGCAGATCTATCTGGACGACTATTTCCGCGTCGCCGACCGCATCGCCGAGCGCCGCAAGCCCTTGATCGCCGCCGTGGCCGGCTACGCCCTGGGTGGTGGCTGCGAACTGGCGCTGCTGTGCGACTTCATCTACGCCGCCGACACCGCCCGCTTCGGCCTGCCGGAGATCACCTTGGGCGTCATTCCCGGCATCGGCGGCACCCAGCGCCTGACCCGTGCCCTGGGCAAGGCCAAGGCCATGGAACTGTGTCTGACCGGTCGACAGCTGGAGGCCGCCGAAGCCGAACGCGCCGGCCTGGTCGCCCAGGTCTTTCCCGCCGACGAGCTGCTGGAGCGCACCCTGGAGGCCGCCCGCGGTATCGCCAGTCGCTCCCTGCCAGCGACCCTGCTGCTCAAGGAAAGCGTCAATCGCGCCTTCGAAACCAGTCTGGCTGAGGGCATCCGCTTCGAGCGCCGGGTCTTCCATTCGCTGTTCGCCAGCACCGACCAGAAGGAAGGCATGGCCGCCTTCGTTGAGAAGCGTCCGGCGAAGTTCGAGCATCGCTAGGCCCTAGCGACGAGGAGAGGCAGATCGTGTCAGTCGACGGGTTACGCGAGCGTTATCAGGCCTACCTCGACTGCCTCAACCGCCAGGCCTGGACAGAGCTGGGCCGTTATGTCGACGAAGCCGTCGAGCACAACGGCCGGCCCCTGGGGTTGGCGGGCTACCAGGCCATGCTGGAAAGCGATCATGCCGCCATTCCCGATCTGCACTTCGCCGCGCGATTGCTGGTGGTGGAGGCGCCCTGGCTAGCCGCGCAGCTGGATTTCGACTGCACGCCGCGTGGCGAGCTGTTCGGGGTGGCGGTGAACGGGAGGCGGGTACGCTTCAGCGAGCACGTCTTCTATCGCTTCGAGAACGGGCGAATCCGCGAGGTGCGCTCGGTGATAGATACCGCTGCCATCGCGGCCCAGCTGATGGCGGGCTAAACGGCGCGGACCTGGCGCTGGCGATAGCCCAGGGGGCTCAAGCCCGTCCACTTGCGAAAGGCACGCTGGAAGGAGCGGGGATCGGCGAAACCCAGGCGCAGGGCCAACTCCTCCAGGGGCAGGGCGCCTTGATCCAGCTGGCGACAGGCTAGCCGGCACCGGCGTTCGTCCTTGAGGCGTTGGTAGGACTGGCCGCCTGCCGCCAGCTGGCGTCTCAGGGTGGCGGGCGAGAGCCCCAGGTCTGCCGCCAGGCCGACGGCGTCCGGCCAATCTTCGGGTGCACGGCTGCGCAACAGGGTGCGGATGCGGGCGATCAGGTTGGCGTCGTCGCGATAGTGCACCAGCAGATTGCCCGGCGCGGCGGCGATGAAACGCCGCGCGTCCGTGGCACTGCGCCGGATCTGCAGGACCAGCAGGGCGGCGTCCAGCGCCAGGCAGTCGTCATCGCTGGCGAAGCTTAGCCGTGGCCCGAAGCGTTGCAGATAGTCGGCCAGCAGGTCCGCTCCCGGCGCCTGAGCGGTCAGACGGATCTCCTCTAGCGGCAGCCGGCGGCCCACCAGCCAGCAGGCCAGGCCATGCAGGATCAGCCAGAGGGTAAAGACCGCGAAGCTGCCCGGCAGACCACCGGGTGCCAGTCGCAAGGTCGCCCGCTCTCCGTCGCGTTGCAGCCGCAGATCCACACCCAAGGTCAGGCGCAGGAAGTCGGCGCTGTGCCGCAGGGCATCGCCCAGGGTCGGTTGCAGGCGGGTGCTCTGGCAGAGAAAGGCGAAGCTGCCCGCCGGCAGCGGACGCGGACCGAGGGCGAAGAATTCATCATCGAAACGCCGCGCCAGGCGATACCACAGCTGGCCGAACAGCGGCGCCGAAAGGCGCTCGCGGCCAAGCAGCAGGTCGGCTAGCTGGACGCCTTCGGCGGCGAGCAGGGCGTCTGGCGCCAGACCACTGCGCCGGCACAGCCCGGCCAGGGCCTCGTCGAGGATGCCCCGCGCCAGGCTGTCGCGCGGCAGGTCGGTCACAGGTGCAGCGCCCGGCCCAGGGCACGCAGCGCCGCCTCCTGCACCGCCTCACCCAGGGTGGGGTGGGGGTGCAGGGTGGCGGCCACGTCTTCCAGCTGCATGCCCATCTCCAGGCTGTGGGAAAAGGCCGTGGCCAGTTCCGCCACCTGCTGCCCGGTGGCCTGCCAGCCGAGAATGCGATGGTCATCCGCGCGGGCCACCACCCGCACGAAGCCTTCCGGCGCCTCCAGGGTGAGGGCGCGGCCATTGGCGGCGAAGGGGAAGCTGGCGACCTTGGTCTCCAGGCCTTGCGCCTTGGCCTGCTCGGGGGTGAGGCCTACCACCACGATCTCCGGATCGGTGTAGCAGACCGCCGGGATGGCCACCGGGGCGAAACGCCGCCGCTTGCCGGCGATCAGCTCGGCCACCACCTCGGCCTGGGCCATGGCGCGGTGGGCCAGCAGGGGTTCGCCGGTGAGATCACCAATGGCCCAGACGTCGGTCATGCTGGTACGACAACCGTCGTCGACGCGGATGTAGCGACCGTCGTAGTCCAGCGGCAGGCGCTCCAGGCCTTCGGTGCGGGGGCGGCGGCCGGCGGCGACCAAGATGCGCTGGGCCGGCAGAAGCTCTTCCCGACCGTCGCCACGGGTCATCCGCAGGCCCGCGCCGTCTGCGGCCAGACCGGCGACGGTACAGCCCAGGTGCAGCTCGATGCCCAGGCGTTCCAGCCGCTGGCGCAGCGGCGTCGTCAGCTCGGCGTCATAGCCGGGCAGCAGTCGCGACTGGGCTTCCACCACGGCGACCTGGGCGCCCAGCTTGCGATAGGCGATGCCCAGTTCCAGGCCGATGTAGCCGGCACCCACCACCACCAGATGCTCGGGAATCTCCGTGGGCGACAGCGCCTCGGTCGCCGAGATCACCGGGCCACCGAAGGGCAGGTTGGGCAGCTCCACCGAGGTGGAGCCCATCGCCAGCACTAGGTGCTCGGTGCGGATGCGCAGCCGCTCGCCGCCGGCGCGCTGCACCTCGACGGTCTTGCCATCGAGGATTTCGGCCCAGCCCTCGATTACCGTCACGCCCTGCTTCTTGAGCAGGGCGGCGACGCCGGTGGTGAGACGATCGACGATGCCGTTCTTCCAGGCCACGGCCTGGCCAAGATCCAGCTCCGGGCGGCCGTGGCGGATGCCCAGGCTGCCATGCTCAGCGCGACCGCAGGCCCGCTGGTATTCCTCGGCGACATGGATCATCGCCTTGGAGGGAATGCAGCCGACGTTGAGGCAGGTACCGCCGAGGGCGGTGCCCTCCACCAGGGTGGTGGCGATGCCCAGCTGGGCGGCGCGCAAGGCGGCAACATAACCGCCGGGGCCGCCGCCGATGATGAGGAGTCGGGTGTCCATGGCTACTCCAGGAAGAGGGTGGCGGGTTGTTCGAGCAGCTGGCGCACGGCCTGGATGAAACTGGCGGCGTCCTGGCCATCGATCAGCCGGTGGTCGAAGGAGGCGGAAAGATTCATCAGCTTGCGTGGCACCACCAGGCCATGGCGGAAGGCCGGGCGCTCGACGATGCGGTTGACGCCGATGATGGCCACCTCGGGATGGTTGATGATGGGCGTGGAGGCGATGCCCCCCAGCGGACCGAGGCTGCTGATGGTCAGGGTAGAGCCGGACAGTTCGTCGCGCCCGGCCTTGCCGCCGCGCACCGCGGTGGCCAGCCGGGCCACCTCCTGGGCACAGCCCCAGAGATCCAGCGCCTCGGCGTGGCGCACCACCGGTACCGCCAGGCCCTGTTCGCCCTGGGTGGCGATGCCCAGGTGCACCGCGCCATACCGCGTCACGGTGCTGGTCTCTTCGTCGAAGCGCGCATTCATCTGCGGAAAGTCCCGCACCGCCACTACCAGGGCGCGAGCCAGGAAGGGCAGCAGGGTGAGATGGGCACGACGACCCTGCCAGCGCTGGTTGAGGGTGGCGCGCAAGGCTTCCAGCTCGGTGACATCCACCTCTTCCACATAGGTGAAGTGGGGGATATGCCGCTTGGCGGCCTGCATCTTCTCGGCGATCTTGCGTCTCAGGCCGATCAGCGGGATGCGCTCCTCGCCACTGCGTTTCGTCAGGCCACCGCCGCCGGTGGCCGGTGGCAGTCCGGCGTCGCGTTGCTGCACATAGGCTTCCAGATCGCCATGCAGGATGCGCCCCCCCTGACCGCTGCCGGTGACGAAGCGCAATTCGATGCCAAGGTCCCAGGCGTGCTGGCGCACCGCGGGAGACGCCAGCGGCGGACTGCCGGGGGCTGGTCGGGAGGCCGGACGATCGTCGTCGCGCGGGAGCTCCGCTTCCGGGTGTCGCGGAGCAGGGGCCGCCTCGGGCTTGGGCGCTTCCGCCTTGGGTGCTGGCGCCGGCGCGGCTTCCATCGGCACGGCGCGACTGGCCCCGCGCAGATTGCCGTCACCGGCCACCTCCAGGCGGATCAGCTCGGCGCCCACGGCCAGCACCTGGCCGGGCTCGCCGCCCAGGGCGACTACCCGGCCCACCACCGGGGAAGGGATCTCCACCATGGCCTTGTCGGTCATGACGTCGGCCAGGGTCTGGTCCTCGCCGACTTCATCCCCTACCGCCACGTACCACTTGACCAATTCCACCTCGGCGATGCCTTCGCCGATGTCGGGCATCTTGATGACATGGGTACCCATCTCAGACCTCCATGACGCGCTTGAGCGCGGCGCCGACCCGGGACGGACCCGGGAAGTAGTCCCACTCCTGGGCATGCGGATAGGGGGTGTCCCAGCCGGTCACGCGCTCGATGGGCGCCTCCAGGCGATGGAAGCAGTGCTCCTGCATCAGGGACACCAGCTCGGCGCCGTAGCCGCAGGTACGGGTCGCTTCATGCACCACCACGCAACGGCCGGTCTTGGTCACCGAGTCGGTGAGGGTCTGCAGGTCCAGCGGCCAGAGGCTGCGGATGTCGATCACCTCGGCGTCGATGCCGGTCTCGGCGGCTGCCGCCAGGGCGACCCAGACGGTGGTGCCATAGGTCAGCACCGTGACCTGCTTGCCAGGGCGGACCACTGCGGCCCGTTCCAGCTCCACGCGGTAATAGCCATCCGGCACAGCGCTGGCCGGGTGTCCCGACCAGGGCGTCACCGGGCGGTCGTGATGGCCGTCGAAGGGGCCGTTATAGAGGCGCTTGGGTTCGAGAAAGATCACCGGGTCGTCGCTCTCGATGGAGGCGATCAACAGGCCCTTGGCGTCATAGGGATTGGACGGCATCACGGTGCGCAGGCCGCAGACCTGGGTGAACATCGCCTCCGGGCTCTGGCTGTGGGTCTGGCCGCCATAGATGCCGCCGCCACAGGGCATGCGGAACACCAGCGGCGAGGTGAACTGGCCGACCGAGCGATAGCGCAGGCGCGCCGCCTCGGAGACGATCTGGTCGATGGCGGGATAGACATAGTCAGCGAACTGGATCTCCGCCACCGGGCGCAGGCCGTAGGCGCCCATGCCCACCGCGGCGCCGGCAATGCCGTTCTCCGAGATGGGCGCATCGAATACCCGCGAGGCGCCATATTTGGCCTGCAGGCCCTCGGTGCAGCGAAAGACGCCGCCGAAGTAGCCGACGTCCTCGCCGAACACCACCACGTTGTCGTCGCGTTCGAGCATCACGTCCATCGCCGAGCGGATGGCCTGGATCATGGTCAGGGTGCTGCGGCTGCCGGCCTGGGTCGGCAGGTCGGTTTCCTGTTGTACGGTCATGGCGTCACTTCCCGAGCTGTTGGCGTTGGCGGCGCAGGTGCGGCGGCAGGTCCTGGTAGACCTCCTCGAACATGTCGGCGGCGCTAGGGGCGAGATCGCTGGCAAAGGTGCCGTGGGCTTCCGCGGCCTTCTGCGCGGCGGCCACCTCGGCTTCCAGCTCGGCGGCCAGCGCCTGGTGCTGCGCGTCCGACCAGAGACCACGACCGATCAGATGCGCCTTGAGCCGGTCGATGGGGTCGCCCAGGGGGAAGTGCGCCCAGTCATCGGCGGGTCGGTACTTGGACGGATCGTCGGAGGTGGAGTGGGGACCGGCGCGATAGGTCACCCATTCGATCAGGGTCGGCCCCAGGTTGCGCCGGGCGCGTTCGGCGGCCCAGCGCGAGGCGGCCAGTACCGCGAGGAAGTCGTTGCCATCCACCCGCAGGGCGGCGATGCCATAGCCAATACCGCGGGTGGCCAGGGTGATGCCCTCGCCGCCGGCGATGGCCTGGAAGGTGGAGATGGCCCACTGGTTGTTGACGATGTTGAGGATCACCGGTGCCCGGTAGACATGGGCGAAGGTGAGGGCGGCGTGGAAGTCGCCTTCGGCGGTGGCGCCATCGCCGATCCAGCCGGCGGCGATGCGGGTATCCCCCTTGATCGCCGAGGCCATGGCCCAGCCCACTGCCTGGATGTACTGGGTGCCCAGGTTGCCGGAGATGGAAAAGAAACCGAGGTCGCGGTAGGAGTACATCACCGGCAACTGGCGACCCTTGAGCGGATCCCGGGCATTGGACAGCAGCTGGCAGATCATCTCGTCCAGCGGCGCTTCGCGGGCGATGAGGATGCCCTGCTGGCGGTAGGTAGGGAAATGCATGTCGTCCGGGCGCAGCGCCAGGGTCTGGCCGACGGCGATCGCTTCCTCGCCCAGGCACTGCATATAGAAGGACAGCTTCTTCTGCCGCTGGGCCTTGAGCATCCGGGCGTCGAACAGGCGCGTCTTGAGCATGGCCCTCAGGCCTTGCAGCAACAGGTCGGGCGCTTCTTCCGTGGCCCAGGGCCCGACGGCGCAGCCGTCTTCATCGAGGATGCGGATCAGCTGGGTCGCCAGCTCACGGGTATCCACCGGCGCTACGTCGACGGGTGGCTTTTCCGCACGGCCAGCGGGGCAGAGCTGCAGATAGTTGAAGTCGGTAGGACGGCCCGGTCGGCCGCTGGGTTCGGGGACGTGCAGGCGCAGGGGTGGGTAGTCGCTCATGGCCGACCCCCCAGGTAGGTAAGGGGGCGGGCGGGTCGCAGGACGGGTTGGCCGTCCGGGTGCGATGCAGGGTGCCACATGGTGGAGGCCTCGGCATTCTTGTTATTGGTCACCTGAGTATAGGCCGGCTCCGCTAGCCGTTTTGCCGCAATTTGGAGGTGGGCAGCAGGGTCGTTTGGTGCTATTGAACTCTCTACAAGAACAACAGTAGAGGTTTTGCACCATGGCTGGTCTGGACCGTATCGACCTGCGCATCCTCAATGCCCTGTCCGCCGATGGCCGGCTGAGCTGGCGCGATCTGGCACAGAAGATCGGGCTGTCGCTGACCCCGACGCTACGGCGGGTCAAGCGTCTGGAGGAGGAGCGCTATATCCAGGGGTATCACGCCCAGCTCGACGAAACCCGGCTGGCCGGCAGTGTCAGCGTCTTCGTCTCGGTACGTCTGGAGAAGCAGTCCACCGATTACCTGCGCGCCTTCGAACGGGAGATCGTCAAGGCGCCCCAGGTGATGAGCTGTTTCCAGATGACCGGCGATGCCGACTATGTGTTGCGGGTGGTGGTGCAGGATCTGGCGGCCTACCAGCACTTTCTGGCCGATACCCTGACCTGCATTCCCGGGGTGGCCAGTGTGACCTCGGCCTTTTCGCTCAAGGCGGTCCTGCTCAGGCCAGCGCCACCCCTCTGAACGATCGAGCGAGCGGTTAGGTGCCCAGTGAGCGGCGCACCTGCTGCGCCTGAACGGCACAATAATTCGAATCGCGGAGCCGGGCGATATCCAGCATCAGCGTCAGGCGACGTCGACCGGAGGAGTTGCAGAGCTGGGCGGGCAGACCGCCATCCGGCGTGAGCGGGCCGAACAGGCAGGTGACGTTGGGGAGCTGGGCAACGAATTGCTGGGTCAGGGCGAGCATTATGGCGGTCCGGACGGTCGAGGTGGCAATGTGACAGCGTTCACATTGCCGAGGTTCCTCGCCAGTCAGGCGCTGGGCGTCACCGAATAGGCCACGCCATTCACCGCGTCGATCAGCTGACCGATCGACCAGGGCTTGGGCAGGAACCGAACCTTGCATTTGATGCTGGCCGTGGACGGCGTTTCGTAGCCGGACATGACAATAATCGGCATGTCTGGCCACCGCTGGCACACCATGTTGGCCAGTTGCGCGCCATCCATCGAGCCGGGCATGCGAATGTCCGTCAATAGAATGTCGATGTTGGCGTCTTCTTTCTCCAGCAACGACAGGGCGGTGTCGGCCGAGTCAGCGGCGATGATGTTGAAGCCTTCGGGCTCGAGGATTTCGCGGACGAAATCCGCTACCAGTGGCTCGTCGTCCACCACCAGGAGAGTGGGTCGGAAGACAGGGGTTCCCGGCTGTTCTGCGCGCATGACTGGACCTTATATACAAGACATTGCTGAGCCTTGGAGGGTAACGGTAGAGGAAAATTCCCTGAGAGAGTTCGGAGAATTTTGGCGTCAGATTTCTGTCTTCTCGAGGTCGAAAGACCAACCAGGTGCCCGCTTTCCAAGCTGCGACCCTGTGTCACGCACATTTGGTTACGTTTGCCGCAAGGGCTCTGTCCCGGTGCTTTCAGCGTTTCTTTGGACGCTGTGACTTCCTGTTGGATGAAAGGTTTCACTTGGCTGGCATATGACTTGTATTAGGTGAGACAACTGCAGGACGCAGAGCGCTTTTTTTGTCACGTCCCAGTGGCCTTACCTAAACCCAGGCTTTGCTCGTACACAAAGGACATCGACGCCACGCCTCCCAAAGCAGTACCTGTCCATGACACCTATTCGCTCCGTTGTTACCGCCCTTCGTCGTCCGCTCGCCGCGGCCGCTGCTGTCGTCGCGCTGTCCGCTGGCTTCGCCCAGGCCGAGCCTGTCAGCCTGGTAGGTCTGAATCTGTCTGGTGCGGGCTTCGCGCCCCAGGTGTTGCCCGGCATCAATGGCACCAACTACATCTTCCCGGTGGAAGCCTACTTCCAGCAGTGGAGCGCGCGGGGCGTGAAGCTGATTCGCTTCCCCATCATCTGGGAACGCCTGCAGCCACGCCTGGGCGGACCCCTGGATAGCGCCTACGTGGCCCTGGTGAACCAGACCTTCGGCTATGCGCAGAAGCATGGCATCAAGATCATCCTCGACCTGCACAACTACGCCCGCTATCGCGGTCAGGTGATAGGTACCAGCGGCGTACCCTATGCCCGCTATCAAGAGATCATGACCCACATCGCGCGGCAGTGGAGCGGCCAGTCCTCGCTGTACGCCTACGACATCATGAACGAGCCCCACGATGCCATGGCCTACTGGCCGACCGCGGCCCAGTACGGCATCAATGGCGTCCGGGCGGTGGACAGCACCCGGCCGGTGATCGTCGAAGGTAACGGCTGGTCGAGCGCCACCCGATGGGCTGAATTCAATGATGCCCTGCTGGGGCTGAAGGATCCGGCCAACAACATCATCTTTTCGGCGCACTCCTACTTCGACGAGAACGCCGGCGGCAGCTACGACAAGACCGACGTCAACAAGCTCGATGCCAACTATGGCGTGACGCGGGTGAAGCCCTTCGTCGACTGGCTGAAGAAGAACGGCAAGCGTGGCTATATCGGCGAATTCGGTGTCCCGGACAACAATCCGCGCTGGAACCTGCTGATGGACAACATGCTGGCCTACCTGAAGCAGAACTGCATTCCGGCCTCCTACTGGGCCGCAGGTCCCGGCTGGGGCAGTTACTTCATGTCGGTGGAGCCCATCAATGGCCAGGAGCGCCCGCAGTGGCCGACCCTGCGCAAATACCTGGACGACAGCAGCTGCACCGCCATCGGTCCAAACGCCAGTGGCAGCACCGTGCCGGCCGCCGGCGGTACCGGCACGGGCAACAGCGGCTCCACCGGTGGCAATGCCGGCGCCGTGGGCAATTCCGGTGGTGGCAGCGCTGGCAACACCGGCAACACCGGCAATACGGGGAGCAACGCCGGGGTCCAGATTCCGCCGAGCACCGGTGCCACCGCAGGCACTGTCACCTCGGTGGTCAACGACTTCACCAACCCGGACTGGCACAAGGGCGTGTTCCTCAAAAAGGCTGCGATCTCGGTACCCGGAACCGCGGTGAATCGCGCTGCCTTCAAGGCCGGTGCCTACCTGACCACCGCGGATGGCCAGGTACGGCGGATCTCCTCGGTGCAGGCCGGCAACAGCCTGGGCGTCTTCACCGAGGGCACGCCCTTCAACGGCAACGCCGTGGGCTATCCCAAGACCGTGACGGTCTCGCCCACCGGGGTGACCAGCGCCGCCAGCGTCAGCAGTGCCATCAACGACTTCACCAACGCCGACTGGAACCGCGGTGTCTACCGTCGCGCTGCGGCCATCTCCATCCCGGCGACCGCAGCCAATCGCTCGGCCTTCAAGCTGGGTGGCTCGGTACGCCTCGTCAACGGCCAGATCCTCAAGATCAGCTACGTGCAGGATGGGGCGAAAAACCTGGGCGTGTTCTTCGATGCCAGCCGGCTGGATGCCAGCGTCGGCTATCCCAACACCCTGATGTCCTTCAGTCGCTGATCCTCGGGATCAGGCAACAAAAAACCCGGTGGCCAACGGCCACCGGGTTTTTTGTTGCCCGCTTAAAGATGGATGAAGGTGGTGACCTCTCCCGCCTGCACCCGGCATTCATCCACGGCATGGATCACCCCGGTGGTCAGGGCCGCTTCCGGACTCAGCAGCCGGGCGTTGGCCTTGAGGCAGCTGTAGATGTCCAGGGCCTCTGCGGCACCGGCGGTGCGCTCAGCGACGATGCGGGCATAGAGGTCGAGGTCGTAGTCCAGGCACATGGCGTATTCGGCCATGCGTGCGTGGTCCACCGAGTTGTTCAGATTCCAGTAGAAGGAATGATAGAGGAACTTGCTGTGGCGACTGGCGGTACGCTGCTCACCGGCGAGAAAAAGGATGTTGCCCATGGATTCGACGGTACCCAGGTTGTGGGTGTGCACCGGTACCGGCAGGGACAGGAGGAAGTTGTACATCGTGAAGCCGTAGCTGCAATCGCCGCCCATGGTGGCGATCTTGAGCAGGATGCGCGAGGCGTCCTGCTGGACCGCCTGAGAGCACTGGGCGATCAGCTGGCCGCAACTGGTGGAATTGATGGGACCGGTGAAATGGATGACATGGGTGCTCATGGGGCCTACCGACGCGCCGGGGAGCCCGGCGGAAGGCGGGCTCTATAGGAGTTGCTTCGGCGACTTTCGGCCGGGCTTGAGTGCTGGCGTCGGCTGGCCGACGAAGCGCGTCCCAGACGGATGGGCTGCGCCTGAGCGCAGCCGCGAGATTAGCGCAGCAGCAGCATCGGCACTTCGGTCTTGTGCAGCAACTGGGTGGTGCGACTGCCGCGCAGGAAGCGCCAGACCGAAGAGTGGCTGTAGGCACCCATGATCAGCAGATCCGCCCGGCGTTCGTCGAGGTGGCGGGGGACGATGCGCTCCACGTCACCATGCGCGACGGTGGTGTCCACCCGGCAACCGGCGCTGCGCAGCAGCAGGGCCAGGTCCTCCAGGCGCTTGCGCAGGATCGGATCGTCTTCGCCGACCCGCAGCAGGGTGCCGCTCATGCCGGCCAGCAGCGGACTGCGCGCCAGCGCCAGGATGCCCTGGTGAGTGGCTTCCCGGCCGTCGTAGGCGATGGTGAATTGCCGTGGCGGCTTGAATGGCCCCGAGCAGATCAGGATCGGCCGGTGCACGGCGCGCACCACGGCTTCCAGCTGGCTGCCGATGCCGCTGTCCCCTGAGCGCTCGCCGCGCTTGCCGATCACCAGCAGGCGGGTGTCGGCTTCCAGGGTCTTGAGGGTATCCACCAGGCCCTCGGGCCGCCGCAGGATCTGCGGGGCGGAGGTCAGGCCCTGCTGCAGCAGGCGCTGGCGGGCATTGAGCAACAGCGCCTTGGCCATCCCGGCACCGACATCATCGTCCAGATAGACCGGGGCGCCGTTGGCGACCTTCTTGCCGCTGTTGGCCGATTCCTGCACGTGCAGCAGGGTGACGGGTGCATCCAGCCGCCGCGACAACCAGGCGGTGTGGTCGCAGACGCTTTCGGCGTGGGGGGATCCATCGATGCAGGCGAGCAGGGAGGCCATAACGGTATTCCTTGACGAGACCGGGACCAGACACGATCCCTGTCAGGAGCGTAGCACCCGCCCAGCGCCTGCTGATGACGCTTGGGTGTCATCTTCGGCTTTTGCTGGGCAGGTCACGGCCGTCATCCCGGACGCCCTCACATTTCGTAGCGATCGAGTTCCCGGGTGATCAGCAAACGCTGAATTTCACTGGAGCCTTCGTAGATCTGGGTGATGCGGATATCGCGGTAGTACTGCTCCACCGGATAGTCCTCCAGGTAGCCATAGCCGCCATGGATCTGGATGGCCTTGGAGCATACCCATTCGCCCGTCTCGGTGGCGAACAGCTTGGCCTGGGAGGCCTCGCTGAGGCAGGGCTGCCCCGCCGTGCGCAACCGCGCCGCATGCAGGATCAGCAGCCGCGCGGCATTGAGCCGGGTGTGCATGTCGGCCAGCATGTTGGCGATGCTCTGGTGCTGGATGATGGCCTTGTCGAACTGGATACGTTCGCGGGCGTAGCCCAGCGCCGCCTCGAAGGCCGCGCGAGCGATGCCCAGGGCCTGGGCGGCGATGCCGATGCGCCCGCCTTCCAGGTTGGACAGGGCGATAGCCAGCCCCTTGCCGCGCTCGCCCAGCAGGTTGGCCGCCGGGATCCGGCAGTTGTCCAGGGTGACCGCGCAGGTGTCGGAGGCGCGCAGGCCCATCTTGTGTTCGGTGCGCTCGACGCGAAAACCGGGAGTGTCGGTGGGTACGAGAAAGGCCGACAGGCCCTTCTTGCCCAGCTCCGGATCGGTCACCGCGAAGACGATGGCCAGGCCGGCGCGGCGCCCGTTGCTGACGAACTGCTTGCTGCCATTGAGCACCCAGCTGTCGCCGTCGAGGACCGCGCGGGTGCGCAGGTTATGGGCCTCGGAGCCGGCCTGGGGTTCGGTCAGGCAGAAGCAGCCGATGACCTTGCCGGCGGCCAGGTCGGGCAGCCAGTGATCCTGCTGTTCGGCGGTGCCGTAGCGCAGCAGTGGGCCGCAACCCACCGAGCTGTGGATGCTCATTAGGGCGCCGAGGCTGCCGTCGCCGGCGGAGATCTCTTCCACGGCCAGGGCATAGGCGACGTAGTCCATATAGGTGCCGCCCCATTGCTCGGGCACCACCATGCCCAATAGGCCCAGTTCACCCAGTTGGGCGACCACGGCGTCGTCGATCCACTCGGCCTTTTCCCAGGCCCGGGCGTGGGGCGCGACCTCGCGGCGGGCGAAGTCGCGCGCCATGTCGCGGATCATGCGTTGTTCTTCGGTGAGTTCGATGTCGTGCATGGAAGCCTTCCTCAGGAATGGCGAAAATCGGTGAAAAAGGCCGCGACGCGGCGTGGATCCAGATCCTGCCAGCGAGCCGGATTCCAGTGCGGCGTGCGGTCCTTGTCCACCAGCATGGCGCGCACCCCCTCGATGATCTCGCCCTTTTCGAACCAGCGACGATCCAGGTGCAGCTCCAGCGCGAAACACTGCTCCAGCGACAGCCCGCTGCCTTGACGCAGTAATTCCAGGGCGGTGGCGACCGCCAGTGGCGAGCGGGCGTCCAGGGTGGACAGGGTCTCCTGGGCCCAGTCGCGATAGGCGGAGCAGCTTTCCGCCTGCAGGCTGCCGCGCAACTCTTCCACGGTCGCCGCGGCGAAGTGTTCGGCGATGGCGGGGCGCAGGTCGGTCAGACGCGCCGACTCGGCCGGCGCCGTGGCGAACTCCTGCAGCAGGGCGGCCAGATCGGTCGGCCCCTGGGCAGTGGCCGCCTCCAGCCGTTGGAGGAGGTCGTCGGTCGTCGCTTCGGCAATGAAGACATCGGCCAGGCCGGCCGCCAGGGCATCGGCCGGACCGATCTGCACGCCGGTCAGGCCCAGATAGAGGCCCAGCTGATCCGGCAGGCGTGGCAGGAAGTGGCTGGCGCCGACATCGGGGAAGTACCCGATGGCTGTTTCCGGCATGGCCATGCGGGTGCGCTCGCTGACGATCCGCAGGCGCGCCGCCTGCACCAGGCCCATGCCGCCGCCCAGGACCAGGCCGTGGGCCAGCGCCAGCACCGGCTTGGGATAGCGGTGCAGCGCTAGGTCCAGGGCGTATTCCTCGGTGAAGAAGGTCAGGTGCAGGTCGTCGCCACGCTGGTAGCTGTCGTAGAGCGCACGGACATCGCCGCCGGCGCAAAAGGCCTTGGGGCCGTTGCCGCGCAGCACGATCACCCGCACGCCGGGGTCCTGTTCCCAGTCGCGCAGGGCTCCGTGCAGCGCGCGCACCATCTCCAGGTCCAGGGCATTGAGCCCGGTCGGGCGATCGAGGGTCAGATAGCCGACCCCGCCACGTCTTTCCAGCAGTACCTTGGCGTCGCTCATGCACCGTCCTCGTCCAGGTAGTCCTGGATGATGGCTGAGAAATCCAGGCCGCCGCCACCCGCGCGGCTGAATCTCTGATAGAGCTGCTGCGCGACCGCCCCAAGGATCACCGGCTGGCGCACGGCACGCGCCGCCTCGGTGGCCAGGCCCAGGTCCTTGAGCATGAGCTCGGCGGCGAAGCCGCCCTGGTAGCCGCGCGAGGCCGGCGCCTGGGGCAGTACGTCCGGATAGGGGTTGTTAACCTCCGAACTCCAGCAGCGCCCGCTGCTGGTATTGATCACCCCGGCCAGGGTCTTGGCGTCCATGCCCAGGCGGGTACCCAGGGCCATGGCCTCGGCCACCCCGATCATGGAGATGCCCAGCAACAGGTTGTTGGCGACCTTGGCCACCTGGCCGTTGCCACTGGCGCCGCAGTGCACCAGGTTGCGACCCATGGCGGCCAGCAGCGGCTGGGCACGCTGGAAGCCCGCCTCGCTGCCGCCGACCATGAAGGTCAGGGTGCCGGCCGCGGCGCCGCCGGTGCCGCCGGAGACCGGGGCGTCCAGCACTTCCAGGCCACGTTCGGCGGCGGCGCTGGCCACCGCCCGGGCGCTGAGCGGATCGATGGTGGAGGAATCGATCAGCAGGGTGCCCGGGCGGGCCCGGGCGATCAGCCCGTCTTCACCGAGATAGACCGTCTTTACATGGGCGGCCGCGGGCAGCATGGTGATGATCACTTCCGCGCCACTTTCCGCCACGGCGGTGGGCGAGGCGGCAACCTCGGCCCCTTCGGCGCGCAGCGCTTCCAGCGCGGCGGTGGAGAGGTCGAAGACGGTCAGCTGATGGCCGGCCTTGAGCAGGTTGCGGGCCATGGGCGCGCCCATGTTGCCTAGTCCCAGAAATCCCAGATGCATGCTGGCGTCTCCCTTACTTGAGGGTGATGGTGGTGTTGACGACCCCGGCGCTGCCGACGTCCTGCTCGTCGGGCCAGCGCGTGGTGATGGTCTTGGTCTGGGTATAGAAGAGCACCGCCTGCTTGCCGTAGGGCCCCAGGTCACCCAGTTTGGAGGCGCGCGAACCGCTGAAGGAGAACAGCGGCACCGGTACCGGAATGGGCACGTTGATGCCAACCTGGCCGACGTCGATGTCTTCCTGGAAGCGGCGGGCCGCGGCGCCGGAGCGGGTGAAGAGGGCGACGCCGTTGCCGTTGGGATTGGCGTTGATCAGGGCGATGGCCTCGTCGAGGGTGGCCGCGTGCATCACACAGAGCACCGGGCCGAACAGCTCTTCGCGATACAGGGTCATCTCCGTGGTCACCCCGGAGAACAGCGTCGGGCCGACGAAATTGCCTTTCTCGTAGCGCTCGACCTGAATGTTGCGGCCGTCCAGCTCCAGGGTCGCGCCTTCGCTCACGCCACGCTCGATCAGGCCGCTGACCCGGTCCAATGCCTGGCAGGAGATCAGCGGACCGACGTCGGTGCCGTGCTCGTGACCCGCGCCCACCTTGAGGCTGCGCGCCTTGGCCACCAGATCCGGCACCCAGCTGTTGGCTTCGCCCACCAGCACCACCACCGAGACCGCCATGCAGCGCTGACCCGCCGCCCCGAAGGCGGCGCCCACCAGGTTGGCCAGGGTCTGCTCGCGCGGCGCATCGGGCATCACCACCGCATGGTTCTTGGCGCCCATCATGCACTGCACGCGCTTGCCGGCTTCGCTGGCGCGGCGATAGACATGGGTGCCGACGCGGGTCGAGCCGACAAAGGACAGCGCCTTGATATCCGGGTGATCGCAGAGAGCGTCCACCACCGCCGGTCCGCCATGGACCACGTTGAGCACCCCGGGCGGTACCCCGGCTTCCAGCGCCAGCTCGGCCAGGCGCATGGTCACCAGCGGATCCTGCTCCGAGGGCTTGAGGACGAAGGTATTGCCGCAGGCGATGGCCATGGGAAACATCCACAGCGGAATCATCGCCGGGAAGTTGAAGGGGGTGATGCCGGCGCAGACGCCCAGGGGTTGCAGCAGCGTATAGGTGTCTACCCCGCTGGCGACGTTGTTGGCCAGTTCGCCCAGTTGCAGATTGCCGATGGCCGCGGCGTGCTCCACTACCTCCAGGCCGCGGAAGACATCGCCCTCGGCGTCGGCCAGGGTCTTGCCCTGCTCGGCGGTGAGCAGGGCGGCCAGTTCGCTCATGTGTTCGCGGATCAGCTGCTGGTAGCGCAGGAAGATGCGTGCCCGGGCGCCGATGGGCGTCTTGCGCCAGGTGGCGAAGGCCGCCTTGGCACTGGCCACGGCGCGCTGTATCTCCTCAGTGGTGGCGAAGGGCACCCGCGCCAGCACCTCCTGGGTGGCCGGGTTGATCACTTCGCGGCCTTCGCGGCTGGTGGAGGTGACGAATTGGCCGTCGATCAGCAGCGGCACGTCTTTGATGGCGGTCTGGGTCATGACAGGGATTCCTGGGCGGTGGCAACGGAGGCCGGGGCAGGGTGGTTGGCGAAGTCTTCTTCGGCATAGTCGTGGAGGTAGGCTGTGCCAGCCGCGCGGCGCTGTGCCTCGCCCAGGCGCAGCTCGATGCGGCGGATCTTGCCGGACAGCGTCTTGGGCAGTTCGCCGACGAATTGCAGGCGGCGTACTCGCTTGTAGGGGGACAGGCAGCCACGGGCGAAGCCGAGCAGCTCCTGCGCGAGTTCAGGCGAAGGCGCGTGGCCGGCAGCCAGGATGACGAAGGCCTTGGGTACATTGAGGCGCAAGGGGTCGGGGCTCGGCACCACGGCCACTTCCATCACGGCCGGGTGCTCGATCAGGGCGCTTTCCAGTTCGAAGGGGCTGATGCGGTAGTCCGCCGACTTGAAGACGTCATCGGCTCGCCCGACGAAGGTGATGTAGCCCTCGGCATCACGCACCGCTGTATCGCCGGTGCGGTAGTGGCCGTCCCGCATCACCTCGGCGGTTTTCTCCGGACTGTCCTCGTAGCCCAGCATCAACCCGGCGGGGCGCGGCTGCAGCGACAGGGCCACCTCGCCGTCGTTGCCCGGCTGGCCATCGGCATCCAGCAACTCGACGTGGCACCCTGGCAGCGGACGACCCATGGAGCCCGGCTTGAGCGGCTGGCCCGGGGTATTGCCTACCAGGGCGGTGGTCTCCGACTGGCCGAAACCATCTCTCAGGGTCAGCCCCCAGGCCGCCTGCAGGCTGTCGATGATCTCCGGATTGAGCGGCTCGCCGGCGCCGACCAGCTCCCGCAGCTGCAGCCGCTCGCGATAGGCGGCGAGGTCCTCCTGGATCAGCATGCGCCACACCGTGGGCGGCGCGCAGAGACTGGTGACCGGATAGCGCGCCAGCACCTCCAGCAGCGCCTGGGGCTTGAACCGCGGCACATCATGGATGAACACGCAGGCACCAGCGTTCCAGGGGGCGAAGACGCAACTCCAGGCATGCTTGGCCCAGCCGGGGGAGGAGATGTTGAGGTGTACGTCGCCGGGTTGCAGGCCGATCCAGTAGAGGGTCGACAGGTGCCCGACTGGATAGCTACTGTGGCTGTGCAGGACCAGCTTGGGTCGCGAGGTGGTCCCCGAGGTGAAATAGAGCAGCAGCGGATCCGTGGCGAGGGTAGGGCCGTCCGGCAGGAAGTCGCTGGCGCAGGCGCCCGGCGCATAGGGCTGCCAACCGGCCACCGGCGACCCGACGCAGATCCGGGTGAGGCCCGGATCCAGACTGGCGCAACGCTCCGTATGGGCACTGCCCACCACCAGGTGGGCGATGCGCCCGCGCTGCACCCGATCCTGCAGATCGGCATCACTGAGCAAGGTGGTGGCGGGCACCACCACGGCGCCCAGCTTGAAAGCACCGAGCAGCGTCTCCCACAGCGCCACCTCGTTGCCCAGCATCACCAGGATGCGTTCGCCGCGCCGCACGCCCTGGGCCCGCAGGAAGTTGGCGGTGCGATTCGAGGCCTGGCGCAGCTCGGCGAAGCTGTTGCGCTCTTCGCGACCTTCGGCGTCGAGTCGCCACAGTGCCGGACCGGCATGCTCCTCGGCCAAGCGATCGAAATGATCCAGTGCCCAGTTGAAGTGTTCCAGTTCCGGCCAGCGAAAATCGCGGACGGCAGTGGCGTAGTCGGTGCGATGGCGCAGCAGGAAGTCGCGCGCTGCGCGGAAGGCGTCGCTGGCCATCATGGGCGATACCCCGCGGACTGCAGGATCGGGAGGGAAGGGCAGCGTCCGGCCTGGCGCCGGGATGGGGCCTGAGGGTGGGTCATGGTTGCCTGCTCTTTATTGTTGTTGGGTAGCAGCGGGTCGCGCCGTCACCACTCGTGACGCGCCCTGGTAAGCAGTATAGTTCCGGCAAAAGTCTCTTGGCTTCCGACAAAAACGCCCGACCGACATGCAAAAATCCAATAACCCGGCAGCGCGTCTCGACTGGGACGATCTCAGATTCTTCCTCGAAGTCGCCCGCACCCAGAAGGCCAGCGCCGCGGCGCGGCGGTTGGGGGTCGATTACACCACCGTCTCGAGGCGTATCTCGGCCCTGGAAAAGGCGCTCGGTGCCCTGCTGTTCGAGAAGTCGCGCAGCACTGGCTTCAGCCTCACCATGGAAGGGCAGCGGCTGCTGGTGCACGCCGAAACCCTGGAAAGCACCCTGCAGACCGCCTGCGAGCAGATCTCCGATACCCGTCTGGCGCCTTCCGGCCAGGTGCGCATCGGTGCTACCGAAGGCTTCGGCAGCTACTTCGTCGCGCCTCAGCTGAGCTTCTTCCAGGATCGCTATCCGGGGATCACCCTCGAGGTGCTACCGGTCCCGCACTTCGTCAACCTGTCGCGCCGCGAAGCCGACATCGCCATCACCCTGGAACGCCCCGAACGCGGGCCCTATGTCTGCCGCAAGCTGTGCGACTATCGCCTGCGACTCTATGCCACCGCCGACTACCTGGCCCGCCACCCGCCCATCGCGCAGCTCACGGATCTGCACCGTCATAGGTTCATCACCTACGTCGACGATCTCGCCTTCAGCCCCGAGCTGCTCTATCTGGAGCGCATCCTGCCGGAGGCCAGCAGCGGCTTGCGCAGTACCAGCGTGATTGCCCAGTATCAGGCCGCCCTGTGCGGACACGCCCTGGCCATCCTGCCGTGCTTTGTCGCCGAGCCGGATCCGCGCCTGGCGGCGCTCCTGCCGGAACAGATCCAGATCACCCGGCAATTCTGGCTCTACTACCGCGAAGACTTGCGCCGCCTGCGCCGCATCACCCTGGTGACCGACTACCTGCGCGCCTGCACCGACGCCAATCGCGACTTCCTGCTCGGCGAAACCCGCGCGCCGGTGCTGGGCTGGCCGGCGACCTGAGGCCCGGCGCCGATCGCTGCGGCACCCCGGGACCCGGCCGGGGTCTCAGAGCTGTCGGTCGTCCTTCGACGGCCTCCAGTGAACAGATGGGAACGGCAATGGAACGATATCAGGCATTGAGTCAGGCGCTGAGCAAGTCAGCCGAGCGGGAAGAAGCCTACTGGCAGGAGCTGGAGCGCCGCCTGCATGAATTGCCGGAGTGCTTCACCCGCTACCTGGGGCTCACTCCCGCGGATCAGGTCGATGCCGGGTTGGGCCTGGAAAAGCGCGTCGATGGCAACATCGTCCGCGAACTGGAAGTCTATGCGCGCTACGACCTCACGGTGATCGTCGATGACCTGGCCGGCACGCCCCAGACCTTCGCCATCGGGCTGTCCTTCTTCTATACCAACGACCACTTCGTGCTGAAGGAGCGCGACGGCGAATTCTCCGTTGCCCTCGAACCCCAGGACGATCCCGACCGATTCTGGGACGAAGGCTGCCGCGAGATCTACGATTCGCTGGCACGGCGGATCCGCAGCAAGACCCTGCCCGCCATCGAGTAGGAAAGGGCGGCCGCGCGGGCCGCCGCTTTTCAGACGGGAGTGACCAGGGTGCCGTCGGTGAAATAGCGCTCCACATTGGCCAGCACCAGGTCAGCCATGGCCTGGCGCGTCTCGTGGGTGCCGCTGCCGAGATGCGGGGTGAGGACCACGTTGTCCAGCGTCAGCAACGCCGTGGGCACCTCGGGTTCCTCGGCGAAGACATCCAGCCCGGCGCCGCCCAGGGCGCCGCTTTGCAGGGCCGCCACCAGGGCCGGCTCATCGACCACACTGCCGCGAGCGATGTTGATGAGATAGCCACGCGGTCCCAGGGCCGCGAGGATCCGCGCGTCGATCAGCCCATCGGTGGCGGGACCACCGGGCAGCGACAGCACCAGGAAGTCCGCTGCCTCCGCCAGGGCTTCGAGATCGGCAT
Source organism: Pseudomonas sp. Snoq117.2 (assembly GCF_900110545.1). Lineage (NCBI taxonomy): Bacteria > Pseudomonadati > Pseudomonadota > Gammaproteobacteria > Pseudomonadales > Pseudomonadaceae > Pseudomonas > Pseudomonas sp. Snoq117.2. The sequence continues at coordinate 202,532 of NZ_FOED01000001.1, read as the reverse complement.
GATAGCGATAGGGTACGTCCGGTTGCCGATGGCGACCGTGGTAGGCCACTTCCATGCCAAAAGCCTCCACCCGTCGGGCGATGCCTTTGCCGATGTTGCCCAGACCGACAATGCCGCAGGTCTTGCCCGCCAGGCGCGAGGTCAGGGGAAACTTGCCCAGGCGCCAGTCGCCGCGGCGCACGAAACGATCCGCCGCACTGATGCCCCGCGCTACATCGATCAGCAGGGCGAAGGCGGTGTCGGCGACGCAGTCGTCCAGTACACCCGGAGTGTTGCTCACGAGCACGCCTCTGTCGCGCGCCGCGGCGATGTCGATGCTGTCGTAGCCCACGCCGAAACTGAACACCGCCGCTAGGGCGGGCAGGGCGCTCATCAGTTCGCGGGTCGCGCCGTGCACGCCTGAGGTCACCACGGCCACCACGTCCTGGCCGCGTGCCGCGAGCAGTTCGGACTGATCGGGTGCTTCCCAGAGTCGTAGCACCTCATAACGGGTCTTCAGCGCGTCCTGCAGCGCAGGCAGCAGCGGACCCACCTGCAGCAACAGCGGACGTTGGTTCTGTTCAGCCATTTCTAGACTCCTTGGAAGAGAAGGGGCGGCGAACCGCCCCTTGAAGCGGTGGGCTCAGCCCAGCAATTGCAGGCCCAGCTGGATCGCGACCCAGATCGCCAACAGGGTGGCGAAACCCAGGGCCAGGTTCTCGAACCAGTTGTTGCGGTACTCGTCGCCCAGCAGCGACTTCTGGTTGGACATGATCAGCAGGCCCAGGGAGATCACCGGCAGGCCGACGATGTTCAAGGCATTCACGCCGATGGTCAGGGTCACGAAGTCGGGCATGCCCGGCAGCGACCACACCAGCGGCGTCACCAGGATGAAGAGCAGGAACCACTTGTGCGCCGGGTCCTTGTGAAAGGTCTTGCCATAGCGCTCGCGCCGTTCCGGACGGATGTGTTGCAGGGCATCGGTGATCAGCATGGGGAAGGCGGTGGTCTTGCCCACCACGCTGGCGAACAGGGTGGCGAAAACGCCGGTGAAGAAAATCAACCAGCCGCCCGAGCCGAAGAACAGTTCCAGCGCCGAGCCCAGGTCGTTCAGGGTGTTCACCTGCAGGCCGTTGGGTCTGAGGATTTCCACGCCGACGACCCAGATGGCCAGGTTGATGATGATGCCAACCACCACGGCGAACAGCAGATCGTTGCGCTGGATGCGCTTGTGCTCCGGGCCGGTCCAGCCCTTTTCCTTCATCACATAGGGATGCACGAAGTTGGCGATGGAACCGGCCACGGCGCCAATGACCGACACGGCCACCAGCAGAGCCCCATGCACGCCTTCGTCCGGCGGAATGCTGAAGCCGATGGTGCCGCGCAGGATACCGCCCAGGTCCGGGCCCGACATCACCGCCAGAGTGATGAAGGCCAGGGTCATGACCGCCAGCAGCACCTTCATCACGCCTTCGATCAAGGCATAGAAGTTGCGCCCCACCAGCAGCCAGACGGCGATCACCACCGCCACCGAACAAAGCAGCGGATAGTCGACATGGAGAAGGGTGGCCAGGGCCTCGCCAGCGCCCTTGAGCATGTAGGCGTTGGTCAGGTGCCCCATGACGAGCGCGTACCCAAGCATGAACCAGGCGAACACCGGGTGCAGCTGGGCATAGCCTTCGAGGATCGACATGCCCTTGTTATTGCACAGCTGGAAGCGGGCGATGATGTTGACGATGAGAAAGCGCAGTAGCAGGGACACCGCCAGCACCCACATCATGGCGTAGCCATAGTTGGCGCCAGCCACCGAGGAGGTGATGAGGTCGCCAGCGCCCAGCCAGGACAGCACCGCGATGATGCCGGGGCCCAGCAGCTTCGCCAGGCGGCGCAGGCCGGAGCCTTGCTCCTTGGCCAGAGGTACGGATTTTTCGACGGAACCGGATCGCTCCATTAGGGCGGTTCTCCTAACGATTGTTGTTGTTGTGAAGGGGCCGGAAGTGGCCTTTTCGTTAGCTTGCCCTTTCAGGGTTTAACACTACATACGACGTCGTACAACCAAAGGTGGGCAACAAAATGTTGCTTTCGTCAGGTCAGGCCAGACGCCCTTCGTTGATTGCCGTACGTACCGCTGGATCAAGCCAGGTGACTTCGCTTGAGACTGTCTCTAGAATGGTCGCCCTTGATTCTGGGGGGTCGGAAAGCCGGCCTGTTCTTGTGCCACGAGGAATATCCATGCAAGTTTCCGTTGAAAACACCTCTGCTCTCGAGCGTCGCATGACCATTGGCGTGCCGGCCGAGCGTATTGAAACCGAAGTGAACAAGCGTCTGCAGCAGACTGCACGGCGTGCCAAGGTTCCCGGTTTCCGCCCGGGCAAGGTACCCATGAGCGTCATCCGCCAGCGCTACGAAGCCTCGGCTCGTCAGGAAGCCTTGGGTGATCTCATTCAGGAAACCTTCTACGAAGCCGTCGTCGAGCAGAAGCTCAACCCGGCCGGCGCACCCGCCGTCGAACCCAAGGTGTTCGAAAAGGGCAAGGACCTGGAATACGTCGCCACCTTCGAAGTCTTCCCCGAGTTCGAAGTCAAGGGCCTGGACGGCATCGAGATCGAGCGCCAGGACGCAAGCGTCGAAGACGCCGACATCGACAAGATGCTCGACGTGCTGCGCAAGCAGGGCACCCGTTACGAAGCCGTTGACCGCGCTGCCGCCAACGACGACCAGGTCACCATCGACTTCGTCGGCACCCAGGATGGCGAAGCCTTCTCCGGTGGCTCCGCCGAGAACACCAAGCTGGTGCTGGGTTCGGGTCGCATGATCCCCGGTTTCGAAGACGGTCTGGTCGGTGCCAAGGCCGGTGACGAGCGTGTGCTCGACCTGACCTTCCCCGAGGACTACCAGAACCTGGATCTGGCCGGCAAGGCCGCCCAGTTCAAGGTCACCGTCAAGGAAGTGGCCGCACCCGAGCTGCCCGAGCTGAACGAAGCCTTCTTCAAGCAGTTCGGCGTGGAAGAGACCACTGTCGAAGGGTTCCGCGCCGAAGTGCGCAAGAACATGGACCGCGAGCTGCGCCAGGCGCTCAAGACCAAGGTCAAGAACCAGGTCATGGACGGTCTGCTGGCTGCCAACCAGATCGACGTACCGGCTGCCCTGATCAGCAACGAAGTGGATCGCCTGCGCGTTCAGGCCGTCCAGCAGTTCGGCGGCAACATCCAGCCCGAGCAACTGCCGGCCGAGCTGTTCAGCGAGCAGGCCAAGCGCCGCGTGCTGCTGGGCCTGATCATCGCCGAGATGGTCAAGCAGTTCGAGCTCAAGCCCGATGACGCCCGCGTTCGCGAGCTGATCGAAGAGATGGCTGCGGCCTATCAGGAGCCCGAGCAGGTAGTGAAGTGGTACTACCAGAACGAGCAGCAGCTGAACGAAGTGCGTTCGGTTGTACTGGAAGAACAAGTCGTGGATACTGTCCTCAAGCAGGCAAAAGTCACCGACAAGCAGGTCTCCTACGAGGACGCGGTCAAACCGGCCGAGGCTCCCCAAGCAGCCTGATCTGCCTCCAGTTGCTAGTTCACCTAAGCCAGCCTCGTGCTGGCTTATGTGTTTTTGACAGGTTATCCAGATAGGGAGCTAGTGCAGGACATGTCCCGCAATTCATACATGCAATCCATGCCCGATATTCAAGCCGCTGGCGGTCTGGTACCCATGGTGGTGGAGCAATCCGCCCGGGGCGAGCGCGCCTATGACATCTACTCCCGGCTGCTCAAGGAGCGGGTCATCTTCCTGGTTGGCCAGGTCGAGGACTACATGGCCAATCTGGTCGTCGCCCAGCTGCTGTTCCTGGAAGCGGAGAATCCTGACAAGGACATCCACCTCTATATCAACAGCCCGGGTGGCTCGGTGACCGCGGGCATGTCGATCTACGACACCATGCAGTTCATCAAGCCTGACGTCTCCACCATCTGCATCGGCCAGGCCTGCAGCATGGGCGCCCTGTTGCTGGCAGGCGGTGCCGCCGAGAAGCGTTTCTGCCTGCCGCACTCGCGGATGATGATTCACCAGCCGCTGGGCGGCTTCCAGGGTCAGGCATCGGACATCGAAATTCACGCCCGTGAAATTTTGACCATCCGTGAGCGTCTGAACAAGGTGCTGGCGCATCACACCGGTCAGCCGATGGACGTGATCGCCCGCGATACCGACCGTGACAACTTCATGAGTGGCCCCGAAGCCGTTGCCTACGGCTTGATCGACAAGGTCCTCGAGAAGCGCAACATCCCCGCCTGACCCCGCCTCGACCACCTGCCCAAGCGCCGGTCGTTTGGGCGGGTAGGCTTGAAAAACCGTGCAATAGGCTCCATCTTGTTGATGTAAGCACATTCCATTGGATCGATCGAATGACAGATACGCGCAATAGCGACGATAACGGCAAGCTGCTTTACTGCTCCTTCTGCGGCAAGAGTCAGCACGAAGTACGTAAATTGATCGCTGGACCCTCCGTCTTCATCTGCGACGAATGCGTCGACCTGTGCAATGACATCATTCGCGAGGAGGTCCAGGAAGCTCAGGCCGAAAGCAATGCGCACAAGCTGCCAGCGCCGAAGGAAATCAGCGCCATCCTCGACCAGTATGTCATTGGTCAGCAGCGTGCCAAGCGGGTCCTCGCCGTTGCTGTCTACAACCATTACAAGCGTCTGAATCAGCGCGAGAAGAAAGACGACGTCGAGCTGGGCAAGAGCAATATCCTGCTCATCGGTCCGACCGGTTCGGGCAAGACCCTGCTGGCGGAAACGCTGGCGCGCCTGCTCAACGTACCTTTCACCATCGCCGATGCCACCACTCTGACCGAAGCCGGTTATGTGGGTGAAGACGTCGAGAACATCATTCAGAAGCTCTTGCAGAAGTGCGACTACGATGTTGAAAAGGCCCAGATGGGCATCGTCTACATCGACGAGATCGACAAGATCTCGCGCAAGTCCGACAACCCCTCCATCACCCGCGACGTCTCGGGCGAGGGCGTGCAGCAGGCACTGCTGAAGCTGATCGAGGGTACCGTGGCGTCGGTTCCGCCTCAGGGCGGCCGCAAGCATCCCCAGCAGGAATTCCTACAGGTAGATACCCGCAACATCCTGTTCATCTGCGGCGGTGCCTTCGCGGGTCTGGAAAAAGTCATCCAGAACCGTTCCACCAAGGGTGGCGGCATCGGCTTCAACGCCGAGGTACGCAGCGTGGAGCTGGGCAAGAAGATCGGCGAATCCCTGCGTGACGCCGAGCCCGAGGATCTGGTCAAGTTCGGCCTGATTCCCGAGTTCGTCGGTCGTCTGCCGGTCATCGCGACCTTGGACGAGCTGGATGAGCCGGCACTCATGCAGATCCTGACCGAGCCGAAGAATGCCCTGACCAAGCAGTACGCCAAGCTGTTCGAGATGGAAGACGTGGATCTGGAATTTCGTCCCGATGCCCTCAAGGCGGTCGCCCGCAAGGCACTGGAGCGCAAGACCGGTGCCCGGGGTCTGAGATCCATCCTCGAAGGCATCCTGCTCGAGACCATGTACGAGATTCCTTCGCAGAAGGAGGTCAGCAAGGTGGTCATCGACGAGAGTGTCATCGAGGGGAGTTCCCAGCCGCTGCTCATCTACGAGAACAGCGAGCCCGCCAAGGCGGCGCCAGACGCGTGACAGAAGGGGCTTCGGCCCCTTTTTCATTTCAGCGACGGTTGTATTTTGCGGCGGTCAACCTCATGTTAGGGGAAACCGAGGCCTTAACCGCATCTGCGGCCGATTATTTGCCGAGACCCGTACCCCATGACTACGACGATAGAACTTCCCCTGCTGCCCCTACGTGACGTAGTGGTCTATCCCCACATGGTCATCCCATTGTTCGTCGGAAGGGAAAAGTCCGTCGAGGCCCTCGAGGCCGCCATGGCTGGCGACAAGCAGATCCTGCTGGTCGCACAGAAGAATCCCGGCGATGACGATCCCGCCGCGGACGACATGTATCACATGGGTACGGTCGCGACCGTTCTCCAGCTGCTCAAGCTGCCCGACGGCACCGTCAAGGTCCTGGTCGAAGGCGAGCAGCGCGGCCGTATCGAATCCTTCGTCGAGAACCAGGCCTATGCCCGTGCGCTGGTCACCCTGATCGAAGACAGCGAAGCCCCGGATCGTGAATCCGAGGTGTTCTCGCGCAGCCTGATGAGTCAGTTCGAGCAATATGTACAGCTCGGCAAGAAGGTCCCTGCCGAAGTCCTGTCCTCGCTCAACAGCATCGAGGATCCCAGCCGTCTGGTCGACACCATGGCCGCCCATATGGCGCTGAAGATCGAACAGAAGCAGGAAATTCTCGAGATCACCGAGCTGGGCGCACGCGTCGAGCACGTGTTGGCCCTGCTGGATGCGGAAATCGACCTCCTGCAGGTGGAAAAGCGCATCCGTGGTCGCGTCAAGAAGCAGATGGAGCGCAGCCAGCGCGAGTACTACCTCAACGAACAGATGAAGGCCATCCAGAAAGAACTGGGTGACATCGACGAAGGCCACAACGAGGTCGACGACCTCAAGCGTCGCATCGAAGCCGCCGGTCTGCCCAAGGATGCCCTGGCCAAGGCTACGGCCGAGCTGAACAAGCTCAAGCAGATGTCGCCGATGTCGGCCGAAGCCACCGTGGTGCGCTCCTACATCGACTGGTTGGTGAACGTACCGTGGCAGGCGGAAAGCAAGGTCCGCCTGGACCTGGGCCGTGCCGAGGAAGTCCTGGACAAGGACCACTACGGTCTGGAAGAGGTCAAGGAACGCATTCTTGAATACCTCGCCGTGCAGAAGCGTGTGAAAAAGGTGCGCGGGCCGGTGCTGTGCCTGGTCGGTCCGCCCGGCGTGGGCAAGACCTCCCTGGCCGAGTCCATCGCCCGTTCCACCGGTCGCAAGTTCGTGCGCATGGCCCTGGGCGGCGTGCGTGACGAAGCCGAGATCCGTGGTCACCGCCGCACCTACATCGGTTCCATGCCGGGTCGTCTGATCCAGAAGATGACCAAGGTCGGGGTGCGCAATCCGCTGTTCCTGCTCGACGAAATCGACAAGATGGGCAACGACATGCGTGGCGATCCCGCCTCCGCCTTGCTCGAGGTCCTGGATCCGGAGCAGAACCACACCTTCAACGACCATTACCTGGAGGTGGACTACGATCTCTCCGACGTGATGTTCGTCTGCACCGCCAACTCCATGAACATTCCGGCGCCCTTGCTGGACCGTATGGAAGTCATTCGCCTGCCCGGCTACACCGAGGCGGAAAAGGTCAACATCGCCACCCGCTACCTGATTCCCAAGCAGGTCAAGGCCAATGGCCTGAAGAAGGGCGAGGTGGAATTCGACGAAGACGCCCTGCGCGACATCATCCGCTACTACACCCGCGAAGCGGGCGTACGGAGTCTGGAGCGTCAGGTGGCCAAGGTCTGCCGCAAGGTGGTCAAACAGCATGCCCTGAGCAAGGAGCGCACGGCCAGCGTCACCGTGGATACCCTGGAGCACTGGCTGGGCGTTCGCAAATTCCGCTATGGCCTGGCCGAGCAGCAGGATCAGGTTGGTCAGGTCACCGGCCTCGCCTGGACCCAGGTTGGCGGCGAACTGCTGACCATCGAGTCCGCGGTCGTCCCCGGCAAGGGCCAGATGATCAAGACCGGTTCCTTGGGCGATGTGATGGCCGAGTCCATCACCGCGGCCCTGACCGTGGTCCGCAGTCGTGGTCGCAGCCTGGGCATTCCCAAGGACTTCCACGAGAAGCACGACATCCATATCCACGTGCCCGAAGGCGCCACGCCCAAGGACGGCCCGAGCGCCGGTATCGGTATGTGCACGGCGCTGGTCTCGGCCGCCACCCGTATCCCGGTGCGTGCCGACGTCGCCATGACCGGCGAGATCACCCTGCGTGGTCAGGTGCTGGCCATCGGTGGGCTCAAGGAAAAGCTGCTTGCGGCCCACCGCGGCGGCATCCGTACCGTGATCATTCCAGAGGAAAACGTCCGGGATCTGCGGGACATTCCGGACAACATCAAGGCCGACTTGCAGATCAAGCCAGTCAAATGGATTGACGAGGTCTTGGAGGTTGCGCTGCAATACACGCCGGAGCCGCTTCCGGACGATGGTCCGGAGCTCGTCAGCAAGGACGAGAAGCGGGATCAGGAAGGCAAGGAGCGCGTCAGTACGCACTGACGGCGCCCTTGGGCTTGATGGGCGGGGCGCCAGCCAAGGTTGCTGGTGTTCCGCCGTCCTGCTGGATGCAAGGTCCTTGATCGACGAAAAGGCGCATCTCGAGATGCGCCTTTTCGCTATTTGCTATTCGACGATTTCGCCATGGCCGGTCTGGCCACAGCTCGTGGGGGGAACATGCTACAAAACATCAGGGACCGTTCGCAGGGATGGATTGCCAAAGTCATCATCGGATTCATTATCCTGCTGATGGCGCTGACCGGCTTCGAAGCGATCATCCGCGCCACGGGTCACCAGGGTGCCGTCGCCCTGGTCAATGGCGACGAGATCAAGCAGACAGAGCTGGCCCAGGCCGTGGAAATGCAGCGTCGCCAGCTGCAGCAACAACTGGGGCAGGGCTTCGATCCTTCCACCCTGGATGACCGGTTGCTGCGCGAGTCCGCACTCAAGGCACTCATCGACAAGCAACTGCTGCTGCAGAGCGCCAAGACCGATCGCTTCGCCTTCTCCGAGCAGGCACTGGATCAGTTGATCCTCAATACCCCCGAATTCCAGACCGAAGGGCGTTTCGATCCCCAGCGCTTCGATCAGGCCGTTCGCCAGATGAACTACAACCGCCTGCAATTCCGCGATCTGCTGCGTGACGAAATGCTGATCGGTCAGCTGCGTGCCGGTATCGTCGGCAGCAATTTCGTCACCGATGCCGATATCGAGGCCTTCGCCGCGCTCGAGCGGCAGACACGCGACTTCGCCATGCGTACCGTCAAGGCTTCGCCGGCTGGCATCACGCCGACCCAGGACGAGATCCAGGCCTACTACGACAGCCACAAGAACGCCTTCATGACGCCTGAGCAGGTAGTCATCGAGTACGTCGAGCTGAAAAAGGCCGCCTTCCTGGCCAAGGCCAAGGTCGACGAAAGCCGCCTGCAGGCCGCCTACAAGTCCGAAATCGCCAATCTGTCGGAGCAGCGCGACGCCGCTCACATCCTCATCGAGGTCAACGACAAGCAGAACGATGAGCAGGCCAAGGCCAAGATCCAGCAGATCCAAGAGCGCCTGAACAAGGGTGAAGATTTCGCCAAGCTGGCCAAGGAGTTCTCCCAGGATCCGGGTTCGGCGGCCAATGGCGGTGACCTCGGCTTCGCCGGTCGTGGCGTCTATGATCCGGCCTTCGAAGAGGCACTGTACGCCCTGGCACCGCAACAGGTCTCGGCACCGGTGCGTACCAGCTTTGGCTGGCACCTGATCAAGCTGCAGGGCGTCCAGGCGCCGGAAGTGCCCACCCTGGCCAGTGTCCGGCCGCGTCTGGAACAGCAGCTCAAGGCGGAAGACGCCGACCGCCTGTTCGTGGAAGCGGGCCGCAAGCTGGAAAGCTCCGCCTACGAATCCTCTGACCTGAGCCAGCCGGCCCAGGAGCTGGGTCTGCAGGTCAAGACCAGCGCACCCTTCGGTCGCGAAGGTGGCGAGGGGTTGACCGCCAACCGCCAGGTGATCGAGGCGGCCTTCAGCGAAGACGTCCTGCGTAACGGTGCCAACAGCACCGCCCTGCAGCTCGACCCGGAGACCCTGGTGGTGGTCCGTGACAAGGAGCACCGTACGCCGCAGCTGCAACCCCTGGATGCGGTCAAGAAAGAGATCGTGACCCGCCTGACCCAGGAAAAGGCCGCAGCCGTGGCCAAGCAGGCCGGCGAAGAGCAGCTCAAGGCGTTGCGTGCCGGCGGCAAGGCCGCCGCGGGTGACTGGCGTACCGTCGAAGCCGCCACGCGCAACCAGGAGGGCGTCGATCCCCAGGTGCTGCAGGCTGCATTCCGCATGGCCAAGCCGGAAGCCGACAAGCCGTCCTATGCCGGCATCAGCCTGCAGAACGGGGACTTCGTCCTGATCCGTCTGCAGGGGGTAGGCGTACCTAAGGAAGCCCTGAGCGCCGAGGACAAGGCGTTGTATCGTCGCTACCTGGCCTCGCGAGCCGGGCAGGTCGATTTCGCGGCCTACCGTCGAGCCCTGGATGCCAAGGCCGAGATCAAGCATCTCTGATACGAAAAAAGCCCGGGAAACCGGGCTTTTTCTTGGGTGGCGACAAAGGTGTCCGTGCCTGTCGAGCGCCTCCGGGAGGGAGGAGGGCAGTTGCCTCTAGGTCTTACTGGACCAGCTCCTGCTCGTCGAACAGGCCATCGAAGAGCATCGTCGACAGATAGCGCTCGCCGGAGTCCGGCAGGATGACCACGAGGGTCTTGCCCTGCATCTCCGGGGTCTCGGCCAACCGCACCGCGGCGGCCATGGCGGCGCCGCAGGAAATGCCACAGAGAATGCCTTCCTCACGCATCAGGCGCTGGGCCATCAGCTTGGCCTGTTCATCGCTGACCTGCTCGACGCGATCGACCATGGAGAGGTCCAGGTTGCCGGGTACGAAGCCGGCGCCGATGCCCTGGATCTTGTGCGGGCTGGGTTTCACCTCGGCACCGGCGAGGGTCTGGCTGATGACCGGCGAGGTTTCCGGCTCCACCGCGACCGAAAGGATCGGCTTGCCCTTGGTGTTCTTGATGAAGCGCGAGATGCCGGTCAGGGTGCCGCCGGTACCGACGCCGGCCACCAGCACGTCGATGGCACCATCGGTGTCGTTCCAGATTTCCGGGCCGGTGGTCTTCTCGTGGATGGCCGGGTTGGCCGGGTTGTCGAATTGCTGTGGCATGAAGTAGCGATCGGGCTCGCTCTCGGCGATTTCCCGAGCCTTCTCGATGGCGCCCTTCATGCCCTTGGCCGGCTCGGTCAGCACCAGCTCCGCCCCCAGCGCCTTGAGCACCTTGCGCCGCTCCAGGCTCATGGAGGCCGGCATGGTCAGCACCAGGCGATAACCACGGGCGGCGGCGACATAGGCCAGGCCGATACCGGTGTTGCCCGAGGTCGGCTCCACCAGACTCATGCCAGGCTTGAGCAGGCCCTTGGCTTCGGCGTCCCAGATCAGGTTGGCACCGATGCGGCATTTGACCGAATAGCCCGGATTGCGCCCCTCGATCTTGGCGAGCAGGGTGACGCCCTTGGGGCCGAGGCGGTTGATGTAGACCAGTGGCGTGTTGCCGATGGACTGGGCGTTGTCAGCGAAGATGCGGCTCATGGCGGATCCTGTACGGCGCGGAAAACTCGCAGCCTAGGCCTTGCGTCCGATGGCGTCCAGCCCAGGCACGGCGTGTTATCGTCAGGCGAAACAGCTGCCAGAGGATAGATGATGGCCTTTCAGGGTACCGAGCGTTATGTGGCCACGGCCGAGCTCAGTCTGGCGGTCAATGCCGCCATTCAGCTGGGACGTCCGCTGCTGGTGAAGGGCGAGCCGGGCACTGGCAAGACGCTGCTGGCCGAGCAGGTGGCCGAGAGCCAGGGCGCACGTCTTATCACCTGGCACGTCAAGTCCACCACCAAGGCCCAGCAAGGCCTCTATGAATACGATGCCGTGAGTCGCCTGCGCGATTCCCAGCTCGGGGATCCCCGGGTGCAGGAGGTGGCGAACTACATCAAGCCCGGCAAGCTGTGGGACGCCTTCACCGCCGAGGATCCGGTGGTGCTCTTGATCGACGAGATCGACAAGGCCGACATCGAGTTTCCCAATGACCTGTTGCTGGAACTCGATCGCATGGAATTCCATGTCTACGAGACGGGCGAGACCATCCGCGCCCAGCGACGACCGGTGATCATCAGCACCTCCAACAACGAAAAGGAGCTACCGGACGCCTTCCTGCGTCGTTGCTTCTTTCATTTCATCCGCTTCCCGGAGCGGGAGACCCTTGAGCGTATCGTCCAGGTGCATTACCCCGACCTTCAGGCGCGCCTGATCAAGGAGGCCCTGGATCTCTTTCTCGATCTGCGCAGCGTGCCGGGGTTGAAGAAGAAGCCGTCCACCTCGGAACTGGTGGACTGGCTGGCCCTGTTGCTGGGCGATGAGGCGGCGCAGCGGGCCCTGCACGGCGAGGGTGGCCTGCCGCCGCTGGCGGGCGCCCTGGTGAAGAACGAGCAGGATCTGCAGTTGCTCGAACGCCAGGCCTTCATGCGCCGCCGGCGGAGCTGAGGGCGGGCATGTTCCTCGACTTCTTCACCCGACTCAGGGCCGCCGGCATTCCGGTGTCCCTGGGCGAACTGCTGGATCTGCACGCCGCCCTGGATGCGGGCCTGGCAGTGGCCGATCCAGACGCCTTCTATCTGCTGGCCCGTGCCGTGCTGGTCAAGGACGAGCGCTTCTTCGACCGCTTCGATCAGGTCTATGCCGGCGAGCTGGCCAGGTCCGAACGTCTGGCGGAGACCAAGGCGATTCCCGCGGACTGGTTGCGGCTAGAGTTCCAGCGCTTGCTGTCGGACGAGGACCGCCAGCGACTCCAGGCCCTGGGCGGCCTCGACGAACTGCTCGAAACCCTGCGGCAGCGCCTCGCCGAGCAGCGCGAGCGGCACGCCGGTGGCAACAAATGGGTCGGCACGGGTGGCACCAGTCCCTTCGGCAGCGGTGGCTACAATCCCTTCGGTGTGCGCGTCGGCGAGGCCGGTACCCGCCAGGGGCGGGCGGCCAAGGTCTGGGAGCAGCGTGACTACCGCAATCTGGACGATCGCGCGCCCCTGGATCGGCGCAATCTGCAATTGGCTCTGCGCCGGCTGCGGCGCTTCGCTCGCCAGGGTGCGGCGGCGGAGTTCGATTTGGATGAGACCGTTGCCGCCACGGCGCGGGAGGGCGGGTTGCTGGACGTGCGCTATAGCCCTGAACGCCATAACGCCACCAAGGTACTCCTGCTGCTGGATGTCGGCGGTTCCATGGATCTGCATGTGCGCCTGTGCAGCGAGCTGTTCAGCGCCTGTCGCCTGGAGTTCCGCCACCTGGAGTACTACTACTTCCACAACTGCGTCTACGAGCGGGTCTGGCGCGATAATGCCCGTCGGCATGAGGAAGGCTTGGCGACCGCCGAACTGCTGCGCCGCTATGGCGCGGACTACCGCCTGGTGATCGTCGGCGACGCCAGCATGGGGCCCTATGAGATCACCCATCCCGGCGGCAGCGTCGAGCACTGGAACGAAGAGCCCGGCGCGCTCTGGATCCAGCGGCTGTGCCAGCACTTCCCACGGGCGGTATGGCTCAATCCCTATCCGCAAGACGGCTGGGCCAGCAGCACCTCGATCCAGTTGCTGCGCGAACTCATGGCCCAGTGGATGTTTCCCTTGACCGGCGAGGGGCTGGCCGATGCCATCCGATCCTTGACCCGCCCATGAAAAAACCCGGCCGAAGCCGGGTTTTTTCATCGCTCGCGCTTAGCGCTGACCGTAGCGGCGCAGGGCCTCGATGCGGTCTTCCAGCGGCGGGTGGCTCATCAGCAGACCGGCCAGACCGTTCTTCAGCGAGCCGTTGATGCCGAAGGCGTTCAGGGTGTCGGGCATCTGCACCGGGATACCTTGCTCGGCACGCAGGCGCTGCAGGGCGCCGATCATGGCGTTAGGACCAGCCAGGCGGGCACCGGCTTCGTCGGCGCGGAATTCGCGTTTGCGCGAGAACCACATGACGATGATGCTGGCCAGGATACCCAGGACCAGTTCGGCGATGATGGTGGTCACGAAATAGGCGATGCCGTGGCCTTCCTCATTCTTGAAGATGGCCTTGTCGACGAAGTTGCCGAAGATCCGCGCGAAGAACATCACGAAGGTGTTCACCACGCCCTGGATCAGCGCCAGGGTCACCATGTCGCCGTTGGCGACGTGACCGATCTCGTGGGCCAGCACCGCGCGTACCTCGTCGGGCGAGAAGCGCTCCAGCAGGCCCTGGCTTACCGCGACGAGGGCGTCGTTGCGGTTCCAGCCGGTGGCGAAGGCGTTGGCCTCGTAGGCCGGGAAGATACCGACCTCGGGGGTCTTGATGCCGGCTTCGCGGGCCAATTCCTCGACGGTCTGCAGCAGCCACTGCTCATGGCGGGTACGCGGTTGGCTGATGACCTCGGTACGGGTGCTCATCTTCGCCATCCACTTGGAGATGAACAGCGAGATCAGCGAGCCGGCAAAGCCGAACACGGCACAGAACACCAGCAGACTGCCATAGTTCTGACCGGTGTAGCGATCCACGCCAAGCACCTTCAAGGTGATGCTGGCAACGATCAGCACCGCCAGGTTGGTAGCCAGAAACAACAGAATGCGCATCATGGTGGGGTATAGCTCCTCACAGGTTTATCTGCCGGCTATATAAGGTTCGGCCCCGATCCATTCAATGTTTCCACTATTGCAAACTGTGTCGTCTGGGGGCTGGCGAAACTGCTGGCGGCTGTCGCGCGAGTGCCTGCGCCGGTTGACGCCGCGAGGCGCGTCAACCGATGAAAGACCCGGAAATGCTTTGCCGCTACTGGGCGTAGCCACCAAGGAAGTTGCCGATGCGGCCGATGGCCTGTTCCAGATCATCGACGCGGGGCAGGGTGACGACCCGGAAGTGGTCGGGCCAGGGCCAGTTGAAGGCAGTGCCCTGGACCACCAGCAGCTTTTCCGAGAGCAGCAGGTCGAGAACGAATTTCTCGTCGTTGTGGATGGGGCAGACCTTGGGATCGATCCGCGGGAAGGCATAGAGCGCGCCCATCGGCTTCACGCAGCTGACGCCGGGGATGTCATTGAGCAGTTCCCAGGTGCGATTACGCTGCTCCAGCAGGCGTCCGTGCGGCAGCACCAGGTCATTGATGCTCTGGTAGCCGCCGAGAGCGGTCTGGATCGCGTGCTGGGCCGGCACGTTGGCGCACAGGCGCATGTTGGCCAGGATGTCGAGGCCTTCGATATAGCTGTGGGCGCGGTGCTTGGGGCCCGACACGATCAGCCAGCCCGAACGGAAACCGGCGACGCGATAGGACTTGGACAGGCCGTTGAAGGTCAGGCACAGGACGTCCGGCGCCAGGGAGGCGGTGGAGATGTGCTGGGCTTCGTCGTAAAGGATCTTGTCGTAGATCTCGTCGGAGAACAGCACCAGGTTGTGCCGCCGCGCCAGTTCGACGATGCCTTCCAGCACCTCCTTGGAATAGACCGCGCCGGTGGGATTGTTCGGGTTGATCAGCACCAGCGCCTTGGTGTTGCTGGTGATCTTCGCTTCCATGTCGGCCAGGTCGGGGAACCAGCCGGCCTGCTCGTCGCACAGGTAGTGCACCGGCTTGCCGCCGGCCAGGCTGACCGCGGCGGTCCACAGTGGATAGTCGGGAGCCGGGATCAGCACCTCGTCGTTGTTGTTGAGCAAGGCCTGCATGGCCATGACGATCAGCTCGGAGACGCCGTTGCCCAGGTAGATGTCCTCGATGCCGACACCCTCGATGCGCTTCTGCTGGCAGTACTGCATCACCGCCTTGCGCGCGCTGAACAGGCCCTTGGAGTCGCTGTAGCCCTGGGCGGTCGGCAGGTTGCGGATGACGTCCTGCAGGATCTCCTCGGGCGCCTCGAAGCCGAAGGGCGCCGGATTGCCGATGTTGAGCTTCAGGATGCGATGGCCTTCCTCTTCGAGGCGCTTGGCATGCTTGAGGACCGGGCCGCGGATGTCGTAGCAGACATTGGCGAGCTTGTTCGACTTGGAGACCTGCATGGGGAAATGAATCCTGGAAAAGGGGCGAGTAAGACTCGGCGGGGACGGACGCCGACCGGCGCTTGGCAGCATCCGCGGGTGGATGCCAGACTGAGCGGGAATCATACGGCTGCATCGCCTGTTACAAAAGATGCGCCGGCATCCAGAGAGGTCATCATGGAAAAAGTACAGCGTAGCCCGGAAGACTGGCGTGAGCGCCTGACCGACGATCAGTTTCGCGTCTGTCGCCTGGCCGCCACCGAAAGACCCTATACCGGTGCCTACTGCAACACCAAGACGCCCGGCGTCTATCACTGCGCCTGCTGCGAGCTCGCACTGTTCGACTCCAGCACCAAGTTCGACTCCGGCTGCGGCTGGCCCAGCTACTACGCGCCCATCGATGCCGAGGCGGTGCGGGAAAAGGAAGACTTCAGCCACGGCATGCAGCGCATAGAGGTGCTCTGCGCGCGCTGCGATGCCCACTTGGGGCATGTCTTCCCCGACGGTCCACCGCCGACCGGTCTGCGCTATTGCATCAACTCGGTGGCGCTACAGTTGCAACCCAGGGCCTCCGCGTGATCAGGGACCTCCTCAGCGTGCCGTTCGAGACCGCCGATGGCCAGCGGGCCTGTCTGGCCGATTGGCCGGCGCGGGCCTACCTGGTGGTCAATACCGCCAGTCGTTGCGGCTTCACCCGTCAGTACGACGGCCTCGAAGCGCTGCAGCAGCGTTATTTGGCCGAGGGACTGCGGGTGATCGTCTTTCCCTGCAATCAGTTCGGTGGTCAGGAGCCAGGTAGCAATGCCGAGATCCAGACCTTTTGCCTGACCCGCTTCAATGTCAGCTTTCCGGTGATGGCCAAGCTCGACGTCAATGGCGACGGCGCCCATCCGCTGTTCGTGGCGCTCAAGCAGGCGGCGCCGGGCTTGTTGGGAGGCGCCATCCGCTGGAACTTCACCAAGTTCCTCGTCACGCCGGCCCAGGGGCGCGTCCAGCGCTTCGCGCCCATCACCCGTCCTTCCCAGCTGGAAAAGCCTGTCCGCCAGGCGCTGGCGTCCTAGCGTGGTAGCCCTCTGGACTTTGTCTGGAGGGCAAAAGTCATACGATAATGCGCGGCTTGTAAGGCGGCTGGTCCGCTGTTCTTTTTTTCGTCGTCAAGGATCATCCCTGTGAATGCCTCCCTAGAAGACTTTCTGCTCCACGCACGGCAGGTGCTGGAGCGCCTCGAACCCCTGTTGCCCCATCGTCGCGAGCCGCTGGACTGGCAGCACTGCTATGCGGCGCGCTGGCGCCGGGAAGGCCATGGCGGCTATCTGCAGCCGCTCGACGTCAATCTGGAATTGCGCCTGGCCGACCTGCTGGGTATCGATCGGCAGCGTGACCAGCTCGCCCGTAACACCCGCCAGTTCGTGGCCGGGCTGCCGGCCAACCACAGTCTGCTGTGGGGCGCGCGTGGCACCGGCAAGTCGTCGCTGATCCGGGCGCTGCTGGCGGAATATGCCGGGCAGGGCCTGCGCCTGATCGAAATCGAGCGCGACGACCTGGCCGATCTGCCCCGCGCCGTGGAACAGCTCGCCGGCCAGCCACAGCGTTTCGTGGTGTTCTGCGATGACCTGTCCTTCGATTCCGGCAGCGACGATTACCGGGTGCTCAAGAGCGTGCTGGATGGCTCCCTGGAGCAGGCGCCGGACAACGTGGTCCTCTACGCCACCTCCAACCGCCGTCATCTGGTGGCGGAGCGGCAGAGCGACAACGCCAACTGGGAGCACGTCGACGGCGAGCTGCACCCCAGCGAAGCGGCCGAGGACAAGATCGCCCTGTCGGATCGTTTCGGACTGTGGCTGTCCTTCTACCCCTTCACCCAGGATCACTATCTCGCCGTGGTGCGCCATTGGTGCACGACCCTGGCCGGCAAGTCCGGCCTGCAGCTGGAGTGGTCCGAAGAAGCGGATCGCGAGGCCATCCGCTGGGCGTCCGGTCGCGGCAACCGCAATGGCCGCTGTGCCTATCAATTCGCCCGGCAATGGGTCGGGCTCAAACTGTTGGAGAACGCATGACCGTAGAAC
This sequence comes from Pseudomonas sp. Snoq117.2, assembly GCF_900110545.1. Lineage (NCBI taxonomy): Bacteria > Pseudomonadati > Pseudomonadota > Gammaproteobacteria > Pseudomonadales > Pseudomonadaceae > Pseudomonas > Pseudomonas sp. Snoq117.2. The sequence goes on along the minus strand of NZ_FOED01000001.1, from coordinate 184,758 downwards.
TGACGGGCGTAGGAGCAGGACTCGAGGGCTACGCCATGCTGGCCGCCCAGGTGGAAGCCCTGCTGGCCGGTGAGCGCAACCTGGTGGCCAATGCCGCCCAGTTGTCGGCCTTCATCTATCAGGAAGTGCCGGACCTGAACTGGGCCGGCTTCTATTTCGTCGAGGGTGAAGACCAGCTGCTGCTCGGCCCCTTCCAGGGCAAGGTGGCCTGCATGCGCATTCCCTTCAACAAGGGCGTGTGCGGCACGGCCGCCCGGGAGCGCCGCACCCAACGCGTCGAGGATGTCCACGCCTTTCCCGGGCATATCGCCTGTGACGCGGCCTCGCGCAGCGAACTGGTGGTGCCGCTGGTGCAGGACGGTCGCCTGATCGGCGTGCTGGATCTGGACAGCCCGCATCCGGCGCGCTTCAGCGCGGCGGATCAGGCGGGTATCGAAGCCATGGTAGAGGCCTTTCTGGCCGCGACCGATTGCTGATCGGCGGGGGAGGGCAGGGAAGCCCTCACTCGTAGTCGTTCTTCTTGCGCCAGCTGTCGTCCTTGAGCGTATCCACGCTGTCCGACAGCTCGTTGGCGCTGCTGCTGGCCTGCTCGACCAGTTCGCTCTGCTGGCGTTTCACCTGGGCAATCTGCTCTTCCAGATAGGCCAGCAACTCGGTATAGCGCTCGGGTTGCTGTTGCTTGCGGATCTGCATGATCGCCCGTTCGTACGACTGGCGTGCCTGGATATAGTGTTCGCTCTTGATCTGCTGTTCGGCCTGGTAGCGAAAGAATTCCACATAGGTGGCCGTGAGCAGGTAGCGCATCTCGCCCACCCAGCGCTGGGCTTCCTGGCCGTCCAAAATGCCGATCTGATTGGCATGGGCGACGAGTGCGTGCAGCATCTCCATATAGCCACGAACTTCCTTGACCCGCGCCTCGGTATGCACTGGCCTGGCGGCATTGGTGAGTTCGATGTTATCGCCTTTGGCCAGGGCGTCTTCCAGTTCGGTCTTGCGTGCGGTAAGGCCGGCGGAAGGGGCTTGCAGGGCGGCAAGGCGGGCGATCAGGCCGAGTTCGATACGGTGGAACAGCTGCTTGAGCGCCGGGGTCATCAGCTGGCCGGGCAGACTGCTGCCCAGCTGGGCGCAGCGCTTGATGCGGTCGGTGAGGTCGGCGACCAGACGCTGCTTTTCCAAGCGGCCCGCTTCGAGCTTCTGGTTGACGAAGGCGATCATGATCAACAAGAGGATGCCAAGCCCCACTACCGCTGCAATCATCGTTGAGGACATGACCTTCTCCATGGTGCTTGCCCGCCGTTTGTCGTACGAGCGAAGTCGTTGATTTGAAAAGTATTTAATCAGCTATTGACGCCCAGGGTAAGGCTCCCTAGAATGCGCGCACTCCCAACGGCGGCAAGCGGCAGCCGAGTGGTAGGCCAGAGTCCTCAGGGATTCTACCTGGTCCCCTTCGTCTAGTGGCCTAGGACACCGCCCTTTCACGGCGGTAACAGGGGTTCGAGTCCCCTAGGGGACGCCATATTGCGGGAATAGCTCAGTTGGTAGAGCACGACCTTGCCAAGGTCGGGGTCGCGAGTTCGAGTCTCGTTTCCCGCTCCAAATACAATCCGGTTGCCTTTGGGCGGGCGGATGCAGGGTGAAAGGCCTTGCGGAAAGAGGTTTCGTCCCCTTCGTCTAGTGGCCTAGGACACCGCCCTTTCACGGCGGTAACAGGGGTTCGAGTCCCCTAGGGGACGCCACATTGCGGGAATAGCTCAGTTGGTAGAGCACGACCTTGCCAAGGTCGGGGTCGCGAGTTCGAGTCTCGTTTCCCGCTCCAAACACAATCTCACGGTTTCATGACAGTGGGATGCAAGGTGAAAGGCCTTGCGGAAAGAGGTTTCGTCCCCTTCGTCTAGTGGCCTAGGACACCGCCCTTTCACGGCGGTAACAGGGGTTCGAGTCCCCTAGGGGACGCCACATTGCGGGAATAGCTCAGTTGGTAGAGCACGACCTTGCCAAGGTCGGGGTCGCGAGTTCGAGTCTCGTTTCCCGCTCCAAATAAACAAAGACACCGCCTAAGGGCGGTGTTTTTGTGTGCGCGGCTTTTATGTCGGTCAGAGGCCCGGCACCAAGCCGGGCGCGAGCGTCCTATTGAGGCGTATAGATCTGGTCGAAGACGCCGCCATCGGCGAAGTGGGTCTTCTGGATGCCACTCCAGGGACCGAATTCCTTTTGCGCATCGATCAGTTCGAGCTTGGGAAAGCGGTCGGCGTACTGCGCCAGGACCTGGGCGTTGCGCGGGCGCAGGAAGTTGTCCGCGGCGATCTTCTGGCCTTCTTCGGACCAGAGATACCTGAGGTAGTCCTCGGCCTCGGCGCGAGTACCTTTCTTGTCGACGACACTGTCGACCACGCTCACCGGCGGCTCGGCCTGCACCGAGATGCTCGGGTAGACCACCTCGAAGCCGCCCCGGCCGAATTCCCGGGCGATCATCTCGGCTTCGTTCTCGAAGGTCACCAGGACATCGCCCTGCTGATTCTTCATGAAGGTGGTGGTGGCGGCGCGACCGCCGGTATCCAGGATGGGCACGTGCTTGAACAGCTCGGCGACGAAGCCGCGGGCCTTCTGCTCGTCACCACCCGGTTGGCGCAGGGCGTAGGTCCAGGCGGAGAGGTAGGTGTAGCGACCGTTCCCGGAGGTCTTGGGATTGGGCACTATCACCTGGACGCCGTCCTTGAGCAGATCGGACCAGTCATGGATGCCCTTGGGATTGCCCTGGCGCACGATGAGCACTGTGGCCGAGGTGAAGGGCGCGCTGCGATCGGGCAGGCGGGTTTCCCAGTCCTTGGGCACCAGGCCGCGATCGGCCAGGGCCTGGATGTCGGTGGCCTGGTTCATGGTGATGACATCGGCCTGCAGGCCGTCGATGACCGCGCGCGCCTGCTTGCTGGAGCCGCCATGGGACATCTGGATCACCGGGGTGTCGCCGTGCTCGGCTTTCCAGTGTGCCTGGAAGGCCGGGTTGTAGTCCTTGTAGAAGTCACGCATGACGTCGTAGGAGACGTTGAGCAGCGGCGGGGCGGCGAGGGCCTGGGCGCTGGCCGCCAGGGCGGCGGCGAGCAGGGTGAAGCGAAGGATCTTCATGGGGGCATCCTGCGAGTGGGGGGTGCAGGACTATAGCCTGTCGTCCCGGCGGCGTGCAGAACGGCTGGAAATAAGCTCATGCTCAGCGACGGCAGTCGTGGCCGCCAATGGTAGACTTTCGCCCTTTCGCCTGCGGTTGGGCACGGCGCGGTGAACAAGGGCTCCTGATATGCGGTTGAGGTCGATCAAGCTGGCGGGATTCAAATCCTTCGTCGATCCGACGACGGTGAATTTCCCGAGCAACATGGCAGCGGTGGTCGGTCCCAATGGTTGCGGCAAGTCGAATATCATCGACGCCGTACGCTGGGTGATGGGCGAGAGCTCGGCCAAGAATCTGCGTGGCGAGTCGATGACGGACGTCATCTTCAATGGCTCCAACAGTCGCAAGCCGGTATCCCAGGCCTCCATCGAGCTGATCTTCGACAACTCCGACCACACCCTGGTGGGCGAATACGCGAGCTACGCGGAGATCTCCATCCGCCGCCGGGTGACCCGCGAAGGCCAGAACACCTATTTCCTCAACGGCACCAAGTGCCGCCGGCGCGACATCACCGATATCTTCCTCGGCACCGGCCTGGGGCCGCGCAGCTATTCGATCATCGAGCAGGGGATGATCTCCAAGTTGATCGAGGCGCGCCCGGAGGATCTGCGGCACTACATCGAGGAGGCCGCGGGCATCTCCAAGTACAAGGAGCGGCGGCGCGAGACCGAGAATCGCATTCGCCGCACCCAGGAGAATCTCGCCCGCCTCACCGACCTGCGCGAGGAGCTGGAGCGGCAGCTGGAGCGGCTGCATCGCCAGGCGCAGTCGGCCGAGCGCTTCCAGGCCTTCAAGCAGGAGGAGCGGCAACTCAAAGCGCAGTTGCAGGCGGTGCGCTGGCGCGAGCTGGATGGCCGCGTCGAGCAGCGCGAAAAGGTGATCCGCGACCAGGAGACGGCCCTCGAAGCCCTGACCGCCGAACAGCGCCAGGCGGACGCCGGCATCGAAAGACTGCGCGATGGCCATCATGAATTGAGCGAAGCCTTCAACCTGGTGCAGGGGCGCTTCTACTCCCTGGGGGGTGACATCGCCCGCCTGGAGCAGACCATCCAGCATGGCCAGCAGCGCCAGCGTCAGTTGCAGGACGATCTGCGCGAAGCCGAACAGGCCCGCAGCGAAGCCGAGTCCCACCTGGAGCACGACCGGGTGCTGCTCGCCACCTTTGAGGAAGAGCTGGCGATGCTCGAGCCCGAGGAAGAGGCGGCACGTGAGTTGGGCGAGGAGGGCGGTGCCGCGCTGGAAGAGGCGGAGCTGGCCCTGGCGGACTGGCAGCAACGCTGGGAAGCGCTCAGTGCCGCGAGTGTCGAGCCGCAACGGGAGGCCGATGTGCAGCAGGCGCGCATCCGCTCGCTGGAGCAGAGCCTGGAGCGCGGCATGGACCGGCAGCGCCGGCTGCGTGATGAACGCACTCTGCTGGGCGAGGACGGGCCTTCCGAGCGTCTGGTCATGCTGGAAGAGCAGATCGCCGAGGACGAGTTGCTGCTGGAGGGCCTGGCCGAGCAGGAGTTGCAGGTCGCGGATGGGCTGCAACGGTTGCGCGAAGAATTGCTGGCGCTGGCGGGGGAACAGAGTCAGCGCCAGGGCGAATTGCAGCGGCTCGAAGGCCGCATCGCCTCGCTGGAGGCCCTGCAGCAGGCGGCCCTGGCCCCCGATACCGGCGCGGCCCAGTGGCTCGAGGCCGAGGGTCTCACTCAGGCGCCACAGCTGGCGGACGATGTCCAGGTCACCCCCGGTTGGGAGCTGGCAGTGGAGACCGTCCTCGGCAGCGATCTGCAGGCGGTCTGCCTGGATGACCTGGCGCCTCTGCGTCTCGCTACCTTCGCCAGCGGTGCCTTGAATCTGGCGCTGCCCGGCTCGCTGCCGGTCGCCGCCGGCAGCCTGCTGGAGCAGGTGCAGGCACCGCGCGACCTGTCGCCCTGGCTGGGTCAGGTGCTGATCGCGAACAGTTACGACGAAGCCCTGGCGCGGCGGCCGGCCCTGGCCCCAGGGCAGAGTCTGATCACGCCGGAAGGCTACTGGGTCTCCCGGCATTTCCTGCGTGTGCGGCGGGCCCAGGCCGCCGAGGGCAGTGTCCTGGCGCGCGGCCGCGAACTGGAGGAGCTGCAGGCGCGACGCCTGGAGTTGAGCGAGGCGCTCGCCCTCCAGGAAGAACGGCTGGAGGATCGTCGCGCGGCCCAGCAGCGGCTGGAAGGCGAGCGTGAAGAGGCGCGGCGGCGCCAGCAGCAGGAGCAGCAGCGGCTGGCCGAATCCCGTGCCCAGCTCTCTGCCCAGCAGGCACGGGCCGAGCAGCTGAGCATCCGTCGGCAGCAACTGGAGGCCGATCTCCAGGACGTCGAGCAACAATTGGCGCGTGAGCAGGAGGAGTTGGGTGAATGCCGGCTGCGCCTGCAGGACGCCCTCGATGCCATGGCGGTGGATACCGAGCAGCGCGCGCTATTGCAGGAACAGCGCGATCGTCATCGGCAGGCGGTGGAAGCGGCGCGCCAGCGCCAGCGCCAGGCTCAGGAACAACTGCATCAGCTGACGGTGCGGCTGACCACCCTAAGAGCCCAGCGTCAGTCGACCTTCCAGGCGCTGGAGCGGCTGGAGTTGCAGACCGCACGCCTCGGCGAGCGCTGCGAGCAGCTCAATCTCAACCTGGAGGAAGGCGGCGAGCCCCTCGATGAATTACGCCTGCGCCTGGAAGAGTTGCTGGGGCGACGTCTGCAGGTGGACGAGGAAATGCGCACGGCGCGCCTGGCGCTGGAAGATGCCGATCGGGAGTTGCGCGATTTCGAGCGGCGGCGGCTGCAGGCGGAACAGCAGGCGACGCTGCTGCGCGGCCAGTTGGAGCAGCATCGCCTGGAATGGCAGGGCTTGGCGACCCGGCGCAGCGGCTTCGCCGAGCAGTTGGCGGCTGATGGCTATGACCTGCCGACGGTGATCGCGACCCTGCCGGCGGAGGCCAGCGAGGCAGCCTGGGAGGAGCAGCTGGAAGCCGTCGCGGCGCGGATCGGCCGGCTTGGACCGATCAACCTGGCGGCCATCGACGAATATCAGCAGCAGGCCGAGCGCAAGACCTATCTGGACGCCCAGAACGCCGATCTGGTGGAAGCGTTGGAGACCCTGGAAAGCGTCATCCGCAAGATCGACCGGGAAACCCGCAATCGCTTCAAGGATACCTTCGACCAGATCAATCACGGCCTGCAGGCCTTGTTCCCAAAAGTTTTCGGTGGCGGCAGTGCCTACCTGGAACTTACCGGGGAAGATTTACTCGATACCGGGGTTGCGATCATGGCGCGTCCGCCGGGCAAGAAGAACAGCACTATCCATTTGTTGTCGGGCGGTGAAAAGGCGCTGACGGCGCTGGCTCTGGTATTTGCCATCTTCCAGTTGAATCCGGCGCCGTTCTGCATGCTCGATGAAGTGGATGCACCCCTGGATGACGCCAACGTCGGCCGTTATGCCCGCTTGGTCAAGAGCATGTCGGAGAAGGTGCAGTTCATTTACATCACGCACAACAAGATCGCCATGGAGATGGCCGATCAGTTGCTGGGTGTGACCATGCATGAACCGGGCTGTTCGCGGCTGGTGGCGGTGGATGTGGAAGAGGCCGTGGCCATGGTCGATGCCTAATGCCCCACAGCCTCGCGGCTTGGCGGTGTAAAGTTGGCAATAGTCGTGCTAGCTTATGGCCGCGCTAGCGGTAAGTGGAAAAAGCTAAGAAGAACACTGACTTGGCGTAGGTTTCGGAGGTTTTGGAAAGACCTCGCAAGCGTCGACTTTCCAAAGTTTCCCGACGGGTGTCGGTCCATTATTTTCACAGGGGTATGTCTTTTTCATGGATATGGGTCTGCGCGAGTGGCTGATCATCATCGGCGTCATCGTCATCGCCGGTATTCTGTTCGATGGTTGGCGTCGCATGAGCGGCAAGGGCAAGCTCAAGTTCAAACTTGACCAGTCGTTGAACAATCAGCCGGAAAACGAAGACGAGGATCCGGAAATCGTCGGTCCGACGCGGGTGGTAGAACCCAGGGAGCCTTCCCTGGACGATCCGGGCGAGCCGACGCCACCGCGCTCCACGCAGCGCAAGCGTCGTGAAGAACGCCGTGAAGAACCCAGTGCCGACAGCTTCGATCTGTCCAGCGATGAAAGCCTGGCAGGCCTGGCCGCCGATTCCGATGAAGTCGTGACCCGTGGTCGCGACAAGCCGCGCAAGGAAAAGCCGCTGAGCAGCAAGGCACCCGAGCGCGAGTCGGTCAGCGAACCCGTCAGCAGCAGCGGCAACAGTCAGGCGGCCATGGCGCCGGTGGACGAGGTGCTGGTGATCAACGTGATCTCCCGTGACGAGAAGGGCTTCTCCGGTCCGGCACTGCTGCAGAACATCCTCGAAAGTGGGCTGAGATTTGGCGACATGGACATCTTCCATCGCCACGAGAGCATGTCGGGCAATGGCGAGGTGCTGTTCTCCATGGCCAACGCCGTGCGTCCGGGCACCTTCGATCTGGATGCCATCGACGACTTCCACACCCCGGCGGTGAGCTTCTTCCTGGGTCTGCCCGGTCCACGCCATCCCAAGCAGGCCTTCGACCTGATGGTCGCCGCGGCGCGCAAGCTGTCGTCCGAACTCAATGGCGAGCTGAAGGACGAGCAGCGCAGCGTCATGACCGCCCAGACCATCGAACACTACCGCCAGCGCATCGTCGATTTCGAACGCAAGAGCCTGATGCTCAAGCGTTGATCGCGCCGGAGCGAACCAAGAGCAGCCTCGGCTGCTCTTTTTGTTTGTAAGTTTTGCCGCGGCGCCGCTGGTGCCGTCAGGGCCACCCCTGGGGTGGCGACAGTGAGAGACCGCCATGACCGACGCCCAAGATGCTGTCACCCGCATCGCCGCCCTGCGCAGCGAGATCGACGCCCACAACTACCGCTACTACGTACTGGACGAACCGAGCGTGCCCGATGCCGAGTACGATCGGCTGTTCGGCGAACTCAAGACGCTGGAGGCCGAGCATCCCGAGCTGGTGACGCCCGACTCGCCCACCCAGAGGGTCAGCGGCGCGGCCCTGGCCGCCTTTGGCACCATCCGCCACGAGGTGCCCATGCTCAGCCTGGGTAACGCCTTCGCCGATGAGAATCTGCAGGACTTCGACCGGAGCGTCGGCAAGCGCCTGCGCGAGGAATTCGGCGAGACCGACTTCGCCGGGCCGGATTCCGGCGTCGAATACACCTGCGAGCCCAAGCTCGATGGCCTGGCGGTCAGCCTGCTGTACGAGGCGGGAATCTTGACCCGCGGCGCCACCCGCGGCGACGGCACCACCGGGGAAGACATCACCGCCAATGTGCGCACCATCCGTAACGTTCCGCTACGCCTGCAAGGCGAGGGCTGGCCGGCGGTGCTGGAGGTGCGCGGCGAGGTGTTCATGTCCCGCGCCGGCTTCGAGGCACTCAATGCCCGGGCGATGGAAAGCGGCGGCAAGACCTTCGCCAATCCGCGCAACGCTGCCGCTGGCAGCCTGCGCCAGCTGGATTCGCGGATCACCGCCCAACGTCCGCTGGAGTTCTGCTGCTACGGTTTCGGGCGGGTCGAGGGCGGGGCGCTGCCGGACACCCAGTACGACATCCTGCAGCGGCTGCGTGAATGGGGAATCCCCATCAGCCGCGAGTTGCGCAAGGTGCAGGGCGCGGCAGGCTGCCGCGCCTACTACGAGGACATCGGCCAGCGGCGCGATGCCCTGGCCTACGAGATCGACGGTGTGGTCTACAAGGTCAACCGGCTCGACTGGCAGGGCGAGCTGGGTTTTCGCGCGCGCGAGCCGCGCTGGGCGCTGGCGCATAAGTTTCCCGCTCGCGAAGAGCTGACCGAACTGCTCAATGTCGAATTCCAGGTGGGGCGCACCGGGGCCATTACCCCGGTCGCCCGGCTCAAGCCGGTACAGGTGGCCGGCGTCACCGTGACCAACGCTACCTTGCACAACATGGACGAGATCGCGCGGCTGGGCGTGATGATCGGTGACAGCGTGATCGTGCGCCGCGCCGGGGACGTCATCCCGCAGATCATGCAGGTGGTACCGGAGCGGCGGCCAGCGGATGCCCGGCCGGTGGAGATCCCCACCCATTGCCCCGTGTGTGGTTCGGCGGTGGAGCGCACCCAACTGATCAAGCGCGGCAAGGGCAAGGAGTCGGTCAGCGAAGGTGCGGTCTATCGCTGCGTTGGCCGGCTGGCCTGCCAGGCCCAGCTCAAACAGGCGATCATTCATTTCGCCTCGCGGCGGGCCATGGACATCGACGGCCTGGGCGATCGCATCGTCGAGCAACTGGTAGACCGGGAGCTGGCGAAGTCGCCGGCCGATCTCTACACCCTGACCTACGAGCAGGTCGTCGAGCTGGAAGGCTTCGCCGAGGTGTCCAGTCGCAACCTGCTGGCGGCCATCGAAGCTAGTCGCAAACCGGCGCTGGCCCGCTTCATCTTCGCCCTGGGAATTCCCGAGGTGGGCGAGGAGACCGCCAAGCGCCTGGCGCGCGCCCTGGGCAGCCTGCAGCGTATCCGCGAGGCCCTGCCCGAGGTGCTGGTCTACCTGCCGGACATCGGGCCGGAGGTGGCCTTCGAGATCCATAACTTCTTCCAGTCCGCGCACAACCGTGACGTGCTGGAGGCGCTGCTGGCCAACGGCATCGAGCTGGCCGACGAGGGCGAGGTGCACGCCGAATTCTCCGGCTACGCCGCCTTCGCCGATTTCCTCGACCAGTTGCACATTCCCTATCTGGGCAAGACCGGCGCCAAGACCCTGGCCACGGCCTTTCCCACGCTCGCGGCGCTGATCGAAGGCTCCCAGGACTGGTTGACCTTCAAGACCCTGTCCGGCCTCAACGAGCGGGCCAAGCAGGGGTTGCGCGAGTACTTCGCCGAGGCGGACAACGTCGCCCAGGCGCTGGCCATCGAGGCCCAGCTCAAGGCCTTCGGCATGCATTGGGAAAGCACGCGCCAGGTTGTACAGGGATTACCCTTCGCCGGTCAGACCTGGGTGCTCACCGGAACCCTGGAGGCCATGAGTCGCGATGCGGCCAAGGAGCGCCTGGAAGCCCTGGGTGCCAAGGTGTCGGGGTCGGTATCGGCCAAGACCGCCGTGGTGGTGGCCGGGCCGGGGGCGGGGTCCAAACTGACCAAGGCGAACGAGCTAGGGGTCACGGTGCTGGACGAGGATGCCTTCCTGCAGATCCTCGAGGCGCAAGGCGTTCGCTAGCGACAGGGATCAGGCCCGCAAGGGTCTGATCTTTACTGTTCCTGCCAATAACTGCAGGCGTTATTGGGTTATAACGAAGCGGTGCCAAGACTTCTGCGTATTAATCGCTTCGCTTAAAATTGCTGTCAAGCAGTGCCATGTTAACGAATTAAAAAGTAAGGCTTCGCCTGGTTTAAGCGAAGCCTTATTTTTAAGAAGAAAAAGTTCTGGGTTCAAGCGAAGCGCGTGGTGGGTTCGCTCGCACGTTGTTCTTTCTCATAAACTTCTTCCACAGCGATAGCCGCCTTGGTCGTCTGGCGATAGCCATGGGGATTGAGCGACTGCCAGCGCCAGGCATCTTCCAGCATGGTGGCGAGGCTGCGTTCGGCGCGCCAGCCCAGTTCCTGCCACGCTTTTTCCGGATCGGCCCAGCACTGCGCCACGTCGCCCGCGCGTCGCGGGGCGAAGTGACAGGGGATGTCGCGGCCCAGTTGCTGTTCCAGGGCCGCCACCACCTCTTTGACCGAATGTCCGCGTCCGGTGCCCAGGTTCCAGGTCGAGACGCCCGGGCGTCGGGCCAGGGCGTTCAGCGCCGCCAGATGACCGCGGGCCAGGTCCTGGACATGGATGTAGTCGCGGACGCCGGTGCCATCGGGCGTCGGGTAGTTGTCGCCGTAGACGTCCAGCCAGGGCCGGCGACCATTGGCCACCTGCAGCAGATAGGGCACCAGGTTGTTGGGGGTGCCCTGGGGGTCTTCACCGATCAGTCCGGAAGGATGGGCTCCGATGGGGTTGAAGTAGCGCAGCACGGCGATGGACCAGTGCGGATCGGCGCCGGCCAGCCCGCGCAGCACCTGCTCGGCCATGAGTTTCGACTGGCCATAGGGGTTGGTCGGCTCGGCGGTTGGGCAGCTTTCGCTGATGGGTGGAATGCAGTGGCCGTAGACGGTGGCGGAAGAGCTGAAGACCAGCTGGTGCACTCCGGCGGCGGCCATGGCCTGGCAGAGCACCAGGGTACCGCCGACGTTGTTGTCGAAATAGCGCAGGGGGTGTTGCACGCTCTCGCCGACCGCCTTGAGGCCGGCGAAATGCAGGGCCCCGGTGATCGGCAGCTCCTGAAACAGCCGATCCAGGAGGGCGCGATCCCGGACGTCCCCGCGCACGAAGAGAGGCGCCCGCCCGGCGAGCGTGGTAAGGCGTTGCACGACCTCTACGCGGCTGTTGACCAGGTTGTCCAGAATCACCACCTCGTGGCCCGCACGGAGCAGCTCCAGCGTCGTATGAGAACCTATGTAGCCTGCGCCGCCCGTGATCATCAACATGCAACCGTCCTCGGCAAACCTGTAGCTATTAATTCGAAATAACTGTTTCGTTCAGGCTCGAGTGCAACTAACGCTTCGCTTTAGTTCTTGTCGAGCGAAGCGTTAGTTATGCCAATTCATCGAGTAGACGTTGTTCTGAAGGTGAATGAAGATATTGGTTCTAGCGAAGCGGGAGTTGATCGACAAAGTTATGAACCCTTGCCAATTGGATAAGTCGATAACGTTGCTCGATATCGCGCAGTCAGCCTGCCGATACCTTCGGGACGGTCTCTGGACGTTTTGCAAGTTGCCAAGGTGCCGGCCGGGGCGCGGCTGTTTTGCCGCGCTCGGCCAGGCGTTCGATCTCACAGGAGCACACCATGAGTTGGGCCGGCCCCCATACCGAAACGATCGGCAAGACCAAACAGCCCGCGCGCGTTGCGGAGCGCCCCCTGGATCCTGCCAGGCCCCTGCTGCTATGCCTGGCCCATCTGCGCTGGAGCTTCGTCTACCAGCGTCCGCAGCACGAGATGGTGCGCTTCGCCGAGCACTACAACGTGCTCTATTGCGAAGAGCCCCTGGATGCCACGGATGGCCGGTCGCACCTTGAGGTGCGGGTGGAAGAGAACGGGGTGCGGGTATTGGTGCCGCATCTGCCTCGCGGCCTCTCCGCGGAAGCCCGAGCCTGCGCCCAGCAGGAACTGCTGCAAACCTATCTGCAGGAGTTGCGGCAACCGGTGGCGGTGGCCTGGTATTTCACGCCCATGGCGCTGGACTATGCCGGCGAGATCCCGGCGCAGACCCTGGTCTATGACTGCATGGATGAACTCTCGGCCTTTCGCGGCGCGCCCCCGACCCTGCTGCAGCGGGAGCGGGAATTGCTGCAGCGCGCCGATCTGGTGTTTACCGGGGGCTACAGCCTCTACGAGGCCAAGCGTGACCGCCATCCGCGGGTCTTTCCCTTTCCCAGCAGCGTGGACGTGGCGCACTTCGGTCAGGCTCGCGCGGCCCTGTCGGAGCCTGCAGACCAGGCCGGTCTGGCGCGACCGCGGCTGGGCTTCTATGGCGTGATCGACGAGCGTCTGGATCTCGACCTGCTGGCCGCGGTAGCGCAGCTGCGTCCCCAGTGGCAGTGGGTGATCCTGGGCCCGGTGGTCAAGATCGATCCGACCAGCCTGCCGCAGCTGCCCAATCTGCATTACCTGGGCGGCAAGACCTATGACGAGTTGCCGGCTTATCTGGCTGGCTGGGACGTGGCCCTGATGCCCTTCGCGCTGAACGAGGCGACGCGCTTCATCAGCCCGACCAAGACGCCCGAATACCTGGCCGGAGGCTGTCCGGTGGTGTCGACCCCCATCACCGATGTGGTGCGCACCTACGGCGACAGCGGTGTGGTCTGGATCGCCGAAGGCGCCGAGGCCTTTGTCGCCGCCTGCGAGGCGGCCCTGGCCAGTCAAGACCAGCGCGAAGCCTTTCTGGCGCGCGCCGATGCCCTGCTGACCGGGATGTCCTGGGACAGCACCTGTAACCTGATGCGGGAGAAGATCCAATGGCGGTAACGGCGCTGGAGCGTTTCGATTACCTGATCGTGGGGGCTGGCTTCGCCGGCAGCGTGCTGGCGGAGCGGCTGGCCGCAGGACTGGGCAAGCGCGTGCTGGTGGTGGATCGGCGCCCGCACATCGGCGGCAATGCCTACGATCACTATGACGATGCCGGGGTGCTGGTGCACCGCTATGGTCCGCACATCTTCCACACCAATTCCCAGCGCATCGTCGACTACCTGTCACGCTTCACCGAGTGGCGGCCCTATGAGCACCGGGTCCTGGCCGACGTCGCGGGTCAACAGGTGCCCATCCCGATCAACCTGACCACCCTCAATCGCCTCTACGGTCTGGAATTGGACGAGCAGGGCGCCGAAGCCTTTCTCGCCGCCCGCGCCGAGCCGGTCGAGGACATCCGCACCTCCGAGGACGTGGTGATCAACCAGGTCGGGCGCGAACTCTACGAGACCTTCTTTCGCGGCTATACCCGCAAGCAGTGGGGCCTGGATCCGTCGCAACTGGACCGCTCGGTGACGGCGCGGGTACCGACCCGAACCACCACCGACGATCGCTACTTCGGCGACACCTTCCAGCAGATGCCCCTGCACGGCTTCACCCGCATGTTCGAACGGATGCTGGATCATCCCAACATCAAGGTGATGGTGAACACCGACTACCGTGAGATCCGTGAACTGATCCCTCATGAGCATCTGGTCTACAGCGGACCGATCGACGAATTCTTCGATTATCGCTTCGGTCGCCTGCCGTATCGTTCCCTGACCTTCAAGCACGAGACGCGCGATACGCCGCGCTTCCAGCCGGTGGCGGTGGTCAACTATCCCAGCGAAGCGGTGCCCTACACCCGCATCACCGAGTACAAGCACCTCACCGGCCAGACGCACGAGCGCACCAGCCTGACCTACGAATATCCCAGTGCGGAAGGCGAGCCCTATTATCCGATTCCACGCCCGGAAAACGCCGAGCTCTTCCGGCGCTACCAACACCTGGCCGAGGCGACACCCAATGTCGTCTTCATCGGTCGCCTGGGGACCTATCGCTACTACAACATGGACCAGGTCGTGGGTCAGGCGCTGGCCGCCTACAAGCGCATCGAGGAAGCGGAACTGGGGCCGGCGGCGGGGGAGAGCGCCGAACATCACGAAAGCCTGGCACGGCAGGCACCATGAAAGACGTGATGGCCGAGCGCTCGCCCTTCCAGAGTTTCTTCATGGCCGGCTTCGAATGCTCCAGCCATAGACGCGCCGATGGCCGACGCCTGGATCTGCTCGCCAGCACTGGCCATGATCGCTGGGCCGCGGAAGACTATCGCGCGGTGGCCGCCCAGGGCCTACGCACCGTGCGCGACGGCGTTCGCTGGCACCGCGTAGAGGCCCAAGCCGAGCGCTATGACTGGTCGAGTGTCCTGCCGCAGGTGCGTGCCGCGCGGGCGGCTAACGTCCAGGTCATCTGGGACCTCTGTCACTATGGCTGGCCCGATCACCTGGATATCTGGCGACCGGCCTTCGTCGATGCCTTCGCCCGCTATGCCGCCGCCTTCGCCCGGCTGTTGCGCGAGGAGGGCGAGACCCATCCCTGCCTGGCGCCGATCAACGAGATCTCCTACTGGGCCTGGGCCGGCGGCGACCAGGGTCTGTTCAATCCCACCGCCCAAGGCCGCGGTCAGGAGCTCAAGCATCAACTGGTGCGCGCCAGCATCGCCGCTATCGAGGCGATTCGTGACGAGTTGCCCGAGGCGCGGTTCCTTGCCATCGATCCGCTCATCCATGTCGCCGCGCGCCGCCCCGAGCAGCGCCAGGCCGCGGAGGCCTATCGCCAGGCCCAGTTTGAGGCCTGGGACCTGCTCTGCGGGCGTCAGTGGCCCGGCCTGGGCGGTCGCCCCGATTACCTGGACATCCTGGGTCTGAACTACTACTCCGACAACCAGTGGTATCTGGACGGCGGTACCCTGGCGGCGGACGATCCGGCCTATCGACCCCTGCAGGGGATGCTGGCCGAAGTCCACCAGCGCTATGGCCGGCCATTGCTGATCGCCGAGACGGGGGCCGAAGGTCCGGCGCGGGCCGCCTGGCTGGAACACGTCGCCGATCAGGTCGGGCGGGCGCTGCGCCAGGGCGTGCCGGTGCAGGGCATCTGCCTGTATCCGGTGCTCGACTATCCCGGCTGGGATGATGATCGCCTCTGTCCCACCGGGCTGTTCGGCATGGCCGACGGGGCAGGGCGCCGGGCGCTGCACGAGCCCCTGGCCGAGGTCCTGCAGCGCCAACGCCAGATACTGGCAGGCGGAGAGGGGCGATGAGCGCAGCCCGGCGCCGCGAGCGGCGGCGCGCCGAATGGCCCCTGCCGGAACGGGTCGGCGCCTTTCTCTGGCGCTATGTCCGCCTGCGACCCTGGCACTTCGGCGGCCTGCTGTTGCTGGTGGTCGGCGCGGCGACCTGCGCGGTGGCGGTGCAATACGGCATGAAGCTGCTGGTCGATGCCATGGCCGATCCGGCTCGCCGGGCGGCGGTGTGGGGACCCTTCTGGCTGTTCATCTCGCTGATCGTGCTGGAGAACCTGTTCTGGCGCAGCGGTGGCTGGCTGGGTTGCCGTACGGTGGTGGCCAGCTGCGCCGATCTGCGCGTCGATCTGTTCCGCTATCTCACGGGCCATCCGATGCACTACTTCTCCCAGCATTTCGCCGGGGCCCTGGGCAATCGCATCTCCGCCACCGGAGCGGCCGCGGGGGCCATCTACGGCGGCCTGGCCTGGAAGATCATGCCGCCCTGCGTCGACTTCATCGGCGCGGTGGTGGTGCTCTGCACCGTGGACCTGCGCATGGCCGGAGCGCTGGTGGCCTTCGTGCTGATCGTGGCCTTAGTGATCACCGCCTTCGGCATTCGCGGGCGGGCGCGGCACCAGCGCTTCGCCGCCCAGTCGGCCCATGTCGGCGGCGAGCTGGTGGACCTGGTGCAGAACGTCTGGACCATCAAGGCCTTTTCCGCCCGGGAGCGCGAGGTGCAGCGACTGGCCCAGGCCATCGGCGTCGAGGCGCGTGCCCAGCGCAGCAGCTGGATGCATCTGGAGCAGGCCCGAGTACTCCATGACACCTGCCTGTCGCTGATGGCCGGCGGTATGCTGGCCTGGGCCATCGCACTGTGGAGCCGCGGCAGCATTACCGCCGGCGACGTGGTCATGGTCAGTGCCCTGACCTTTCGCATCCTGCACGGCTCCCGTGACCTGGCCCTGGCGCTGGTGGACACCACTCAGCAACTGGGCGCCATCGGCGAAACGCTGCGCATCCTTATCCAGCCCCACGGCCAGAGTGATGTCGAGCGGCCCCTGACCCAGGCGCGCGGCGCCCTGAGCTTTACGGGCGTGAACTATCGCTATCCTGATGGGCGGCAGGTGTTCCAGGGTTTCGATCTGGAGGTGCCGGCCGGCCAGAAGATCGGGCTGGTGGGGCCGTCGGGTGCCGGCAAGTCGACCCTGATCGGGCTGTTGCAGCGCCTCGACGATGTCCAGCAGGGACGGATCTGCATCGATGGCGAGGACATCCGCACGGTCAGTCAGGACAGCCTGCGCCAGCGCATCGCCGTGGTGCCCCAGGAGACCGCGCTGTTCAATCGCAGCATTCGCGAGAACATCCGCTATGGCCGTCCGGAAGCCAGCGACGTCGAGGTAGAGGCGGCGGCCCGCCACGCCTATTGCGACGACTTCATCCGCGAGTTGCCTTTGGGCTACGACACCCCGGTTGGCGAGCGCGGCGTGCTGCTTTCCGGTGGTCAGCGCCAGCGTCTGGGTATCGCCCGGGCCTTTCTCAAGGATGCGCCCATCCTCATCCTCGACGAAGCCACCTCGGCGCTGGACAGCCATTCCGAGACGGTCATCCAGCGGGCACTGTTGGAATTGATGGAGGGCCGCACCGTGGTGGCGGTGGCCCATCGGCTATCCACCCTGACCGGCTTCGACCGCATCCTGGTGCTGGAGCAGGGCGTCATCGTCGAGGACGGCCCGCCGCAGCGGCTGCGCGAGGGGGAGGGCAGTTTCGCCGCGCTCTGGGACCTGCAGGCGGCACCCTAGCGAACCTAAGTCCTTGTATGGCTTGCAACTTCGCCCCAACCGCGTAGAATGATGCACCTCACCTCAGGGTGAGGCGTTATGGTGGCTCTGTCGGTCCCCCCGCAACGATCAACCGTGAACCCGGTCAGGCCCGGAAGGGAGCAGCCGCAGCGGTGATGTCGTGTGCCGGGGTGTGGCTGGCGGGGCCACCTCCATTTCTGCCCTCCGCTTTTCCCATCTCCGCTTTTTCTCCCTGCCTTCTTCCCTTCTTCCCTTCTTCCCTTCTTCCCTTCTTCCCTTCTTCCCTTCTTCCCTTCTTCCGCTCGCACTGCCTGGTTAACCGCTCCACAGGGCTTTCGTGACGAAATGCACTGTTTTGGTTCATGGCTCTATGCCATCATGCGCGCCGTCTCATCATTACTGGACAAATGTCCAAGGATTCATCGTGAAGAACGGACTCGAAAGCGCAGGACGCGCCCTCAGCAATGGTCTCCATCCCTATCGCATCGATTGCCGACGCGATACCGCGGTGACGTTGATCGCCCACATCTACCATCCCAATGAGCCCCTGCTGCTGATCAGGATCGACCTGACCAACGAGGAGGCAAGCAATCCCTTCAAGATGAACGCCACCGTGACCCGACTGCGTGGCCAGCTGGATGCCCTGGCAGCCTACGTCTCCAGCGTGGTCCTGGCCGATGGCGAAGACCACTGCCTGCGTGCCTGAAACGGCTTTTTCGCTGGCGCTTTCCCTCCTGATCGCTTGAAAAGCCGCTTGGCCGCCTTCATCTAGGGAGGTAGCCGCAGCCCGCACGGCATCGCTCCGATGCCACGCCGCGGGATGCATTCGCGGCCCCTCTTCGTTAGCATGTGCTCCCCTCACGTCTTCTCCTGATCAGGTCTCGATGAGTTACCAGGTTCTTGCGCGCAAATGGCGCCCGCGGTCGTTCCGCGAAATGGTCGGCCAGACCCATGTGCTCAAGGCGCTGATCAATGCGCTGGACAACGAGCGGCTGCACCACGCCTATCTGTTCACCGGCACCCGCGGGGTGGGCAAGACCACCATCGCGCGGATCCTGGCCAAGTGCCTGAATTGCGAGACCGGCATCAGCTCGACGCCCTGTGGCAGCTGCTCGGTGTGCCGCGAGATCGACGAAGGCCGTTTCGTCGATCTCATCGAGGTGGACGCCGCCAGTCGCACCAAGGTGGAAGACACCCGCGAGCTGCTGGAGAACGTGCAGTACGCACCGTCCCGCGGTCGCTACAAGGTGTACCTCATCGACGAGGTGCACATGCTCTCCACCCACAGCTTCAATGCGCTGCTCAAGACGCTGGAAGAGCCACCGCCTCACGTCAAGTTCCTGCTCGCCACCACCGATCCGCAGAAGCTGCCGGTCACCATCCTCTCACGCTGCCTGCAGTTCTCGCTGAAGAACATGCCGCCGGAGCGGGTCGTTGCCCACCTGCAGCAGGTGCTCGCCGCGGAAAGCATTCCCTTCGAAGACGACGCCCTCTGGCTGCTGGGTCGTGCGGCCGATGGCTCCATGCGCGACGCCATGAGCCTGACCGATCAGGCGATCGCCTTTGGCGAGGGCAAGGTGCTGGCCGCCGATGTGCGCGCCATGCTCGGGACCCTCGATCATGGCCAGGTCTACGATGTGCTCCAGGCCCTGCTGGAAGGGGATGGTCGCGCCGTGCTGGATGCGGTCCGTCATCTGGCCGAGCAGGGTCCCGACTGGGGCGGTGTTCTGGCCGAGCTGCTCAACGTGCTGCACCGCGTGGCCATCGCCCAGGTGTTGCCCGATGCGGTGGACAATGGCCAGGGCGATCGCGAGCGGGTGTTGACCCTGGCGCAGACGCTGCCGGCGGAAGACGTCCAGTATTATTACCAGTTGGGTCTGGTTGGCCGGCGCGATCTGCCTTTGGCACCGGACCCGCGGCACGGCTTCGAGATGGTCCTGCTGCGCATGCTGGCCTTCCGGCCGGCGGGTGCGGCCATCCCCGAGCGACCGGCCTTAAAGACGACGGGAGCCAGCCCGGCCACGGCTGACTCCAACCCCCGTCTGGTGGCCGCAGCGGTCCCGACGCCGGCAGCGCCTGCAGCCTCGCCTCAAACGGCACCCGCGCTGGAACAGGCATCGCCATCTTCGGGTAATACCACCCCTAAAGAGTCGCTGGTCGATCTTCCCTGGGAGGAACCTGCGCAACCAGTAGTCGAGGCGGCAAAGGCGCCGGCTCCGGTGGCGCGGCCCGTTACGCCAGCGCCCCAGGCGACGCCCAGCGCACTCGCCACGCCCCGGGTCGAGACGACCCCTGCGGCGACGGTGATCGCCGAGTTGCCGGCGGACACCTCCGGTGACGATCTGGACGGTGACGAAGAGCCGCCGCCAGCCGAGGATTACTACGAAGTAGGGCTGGACGACTATCTCGACAGCCTTGGCGAACCGGTGGTCGACGAGGTAGCCGCGGCTCCAGCGCCTGCGGTGCAGCCGGCCACGGGCCTCGCGGCCGATTGGCAGGCGCTGTTCCCCGACCTCAAGCTGGGCGGTCTGACCGCCAGCATCGCGGCCAACTGCACACTGGTGGCGGTGGACGGTGATCGTTGGCACCTGCACCTGGATCCGGCGCAGAGCGCCTTGTTCAACGCCAACCAGCAGCGCCGGCTCAACGATGCGTTGAATCAGCAGCAGGGACGACCCATCACGCTCGAGGTCACCATCCAGACCCCCGAGCAGGAGACGCCCGCCCAGGCCGCTGCGCGGCGCCGGGCGGAGCGGCAGCGGCAGGCGGAGCAGTCCATTCAGGACGACCCGCTCATCCGCCAGATGATGCAACAGTTCGCCGCCACGGTGCGCGCGGGTACCATCGAGCCGGTCGACACCCAAGCCTGACCGGTTTTCCATTCATAGTTCGAGGTAGCAGACATGATGAAAGGTGGCATGGCCGGCCTGATGAAGCAGGCCCAGCAGATGCAGGAAAAGATGCAGAAGATGCAGGAAGAGCTGGCGAACGCCGAAGTGACCGGGCAATCCGGCGCCGGCCTGGTCAGCGTCGTCATGACCGGCCGACACGACGTCAAGCGCGTCAGCCTGGATGACAGCCTGATGCAGGAAGACAAGGAAATCCTCGAAGACCTGATCGCCGCCGCGGTGAACGACGCCGTGCGCAAGATCGAGCAGAACAGCCAGGACAAGATGTCCGGCATGACCTCCGGGATGCAGCTGCCGCCCGGCTTCAAGATGCCTTTCTAAGACGCTTCAATAGCGGGTGTCCGTCGGACACCCGTTTCTCCCGCCTTCCAGTACGGTAGTCCATGAGCTTCAGTCCCCTGATTCGCCAATTGATCGATGCGCTCCGGGTCCTGCCCGGTGTCGGCCAGAAGTCCGCCCAGCGCATGGCCCTGCAACTGCTCGAGCGCGAACGCCAGGGTGGCCAGCGCTTGGCCTCTGCCCTCAGCGCCGCCATGGAAGGGGTCGGTTACTGTCAGCGCTGCCGCACCCTCAGCGAAGACCAGATCTGCGGCTTCTGCGCCGACACCCGGCGTGACGACAGCCTGCTCTGCGTGGTGGAGGGCCCCATGGATGTCTTCGCCGTGGAGCAGACCGGCTATCGCGGGCGTTACTTCGTGCTCAAGGGGCACCTGTCGCCCATCGACGGCCTGGGGCCGGACGCCATTGGCGTGCCCGAACTCGAGCGGCGCGTCAGCGAGGGTAGCTTCACCGAAATGATCATCGCCACCAACCCCACGGTGGAAGGCGAGGCGACCGCCTACTACATTGCCCAGCTGCTGGCGCCCAAGGGCCTGACCATATCCCGTATCGCCCATGGCGTGCCCCTGGGCGGCGAACTGGATCTGGTCGACGGCGGCACCCTGACCCACGCCTTTGCCGGGCGCAAGCCGATCTCGCTCTAGCGTTGCGCTATCCCGCCGCCTTGAAAGGGCAACAGGCCTGTATCTTGTGATCGAGAAGCATTATCATTATCGGAAGTCAGCTGCTTCCGAGGATGGTGATGCAGACGCTCGAGTCCGACCGGCACGGACATATCCGGACCCTCTACCTGGACCACCACGGCTGGCTGCGCGAGCGGCTGCAGCGGCGGCTGGGTTGCCTGGGGCAGGCGGCCGACCTGGCCCAGGACACCTTCGTCCGGCTGTTGGCCCGGGAAGGAGAGCTGGAACGGCTGCGTGAACCCCGTGCCTTCCTTGCGACCATCGCCCAGGGATTGCTGGCCAACCACTGGCGGCGCCAGGCCCTGGAGCGCGCCTATCTCGAAGCGCTCGCCGCGCGACCGCAAGCCGTACAGCCTTCGCCGGAAGCCCAGGCGCTCATCCTGGAAACCCTCACCGAACTCGATGCGCTCCTCGACCGCCTGCCTGGCCGGGTGCGCCAGGCCTTTCTGCTGGCACAGCTGGAAGGGCTCACCTATGCCGTCATCGCAGGGCGTCTGGGCGTATCGGAGCGGATGGTGAAGAAGTACATGGCCCAGGCCATGCTGCATTGCCTGGAACTGGTGTCTTGAGTCTTCTCACACCCAGCCAGGGCGGACCTCTGGAAGAGGCGGCGAACTGGTTCGCCGAACTCGCCGCCGACGAGGTGGATCCAGCCACCGAGCGGGCCTGGGAGCGCTGGTTACAGGCGGATAGTCGCCACGCCGTGGCCTGGGCGCGGGTGGAGGAGATCAGCGCCCGCTTCAGCGGTCTGCCCCCGTCGGGGCGGATGGCCCTGGCGCGGCGCGAATCCCTGGGACGACGGCGGGCGCTCAAGGTGCTGGGACTGGCGCTGGGTGGTCTGGCCCTTGGCTGGACGCGGCCGGACGACTGGCGGCTGGGGCAGGGCCCTGCGCTGAGCACGGCGGTCGGCGAGATCCGCGCCTTCGATCTGGCGGCCGGGGTACGCGTCTGGCTCAACACCGACAGCCAGCTGGTACAGGCGACGGCAAACCATTGGCGGCTGTTGCGCGGCGAGGCGCTGTTCGAAAGCCGCGGCGGAAGCGCGCCCACGGTGCTGGAGGCGACGGTGGGTCGGGTGCGCTTCGGTGCGGGCTGCTGCGCGGTCCGCGCGCGTGACGACGGTCTGGAGGTCGCGGCCTACAGCGGTGCTCTGCAGCTGCTGCCACGCCAGGCCAGGCCGGAGACCCTGGCGGAAGGTAGGCAGGCCCTGCTGACGCCTACCGCCGTGCAGCCGTTGGGTCGCGTCGATCCGGGGCGGCAGCTCTGGCGCCAGGGACGGCTGGTGGTTGACGACTGGTCGCTGGCGGCCCTGGTGGCGGAACTCGGGCGCTATCGCCCGGGCCTGTTGACTTGCACCGCCACGGTCGCCCCGTTGCGGGTAGTGGGCAGCTATCCCCTCATGGATACCGACCGCGCGCTGGCGGCCCTGGCCGACAGCCTGCCGGTACGGGTAGAGCGGCGCCTGCCCTGGTGGGTGCAGATCGTGCCCGCCTGAAAAAATTGCCGCGGTGGGTTCCCCTTTGGCGTTCTCGTGGGGCTTAGGGGAAACGATCCCTGTTTCGAGGCCCTCCATGCATCGCCCTATCCGCTTCACGCTGCATCCCCTGCGCCGCGCCCTGCGCGCCTTCGCCCTGACCGTACCGCTAGGTGTCACCGGCCTGACCGCGCCCCAGGGCCTGGCCCAGGCTGCCACCATTGCCCAGGAATACCGCATCGAGGCCGGTAGCCTGGCCACGGTGGTGAGCACCTTCGCCGCCCAGAGCGGGGTACTGCTGTCGGCCCCCGCCCAGGGGCTGGAGGGTCGCCGCAGTCCGGGGCTGCAGGGCCGCTACACACCGGCCGAGGGCTTCCAGCAGATCCTCCAGGGCAGTGGCCTGCAGGCGGTGCGTCAGGCCGATGGCAGCTATCGCCTGGAGTCGGCGGCCGCGACCGGGGTGACGTCTCTCAGCGAGACCACGGTGACCGGCTTCGCCCTGGGCAATGCCCTGGGCGAGACCGATGGCTACCTGGCGACCCATAGCGACGTGGCCACCAAGACCAGCAAGGGTCTGCTGGAAACCTCCCAGTCGGTTTCGGTGGTAACCCGCGAGCAGATCGATGACCAGGGTGCCAAGACCGTGCAGCAGGCCATGAGGTACACCCCGGGCATCTTCACCGGCCAGATCGGCGCCTCCAATCGCTATGACTATGTGGTGATGCGCGGCTTTGCCGACAACAGCGTCGACAACGTCTTTCTCGACGGCCTCAAGACCATGGGCGACAGCGGCACCTTCAGCTCGCTGCAGGTCGATCCCTACTTTCTCGAGCGCATCGACGTGGTGAAGGGACCGGCCTCGGTGCTCTATGGCCGCAGTCTGCCGGGCGGCCTGGTGGCGCTCACCAGCAAGAAGCCGCTGTACCAGCCCTATCACCAGGTCCAGGCCACCCTGGGCAATCTCGGCCAGCGCGGCGCCGGTTTCGATTTCGGCGGGCCGTTGGATGAGGAGGGGCGTATCGCCTATCGCCTGGTGGGCCTCGCCCAGCACAGCGATACCCAGTTCGATCATGTGGAAGAAGAGCGCTATGCCCTGGCGCCCAGCCTGGCCATCGACCTCAGCGATGACACCACCCTGACCCTGCAGGCCTATCTGCAAAAGGACCCGGACGGTGGCTACCACAGCGGGGTGCCGGCCGAGGGCAGTCTCTATCGAAGAAATGGTCGCTACATCAGCAACCATTTCTTCGACGGCGAACCCGACCACGACAAATTCGAACGCACCCAGCAGATGGTCGGCTATCAGTTCGAGCACAGGTTCAACGACGTCTGGAGCGCGCGGCAGAATTTCCGCTACGCCAAGTCGCGGGTCGAACTGGAGCAGGTCTATGGCTACGGCTATGTTGGCGACAGCAACCTGCTCAATCGCTATTACTCCGGCGGCCGCGAGAACCTGCACGCCTATACCCTGGACAATCTGGTCCAGGCGGACTTCGACTGGGCCGGCAGCCGGCACACCCTGCTCGCCGGGCTGGACTACCAGCGTCGCTGGACCCATGTGGATTGGCCCAGTGGCACGGCGGATCCGCTGGACGCCTTCGAGCCCAGCTACGGCGGTCAGGTGACCCTCTCCCCCGGCACCGAATACCGCCGCGAGCTGGCGCAGACCGGCGTCTACCTGCAGGATCTCATCGAGCTGGATCGCTGGCGCTTTTCCCTGGGTCTACGCCAGGACTGGGTGGAGATCGGCATCGAGGATCGTCTGGCGGGTTCGCGCAGCAGCGCGCGCCGCGGCCAGGCCAGCGGGCGGGCCGGGGCACTCTATCTGTTCGACAATGGCCTGGCGCCCTACCTGAGCTATTCCACCTCCTTCAATCCCAATGCCTACAACGATGCGGCGGGCAATCCGCTGGAGCCCACCGAGGGCAAGCAGTGGGAGCTGGGCCTAAAGTACCAGCCGCCGGGCAGCACCAGCTTCTACACCGCCTCGTTGTTCCATATCACCCAGGAAAACGTGGCGACCAAGCTGCCGCAGGAAGACTTCTATTCCTCGGTAGGCGAGATCCGCTCCCGGGGCCTGGAGCTGGAGGGCCATCTGCAACTGGCCGAGCGCCTCAAGCTGCTGGGCAGCTACACCTTCACCGACATCGAGTACACCCAGGCGCTGGACGGCACCCAGGGCAATACGCCGAACCAGGCGCCGCGGCACCAGGCCTCGCTGTGGGGGCAGTACGAGCTGGCGGGGCCCCTGGCGGGGTTCAGCGTCGGCGCCGGGGCGCGCTACGTGGGCACCAGCTGGGCGGACAAGGCCAACACCCGTAAGGTACCGGCCTACACCCTGGTGGACGCCATGCTGGCCTATGATTTCACCCGGCTGGGGATGCCGGGGCTCACGGCGCGGGTCAATGCCAACAACCTGATGGGTAAGGACTATGTGGCGTCCTGCTACAGCCTGGACTTCTGCTACTTCGGCGAAGAGCGCAACGTGACCGCGACGGTCAGCTACAGCTTCTAGCGGGGCTGGGCGCCTGCCGCTGGCTGAGCGGCAGGCGCACGCCGTCAGCCTTCCAGCTGGCCGCCCGCGAGGGCGCAGAGGCGGGCGGAGTCGAGGATGCGTACCTCCTTGCCTTCGGCCGCCAGCACGCCGCTCTGCTGGAAGCGGGTAAAGACCCGCGATACGGTCTCCACCGCCAGGCCGAGGAAGTTGCCGATCTCGTTGCGCGACATGCTCAGGCGGAATTGCTGGGCGGAAAAGCCACGGGCATGGAAGCGCGCCGAGAGATTGACCAGGAAGGTGGCGATGCGCTCGTCGGCGCTCTTCTTGGACAGGAGCACCATCATCTGCTGATCGTCGCGGATCTCCCGGCTCATCACCCGCAGCAATTGCCGGCGCAGTTGCGGCAGCTGCTCGGAGAGCTCGTCCAGGCGCTCGAAGGGGATCTCGCAGACGGTGGTGGTTTCCAGCGCCCGGGCCGAGACCGGATAGCGCTCGGTATCCATGCCCGATAGCCCGACCAGTTCGCTGGGCAGGTGGAAGCCGGTGATCTGCTCCTCCCCGGCATCGCTCAGGCTGCTGGTGCGCAAGGCGCCGGAGCGCACCGCATAGACCGAGCCGAAGGTATCGCCCTGGCGGAACAGGTGGTCGCCCTTGGCCAGCGGCCGGCCGCGCTTGACGATCTGGTCGAGGGCGTCCAGGTCTTTCAGATCGAGCGACAGCGGCAGGCACAGCGAGGCGAGGCTGCAATCCTTGCAATGGGCCTGGGCGGTGCGCAGCTTGAGGGGCTCGGTCATGGGGGAAGATCGCTTCTCGTCTGGTTCCAAAAGTCTAACTTTAGCAGTCGTGGCAAGCATGGGTCATATCACCCGGGAAAAACGCTGATTGTCGTCGCCCGGCAGATAGCGGTCGAACAGCATGCACAGGGCGCGAATCAGCAGGCGGCCGGGCGCCAGCACCTGCAGGCCGCGGGCATCGAGGCGGATCAGGCCATCGGCGGCCATGGCCTCGAGCTGCGGCCAGGCGTCGGCGAAGTAGTGGCGAAAATCCAGCTCGCAGCTGCGTTCGATGGCGGCGAAATCCAGCTGAAAATGGCAGATCAGCTGGGCGATCACCGCGCCACGGATGCGGTCATCCCGCGAGCGACGCAGGCCACGGGCCACCGCCAGTTCGCTCTGGCCCAGGCGCTCCTGGTAGCGGGCGAGGTCGGGGGTATTCTGGCAGAGCACCTCGCCGATCTGGCTGATGGCGGAGACGCCCAGGCCCAGCAGGTCGCAGTGACCGTGGGTGGTGTAGCCCTGAAAATTGCGCTGCAGGGTGCCTTCTTCCTGGGCGATGGCCAGGTCGTCGTCGGGCAGGGCGAAGTGATCCATGCCGATGTAGCGATAGCCGGCACCCAGCAGTTGCTCCACGGTGCGCTGCAGCATCTCCAGCTTGACCGCGGGGTCCGGCAGTTCGCTGGCCTCGATGCGCCGCTGCGGCGGAAAGCGCTGCGGCAGATGGGCGTAGTTGAACACCGACAGGCGATGCGGTTGCAGCTCCAGGACCCGCTCCACGGTGTGGGCGAAGCTGGCCGGGGTCTGCCGGGGCAGGCCGTAGATGAGGTCGAGGTTGATGGAGCGGTAGTCGAGGGCGCGGGCGGCCTCCACCAGGGTGCGGGTGTCGTCGAAGGGCTGCAGGCGATTGATCGCCAGTTGCACCTGCAGGTCCAGGTCCTGGACGCCGAAGCTGACGCGGTTGAAGCCCAGCTCGCGGAGCAGGCCCATGGTGCTCCAGTCGGCTTCGCGCGGATCGATCTCGATGGAGTAGTCGCCGCGGTCGCTGTCGGCCAGGGTGAAGTGGCGCCGCAGATCGGCCATCAGCTCGCGCAGCTGCATGGGATTGAGAAAGGTCGGGGTGCCGCCACCGAGGTGCAGTTGCTCCACCCGCTGGGCGCCATCCAGGTGCCGGCTGGTGAGGATCATCTCCTGGCGCAGGGCGTCGAGGTAGGCGGCGCTGCGGCTGCGGTCCTTGGTGATGACCTTGTTGCAGGCGCAGTAGTAGCAGATGTTGGCGCAGAAGGGCACGTGCAGGTAGAGCGACAGCGGGCGTCCGGCCTGGCGGCTCAGGCGCAGGGCGCCGAGCAGGTCGAAGGGGCCGATGCCGTCGTGGAATTGCACGGCGGTGGGGTAGGAGGTGTAGCGGGGGCCGGCGCGATCGTAGCGGGCGATGAGGTCGGCGTCCCAGGCGAGGGCGGCTGTCATGCCGGGCTCCAGTGGTTTCGAGGCGCCCAGTGTGAGGGGCAGGCTCCTGGCTTTATTGATCCAGATCAATAAAGGCCGGGTTAAGCTCTGGCGTTTTGACGAGGAGTAGCCCATGGCAGACGAGTTGTACCTCGACAGCTTTCGCGAATGCCGACCCGCAGGTACGCCCCTGGCGACCCTGTTGCTGGCCCATGGCGCCGGCGCGGGAATGGACAGTCCCTTCCTGCAACAGCTGGCCGAGGAGTTAGCCCGACGTGAGGTCCGTACCCTGAGATTCGACTTTCCCTACATGGCGCGAGCGCGCGCCGAGGGCAAACGGCGCCCGCCGAATCCGGCCCCCGTCCTGCTGGAGCACTGGCGGGCCATGGTCGCTACCTGGCGCGCGGCAGAAAGCGGGCCGCTGTGGCTGGCGGGCAAGTCCATGGGCGGGCGGATGGCCAGTCTGCTGGCCGACGAACTGGGTGCGGCTGGCCTCATCTGCCTCGGCTATCCCTTCCACCCGGCGGGCAAGCCCGAGCGGCTGCGCACCGAGCACCTGGCGACCCTGGCCACGCCGACCCTGATCGTCCAGGGCGAGCGCGATGCCCTGGGCACCCGCGAGGAGGTGGCCGGTTATACCTTGGCGCCAAGCATCGAGCTGCAGTGGATCGCCACTGCCGACCACGATCTCAAGCCGCTCAAGAGCAGCGGCCTGAGCCATTCCCAGGCGCTGGTGGAGACGGCGGCCTGGGTGGCGGCCTTCGTGCGGACCAGCGGCTAGATGACCCGGAAGCCGCTGGTGCCATCCCGCCGCAACTGCTCGACCAGGCCGAACTCCCAGTCCAAGTAGGCCTGCATGGCCTCGCGTGGGGCGTCGGTGCCCTCGTAGGGGCGCCGGTAACGGTCACGCCGAGTCGATAAGAGCTGTGTCTCGCCGGCTTCCACCGGCAGGCCGGCGGCCAGCCAGGCCGAGGTGCCACCCTCCAGCAGCAGGACCGGCCGGTCAGTGGTGGCCTGGACATCGACGGCGGCGAAGGCGGCCAGTTGGCCACTGCCACAGGTGAAGACATAGCGCTCGGCTGGTGGCAGCGCTGCGGGCAGATCGGCGCGCAGCACCCAGGCGGCGCCCGGGATATGCCTTTGCACATAATTGGCACTGGCGGTGACGTCCACTACCAGGGTGCCCGGCTCGGCCAGCAATTCCTGCAACCGCGTCACCGAGATGCGCTCCACCGGCCCCAGCGTGGGCGCCGGTGCCTGCCAGGGGCCAGTGGCGCTCAGGGCGCCGGTCGGGATGTCGTCGACCACCGCAACCGCCCAGCCCATCTGCGCCAGCCAGGAGGCGCTCATGTTGGCGCGCACGCCGTCGTCGTCCACCAGGGCCAGGCGAGCACCACGCACCGGGGCGCTGTGATCGGTCTCCTGCACCAACTGGCCCCCCGGCGTCGACCGGGCGCCGGGCAGGTGGCCGGCGGCGTATTCCTCGGGAGTGCGCACATCGATCAGGTAATTGGTCCGCTGGGCGTCGCTGCGCCAGGTCTCCAGTTCGCTGAAGGGCAGGCGGGCGACGCCGGCGCGATCGGCGACCTGGCGGGCGCGGGCGGCGGCGGTCGCCCGGGTCGCCGGACTCACCGCACCGAAGCGGCGTTGCTGGTCGTGTTCCAGAGTCTGGCCGGCCAGGGTCCAGCCGATGGTGCCATTGCGCAGGGCGGCCACCGGATTGGGAATGCCAGCGTTGATCAGTGACTGGGCGCCGATCAGGCTGCGGGTACGGCCGGCGCAATTGACAATGACCCGGGTCCGCGGATCGGGTGCCAGCTCGGCCACCCGCAGCACCAGTTCGGCACCCGGCACGCTGACCCCACCGGGAATGCTCATGGTCTGGTATTCCTCGAAACGGCGGGCGTCGAGGATCACCAGATCGGCGTCCTGCTCCAGCAGCGCCTGGACTTCTTCGGCGGGCAGCGAGGGGGTATGGCGCCGGGCTTCCACCAGCTCGCCAAAGGCCTTGCTCGGCACGTTGACGTCGATGAAGAGTTCGCCGCCGCTGGCGCGCCAGCCCGCCAGGCCGTCGTCGAGCAGGGCCACGTCGGTGTAGCCCAGGGCGTGCAGGCGTTCGGCCGCGCGTTCGGCCAGGCCCTCGCCATTGTCGTAGAGGGTAATGGCCACGTCGCGCCGTGGCAGCCGCGACCAGGCCTCCAGCTCCAGGCGCGACAACGGCAGATTGGCGGCCCACAATGGATGGCCGGCGGCGAAGGGGTCTTCCTCGCGGACGTCGAGCAGGGCGACTTCGGTGCCGGCGAGCAGGGCCTGGCGAATGTCCTCGGCGGTGCGGATGGCGGTCATGGTGTGGCGGTCTCCTGGGACAGGTCCCACAGGTTGGGCAGCTGGCGATTGGTGTAGCCGGAGATGAAGGGCTTTTCCTGGCCATCCGCGGCATAGACGGCGCGGCGCACGGCGCCGATGTTGCCGCCATAGACGTGGATGCTGATGGAGGTGCGGTCGGCATAGGCGTTGCTGACCTGGTGGATGTCGCCCACCCGCGGCGAGACCGCTTCCACCTGGCCCGGCTCCAGGCGCACGGGAGCGCCTTCCGGCAGCAGGCGGCCGGCGGGGTCGCGGGCGAAGCTCTGGGCGGTCTCGGCGCCGCGCAGCATGCCGATCAGGCCCCAGGTGCGGTGGTCATGCACCGGGGTGGCCTGGCCCGGCCCCCAGACGAAACTCACCACCGAGAAGCGCTGGCGGGCATCGGCATGCAGCAGGTACTGGCTGTAGCGCTCGGGGCGGGGCAGGGCGCAGTCCTCGGGCAGCCAGTCGTCATGGCGGACCAGTTCGCCGAGCAGGGCGGCGCCGCGCTGCAGCAGCTGCGGTTCGGCCGGGTGTTCGTCGACCAGGGTGGCGAGGTCATGCAGGAACAGGCGCAGGCGGTCGAGCCTAAGGGTCATGGAGGGCTCCACGGATGAGACGGGTGGGCGACGACGGCCATTAAAGCAAGGCTGGCGCCCAGCACCTTAGATCGATTGGTTCTGTGCTGAAAACCATAATTCGCATAATTTTATGTTTGGGTTATCCATTTTGTGCATCTTAGGTTATGCGCATTCGATATTTCCGTCTCGGCGACTCACAACGTTAGGTTCTAAGCAGACCAGGGCAACGCCCGTCGCCCTGGCGCCTCTTCTGCTTCTGGAGCCGCTGCATGACCGCCTTCCACAACGCCCTCGCCAGCGTCCGCGCCCAGGTGTCCGCCGCCGAATGGGGGGCGCGGATCAAGCTCGCCGCCGCCTATCGCCTGGCCGCCCGCGAACGCTGGACCGACCATATCTACACCCATTTCTCGCTACGGGTGCCGGGGCCGGACGCGCACTTCCTCATCAATCCCTTCGGCCAGACCTTCGACGAGATCACCGCCTCCTCGCTGGTGAAGGTGGACATCGACGGCGAGATCGTCCTCGACCCCACCGGGTTGGGCATCAACCCGGCCGGCTACGTGATCCACAGCGCCATCCATCGCGCCCAGCCGGACCTCCATGCGGTGCTGCACACCCATACCGCGGCAGGCATCGGCGTGTCCGCCCAGCGCGGCGGACTGCTGATGATTTCCCAGCACGCCATGAGATTCTTTGGCCGCCTGGCCTATCACGGCTACGAGGGCGTGGCCCTGGATCTGGACGAGCAGAGTCGACTGGTGGCCGACCTCGGGGCGCACCCGGCGATGATCCTTTGCAACCATGGGCTGCTGACCGTGGGTGCAAGTCTGGAAGAGGCCTTCTGGCACCTCTATTACCTGGAGCGTTCATGCGCGGCGCAACTGGCGGCCCAGAGCGGCGGTGCCGAACTGGTGATCGCTCCGGACGCCGTCGCCCAGAAGGTCAGCGAGCTCATCCCCGGCAATCTGGCGCGCGGCGCCCATGTCCGTCACTGGGACGCGGCGGTGCGTCAGCTGGAGCGCCACAAGGGCCGGGAGTACGCGCAATGAAGCGACTGCTCGCCACGCTGGGCTTGGCGCTGTTGCTGGGACAGGCCCAGGCGGCTCCGGATCTTTCCGGGGTGACCCTGGTACTGGGCGACCAGGCCCGGGGGCTGCGCGCCATGATGGAAGCCGCCGGGACCCTCGAAGGCGCGCCCTATAGCTATCGTTGGGCCAACTTCCAGGGCGCCGCGCCGCTGTTCGAGGCCCAACGCGTTGGCGCGGTGGACACCTCCTACGCCGGTGACCTGCCGGTGCTGATGGCCGCGTCCGGCGGCGTGCCGCTCAAGCTCATCGCCACCAATGTCGGCTATCCCCAGGCCAATGGGCTGCTGGTGCAGGCTGATTCACCGATCCGTTCGGTCAGGGACCTCAAGGGGCGCACCGTGGTGGTGTCCTCGGCCAAGGGCAGCATCTCCCAGCACCTGCTCTATGCCGCCCTGGAGGAGGCCGGACTCAAGCGTGAGGACGTGACGGTCAAGTTCGTGCTACCCACCGATGCCAGTGCCGCCTTCAACGCCGGGCAGATCGAGGCCTGGGCGACCTTCGATCCCTATCTGGGCATCGCCGAGCAGCACGGCGCCCGGCTGCTGCGCGACGGCCAGGGGCTGACCACTGCCCTGGGCTTTCTCACTGCCACGCCAGCGTCGCTGGAGGATCCAGCCAAGCGCGCCGCCATCGCCGATTTCGCCGGGCGCCTGGCCCAGGCACGGGCCTGGGCAGTCGCTCATCCGCAGGACTATGCCCGGGTCTACGCCGAATTGACGCGCCTGCCGGAAGGCGCCGCGGTGGCCATCTCCACCCGCACCTCCCGTGGCCTGCGCCCGGTGCGGCCGGCGGACCTTGTCGCGGTGCAGCAGGTGGCCGATCTCTTCAGCGAACTCCAGGTGCTGCCCAAGCCGGTCGACGTCGCCGCCCTGGCCGATGCCAGTGTCTTTACCCAGGAAGCCAAACCATGACTCTCATCCGCCGTACCCTGCTGGCGCTACCGCTGCTACTCGCCGCCAGCGTGGCCCTGGCCGCCGAGCCCCTGACCCTGCGCATCGCCGACCAGAAGGGCAATATGCGCGCCCAGCTGGAGGCCGCCGATGGCCTGCGCGACCTGCCGGGTTATCGCATTCAGTGGGCGGAATTTCCCGCCGCCGCGCCCCTGGCCGAGGCGCTCAATGCCGGCGCGGTGGATGCCGGCATCATCGGCGATGGTCCGCTGCTGTTCGCCCTGGCTGCCGGCGCGCCGGTCAAGGCCATTGCCGTGGACAAGTCCGATCCCTATGGTACGGCGGTGATCGTGCCACGCGACTCGCCGCTGCGCAGCGCGGCTGATCTCAAGGGCAAGCGCATCGCCACCGGGCGTGGCTCCATCGGCCACTACATCGCCCTCAAGGCGCTGGACTCGGTGGGCCTGACGGCCAAGGACGTGAGCTTTCGCTTCCTCGGCCCGGTGGACGCCAAGATGGCCCTGGCCAATGGCTCGGTGGATGCCTGGGCGACCTGGGAGCCCTATACCGCCCAGGCCGAACAGGTCGACGGCGCCCGGGTGCTGGTCAACGGCCGTGGGCTCTGGGCGGGCAACAGCTTCCTGGCTGCCACCGACACGGCTCTGGCCGATCCGGCTCGGCGCGCGGCATTGCAGGACTACCTCAATCGTCTGGCCGCTGCCCAGCGCTGGGGCTACGCCCACCTCGACAGCTATGCCAAGACCCTGGCGCAGATCATCGGCTTTCCCGAGGCGGTGGCCCGTCTGCAATTCGAAAGACGCCAGCTGCATTGGGAGCCCATCGACCGCCAGGTGGTGGCCGACCAGCAGGCGGCAGCGGATTTCTACCATCGCAGTGGCCTGATTCCGCAGCGGTTGGATGCACAGAGGACCTTCGCGGAGGGGTTTCAGGTAGCCAAGCCGGACCAGCCGCGGCAGGCGGCGCGGGAGTAGGGCAGTGGTTCAGGTGTCCCTGGCCCGTTGGGCTTCGCTTTGCTCAGCGCCAACCTACGGACCAGGCGCCAGGTAGTGGGAGTGGTTCCATCAGAGCTCAGCGCCAACCTACGTACGCTAGCGCCCGCTCTCCCTTTGGGAGAGGGCTGGGGTGAGGGAAAAGCCACACCGCCACTCGGCCTATCCATATAACCCATCCTTATTTCAAAAACGCTGAACAACTTTATTAGGCTATAAGCCAATTCCATGGATGAGCGTGCCACGATGCCCTTACGTTTTCCCTTCACCCGTCGTCCCCTGGCTTTGGGACTCGCCGTCAGCCTGCTCACCGGGCTGATCGCCGCACCCCAGGCGGCCCAGGCCGAGGGTACCCTGCGCATCTCCGAACAATTCGGCGTGTCCTATGTGATCCTCCATGTGCTGCGTGACCAGCAGCTGATCGAGAAGCACGGCAAGCAGGAGGGCGTCGACATCAAGGTCGACTGGATAAAGCTGTCCGGTGGCGCGGCCGTCAACGAGGCGGTTCTGTCGGGGGCGGTGGACGTAGGCTCCGCCGGGCTCGGACCGCTGTTCACGCTCTGGGACCGCACCCATGGTCGGCAGAACGTCAAGGCCGTGGCCAGCCTGGGGGCTTTTCCCAACTACCTGGTCACCAACAACCCGCAGGTGAAGACCCTGGCCGACTTCACCGCCAAGGACCGCATCGCCGTACCGGCGGTCAACGTCTCGGTGCAATCGCGCTTCCTGCAGTACGCCGCCGCCCAGGCCTTCGGCGAGAAGAACTGGAATCGCCTGGATCCCCTGACCGTGGCGGTGCCCCATCCGGATGCCACCGCCGCGGTGATCTCCGGTGGTACCGAGATCAACAGCCATTTCGCCAATCCACCGTTCCAGGAGCAGGAACTGGCCAGCGGCAAGGTGCACAAGGTGCTCAGTTCCTATGACGTGCTCGGAGGGGCCGTCTCGCCCAACCTGGTGTTCGTCACCGAGAAATTCCGCCGGGACAATCCCAAGACCTACAAGGCCTTCCGCGAGGCGCTGATCGAGGCCGGGCAGATCATCGAGAAGGACAAGGCCGCCGCCGCCCGTACCTACGTGAAGGTCGAGAATTCACGTCTCGATCCGGCACTGATCCAGCAGATCATCGAAAGCCCCGAGGTCAATTTCGACACGGCGCCGCAGAACACCCTGAAGCTGGCGGAGTTCATGTATCGCATCGGGGCCATCCGCAACCAGCCCAGCAGCTGGCAGGACTATTTCTTCGTCGATGCGCCCGACCAGAAGGGCAGCTGATCCCTTTTCCCTTACGGGTTCCACCGGACCACCGGACGAGCCCTCGACATCTCGAGGTCTCCCATGGCTATTCCCCCGATTTTCCAGCGCCTTGGGCTGCTCCTGGCGAGCACGACCCTGGCGCTGTCCGCCCAGGCGGCCGAGCTGCAGAAGATTCGCCTCGGCATCAACGACAGTCCGCAGAACGCCGCCCTGGAGCGCGCCGCCGAGGTGGCGCGGGAAAGGGGCGTGGCGGTAGAGATCGTCGCCTTCAGCGACTGGAACACGCCGAATCTGGCGCTCGCCCATGGCGACATCGACGTCAACTACTTTCAGCATCAACCCTTCCTGGAAAATGCCAATGCCCAGAACGGCTACGGCCTGGTGCCCATCGCCTACGGGGTGGAAAACAAGGTCGGCCTCTATTCCAAACGCGTGAAAAGCTTTGCCGAGGTGCCGGACGGCGCCACCGTGGCGGTGGCCGACGATCCGGTCAACCAGGGGCGCGGGCTGCACCTCTATGCCCGCGCCGGCCTGATTCAGCTCCGGCCCGACGCCGGACCCAAGGCCAGCCTGCAGGACATCGTCGCCAATCCCAAGCAACTGAAATTCATCGAGCTGCCCGGGCCACAACTGGCGCGGGTGCTGGACGACGTGACCCTGGCGCAGAGCTATCCCTCGCACATCCTCGCGGCCGGCACGACGGATCCCAACAGCGCGCTGCTGTTCAGCGACGACGAGGCCAGCGGCCACCTCTATGCCCTGAGATTCGTGACCAAGCCGGAAAAGGCGGATGACCCGGCGATTCGTACCTTCATCCAGGTGTTCCAGAACGATCCGCGGGTGCGCGAGGCCATCGCCCAGGCCTATGGCAATCCGCAGCTCTACAGCCTGGCCTGGCTGAATCGACAGGAGGCTGCCCGATGAACACTGCCCTGCGTAAACCCGCCGCGGCGGCGCAGCCGCCCCTCGAACCCCAAGCCGCCTCCGCGCGCGAGCATCTGCGCCTGAGCGGGGTGCAGAAGGTCTATACCGGCGGCGCGCTGCCGGTGACCGCCCTGGCGGACATCGACCTCAGCATCGCGCGTGGCGAGATCTTCGGCATCATTGGCCGCAGTGGCGCCGGCAAGTCCAGCCTGATCCGCACCCTCAATCGCCTGGAAGACGTCAGTGCCGGCCAGGTGCTGGTCGACGGCGTCGACATCGGCACCCTGCAGGGCGACCGGCTGGTAGCGCTGCGGCGGCGCATCGGCATGATCTTCCAGCACTTCAATCTGCTGGCCTCGCAGACGGTGCTGGAGAACCTGGCGCTGCCGCTCAAGGCCGCCGGTTTTCGTCGTGACGAGATCGAAGCCCGGGCCCGGGAATTGCTGGAACTGGTGGGCCTGCAGGGCAAGGAGCAGGTCTATCCCTCCCGTCTGTCCGGCGGCCAGAAGCAGCGGGTGGGCATCGCCCGTGCCCTGATGCTCAAGCCCGAGCTGCTGCTCTGCGACGAGGCCACCTCGGCGCTGGACCCGGAGACCACCCAGTCGATCCTGGCGCTGTTGCAGGACATCAATCGCCGCCTGGGGCTGACCATCGTGCTCATCACCCACG
The DNA here is from genome assembly GCF_900110545.1 of Pseudomonas sp. Snoq117.2. NCBI lineage: Bacteria > Pseudomonadati > Pseudomonadota > Gammaproteobacteria > Pseudomonadales > Pseudomonadaceae > Pseudomonas > Pseudomonas sp. Snoq117.2. The sequence goes on along the minus strand of NZ_FOED01000001.1, from coordinate 148,588 downwards.
AGATGGCGGTGATTCGCCAGATCTGCGACCGGGTGGTGGTGCTGGAGCACGGGCGCATCGTCGAACAGGGACCGGTGTGGCAGCTGTTCGGCGCACCCCAGGCGGAGGCCACCCGGGCGCTGCTGGCCCCCCTGGCGGCCCAGCTGCCGGCGGATCTGGCCAGGCGGCTCGCTGCCACCCGGCAGTCTGGTGCCCGGGCCGTGTTGGAGCTCCACTACGACGGCCAGGGCGCGGAGCCCGACTTCCAGGCGCTGGGCCAGGCCCTCGGCGCACCGGTCGAACTGCTGCATGGCGGTATCGACCGAATCCAGGGCCATGCCCTGGGCCGCCTGCTGGTGGCGACCGTGGCGCCGGAGCGACGGTTGGCCAGCTTCCTGACCCAGACCGGGTTGTTCGCCCGGGCGGAGGTGCTGGGCTATGTCTGACTTCATGCTCAAGGCGCTGTGGAAAGCCTTTCTCGATACCCTGACCATGGTCAGCGTGTCCGCGGCCATCGTCTGGTTCGCCGGCATCGCTCTGGCGGTGGTGCTGGTCACCACCGGACGTGGCGCCATCTTCGCCGCGCCGACCCTCAACCGGGTACTGGGCACGGTGATCAACGCCTTTCGCGCCACGCCCTTCATCATCCTGCTGGTGGCCCTGATCCCGCTGACGCGGCTGATCACCGGTACCACCATCGGCGTCTGGGCGGCGGTGGTGCCCATCACCCTCAGCGCCACGCCGTTCTTCGCCCGCATCGCCGAGGTCAGCCTGCGCGAGGTCGGCGGCGGGGTGATCGAAGCGGCCCAGGCGCTGGGCTGCGAGCGACGCCACATCGTCTTCAACGTGCTGCTGCCGGAGGCACTGCCCGGCATCATCGGCGGCTTCACCGTGACCCTGGTGGCCATGATCGGCGCCTCGGCCATGGCCGGCGCCATAGGCGCGGGCGGTCTCGGCGACCTGGCGATCCGCTACGGTTACCAGCGCTACGACAGCCAGGTGATGGCCGTGGTGATCGCCATCCTGGTGGTGCTGGTGTGCGGCATCCAGTTCATCGGCGATCGCTACGTGCGGCACCTGCGGGCGCGTTAACTCCTCGTTCTTTCCCCTGCGACGCCCGGAGCGGCCCTTGGTCCTCCGGGCGTCGTCGTTTTCGATATTGGACAGTCAGCGGGCAAAAGCCCAGGCCAGAGCCTCTGCCTGCTGTTGCGGAGGAGACAGGGACCCAGCAGCTGCCTGGGTCGAAACAGCCTGTCGATGCCAAGATTTTCTTTTAAATGATTGATTTGTAAGGATTATCTCTGTTGGTCCGGTTCTTGATTAGTCCAGGGTAGCCATCATCTCGACCGCCCTCGACGGCGGCGTCACCTGGAGGAAACAACCGTGTCCCACGTCCCCGTCAAATTCGCCTATTGGGTCCCCAACGTCAGCGGCGGCCTGGTGGTCAGCACCATCGAGCAGCGCACCCACTGGGGCATCGACTACAACCGCAAGCTGGCCCAGCTCGCCGAGCAGGCCGGTTTCGACTATGCCCTGACGCAGATCCGTTTCACCGCCGGTTATGGCGCCGAGTACCAGCATGAATCGGTGGCCTTCAGCCATGCGTTGCTGGCCGCCACCGAGCGGCTCAAGGTGATCGCCGCCATCCTGCCCGGCCCCTGGAATCCGGCGCTGGCAGCCAAGCAGCTGGCGACCATCGACCAGCTCACCAATGGCCGGGTCGCCATCAACCTGGTGTCCGGCTGGTTCAAAGGCGAATTCCACGGCATCGGCGAGCCCTGGCTCGACCACGACGAGCGCTACCGGCGCTCCGAGGAATTCATCCGCGCCCTCAAGGGCATCTGGACCCAGGACAGCTTCAGCTTCGCCGGCGACTTCTATCGCTTCCGCAACTACACCCTCAAACCCAAGCCCCTGCAGCAGCCGCACCCGGAGATCTTCCAGGGTGGCAGCTCCCGCGCCGCACGGGACATGGCGGCGCGGGTCTCCGACTGGTACTTCACCAACGGCAACACCCCCGAGGGTATCCGCGCCCAGGTCGAGGACCTGCGCGCCAAGGCCGCGGCGAACGGTCATTCGATCAAGGTCGGCGTCAATGCCTTCGTCATCGCCCGGGACACCGAGGCCGAGGCCCGCGCGGTGCTCGACGAGATCATCGCCAAGGCCAACCCGGAGGCGGTCCAGGCTTTCGGTCATGAGGCGCGCAATGCCGGCGCGGCCAGTCCGGAAGGCGAGGGCAACTGGGCCAAGTCCAGCTTCGAAGACCTGGTGCAGTACAACGACGGCTTCAAGACCAACCTGATCGGCACCCCCGAGCAGATCGCCGAGCGCATCGTCGCCCTCAAGGCAGTGGGTGTTGACTTGGTGCTGGCGGGTTTCCTGCACTTCCAGGAAGAAGTGGAGTACTTCGGCCGGCGGGTGCTGCCGCTGGTGCGCGAACTCGAAGCCCGGGCCGCGGCCCAGGCGGCGGCCTAGACCATGGGCGCGAGCCTACAACGCATCAATGAAGCGTTTTGCCCAGGGGGAGGCCGCCGTGACCTTGCTGGGATCTATGAGCCCCAGCAATTTGAAGGAGTGCTCGCCCTTGCCATAGCGACTCTTGGTCTTGCACTTGGCGGTAGCCTTTGCCAACGCCTGGTAAAGCCGGTCTTTGTCTATCTCTTCGAGACGGCCGTCGATGGCCGGCAAGGCGGTTCGCCTGAAGCCCTGCCCAAAGAAATCTTCCAGGGCTTGAGGGTCTGCAAGCAGCCAGGCTTCCATGCACTGGACCATCAAGTGGCACTGCATATCCTTGCTTCCCTGGGGCATTGCCCAGCCATCGCCCTGCCTGTTCTTCAGGTGCAACCAAGGGCGCCAGGCTTGGCTCTGTTGCTTGCTACCTGGCTGTGCGACGGCCAATACGCCTTCCTCGCTGTCCACCAGTAACATGGCTGCCTGGCCATTACGAATGGCTATGCAAAAGGACTCATAGGCATTTCTTCGGCTGCCGCAGGCGATGATCCGTGGCATGCGTCCGGCCCGCTTGGCTTTTTGCAGAAATTTGGAAAAACCTTCCCGGCAGGCGGTATTGAGGGCGGCGGACTCGCCGCCGCCTTCCACGTAGAGTCTCACCAGCGCGTCCCTCCCAGCTCGCCTCTCGTCCAGAGTTGGCCGAGACGATAGCGCTCCAGCCAGGGCTTGAGCTGTTCCGCATCCAAGCGCGTCAGTTGCGTGCCCTTTTCCGACTTCTCCGCTATCACGACGGCCTCGGGACAATCACTCAAGGCGTCGATCAACACATCGGAGTGGGTGGTGACGATAAGCTGGCTGCGAGTGGCTGCCTCCTTGAGTAACTCAGCGAGTGTGGGCAGCACATCCGGATGCAATCCCAGTTCGGGCTCTTCAATGCAGACCAGTGGGGGAGGCTCGGGATGACAAAGAACCGCGAGCAAACAAAGATAGCGCAAGGTGCCGTCGGAGAGTCGGGTGGCAGGAATGGCGCGCCGGCCTTCATGGAAGAACACCTGAACGGTGCTGCCATCGATCTGCAGGTCGTAATCGTCGATACCGGCATACAGCACCTGTAACGCTTCCAGCAGCCGGCGCTTCAGCACCGGATCACGCCGCAAACGACTCAAGACCATCGCGAGATTGCTGCAGTCGGGTTCCAGGTGCTGGCTCGGCAGGTCGGTCTTCTGCGGCAGACGTGGCGCGGTGTAGCGACCGAAACTCCATTCTCGATAGAGTCTGATTCGACGCAGGATCTGGCCCAGATAGGTGATCTCCGGATACTGATCGGGATCGCGGCGCTGGGCCAGGATGGAGGTCTGCAGGTCGATGTCTTGTTGCTGTAGCGAGCGCGTTTCACCATTCACATTCAATACAGGGCGGCCGCCGTTGAACTGATAGTAGAAGTAAGGGCGCGGATGGTCCTTCGTAGGCTTCTGGTTTTCGATGCGCTCATCGACCAATTCAAATCGCTGACCGACCGCAGTGAAGGCCAGGCGATAGCGCAGAGGTTGCGGTCCCCTGGGACTTTCTATCACGATTTCGAGCGAGGCTTCAGGCGTACCGGGGCTGTCCTTGTGTAGCCAGTCGTGGACGCCACCGCCTTCGCGAATAGGCTTGAGCAACTGGTCAGGCGCGCTTTGCAGCAGGGCGACGGCTTCCAGAAGATTCGACTTGCCCGAGCCGTTTGGGCCAATTATGACGTTCAGGGGACCCAGGGCGAGCGCCTCGGCTGAATCGCCGAAGCTCAGAAACTGCTTTAGTTGGATGGAATGAATCAGCATGGCCAGGAATAGCCTCTAGGCGTTTGGGTGTCCGGCGCCAGTGGCGACAGATGCAACTGCACGGAATTACTGCTTATCTTGCCGCAGCAGGCTCGTGTTTGGCAGGGCCAAGTGGTGGTGAGAATAGCTTTCGCCCGGTTACCACCACGCGAAGCGGTATTGGTGGCGAATCCGCAGCCGGCGCGACAGCGCTCGGGCTGGGCCGTGGGATGATACGCCGCGGACGGTGGCCACCATCGTTGGGGGCAACGGGTACTGAGGTCGATCAGTCCGCCGCCGGACTGGCTCACGTCCGTCGGCAATCTTCGACGACGAGTTTATGATTCGGCACAGTCCTGGCCAGACGGTCAGCGCACCATCAGCAGGCGCCGGGCGCGATCAGTCCTTCCAGCCCGGCTGGCAGAGGGTGCCATGGGCCTGGTCCAGGGCGGCGCGGACCTTGGGCGAGTGCTGGTAGACATCGATCAGCTTGGCCAGGCGTGGATCGTCCTTGTTGTCCGGGCGAGCGACGAACTGGATGACGTACTCGGGGTGGTCAAGGCCATCGAACAGCAGGGCCTGGTTGGGATCGATGGTCTTGGCCAGGCGCAGATAGTGGGGATAGCCCTGGGCCACGTCGACGTCGTCCAGGGAGCGGGCCAGCTGCACGGCTTCCAGCTCGACGATCTGGATATCGCGGGGATTGCCGGTGATGTCCGCCAGGGTGGCGTGGTAGCCGACGCCGGGCTTCAAGGTGATGAAGCCGGCCTTCTCCAGCAGCAACAGGCCACGGCCGCCATTGATGGCATCGTTGGCGATGGCCACCCGCGCCCCTTTGGGCACCTCGGCCAGGGTCCGGTACTTCTTCGAATAGAGCCCGACGTTGTTGATGATCCCCGGCGCCACCGCCACCAGGTCATAGCCGGCGGTGCGCTTGGCGTTCTCCAGAAAGGGGATGTGCTGGTAGTAGTTGGCGTCGATGTCGTGGTTGGCGAGACTGGTGTTGGGGGCGATCCAGTCGCTGAATTCGACGATCTCCACGTCCACGCCGGCAGCCTTGGCCTCCTGCACCGCCACTTCCAGGGGCGGGGCGAAGGCGGCGGTGGTACCGATCTTGAGGGGGGCAGCCAGGGCTGCGGTGCTGAAGAGGCCGAGGGCGAACAGCAGAGGTTTGAGGCGGGTCATGGGGCGTCCTTGAAGGGTCAGTCCTGGCGGAAACGACTGCCGAAGTGGCGGCTGTCGAGGTGGTCACCGCGGCCGAACAGCTTGTGTCTGAAGCTGCCCTCGGCGTAGGCGGTCTTGTAGCGTCCCCGGCTCTGCAACTCCGGGATCACCAGATCGATGAAGTCGCCGTAGCACTCCGGGGTAACGGTGCGGGCGAGGTTGAAGCCGTCCAGCCCGGTTTCGTCGATCCAGCCGAGCAGGGCATCGGCCACCTGCCCGGGATCGCCGACCAGGGTGGTGTAGCGGCCACCCAGGGCGTGCTGCTCCAGGAGCTTGCGGCGGGTCCAGCCGGCGTCCTTGGCCACCAGGCGCTGGAGCGCCGATTCGATGGCCTCGGTCCGTTGCGGGCGGATGGGTTCGTCGAGGCCATAGGTGGCCAGGTCGATGCCCACCGAGGCTGAGTGGTGGGCCACGCCGGCCTCGGCGCTGGCATAGCTCAGGTATTCGGCGTGCTTGTCGCGGGCCTCGGCGGCGGTGGGGGCGACGATCACCGTGAGGCCCATGAACAGCTTGACGTCATCCGCGCGCCGGCCGGCGGCCACTGCCGCGCCACGGACGCGCTCGACCTGGGCGCGGGTGGCGGCCTGGTCCTGCCCGGAGATGAACACGCACTCGGCGTGGCGCCCGGCAAAGGCCAGGCCGCGATCCGAGGAGCCGGCCTGGAACAGCACCGGGGTGCGCTGCCGCGAGGGCTCGCAGAGGTGATAGCCCTCGACGTCGAAGAATTCGCCATGGTGTTCGACCTTGCGCACCCGCTCCGGGCGCGCATAGATCCGCTGGGCACGGTCACGGACCACCGCATCGTCGGCCCAGCTGCCTTCGAGCAGCTTGTAGAGCACTTCCAGGTATTCATCGGCCTGGTCGTAGCGGCGGTCGTGGGCGATCTGCCGGTCCAGGCCCATGGCGCGGGCGGCGCTGTCCAGGTAGCCGGTGACGATGTTCCAGCCGACGCGGCCTTCGCTCAGGTGATCCAGGGTCGAAAGACGACGGGCGAAGGGGTAGGGCGGCTCATAGGTGAGGTTGGCGGTCAGGCCAAAGCCCAGGTGCCGAGTGCTGGCGGCCATGGCCGAGACCAGCAGGAAGGGGTCATTGACCGGCAACTGGATGGACTCGCGCAGGGTCAGGTCGACGTTGCCGCCATAGACGTCGTAGACACCGAGGATGTCGGCGATGAACAGGCCGTCGAACAACCCGCGCTCCAGCAGCTGAGCTAGCTCGGTCCAGTAGCCCAGGGTGTGGTAGCGACTGGAGGTGTCCCGTGGATGGGTCCAGAGGCCATGATTGATGTGGCCCACGGTGTTCATGTTGAAGGCGTTGAGCAGCACCTGCTTGGCGGGGGCGGTCATGGGGCGGGCGCCCCTGCGGGGAGAAAGGTCCGGAGCACAGCCATGGGATCCTCGGGGTAAAGGCGAAAGGAGAGATCCGGTGGTCCGGTGATTATACGTTAGCCGCTAGATATCCGACGCTTTAAATAGCCTTTTGGAATATAGTTAAGGCGTTCATGGGTATATTGCTCCCTCTAACCAAATTCCAAATCGGTATCAATCTGACCTTTGCCTATTCCTTATCGTGGCCGGCATCCATTCGCCGTCCACTGAGGAATTCATGGCCGCTATCCGCCTTTCGTTCCGCTCAGGCTTCCGCCGGGGGCTGCTCGCCCTGGGTCTGCTGGGCCTCGCCTGCGCCGCCCAGGCCGATACCAGTCTGCGTATCGGCTACCAGAAATCCTCCACCCTGCTGGTGCTGCTCAAAGAGCAGGGCACCCTGGAGCGGGATCTGGCGGCCAGGGGCATCACCGTCAGCTGGCATGAGTTCTCCAGCGGCCTGCCGCTGCTGGAATCCCTCAACGTGGGCAATGTGGATCTCTCCGCCGACGTCGCCGACACCGTGCCGGTGTTCGCCCAGGCGGCGGGTGCCAAGCTCACCTATTTCGCCCGGGAGACGCCCTCGCCCCAGGCCCAGGCCATCGTGGTTCCGCAGGATTCGCCGCTGGAGGCGCTGGCCGATCTCAAGGGCAAGCGCATCGCCGTGACCAAGGCCGCCGGTAGCCACTACCTGCTGATCGCCGCCCTGCAGAAGGCCGGCCTGACCTTTGCCGACATCCAGCCGGCCTATCTCACCCCCGCCGACGGTCGCGCCGCCCTGGAGAACGGCAAGGTGGATGCCTGGGTGACCTGGGAGCCCTTCGTCGCCAGCGCCCAGCGTCAGCAGCAGGTACGCATCCTCGCCTCGGGCGAGGGCCTGGCCAGCTACCAGCGCTACTACCTGGCCGCCAGCCCCTATGCCCAGGCCCATCCCGAGGTGCTGGCCCTGGTGTTCGGCCAATTGCAGCGCACCGGCCAGTGGGTGAAGCAACACCCCGCCGAGGCGGCACGCCTCCTCGGTCCGCAGTGGGGCCGCCTGGACGAGGCCACCGTGCAGCTGGCCAACAGCCGCCGCACCTATGACATCCAGCCGGTCAGTCACGCCGCCCTCGGCGAGCAGCAGCGCATCGCCGATGCCTTCCAAGCCGCCAGGTTGCTGCCCACCGCGGTGGACGCCAGCGCCATGGCGCTCTGGACCCCGACGTCACCGTGAACCCTCCGAGCTGATCAGGCTTTCACTCAGGACAAGGCCCAGCAACGCCGGGCCTTGTGCCTTGCCCCGCTAAGCCAAGCTGCTCCGGTCGGAAACGCCTATTTGAACCACGCCTCCTGGCGCCCACCACCGGGTGCCGGACGCGAGCGCTCGCGCGTCTGGCAGGGCTTCATCGACGCCGTACCTATTTGGTCAGGGCCTACAAGGTCGAGTACCTCTTGCTCGCTTTATCCTGTTGGTATAACGTAATTACAAAGTACCAATCATGGTTTGTCAGCCGTGTTGTCTGGTTGGGTTTCATGAGGTCCATGGCTACGCTGTTCAAAGTCGTCGCCACTATTGTCTTTCGTTATAATAAAAAACACATGGAGTTCGTTCATGATCGAAGTCATCAACCCCGCCACCGGGGCCGCCATCGCGACCTACCACACCCACACGCCGGCCCAGGTCGAAGCGCGCCTGGCCCAGGCCGCCGCGGCGCAGCGGTCATGGGCGGAGCGTCCTCTCACCGAGCGCTGCGCGGCTCTGGTACGCCTGGCCGCCATCCTGCGCGCCGGTCGCGATACCTATGCGCGGCTCATCGTCAACGAGATGGGCAAGCCGCTGGTGGAAGCCGAGGCGGAGATCGAGAAATCCGCGCTGACCTGCGAGTTCTACGCCGAGCGGGCGCCTGGCTTTCTCGCCGACACCCCGGTGGTCAGCGCCGCCGCCGACAGCCGGGTGGTCTACGATCCGCTGGGTGTTGTGCTCGCGGTGATGCCCTGGAACTATCCGTTCTGGCAGTTCGTCCGCTTCGCCGCACCGGCGCTGGCCGCCGGCAATGGCGCCATTCTCAAGCACGCCAGCAACGTGCCGGGCTGCGCCCTGGCGCTCGAGCAGGCGTTCGCCGAGGCTGGCCTGCCCACCGGCCTGGTGGCGACCCTGCTGATCGGCGCGCGTGACGTGGCCGGCGTGCTGGCCGATCCGCGTATCGCCGCTGTCACCCTGACCGGCTCCACCGCGGTCGGCCAGCAGGTGGCCAGCCAGGCCGGCGCGCTAATGAAGAAGCAGGTGCTGGAACTGGGCGGCTCGGACCCCTTCATCGTACTGGCCGATGCCGACGTGGCTCTGGCGGCGCAGACGGCGGTCAAGGCGCGCTTCGGCAACGCTGGTCAGAGCTGCATTTCCGCCAAGCGCTTCATCGTCGCCGAGGCAGTGGCCGATGCCTTCACAGAGGCCTTCGCCACCGCTGCCGCCAGCCTGCGGCTGGGCGATCCGCTGGAGCGTGCCACCCAGATCGGTCCGCTGGCCCGCGCCGGTCTGCGCGAGGATCTGCAGCGCCAGGTGACGCTTAGTCTCGCCGAAGGCGCGCGCCTGGTACTGGGCGGTACGCCCCTTCCAGGGCCGGGCTTCTTCTATCCGCCCACCGTGCTCGACCAAGTGACCCCGGAGATGACCGTGGCCCGCGAGGAGACCTTCGGGCCGGTGGCCGCGATCATCCGAGTCGCCGACGAAGACGAGGCGATCCGCGTCGCCAACGCCAGCGAATTCGGCCTGGGCGCCGCCCTCTGGACCCGTGACCTGGCGAAAGCCCAGCGGCTCGCCCGGCGCCTCGAGGCCGGCGCGGTGTTCATCAACGCCCTGGTGGCCTCGGATCCACGGGTGCCCTTCGGCGGCATCAAGCAGTCCGGCTATGGCCGGGAGCTGGGCGAGTGGGGCATCCGCGAATTCACCAACGTCAAGACCGTCTGGCAAGGCGCCCAGTCCTGACCCAAGGAGACTTTAATGATCAAGACCGATTCCGCTGCCTGGCTGCTCAAACCCGAGGCCATCGCCAAGCACGACCGCGGCGGTGGCGCTGCTACCACGCCGCTGGTGACCGCCGGTCTGGGGGCGCGCACCTTCATCAACGGCTACACCGAATTCCAGGGTGGGGCGCAGATTCCCTTCCATTTCCACAATTGCGAAGAGAGCGTGATGCTGGTGGAGGGGCGGGCGATCTTCGACATCGACGGCCAGGAATTCGCCCTCGCACCCCAGGACGTCACCTATATCCCCGCCGGGGTGCCCCATCGCTTTCGCAATGCCTCGGCGACCGAGCCCATGAAGATCCTCTGGATCTACGGCTCGGCCAACGCCACCCGCACCCTGGTGGAAACGGGCGAGACGCGCCCGATCGCCGCCGAACACCGTACCCAGTCCTAGGAGATAGTCATGCCGGAAATCATCGTTCACGCCGTAAAGGGTCGTAGCGCCGAACAGAAGAAGTTGCTGATGAAGCGCATCACCGAGGCGGTGGTGGATAGCTTCGGGGTGGCTGCCGACCGTGTCATCGTGCAGATCGTCGAGGCCGAGCCGGAAGACAAGGCGCGCGGCGGCGTGCCCTACAGCGAACGCTGAAACGGGCGCTGGCAAGCGTTCGCCAGGCACGAACGCTGCGTTGGCCAAAGGTCAATTTTCGCTGGGCAGCGGGTTGCCTAAGGTGGCGCAAGCGGGTCGGACGGTTGCCTTGGCGCGGACGTCGGACCCTTCCAGTCGGTGCCAGGAGAGCCCTATGTACGCCTATGTCGGCAGCCGAACCACCCGCGCCCGCCAGGCCCGCGGGGAGGGGATCAGCGTTTACCGGGTCACGCCCCAGGGCGCGCTGGACCTCGTCCAGGTGGTCGGCGACCTGATCAATCCGTCCTACCTGACCCTCAATCGGGCGGGTGACCGTCTCTATACGGTGCATGGCGACGAGCAGGCCGTCAGCGCCTTCGCGGTCGACCGGCAGAGCGGTTGCCTGACCCTGCTCAACCAGCAAGCCAGTGGCGGTCGCAATCCCGTGCACCTGGCGCTGGCGCCGGACGATCGCCACCTGGTGGTGAGCAATCATCTCGGTCGCAGTCTCGCTGTCCTGCCGGTGGCGGCGGATGGACGGCTGGAGCCACTGGTCCAGCTGCTGGAGCTGCAAGGCGAACCCGGGCCGCATCGCCAGGAACAACCCCATGCCAAGCCCCACTGCAATCCCTTCGACCCCAGTGGCCGCTTCGTGCTGGTGCCGGACAAGGGACTGGACCGGATCTTCAGCTTCGCCTTTCAAGACGGACGCCTGGTGCCGGTGGCCGAGGTGGCGACCCGCGAGGGCGCGGGGCCACGGCACCTGGTCTGCCATCCGCACCTGCCGCGGGCCTATGTGGTCAACGAGCTGGATTCGACCCTCACCAGCTATGCCTTCGATGCCCGCTCCGGTGTTCTCGAACCCCTGGCCATCCACTCGACGCTGCCAGCCAGCTTCACCGGCAACAGCCGGGCGGCGGCCATCGAACTGGATCGCAGCGGGCGTCTGCTCTACACCTCCAATCGCGGCCACGACAGCCTGATGGTCTTCGCGCTGGATCCCCAGAGCGGGCTGCCGACGCCGCTCGGCAGCCTGGCGAGCGGTGGCCGCACGCCCCGCGCCTTCGCTCTGGCGCCGGATGGCCGCCAGTTGTTCGCCCTCAACGAAGACAGCGACAGCATCGTCACCTTCTTGGTCGACGAGACCCGGGGAATCCTCGAACCCACCGGCACGGCGGTGCGCTGCGGCAGCCCGGTGTGCCTGGTCTTCAGCCGCTGAAGATCGCCGCCGCATCCTACAACAACAAGATCGGCCGCCTCGTCGCGGCCCTGTGAGGCCATCATGAACACCACCCCCGTGAGCCGGGAGCAGGCCATCATCCGCAAGGTGACCTGGCGCATCATCCCCTTCGTCTTCCTGCTCTACATCGTCTCCTACCTGGATCGGGCCAACATCGGCTACGCGGCGTTGCAGATGAACGCCGAGCTGGCGCTGTCCAGCGAAGTCTTCGGCTTCGTCTCGGGTATCTTCTTCATCGGCTACTTCCTGTTCGAGGTGCCGAGCAACCTCTTGCTCGAACGCTTTGGCGCGCGGGTATGGATCGCGCGCATCCTGGTCACCTGGGGGGTGATCGCCGCGGCCACGGCCTTCGCCCAGACCGCCATGCACCTCTATGTCCTGCGCTTCCTGCTAGGTGTCGCGGAGGCGGGTTTCTTCCCCGGTATCATCGTCTACCTGACCTACTGGTTTCGCTCCCGCGAACTGGCCACCACGGTGGCACTCTTCACCGCGGCGATCCCGGTGTCCTACATCATCGGTGCGCCGCTCTCGACCTGGATCATGGACAACGTGCACTGGCTGGGCTGGAGTGGCTGGCGCTGGATGTTGTTCCTGGAAGGTATCCCGGCGGTGTTCCTCGGCGTGCTGTGCTATTTCTACCTCACCGATCGGCCCGAACAGGCGCGCTGGCTGACGACCGAGGAAAAGGCCTGGCTGCTGGCCGAGCTGGAGCGTGATCGCCAGGCGCGCAAGGACGTCAAGCATTTCGGCGCGCTCAAGGCCATGAGCAATCCCAAGGTGCTCTATCTGGCCTTCATCTACTTCGTCTACCAGTGCGGCAGCCTGGGCGTGGGTTATTGGATGCCGCAGATCATCAAGGGCTTCTCCTCCGCGCTGAGCCACACCCAGATCGGCCTGATCGCCACCATCCCCTACATCGTCGCCACCCTGGTGATGATCGCCTGGTCGCGGCGTTCGGATCGCCACGGCGAACGGCGTCTGCATTCGGCCATTCCGCTGGCGGTCGCGGCGGTGGCGCTGGTGGGTGCCGGCCTGGTGCACGATCCTTACCTGGCGATCGGCTTGATCAGCCTGGCGCTGGCCGGCCTGTACAGCTTCAAGTCGCCGTTCTGGGCGCTGCCGACACTGTTTCTCAGTCGTTCCACGGCCGCGGTATCCATCGCCGTGATCAATTCCATTGGCAACCTGGGCGGCTTTGTCGGACCCTTCATGATCGGCATGGTGAAGGGCAATACCCAGAGCGCCTCGGCGGGCCTGCTGTTTCTCAGTGCGCTGCTGGCGATCGCCTTCATCATGACCCTGCTGATCCGTCTCGACCGTGGCGACGACGATACCCGCGCCGCCGCGGTCACCACCTGACCTCCAAGGAGTTCTCCCATGACCCCCAGCTCAGCGGTACTCGCGGACCTCGCCCCCCAGGGCGCATTGCGGACGGCGATCAACTACGGCAATCCGGTGCTGGCGCAGCGCGGCGCCGATGGCCAGCCGGCCGGGGTCTCCGCGGCCCTGGCCCACGCCCTGGCCGAGTGCCTGGGCGTGCCCGTGCAGTTCAGCACCTACGACGCCGCCGGCAAGGTCTTCGCCGCCCTCGAAGACGAGGCCTGGGACCTGGCCTTCTTGGCCATCGAACCGGTGCGGGCGGCGCAGATCGACTTCAGCCATCCCTACGTCATCATCGAGGGCACCTATCTGCTGCAGGACGCCGATCCCGCCCAGGGCGTGGCCGAGCTGGATCGGGCCGACCGCCGCATCGCCGTGGGGCAGGGCGCCGCCTACGACCTCTATCTGAGCCGCACCCTGACCCAGGCCGAACTGGTGCGGGCGCCGACCTCGGCGGCGGCGGTGGACTGGTTCGTCGATCAGGGCCTGGACGCCGCCGCCGGCGTGCGCCAACCGCTTGAGGCCTATGCCCGGGCTCACGCCGGCTACCGGGTGCTGGCCGACAGCTTTACCGAAATCCGTCAGGCCATGGCCGTGCCCAAGGGGCGCAGCGCCGGCGCGGCCTTCGTCCGGGATTTTCTCGACGAGCAGATCCGCAATGGCTTCGTCGCCCGCGAACTGGCCGCCAGCGGTCAGTCCGAGGCACGCGTCGGGCCCGCATTGAACGCCTGACATCGGCTGGACCTGGCTGCGGGCACGTACCCGTAGCCAGGTCCAGCGGTCGCCGCACCGTCTCAGCCGGCGCTAGGGCGATTCCCTGGTCACCGGCTCGACCGAGCGTGCGCACCAGCGCCGATAGAGCGGTTCGGCCACCGCCATCACCACCACCAGCCGCAGGATCTGCATGGCGGTGACGGTGCCTACGCCCAGCCCCAGGGCCTCGGCCGTCAGGTACATCTCGGTGGTGCTGCCCGGCGTCATGCCCAGGCCCAGGGTGGTGAAGGGCAGGGCGAACACCTGGGCCAGCAACCAGGCGATCAGGAAGGTGGCGACCAGACAGAGCAGGGTGTAGAGGGTTGCCAGCAGCAGAAAGCGCGGCGAGCGGCGAAAGAAGGCGCGGTCGAAGTGACACCCCAGGGTGACGCCGATAAGCACCTGGGCCAGGTGGCTCAGCGTCGGCGGCAGGCTGGTGACCAGGCCGCTGGAGGCGGTGACCAGGCAGCACAGCGCCAGGGGGCCGAACATCCAGGGGTTGGGCCAGCCGCGACGCTTCCAGGCCAGGGCCGCCACCAGGCCGGCCGCCAGCAGCGGGGCCAGCCAGCGCCAGTCCGGCGGTGGTGGGACATGGGCGGCCTGGGCGATACCCGGCACGCCCCAGAGCATGGCCGGCGGCACCACCAGCACGATGATCACCAGCCGCAGGGTATGGGCGGCGGCGACCTTGGGTGCATCGGCGCCATGGCGTTCGGCCAGATTGATCATCTCGGCGAAGTTGGCTGGCATGAAGGCGAAGAAGGCGGTCTTGGGTTCCGTGCCCAGGCGTTGCACGACGGTGATGCCGACAAGTGCGAGTACCAGGGTGGCGATGGCCGCCAAGGCCATCAGCGGCAGGTGCCTGACGACTTCGGTCAGTACCGCCGGGGTGAAGTGCAGGCCGATGGCCGTGGCGATCAGCCATTGCCCGGCGGGGCGACCGTGGGGAATGGCGGTGATGCGCCAGCCGAGGCAGCGACAGAGAGTCACGGCGATCAGGGCGCCGGTGATCCAGGGCAACGGCCAGTGCACCAGGCTGGCGAGCCAGCCGCCGAGCAGGCCGACGAAGGGGGTGGGCCACCAGGGGCGAGGGGCGAAGCGGGAAGTCGACATGGCGTGGTACAGGATCCGGTTGCAGGGTTCAGGGACGCAGATGACCGACGAAGGCCTTGGCCACCGGTGACAGCGCACTATAGCGTCGCACCACCACCACGATGGCGCGGCTGGCCCAGGCTTCGTCCAGCTCCAGGGCTACCAGTTTCATCGGCTTGAGATAAGGCCGCACGATGGACTCGGGCAGCACGCACAGGCCCAGGCGAATCGCCGCCAGCCGGCACATGGCTTCGAAGCTGCTGATGCGCACCCGCTGACGGATGCTGCGCTGGAGCAGCGCCGCCTGGCGCGAGAGCAGGGCGTTCATCGAGCTCTCCACATGGGGGCCGATGAATTCGTGATCCAGGGTATCGGCGAAGCTTACCCGGTCACACCCGGCCAGGGGGTGATCCGCGGCGGCGATCACCACCAGGCGCTCGCGGCGATAGGCGAAGGTCTCCAGGTCCAGGGCGGCGGTATCGGCCGCGACGATGCCCACATCCGCCCTGCCTTCGGCCACCGCCTGGACGATGCTGCTGCCCACGCGCTCCTCGATGTCGAAATCCACCCGCGGATAGAGGCTCATGAAGCTGGCGAGATCGGGGGTCAGGTGATTGGTCAGCGCCGAGGTGATGGCTTGCAGGCGGATATGGCCGGTGGCGCCGCTGCCGTGCTCGTTGAGTTCCAATTGCATGAGGCGCAGATCGCCATGCACCCGCTCCACATAGTGCAGCATGGTCTCGCCGGCCGGGGTGAGTCCCATGCCACGGGCGTGGCGGATGAACAGTGGCACCCCGACCTGGTCTTCCAGTTCGCTGATTCTCTTGCTCACGGCGGAGACGGCCAGATGGCAGAGCCGCGCGGCGCGGGTGACGTTGCGCTCCTGGGCCACCACCCGGAAGACGTTCAGGCTGACCAGATCGTAGCGTGGCGCAGAGCCGCTCATGGGCGATCCTCGCAAGGGGTCAGGGGGCGACGGCCAAGGCCCGTTCGAAGAAGTCCGGCGTGCCGAAGTTGCCGGATTTGAGCGCCAGGGCGATGTCCCCCCGGGCGCCGCTGCCCAGGGTCCAGGGTACGCCCGGGGCGATGGGCGCACCGATGCGCAGGCTGGCGATCGCCAGGGCCTTGACCACCGCCCCCGAGGTTTCGCCGCCGGCCACCACCAGCCGCGTCACGCCACGCGTGTGCAGGCCCTGGGCGATGCGGGCCAGGGCGTCTTCCACCAACTGGCCGGCGCGCTCCACGCCCAGCTGTGCCTGGGCCTTGCGCACCTCTTCGGGATCGGCACTGCCATAGATGAGCACCGGCCCGGTAGCCAGGCGCGCTTCGGCCCAGGCGAGCGCGGCACCGACCTGATCGTCGCCCGTGGCCAGGGCCAGCGGATCGAGGCGGAAGCCAGGCCGGTGCTCTAGCCAGACGGCCACCTGGCCGCGGGTCGCGGTGGAACAGCTGCCCGACAGCACGGCGGCCAGACCGGGTGCAGCGGGCAGGGCTGATGCTTCGGCATGGGCGGCCAGCAGGCCGCGGCGGCGGAAGTTGGCCGGCAGCCCCAGGGCCACGCCGGAACCCCCGGTGACCAGTGGATGATCCGCCACGGCTGCACCTATGGCGTGCAGGTCGGCGTTGTCGATGGCGTCGACGATGGCATGGCGAACGCCCTGCGCCTGGAGGTCGGCCAGGGCCGTGGCCAGGGCTGCGCTGCCTTGACGCACCTGGGGCCGGCGTACCAGGCCGACGGGATGGGGTGTTTGTGCCTGTAGTACCCGCACCAGGTTGCTGTCGGTCATGGGGGTCAGCGGGTGGTGGCGCATGCCCGACTCGGCCAGGGGCTGGTCGCCGACGAACAGCTGGCCGAGATAGAGGGTGCGGTCGTTCTCGGGGAAGGCGGGGCAGGCGATGCTCAATTTGGCGCCCAGGGCATCGGCCAGGGCGTCTGCCACCGGTCCGATGTTGCCGGCCGCGGTGGAGTCGAAGGTGGAGCAGTACTTGAAGAAGAATTGCCGACATCCCAGCGCGCGCAGATAGGCCAGGGCTGCCAGGGATTGGGCAATCGCTTCGGCGGCGGGCAGGGTGCGGGTCTTGAGGGCTATCACCACGGCATCGGCGTCGCTGGGGAGCGGACGGTCCGGCACATCCAGTACCTGAACGGTGCGCATGCCCTGGGCCACCAGGGTGCTGGCAAGATCGGTACCGCCGGTGAAGTCGTCGGCAATGCAGCCCAGGAGCGGCGTGGCCATGGAGATTCTCCTTGTTCTTGTCAGGGGTCTCCGGGGCGCGCACGCCCCGGAGAGGCGGGTATGACCTCAGCCGCGCAGGACCTGGGCCACTGCCTGGCCGAAGGCGGCGCAGCCCAGGCTGCCACCCAGGTCGGCGGTGCGCTTGGCCGGATCCTCCAGCACCTTGTCCACCGCCTGGTCGATCGCCGCGGCCGCTTCCTGCAGCTTGGCATTGCCACGGTGCTCGCCCATCCAGTGCAGCATCATGCCGATGGACAGGATCATCGACACCGGGTTGGCCTTGTCCTGACCGGCGATATCCGGCGCCGAGCCATGCTGGGCCTGGGCGCAGCAGTGGATGTTGCTGGCCATGATGGAGCCGGCGAGGCCCAGGCTGCCGGAGAGTTCGCTGGCCAGGTCGCTGATGATGTCGCCATAGAAGTTGGTGGCCACCAGCACGTCGAAGCGCTCGGGGTTGCGCACCAGGTGCGCGGTGGAGGCGTCCACCAGCAGATCGTCGAGCTGCACCTCGGGGAATTCCTTGGCCACGTTGCGCACGCATTCCAGGAACAGGCCGTCGGTCATGTGGAAGCTGTTGGCCTTGTGAATGGCGGTGACCTTGCGCCGGCGCTTCATCGCCAGCTCGAAGGCCTGGCGCGCGATACGCTCGCTGCAGTGACGGGTGATCTTGCGGGTGGACAGCGCCATGTCCGGGGAGGGCATCACCTCGCCCCAGCCGCGGCTCATGTTGCGATCCGGATAGAAGCCTTCGGTGGCCTCGCGCATGATCACCAGGTCCATGCTCTTGCCTTCCCTCATGTTGGAGGCGAGGAACGGCCGGGTGCGCGCCGGGCGCACGTTGGCATAGAGATCGAGGCCGATGCGAAAGCCGGCAGAGACATTGCGACCGCCTTTTTCGGGCGCCGGGTAGTCGGCGTGGGATTGGGTGCCAAGGATCACGCCATCGTAGGTCTTGGCCTTTTCCAGGGTCTCGTCACGCAGGGTAATGCCGTGCTTCTCCAGGCTGGTGAAGCCGACGTCGTCGTAATCGAAGGTCAATCCCAGGCCGAACTTTTCGTTGGCGACATCCAGCACGGACATGGATGCCTGGATGATTTCGGGACCGATACCGTCGCAGGGCAGGACCAGAATACGCATTGTTTTCTCCTTGTAGATTCTGTGGGGACGTCGGCCTGATGGCTGAGCCTGAGGAGGTCACAACTTGGGCAGGACGATTTGTACTTTATGTCATCTAAAAACAATTCGCGCAACGGTGCAGGACAAAAAAAGCGACATCGATTCGTGCCTGGCGAACGTGTGGGCTCAGCGCCCGTATGGGTGACGGGCGTGCAGGGGCATTGAGGGTCAGGCGCGCGGGCGAATCAGGCTGGCTGCTTTGCCGCGTCTTCTTCGGCGGCTTCCAGCTGGCGGTCTTGGGCGGCCTTGAGCCGGCTGACCACGTCGAGATGCTGGTGCAGGAAGAGCGCCGCTTCTTCGCGACTGCCGCCTTCGAGCAGGTCGAGGATATGCAGGTGTTCCTGACTCTGGCCGATCTGCCGCGAGCGTTCGACGTTGGAGCGGTAGGCCATGAAGCGACGCAGCTGATTCTGCCGGCGGATGGCTTCGAGTAGAAAGACATTGCCTGAGCAGCGCACCAGCAGTTCGTGGAAGCTGGAGCCGATCTCGAACAGCTGGGCGCGGGACAGAGTGAACAGCTCCCCGTCCAGCAATCGTTGCTGCCGCTGGCGGGCCTGGGCGAAGGCGCGCTTGTCGATGCGATAGCCCGGCTCGCGCAGGGCGAAGGGCTCGATGGCCATGCGGAAGCGATAGCTCTGGATATGGGCTTCGCTGTCATGCAGGAAAGTATTGATCTCCCACCCCTGGCCAGGGCGGCGTTCGATCATGGCCTCGCTGGCCAGGCGGTTGAGCACCTTGAGCAACTGGCCGCGAGGGATCTGGTAGCGCCGCAGCAACTCGGCCTCGAAGAAGCTGCTGCGGATGTCGCCGCGCAGCATGTCGTCCACCACCCGCAGGTAGAGCTCCTCATAGGGATCGTCCTCGCTGGGCAGGGCGGCCTGCTCGATGGTGGTGGCGTTGCGGGTGAGGAAGAAGCCGCGATTGGGCTCCTTGCGCGCCAGGCCCAATTGTTCCAGCAAGGCGAAGCCCCGTCGTACCGGCGAGCGGGAAACGCCCAGTTCCTTGGCGAAGGCCTCCTCGCGCAACGGATCACCGGCTTTCATCGAGCGGGCACGGGCAAGGTCGATGATGCGCGGGGCGAGTTGTTCGGCGAGGTCTTTTTTCATCGGGAATCTTCTGGGCGACGGGTACCGGAGCGCAGGTACGGAAGAGGTTGGCCAGCCGGGTCTGGCGGAGCGCCCTGACGTTACCATAACCACGGCCATCCGGAGCGGGCGACGGCGCCGGACGCACCGTCGCCGAGACCGTCAGCGGGCCGAGTAGAGCGGGAACAGCCCCAGCGCCATGGAGACCGCCATGAGCAGAAAGCTCAGGGCGAACGCCCATTTCATGGTGTATCTCTGGTGATCGCTGAACTCGACCCCGGCCAGGCCCACCAGCAGATAGGTGGACGCCACCAGCGGACTGAGCAGGTGCACCGGCTGCCCGATCAGCGAAGCCCGGCCGATCTCCGCTGCGCCTATGCCATAGGCTTCGGCCGCATGGGCCAGCACCGGCAATACGCCATAGTAGAAGGCGTCGTTGGACATGAAGAAGGTGCCGGGAATGCTCAGCAGCGCGGTGATGGGCGCCAGGTAGTTGCCCCAGCTCTCCGGCAGGGCCCAGAGCAGCGAGCCGGACATGGCCTTGACCATGCCGGTCCCGGAGAGGATGCCGGCGAAGATGCCAGCGGCGATGAAGATCGAGATCTGCGTCAGGGCCGCGGGGGCATGGGCCGAGATGCGCCGACGCTGGTCGTCCATCTGCCGGTAGTTGATGGTCAGGGCAATGCAGAAGGCGACCATGAATAGGATCGGCAGTGGCAGCAGTTCGATCACCAGGCAGGTCATCAGCGCCAAGGTGAGCAGGGCATTGAACCAGAACAGCTTGGGCCGGCGCAGTTCGGCGTTCTCGTCGCTCAGCGTGAGCAGATCGCCCATGTCTTCGTCCATGCCCGTCGCGCGCAGCGGATTGCCACCCGGTGCCACCAGCAGGCCCAGACGGCGCCGCTCCTGCAACCCCAACCAGAAGGCCAGCGCCAGGACCCCGATGAAGCTGACGATCATCGGCGGGATCAGCGGGATGAACAGTTGGCTGGTTTCCACCTGCAGTGCCGCGGCGACCCGGGCCATGGGTCCGCTCCAGGGCAGCAGGTTGGTGACGCTCGCAGCGAGGATGACCACGCAAGGCAGGATCAGTGGATTCAGCCGCAGGCGGCGGAACAGCGGCAGCATGGCGGTCAGGGTGATCATGTAGGTGGTGGAACCGTCGCCGTCCAGGGACACCATGCCGGCCAGCAGGGTAGCGAAGAGCACCGCCTTCGCGGGATCGCCTTTGATCAGCTTGATGAAGGTGCGGATGATGGGATCGAACAGCCCGGTATCGAACATCAGACCGAAATAGAGGATGGCGAACATCACCATGATGGCGGTGGGTGCGACCTTGCGCAGGCCATCGATCATCATCGGCCCCATCTCCGGTGCAAAGCCGCCGATGATGGCGAAGATGATGGGGATGATGGTCAAGGCCACCAAGGGCGGCAGCCGCTTGGTCATGATCAGCACCATGAAGGTCACGATCATTCCATAGCCGAGCAGAGAAAGCATCTGTATCTCCTGGTTCCAAAATACAACTTTTGTTGTGGTTGTCGTTGTGTTCGGTGGCGGAGTGGCGATCAGCTCATGTGGAGACCGCCATTGAGGGAGAAGTCCGCGCCGGTGGCGAAGGCCGATTCGTCCGACGCCAGCCAGGAGCACATGGAGGCGATCTCTTCCGGCGTGCCCAGGCGACGCATGGGGATCTCGTGGACGATGCGATCCATGAGTTCGGTGCGGGTCAGGGCCTTGAGCCGTGGCGTGGCGATGTAGCCGGGCGAGACGGTGTTGACCGTGACCCCGCGGGCCGCCAGCTCACGGGCCAGGGCGCGGGTGAAGCCGCGGATCGCCGACTTGGCGGTGGAATAGTTGACCTGGCCGACCTGACCGAGCTGGGCGTTGACCGATGAGATGTTGATGATCCGTCCCCAGCCGCGGGAGGTCATGCCATCGATCACCTGGCGGGTGACGTTGAACAGGGAGTTAAGGTTGGTATCGATCACCGTCTGCCAGTCACCCGGTTGCATGTCGCGGAACACCACGTTGCAGGCGGTACCGGCGTTGTTGACCAGGACATCGACGGGGCCTACCTCGTCGCGAATCTTGGCAAAGGCAGCACGAGTGGATTCCCAGTCAGCGACGTTCCCTTCGGCCGCGATGAAGTCGAAGCCCAGCTTGCGTTGCTGTTCCAGCCAGTCGGCCTTGAGCGGTGAGTCCGGACCGCAGCCGGCGATGACGGTGAAGCCGTCCCGAGCCAGGCGTTGGCAGACGGCGGTTCCCAATCCGCCCATACCGGCGGTGACGAAGGCGATGCGCTTGCTCATGTGTAGCTCTCCTGTTGTCGTTCTTGTCGGGCGTGAGCCGGTGTAAGGCACGGTAAGATGAATCGAATTGTCTTGTAAATACACAAGATACAATTATCAGGATGGGCGGTAGCTTCCAGTGGGTTTAGGCGTTTCGGCCTCGAGCTAGCGAGGCCCTGGATTCACATCCGTCCTTCGCTCAGGGTCTTGCGGATCACGTAGGGCAGGATGCCGCCCTGGCGCAGGTAGAGGATCTCCTGGTTGGAATCCAGCGGCAGTTCCAGGGTGACGCTGTCACTCTGGCCATCCGGGCGGGTGATCTGCAGCCTGATGAGGTTGATGCCTACCCGCAGTTCATCCAGCCCGGCGAAGTCCAAACGCTCGTCACCGCTCAGGCGCAGGCTTTCGGCGCCTTGCCCGGCGGGGAAGCGCACCGGGAAGATGCCCATGCCGATCAGGTTGCTGCGGTGGATGCGCTCGAAGCTCTGCGCCACCACCAGCCTGACGCCCAGGGTAGCCTGCGCCTTGGCCGCCCAGTCGCGACTGGAGCCGGCGCCGTAGTTGAGGCCGGCGAACACCACCAGCGGCCTGCCCTGGCGGACCCAGCTGAGGGCGGCGTCGTACACCGGCAATACCTCGCCGTCCGCTGCCCGCGCCCAGCCGCCCTGGCCCGGATGCGCCGGCAGCAGGCGATTCTTCACCGCGCGGTTGACGAAGGCACCGCGCATCATCACCTCATGATTGCTGCGCCGGGTCGAATACTGATTGAGGTCCTCCGGCGCCTCGCCATGGGCAACCAACCAACGGCCCGCCGGGCTGTCCAGGGGGATGGCACTGGCGGGCGAGATGTGGTCGGTAGTGATGTTGTCGCCCAGCACCATCAGCGTGCGGGCGTCGCGCACGGCCAACGACGTGGGCGGCTCTGGGGTGATCCCCTGCAGATAGATCGGCCGGCGCAGATAGGTCGAGCTGGGCGACCAGGGAAAGCGCACGCTGCCCTCGGCGGACAACGCCTGCCAGTGGTGGGTCCCATCCCAGAGAGTGGCGTTGCG
This sequence comes from Pseudomonas sp. Snoq117.2, assembly GCF_900110545.1. Classification (NCBI taxonomy): domain Bacteria; kingdom Pseudomonadati; phylum Pseudomonadota; class Gammaproteobacteria; order Pseudomonadales; family Pseudomonadaceae; genus Pseudomonas; species Pseudomonas sp. Snoq117.2. The sequence continues at coordinate 125,894 of NZ_FOED01000001.1, read as the reverse complement.
CTGGCGGAACAACTCCGGGCGCACTGTCTCGCGGACCAGCGCCTGGACCTCGTCATCGCCCGGCAGCAGATCGCATAGGTAGACGGGCTGACCGGCTTGATCCAGCCCTAGCACGGCCTGTTCGAGATCGACGTCGATGCTGCCCGCCAGGGCATAGGCGACCACCAGGGCCGGCGAGGCGAGGTAACCGAACTGCGCCTTGGGATTGACCCGGCCTTCGAAATTGCGATTACCCGAGAGCACCACCACTGTCTTCAGGCCCTGGTCGGCGAAGGCCTCCATGTGGGCTTCGAAGCTGCCCGAGTTGCCGATGCAGGTCATGCAGCCGAAGCCGGCCAGGTCGAAACCGAGGGCGGCGAAGTCGCTCAGCAGATCGGCCTCGCGCAGGTAGTCCGCCACCACGCGAGAGCCAGGGGAGAGCGAGGTCTTTACCCAGGGCTTGCGGGTGAGGCCACGTTCGCGCGCCCTTCGCGCCAGGAGACCGGCCTGGATCATCTGGCTCGGGTTGGCAGTGTTGGTGCAGCTGGTGATGGCGGCGATGGAGATGGCGCCATGGGTCAGCGGCTGGCCGAAGCTCGGCTCGAAGTAGTCCGCCGTAGCCTCGGTGGAACGCGCGATCAGACCGGCGTCCGGGTTGGTCGGCACCTCGGCTCGAAAGGAGTCGCGGGCTTTGGCCAACGGTTGCCATTGGTGCGGCTGGTGCGGACCGGCCACGCTGGGCTCGATGCTGGCGAGGTCCAGCGGGATGACCTCGGTGAAGACCGGCTCGGAATCGCTGTCGTGGCGCCACAGGGTCTGGGCTTCCAGGTAAGCCGCGACCCGCTCGCGCAGCTCCGGGGTGCGGCCAGTGAGCTCGAGGTACTCCATGGTCACCGTATCGAAGGGGAAGAACACCACGGTCGCGCCGTATTCCGGTGCCATGTTGGAAAGGGTGCCGCGGGCGGCCCAGCTCAGGCCCGACAGGCCCGGTCCGCAGAACTCGACGAACTTGCCCACCACGCCGCGTTGGCGCAGCAACTGGGTGACTTTCAAGGAAAGGTCAGTGGCGGTCACTCCCGGACGTAGCGCATTGGTCACACGGATACCGATGACCTCGGGAAAACTGATCGGTACCGGCTCGCCCAGCATGGCCGCCTGGCCTTCCAGACCGCCCACGCCCCAACCGAGGATGCCGATGGCGTTGATCATCGGCGTATGGCTGTCGGTGGCGACCATGTCGTCCGGGTGCAGCAGCGGTTGGCCGTCGCTGGTCTCGCTTTCCCAGACCACGGTGCCCAGGGACTCCATGTTGACCTGGTGGATGATGCCGGTGCCCGGTGGGACCACCTTGAAGTTGTCCAGGCTCTTCTGCGCCCACTTGATGAACTGGTAGCGCTCGGTGTTGCGGCGGTAGTCGATGTCCAGATTGGCTTCCACCGCGTCCGGCTCGGCGAAGCGTTCGACGATCACCGAGTGGTCGATGGTCAGCACCGCCGGGATGCGTGGATTCATCCGGCTCGGATCGCCGCCCAGTTCGGCCACCATGTCGCGCATGCCGGCGAAGTCGGCCAGGGCGGGCAGGCAGGTGGTGTCGTGGAACATCAGGCGGTTGGGCAGGAAGGGCGCCTCGCATGGCGGGCCTTCGCCACGGGCACGGGCCAGCACCGGCGGTAGCGCCTCGGGAAAGCAGCGGGCGACGTTTTCCACCAGCAGACGCAGGGAGTAGGGCAGGCGCGCCAGGGTGTCGGCGTCGAACAGACGCTTGAGGTCGACATAGGCGTATTGCCGGTCGCCGAGGGTGAGCTGGCCGGTGTAGGTGGAATCCAGGGCAAACTTCATGGGCTGTCCGGTCTGGTTGTCGTGATCGTGGGCGGTGTGAGCGCCATGCTAGGAAAGCTGGCAGTCACTCGAAATTGGTATCTGGCTAACGCAGCGTTCTCGGTCGGCGAACGCTGGAATTCAGGCATGGCCAATATTGTTCTGTATTGATATAAAAGACAATAATAGTGACCTGAAATCATTACGGGCTGTTGCTGCCCAAGGGACGTCAGCTCCTAAATAGACGAGGTCCACCTTGCTTACCGCCCTGTCCGATCCGGTCTTCCTGACCAGTCTGCTCCAGATCGTCATCATCGATATCCTGCTCGGCGGCGACAACGCCGTGGTGATCGCCCTGGCCTGTCGGCGTCTGCCGGAAGCGCAACGCCGCAAGGCCATCCTGGGCGGGGTGGCGGGTGCCGTGATCCTGCGCATCCTGCTGCTGTTCGTCGCCAGCTACGTGCTGGGCTGGCCACTGCTCAAGGTGGTGGGCGGCGTGCTGCTGCTGTGGATCGGCATCAAGTTGCTGGTGCCCGAGAACGACGAGGCCGACGTCAAGGCCGGTACCACCCTGGGCCAGGCCATCTGGATCATTATGGTGGCCGATGTGGTGATGAGTCTGGACAACGTCATCGCCGTGGCCGGCGCAGCCCAGGGCCATTTGGGCCTGGCCGTCACCGGAGTGCTCATCAGCATCCCCATCATCATCTTCGGCAGCCAGCTCATCCTGCGCCTGATGGAACGCTTCCGCTGGCTGGTCATGGCCGGGGCGGCCCTGCTCGGCTGGATCGCTGGCAAGCTGATCGCCAGCGACGAACTCCTGCAGGCTTGGCTCGGTACCGGAGACCTGCACTGGGTTCCCTATGCGGCCGGCGTCGCCGGCGTCCTCATCGTGCTCGTGACTGGCCAGCTACTGGCACGGCGAACGGTTACGGCCTGACCGGTCTTTCGACCACCAAGGAGCAACACCATGACCTTCAAGACCACTGACCTGTGCGACGAGCATGGCGATCAGGCGCGAGTCCTGCAGCCGATCTTCCAGGACCTGGGCGGTCGCACCGATTTCGCCGGACCGGCGCTGACGGTCAGGTGCTTCGAGGACAACTCGCGGATCAAGGAATTGAGCCAGCAGCCGGGCGAGGGACGCGTGCTGGTGGTTGATGGTGGTGGCAGCGACCGTTGCGCGCTGCTCGGCGACATCATCGCCGAGGACCTGGTGAAGAACGGCTGGGCCGGTGCGCTCATCTATGGCCAGGTCCGCGACAAGGCGGTGCTGGCGGGGCTGCCGCTGGCGGTCAAGGCCCTGGGCGTCTCGCCGCGCAAATCGGTCAAGCGCAACGAAGGCCAGATCGGCGAGGCGGTGACCTTCGCTGGGCAGACGATCCGCAGTGGTGATCAACTCTATGCCGATGCCGACGGCGTGATCATTCTCGACGCCCGCTAGGTGCGCCTATCGGCCGCCGTTCAGGCGGCCCTACACGAGTGCTTTCGCCATGACTGCCGCCAAACGGATCTTTCTGATTCACGCCACCCGCATCGCCATCGAGCCCATCAACGCAGCCTTCGCCCAGGGGTGGCCCGAGGCGCTGCGCTTCGATCTCTGGGACGACTCGCTGTCGAAAGACGCCAGCACCGCTGGCGGCAGTACGACAGCGCTGGACCAGCGCATCCAGGACCTGGCCGAGCATGCCTTTCGCGCCCAGGCCGATGCCGTGCTCTTTACCTGCTCGGCCTTTTCCAATGCCATCGAAGCCTGCCAGCGCCGTTATCAAAAGCCGGTCCTCAAGCCCAACGAGGCCATGGTGCAGGAGGCCCTGGCCAAAGGCGGGCGCATCGCTGCCCTGACCACCTTCGGTCCGGCGGGCGCGGCCATCGTCAACGACTTCGAGCTCGAGGCAAGCCGCCGTGGCCAGACAGCGGACATCACACCGATCCTCTGCGAAGGCGCGCTGGAAGTCCTGCATGCGGGTGACCAGGCCCGCCACGACGCCCTTATCGCCGCGGCTGCAGAGCGGCTACGCGGCGACTACGACGTGCTCTGCTTCGCGCAGTTTTCCATGACCGCCGCGCAATCGGCCAGCGAAGCCGCCTGGGGCGGCTCGGTGCTTACCACGCCGACCAGCGCCGTGCGGCGGCTGCGGCAGCTGCTCGAAGGGTAGGACCGGTCTAATGGTCGAACACTCACCCAGTTCCGCATCTGCGTGCATATGGTTATATAAATTCTGTCTTTACCAAAAGTTATAACAGCTCATTAGCCTATAACGCTTTCGGATGGCCAGTCGGCACGGAGCGTAAGGATGAGCAGGGTAGGGAAGGGCTTGGCGGTGATCGCCGCCGTGGTAGGTGCCCTGGGCTTCGCGGGCAGTGCCGCCGCCGAGGGCAGGATCAGCATCGCCCAGCAATTCGGCATCGGCTATCTGATCCTCGACGTGGTGCGCGATCAGCAGTTGATCGAGAAGCACGGCAAGGCCGCCGGCCTGGATATCCAGGTGGACTGGAACAGCATCTCCGGCGCCACTGCCATGAACGAGGCGCTGCTGGCCGGCTCGCTCGACGTGGTCTCCGCCGGGGTACCGCCGATGCTGACGGTCTGGGATCGCACCCGCGGACGACAGAACGTCAAGGCCATCGCCGCCCTGGGCGCCATGCCCAACTACCTGCTGAGCAATCGCGCCGAGGTCAGGTCGATAAAGGATTTGACCGACCAGGATCGCATCGCCGTGCCGGCGGCGGGCGTGGGCTTCCAGTCGCGCACCCTGCAGATCGAGACTGCCAAGGTCTTCGGCGACGCCCAGTTCAAGAAATTCGATGCCATCAGCGTGAGTCTGCCGCACCCGGATGCCAGCGCTGCCCTGATGGCGGGCGGCTCCGAGATCACTACCCATTTCTCCAGCCCACCGTTCCAGTACCAGGCGCTGGAGAATCCCCGGGTCCATCGCATCCTCAGCAGCTACAACGTCCTCGGCGGACCAGGCACCTTCAACGTGCTTTACACCACCGAGAAATTCCACGACGAGAATCCCAAGACCTACCGCGCCTTCTATGACGCCCTGGTGGAAGCCGCCGCCTTCATCCGCGCCAACAAGGCCGCGGCCGCCGAGGCCTATATCCGCGTCGAGCATTCCAAGCTGCCGCTGGCCCTGGTGCAGCGCATCGTCGAGGACCCGGAGATCGAGTTCACCGTCGAGCCCCAGCGGACCTTCGTCTATGCCCAGAAGCTGCATGAGCTGGGCGTGCTGAAACACCAGGCTGCCTCCTGGCAGGACTACTTCTTCCCCGAAGCCCACGAGCGTCCCGGCAGCTGAGCTGGACCACCAAGGAGAACACTCCAATGACTCTCGCTTCCCCCCGTCCGGCCGCCGGCCAGACTTTCGAGATCCGGCCCTTCGGCAACCTGGGCGCCGAGATCCTCGGCATCGATCTGGCCCAGCCGCTCAATGCCGAAGACTTCGCCCGCGTTCATCGCGCCCACCTGGACCACCATGTGGTGGTGTTCCGCGACCAGCGCATCACCCCCGAAGAGCAGATCGCCTTCAGTCGCCGCTTCGGCGAGTTGCAGATCCATGTGCTCAAGCAATTCCACCTGGCCGGCCACCCGGAGATCCTCATCGTCTCCAACATCGTCGAAGGCGGTCGGCCGATCGGCCTGGGCGATGCCGGCAAGTTCTGGCACTCGGATCTCTCCTACAAGGAGCTGCCGAGCCTGGGTTCCATGCTGCATGCCCAGGAATTGCCGGAGGAGGGCGGCGATACCCTCTTCGCCAACATGCACCTGGCCTACGACACCCTGCCAGCGGCGCTCAAGCGCCAGGTAGAGGGTCTCCAGGCCGAGCATTCCTATACCGCCACCTACGCCAAGCCCAAGTTCGAGGGCAACTGGCGGCCGACCCTGACCGCCGCGCAGCTGGCCGAGGTCAAGGCGGTGGTGCATCCGGTGGTACGTACTCATCCGGAAAATGGCCGCAAGGCGCTGTTCGTCAGCGAGGGGTTCACCACCCACATCGTCGGCCTGCCGGAAGACGAGAGTCGCGAGCTGCTGGCCGAGCTCTATGCCCACAGCGTCAAGCCCGAGCACCTCTATCGCCACCAGTGGCAGCCCCACGACCTGGTGTTCTGGGACAACCGCTCGCTGCTGCACCTGGCGGCCGGCTGCCCCAATCATCTGCGGCGCAAGCTGTATCGCACCACTATCCAGGGCGATGCGCCGTTTTAAGGTAGGAGACGACCATGAATGCCCCTCTAGCTTCCCGTCCGCACCTGACCCTGGCGCAGACCCAGCCGCTGCTGCAGGTGCAGGATCTCGACCTCGAATACCGCACCCGCGAACGCCGGGTGCGGGCTACCCACCAGGTATCTTTCGAGGTGCATGGCGCCGACCGTTTCGTGCTGCTCGGGCCGTCCGGCTGCGGCAAGTCCAGTCTGCTCAAGTCGGTGGCGGGCTTTCTGCCGCCGCTGCACGGTGAGATCCGTCTGGACGGCCAGCCGGTCAAGGGACCGGGGCCGGATCGCATCGTGGTGTTCCAGGAATTCGACCAGCTGCCGCCGTGGAAGACGGTGCTGGAGAACACCATGTTCCCGCTGCTCGCCAGTCGCCAGGCCAGTCGTGGCGAGGCGCGCGAGCGGGCGCTGCACTACCTGGACAAGGTCGGTCTGGCGCGCTTCGTCGACGCCTATCCGCATCATCTTTCCGGCGGCATGAAGCAGCGGGTGGCCATCGCTCGCGCCCTGGCCATGCAGCCCAAGATCCTGCTGATGGACGAACCCTTCGCCGCCCTGGACGCCCTGACTCGCCGCAAGATGCAGGAAGAGCTCCTGGCGCTCTGGGACGAGGTGCGCTTCACCCTGCTGTTCGTCACCCACTCCATCGAGGAGGCGCTGGTGGTGGGCAATCGCATCCTGCTGCTGTCGCCCCATCCGGGCCGGGTCCGCGCGGAACTCAACTGCCACCAGTTCGGCCTCGAGGACTTCGGCGGCGCCGAATTCCAGAGTACCGCGCTGCGCATCCACAACCTGCTGTTCCCCGACGACGTTCAGACCCTGCCGCCGGAGGTCGCCGACGAGCGCCTGCGCCTGCAGCAGGCCATCGTCCAGGGCCGCATTTCCTACTAGTTTCGAGGTGGACCCATGACTCGACAGCCCCCGGTGCGGGCCGAATACCAACGGGACCTCGCGCCCCTCAACGACTTGCCGCTGGCGGTGGAGCTCCCTCTGGCCACGCGCCTGTGGAGCCAAGCCTGGCTGCGCAAGCTGGTGATCCTGGCGATCCTCATGCTGGCCTGGGAAGTGGCCGCCCGCTGGCAGGGCAACGACCTGCTGCTGCCCAGCTTCCTGCAGACCGCCGCGGCCTTCTGGGATGGGCTGGTCACCGGTGAATTGCCGGCCAAGGTCGCCATTTCCCTCGGCACCTTGCTCAAGGGCTATCTGCTGGGCGTGGTGCTGGCCCTGGCGCTGAGCGCCCTGGCCGTCTCCACCCAGTTCGGTCGCGACCTGCTCGGCACCCTGACCTCGATGTTCAATCCGCTGCCGGCCATCGCCTTGTTGCCGCTGGCGCTGCTCTGGTTCGGCCTGGGCGAGAACAGCCTGGTGTTCGTGCTGGTGCATTCGGTGCTCTGGCCCATGGCGCTGAACACCTACTCGGGCTTTCTCGGCGTGTCCGACACCCTGCGCATGGCCGGGCGCAACTATGGCCTCAAGGGGCTGAGGTACGTCGGGCTGATCCTCATCCCGGCGGCGCTGCCGGCCATCGTCTCGGGCCTCAAGATCGGCTGGGCCTTCGCCTGGCGCACCCTGATCGCCGCCGAGCTGGTGTTCGGCGCCTCCAGCGGCAAGGGCGGCCTGGGCTGGTACATCTTCCAGAATCGCAACGAGCTCTACACCGACCGCGTTTTCGCCGGCTTGGCTGCGGTGATCATTATCGGCCTGCTGGTGGAAGGCCTGGTGTTCGCTACCTTGGAGCGGCTGACGGTGAAGAAGTGGGGGATGCAGCGGTAGGGCTGGGTATCTTCTTGTTGGGCTTCGCTGCGCTCAACCCAACCTGCGGCATAGCCCCGTAGGTTGGGTTGAGACGGCTTTATCGTCGAAGTCCAACAGATCGCGGGTTGCTGTTCGCCAGTAGTACATGGCGGCTTGCAGTCTTGGCGGTCCGCAGGGCTATCGCTCCTATGAAGAATTTCTGTTCAAAGACCAACATCCTCTAACACCGATAACCCGCCGCTGTTCTACCGCTGTACCCTGATCTAGCCTTAATAGAAGCACTCCCTCACAGAGGTTTCGCTCATGTATGCCTTCCGTATCGAGCCCCTGACGCCACTGACTGCATCGACCTCAGTACCCCATCTGAGCGCGGTGTGCATCACGACACAGCGTCAGTCCGCTCGGTCCAAAAGGAAGGTCTTTCATGTCCAAAGAAGTGCTTGGAATCTTCGCCATCGCCCTGATGATCATCGGCGAAGGCTGCATCATCTACGCCGAATTGGCAGCGGCGCGGTTGGCGGCTGCGGTCGGTTTCGATTGGCATGATGCGCTGCTATTGGCAGGGCTCGCTTGCTTTTCCGGTCTCTGCCTGTTGCTGGCCTACGGCCTGGGCTATCGGGCTACCGGTGATATCTGGGTGGTCGCGGTCGTTTCCGTACTGGTGTTATTGGTCTGCGAGCCGTTGCTGATCTGGCTGCTATTCCAGGAGTTACCGGGTCGGGGCGCTCTGGTAGGTTTCATCCTCGGCGCCCTGGGGTTGGCGGCTACGGCCTGGCTTTGAAGACCGTCAGCGTAGTATGAGTGATTGGCCAATCGCGGCCATGGGCCGCTCCTACGGGTAGGTGGCTGCGGTCGACGAGGTCTTCTCGGATCGACTGAGACCGGTATTCGCTCGATTTAACCCTTCAGGAGAATGTGGAGGCGAGGGCGCCCTTGTGGCTGAACTACCTGGTGGAAAAAAGCTACGCCGTTTCCACGCTACGGCGCTTGGTCGTTGGGCTTCGCTGCGCTCAACCCAACCTACGACATAGCCCCGTAGGTTGGGTTGAGACGGCTTTATCGTCGAAGCCCAACAGGCCACGGATTTGGTCCAGGAACAACGACTTTCAACCCTCCCTCGGATAACCCCCTCTCCCTTGGGGAGAGGGCTGGGGTGAGGGCGCCCCTCGCACCGAAGGCCCCGGTGGAAAAGGCTAACGCCTTTTTCCACGCCGAGGCGCCCTGGGATCGTTTGGGCGATCGCGGCCATGGACCGCTCCTACAAAACGAGGAAGTACTGCTATTTCTACCCTTGAAGAGCGTCGCCTCATGAGGCAAGCCACCATCTTTAAATGCATGTTTCAAATAAAACAATAATTAGGATATGCGCATAAGGAATTTCCTTCTTATGCTCTGGTTGCCTAAGGTGGAACCCAGCCAACGCCTTCCTGAAGGCGTCCCCTTACCTCGGCACGGGATTCACCACCATGAGCGTCCAATTCCTCGGCATGATCGGCCACCGCCTCACCTCGGAGATCATCGCCCCCTCCGGTCCCATCTTCGACAAGGGCTATATCACCCGCTTCGCCCAGGCCCATGAGCAGGCCGGCTTCGATCGCATCCTGGTCGGCTACTGGTCCGATCAGCCCGACGGCTTCCTGGTCACTGCCCTGGCGGGGCAGGCCACCCGGACGCTCAAGTTCCTGCTGGCCCACCGTCCCGGTTTCGTCGCCCCGACCCTGGCGGCGCGCAAGCTGGCGACCCTCGATCATCTGCTCGACGGTCGCCTGGCGGTGCACATCATCAGTGGTGGCAGCGATGGGGAGCAGCGCAAGGACGGCGACTGGCTCGACCACGACCAGCGCTACGCCCGCACCGAGGAATTCCTCGACGTGGTCCGCCAGGAGTGGACCAGCACCCAGCCCTTCGATCACGAGGGTGAGCACTACCGGGTGGCGAAGGGCTTCTCCGCCATCAAGCCGCTGCAGCAGCCGAGCCTGCCGGTCTATTTCGGCGGTTCCTCGCCAGCCGCATTGTGGGTGGCCGGCAAGCACGCCGATGTCTTCGCGCTGTGGGGCGAATCCCTGGCCCAGACCCGCGAGACCATCGCTGCGGTCCGCGCCGAGGCGGCGCGCCATGGCCGTACCCCAAAATTCAACGTGTCCTTCCGGGTGATCCTTGGCGACACCGAGGATGATGCCTGGGCCAAGGCCGAGGCCATTCGCCAGCAGGCCAAGGCGCGCCTCGCCGCCGACGGCGCCGTGCATCCCGCCAAACCCGAAGCGGTCGGGGCACAACGTCTGCGCGATACCGTGGCCCTGGGCGACCGTGTGGATCGCCGGCTCTGGACCGGCATCGCCGCCCTGGTCGGCGGCGGGCACAACTCCACCGCCCTGGTGGGCACCGCCGAGCAGGTGGCCGATGCCCTGCTGGACTACTACGACCTGGGCGTCGACAGCTTCCTGATCCGCGGCTTCGATCCGCTCAGCGACGCCGTCGAGTACGGCCGCGAACTGATTCCCCTGACCCGGCAGAAGGTCGCCGCGCGCCTGGCCGGTGCTCGCCGCACCGGCTGAACCCCGACATCTGACACCTGCGCGACCGTACCCACGGAGCGCTCCCGATACCTTCGAGGAGACGCCTTCGTGATCAAGGGATTGCTATTCGCCGCCGGCCTGCTGGCTGGCACCTCCGCCAACCTGGCCCAGGCGATCACCCTCACCATCGGTGACCAGTTCTACTACAGCAGCACCCTGCTGGAGCAGGCAGGTGAACTCAAGGACCTGCCGTACGAGATCCAGTGGAAGAGATTCAACGCCGGTGGCCCGGTGGTGGAGGCGCTCAATGTCGGCTCCATCGACCTGGGCATCGTCGGCGACACCCCGGTGATCGCCCTGGCCGCCCGGGGTGGGCCGATCAAGGTGGTGGCAGTGACCCGCAATAGACCGGACGGCACTGCCATCGTGGTCGGCAAGGATTCACCCATCAAGACGGTGGCGGACTTGGCCGGCAAGCGGGTTGCCATCTGGAAGGGCTCCTGGAGCCAGCAACTGGTCTACTCGGCGCTGGAACAGGCCGGGCTGCCCAGCGATGCCCCGCGCTACAGCTACCTGATGCCCACCGAGGCGGTCGCCGCCTTGAGCCAGGGCACCCTCGATGCCACCGCCACCTGGGAGCCCTACGTGAGCATGGTGGAGCGCCAGGGCGGACGGGTGCTGATCACCGCCAAGGACCTGATGCCGGCGCCGGTCTATGTGGTGGCCAACACCCAGCGCCTGGACGAGAACCGCGCCGCCATCGGCGATTTCATCGCCCGCTTGCAACGTGCTCGCAGCTGGGCGCGCGACCACGTCGACGTCTATGCCCAGGCCTGGGCCAGGCGCAACAACTCCGATCCGGCCATCGCCGAACGCTGGTTCCGGCGCGACGCCACCTGGGTCGAACCGATCAGCGCCCAGACCTTGAGCGACGGCCAGAAGACCGCCGATTTCCTGGTCAAGGCCGGGGTGCTGCAACAGCCGTACGACGTCAAGCCGCTCTATGACCAGAGCTTCAACCGCTACCTGCAAGCGCTCCGGGAGGCCAGCCGATGAGTCGCCAATTGCACCTCGCCGGCTTCCTGCTGGCCGGTCCCGTCGTCCATAGCCACGCCGTCTGGCGCCACCCTGAAACCCAGGGCGACTTCCTCGACCCGGACTATTACGTCCGCGCGGCCAAGGCGCTGGAGGAGGGGCTGTTCGACTTCCTGTTCTTCGCCGACCGCCTGGCCGTGGGCGACCAGCTCGGCGGCTCACGGGAGACCGCCCTGCGCCTAGGGGCCCAGGACGCCACCCGACTCGATCCGCTGCCGCTGTTGTCCTATCTGGTGGCTCACACCCGCCACCTTGGGCTGGGTTGCACCCGCTCCACCACCTACTACGAACCGGCCCACGTCGCCCGGGCCTTCGCCACCCTCGATCACCTGTCCCGCGGGCGCGCCGCCTGGAACATCGTCACCTCCATGAACGACAGCGAGGGCCGGCTGTTCGGCAGGGAGCGCCACCTGGAGCACGACCTGCGCTACGACCGTGCCGACGAATTCGTCGAGGTGGCCGTCAAGCTCTGGCGTAGTTGGGGACCTGGCGCGCTGCGCCTGGATCGAGACGCCGGCGTGCTGGCCGATCCCGCGCAGGTGCGTGCCCTCGATCACCAGGGCGACTGGTTCCGGGTGGAGGGCCCGCTCAACATCCCGCGCAGTCCGCAAGGGCGGCCGGTACTGATCCAGGCCGGCTCCAGTGGTCGTGGCCGGCGCTTCGGCGCACGTTGGGCCGAGGCCATCTTCACCATCCAGCCCAACCTCGCCGCCATGCGCGCCTTTCGCGACGACGTCCGCCGCCAGGTGCTGGAGCAGGGGCGCTCCCCCGACGGCTGCAAGATCCTCACCTCGGTCATGCCCTTCATCGGCGGCAGCGAAGCCGAAGCACGGGCCAAGCAGGAAAGGCACAACGCCCTGGCGCAACCCGAGGTGGGGCTGATCACCCTCTGCTCCCAGCTCAATATCGACCTGTCCCGCTTTACCCTTGATACCGCCCTGGGTGAGGTGGCCGAGGTCGGCGGCCTGCCACCGGCCGCTGCCGAAAAACTCCTGGCGCTGGGGTCGCGGACCACCCTGGCCGAATTGGGTCGCAGCTATGCCGCCAGCGTGCGGGTGCCGCAACTGGTGGGCACCGGCGCCCAGATCGCCGAACAGCTGGCCGAGCTGTTCGAAGCCGGCGGCTGCGACGGCTTCGTGATTTCCCCCGGCTACCTGCCGGGGTCCTTCGTCGAGTTCAGCGAAAGCGTGGTGCCGCACCTGCAGCGCCGCGGCCTGTTCCGACGCCAGTACCAGGGCACGACCCTGAGAGACCACCTGGGCCTCGGCCCCCTGGAGGACTAGATGAGCACCATTAAGGATACTGAGGCTTGGCTGACGCTGGCCCGCGAGATCGGCGCGGAATTCGCTGCCCGGGTGGTGGCTGACGAACGCGACCGCATTCGTCCCGATGCCCAGCTGCAAAGACTCAAGGACAGCGGCCTGACCAACCTGGTCATACCCGTGCATCTTGGTGGCGCCGGCCAGCCCTGGTCACTGGCCATGCGCGTACTGCGCGAGATTGCTGCCGGCGACGGCTCGGTCGGCCTGCTCTTTGGCTATCACCTGCTCAATACGGTGAACCTGCGCCGCGAGCCCCAGCCACGGCGCGACCGCCTGCTGGCGGAAATCGCCGAGGGCCGGCTGTGGCTGGCCGGAGTGGTCAATCCACGGGATGACGACATCCTCGCCACGCCCGTTGCCGGCGGTGGCTATCGCCTGACCGGGCGCAAGGGCTTCTGCAGCGGCGCCGTCTTCGCCGATCGCCTCACCATCAGTGCCCGCGACCGGCAGAGCGGGGCGCGGTTGATGGTCACCCTGCCAGGGGATCGCGCGGGGCTGGCCTATGCCGAGGACTGGGACCACTTCGGCGTGGCGCGCAGCGACAGTGGCAGCTTTACCCTGACCGACGTCTGGGCCAGTGCCGAGGAGGCCCAAGTCTGCGACCTGGAAGATGCCGGTGACTTTGCCGCGGTGATCCGCACCCCGGTCAACCAGTCGGCCTTCACCCAGTACTACCTGGGTGCCGCCCAGGGCGCGCTGCGCGAGGCGCGGCGCTATCTGCATGCAGAGGCGCGGCCTTGGGTGCATTCCCTGGCCGCCAGCGCCAGCGAGGATCAACTGGTGTTGAGCCAGATGGGCGAACTCTGGATCGCCCTGCAGGGCGCCGTGGCCCTCGCCGACGTGGCAGCACGGCGGGTGGATGACCTGCTCGAGGCCGATGCCACCTTTACCGCCGACCTGCGCGGCGAGACGGCCATCGCCGTGGCCAGCGCCAAGGTGCTGGCTGCCCGTACCGCCCTGGACGTCACCACCCGGGTGTTCGACGCCCTGGGTGCCCGCGCCACCCACAACCGCCTCGGTCTGGATCGCTTCTGGCGCGACGTGCGCACCCACAGCCTGCACGACCCCCTGGCCTACAAGGTGCTGGAGGTCGGCCGTTATGCGGTCAATGGCCAGTACCCCGATATCCGTGCCTATACCTGACGAGAGGCTTCCCATGCTACGCAAGACCCTTGTTGGCCTCACCCTCGGCCTGCTCGCCGCTACCCAGACGTTGGCTACCACGCTGGTGGTGGGCGATCAGAGCTATAACACCCGTACCGTGATGGAAGCCGCCGGTGTCCTCGACGACCTGCCGTACCAGCTGGACTGGAAGCAATTCACCGCCGGTTCGCCGGTGGCCGAGGCGCTCAACGTCGGCAGCCTCGACCTGGGCCTGCTGGGCGATGCGCCGCCGCTGTTCCTTGGCGCCCTCGGCGCGCCGATCAAGGTGGTCGGCATCAGTCGTCAGAGCCTTGACGGGGTGGCAGTGCTGGTGCGCGGCGATTCCAGCATCCGTAGCCTGGCGGATCTGCAGGGCAAGACGGTGGCCATCTGGAAGGGCTCCTGGAGCCAGCAATTGGCCTTGTCCGCCCTGGATCGCGCGGGCGTACCACGCGATCGGGTGAGCTTCCGCTACCTCAACGCCCTGGATGCCTCCCATGCGCTGGAGGGCGGCTCGGTGGACGCCATCGCCACCTGGGAGCCCTATGTCACCCAGGCCCAGCGCCATGGCGCCCGGGTGCTCACCACCGCCGAAGATCTGATACCGGCACAGAGTTTCGTGGTGGCCAGCCAGCGCGCCCTGGAGGATGCCGCCAAGCACCGTGCCATCGGCGACTTCCTGCAGCGGCTGCAACAGGCACGGACCTGGGCCAATGCCGATCCGGCGCATACGGCGCGTTATGCCCGCGCCTGGGCCGAGCGCACCCGCGCTGATGCGGCCATCGCCCAGGCCTGGTTCGCCCGTGCCCGCACCAGCATCGGGCCAGTCACTCCTGCAGCCATTGCCCAGGCGCAGCGCACCGTCGACTTCTTCGCGGGCGAAGGGCTGGTCAAGGGCTATGACGCCAGCCGTCTGTTCTACGATGGCTTCGGCACGAGCCTGGCCCCGCTCGCGCAGACGGCGCAACGCTGAGCACCGGGCAGCGGAGGAGGTGTTGCGTTATGCTTGAGGCGCATATCCACCAGCAGGAAGTCAGACGCCTCCTCATGAAGACGGACGATATCGAAGCCTTCGTCGCGGTGCTCCGCAGCGGCTCCCTCAACGCCGCCGCGCACACGCTGGGCCTCACCCAGCCGGCCATCACCCGGCGCCTGCAGAGCCTGGAGCAGGATCTCGGGGTCGAGTTGCTCGACCGCCACACCAAGCCGCTCAAGCCAACGCGCCTGGGTCAGGAGGTCTACGGTCATTGCCGTGCCATTCTGCGCGAGATGGATGCCCTGCGCGAGCGGGTGGCGGGTGATACCCCGCCGTCTGGACTGCTGCGCCTGGGCGTACCCCAGACCCTGGGCGATGCGCTGTTGCTGGAGGCCGTGAAAGACATCCGCACCCGCTACCCGGAGCTGCGCACCCAGGTGGCGACCGGCTGGGGCAGCGTACTGGTGAGCCGGATCGAGCACGGCGAACTGGACGGCGCCCTGGTGCTGTTTCCGGCCAACAAGGTCTTTCCCGACGGTATCGAGGCCCAGGCCCTGGGCGCCATGCCCTTGCAGGTGGTCTGCGCCCGCGCGCAGGCGCCGGCCAAACCCAAGCGCCTGGCCGACCTCCAAACGCAGGGCTGGGTGCTCAATCCCGATGGCTGCGGCTTTCGCGCCAGTCTGCAGCGCACCCTGGCCGAGCAGGGCCAGGCGCTGCGCATCAACCTGGAAACCTATGGCACCGAACTCCAGCTCGGTCTGGTGGCGGATGGCCAGGGCCTCGGCCTGGTCCCGGCACCGCTGCTGGCCTTGAGCGCCCATCGCGAACGGCTGGCGGTGATTCCCTTGAAGGACTTCAAGCCGGAGATCCAGCTGTGGCTGGTCCACCCACGCTTTCTCGGGCCGCTGCAGGAGGTGGTCGAGGGCTTCGGGCGGGCGGCGAGTCAGCTGTTGGCAGCCTCCTGACAGCAGAACGCCCGGCAGCCAGGCTGCCGGGCGTCCGCTAACGCCTGCTTAGGCCGCAGGTTTCGCTAAGAACTCCCGCAGCACGTAGTGCAGGATGCCGCCGGCCTTGAAGTAGCTCACTTCATTGAGCGTGTCGATGCGGCAGAGCACCTCGACGCTTTCCAGGCTGCCATCCTCACGGGTGACTTCCAGGGTCAGCGGCATGCGCGGGCGCAACTCGACACCGTCGATGCCCAGCACGGCGATCTTTTCCTTGCCGGTCAGCCCCAGGGACTTGCGATCGACACCGTCCTTGAACTGCAGCGGCAGCACGCCCATACCCACCAGGTTGGACCTGTGGATGCGCTCGAAGCTCTCGGCGACCACGGCCTTCACGCCCAGCAGGTTGGTGCCCTTGGCCGCCCAGTCACGGGAGGAACCAGTGCCGTATTCCTTGCCGGCGATGATCACCAGCGGGGTGTTCTCCAGCTCGTACTTCATGGCCGCGTCGTAGATCGATAGCTTTTCGCCAGTGGGGACGTGGAAGGTGTTGCCGCCTTCCTCGCCGCCCAACATCTCGTTCTTGATGCGGATGTTGGCGAAGGTGCCACGCATCATGACTTCGTGGTTGCCACGACGGGAGCCGTAGGAGTTGAAGTCGGCATAGTCCACGCCGTGCTCGGCGAGGTAGCGACCGGCGGGGCTGTCTTTCTTGATGTTGCCGGCAGGGGAGATGTGGTCGGTGGTGACCGAATCGCCCAGCAACGCCAGGATGCGAGCATCGTGGATGTCGGCGATACGCGGCGGATCGCCGGCAATCGTCTCGAAGAAGGGCGGATTCTGGATGTAGGTGGAGTCGGCATCCCAGACATAGGTCTCGGCGTCCGGCACCTGGATCGCCTGCCACTTCTCGTCACCGTCGAAGACGGCGCCATATTGTTTGTGGAACATGGCGGTGTCGAGCTTCTGCACGGCGTCGGCCACTTCCTGCTGGCTGGGCCAGACGTCTTTCAGATAGACCGGCTGACCATCGTTGCCCGTGCCCAGTGGCTCCTGGGTCAGATCGACCTTGACGCTGCCGGCCAGGGCATAGGCCACCACCAGCGGCGGCGAGGCCAGCCAGTTGGTCTTGACCAGCGGATGCACCCGGCCTTCGAAGTTGCGGTTGCCGGAAAGTACCGAAGCCACAGTGAGGTCGGCGTCCTGGATCGCCTTTTCGATGGGATCGAGCAGCGGGCCGGAGTTGCCGATGCAGGTGGTGCAGCCATAGCCGACCAGATCGAAACCGAGGTCGTTGAGATAGGGGGTAAGTCCTGCGGCGTTGTAGTAGTCGGTCACCACCTTGGAGCCGGGGGCGAGGGACGATTTCACCCAGGGCTTGCGCATCAGGCCCTTTTCGGCGGCCTTCTTCGCCAGCAGACCGGCGGCCATCATCACGCTGGGGTTGGAGGTATTGGTACAGGAGGTGATGGCGGCGATCACCACGGCACCGTCCTCCAGCTGGAAGGTCTGGCCGTCGAGCTGAACCTCCACACCACTGCCCGCCTTGGGGGCTTCGGCTTTCTTCGGCGCCAGGGCCGTGAAATCGCCAAAGGTCTTGGCGACTTCGCCAAGCAGCACACGATCCTGGGGCCGCTTGGGGCCGGCCAGGCTGGATTGGACTTCGCCCATGTCCAGCTCCAGCACGTCGGTGAATACCGGCTCGTCGCCGGGATTGCGCCACAGGCCCTGGGCCTGGGTGTAGGCCTCCACCAGTTGCACGGTTTCCTCGGGGCGGCCGGACAGGCGCAGGTAGTCCAGGGTGATCTGGTCCACGGGGAAGAAACCGCAGGTGGCGCCGTACTCCGGCGCCATGTTGCCGATGGTGGCGCGGTCGGCCAGGGGCAGGGTGGCCAGGCCATCGCCGAAGAATTCGACGAACTTGCCCACCACGCCCTTCTTGCGCAGCATCTGGGTCACGGTCAGCACCAGGTCGGTGGCGGTGATGCCCTCGCGCAGCTTGCCGGTGAGCTTGAAGCCCACCACCTCGGGGATCAGCATGGACACCGGCTGGCCGAGCATGGCCGCCTCGGCCTCGATGCCGCCCACGCCCCAGCCCAGCACGCCCAGGCCATTGATCATGGTGGTGTGGGAGTCGGTGCCGACCAGGGTGTCGGGGAAGGCATAGGTGCGGCCGTCCTCGTCCTTGGTCCAGACGGTGCGGCCCAGGTACTCCAGGTTGACCTGGTGACAGATACCGGTGCCCGGCGGGACCACGCGGAAGTTGTCGAAGGCGTTCTGGCCCCAGCGCAGGAAAGCATAGCGCTCGCCATTACGCTCCATCTCGATCTCGACGTTCTCGTGGTAGGCGTTTTCGCTGGCGTAGCGATCCACCATCACCGAGTGGTCGATCACCAGGTCGACGGGAGAAAGCGGATTGATCCGCTGCGGATCGCCACCGGCCTTGGCCACGGCTTCGCGCATGGCGGCCAGGTCGACCACTGCCGGTACGCCGGTGAAGTCCTGCATCAGCACCCGCGCCGGCCGGTACTGGATCTCGCGATTGGCGGAGCGGGTCTTGGTCCAGTCGGCCAGGGCCTGGAGGTCCTCGCCGGTAACGGTCTGGTTGTCTTCCCAGCGCAGCAGGTTCTCCAGCAGCACCTTGAGGGACTTGGGCAGCTGGTCGAGGTTGCCCAAGGTCTTGGCCGCGTCGGGCAGGCTGTAATAGTGGTAGGTGCGCTCGCCTACCTGCAGGGTCTTGAGGCTTTTGAGGCTGTCCAGGGCTGGCATCAGGGTCTCCTTATCGACGGTTGCCCGCTGGCCGTTCGGGCCTCGAAAGGCAGACAAGACCCGTTCCAGCGCTGCGCGGACTGATTTTTCTAGGTGTAGTACTGGACCGATAGGCGCCGCTGGCGTTCCCCAGCGGGCGCGCTGGGGTATAGTGCGCGCCCTGCGTGACCCCTTGAGGAAGCCCTGTCGTGAATACCCTGTTGCTGCTGTGCCGTACCGGATTCGAAGGCGAGGTCTGCGCCGAGCTCGGCGAGCGGGCGGCGCTGCTCGGCGTGGGCGGCTACGCCAAGGGCAAGCCGGGTGCGGCCTATGCGGAATTCGTCTGTGGCGACGCCGAGGGTGCCGCCCGGTTGATGCAGAACATCACCTTCGGCGAGCTGATCTTCCCTCGTCAGTGGTCCCGTGGCGCCTTTCTCAGCCTGCCCGAGCAGGACCGCATCGGTCCGCTGCTGGAGCTGCTGGCGGGCTATCCCGTCTGCGGCAGCCTGGCGCTGGAAATGCCCGACACCAACGATGGCAAGGCGCTCTCCACCTTCTGCAAGAAATTCGAGCGCCCCCTGACCCTGGCGCTGCGCAAGGCAGGTCGTCTGGTGGACGATGCCCGGGCGCCACGCCTGCAGCTGACCTTTCTCAGTGGTCGCGAGGTTTTCGTCGGCGTGGTCGAGCCGGACAACGCCGCGCTCTGGCCCATGGGCATCCCACGGCTGAAGTTTCCTCGCGAGGCCCCCAGTCGCTCGACGCTCAAACTGGAAGAGGCCTGGCACCAGTTCATTCCCCGCGCCGAATGGGAGACCCGTCTGGCGCCGGAGATGCGCGCCGTGGACCTGGGCGCAGCGCCTGGTGGCTGGACCTGGCAGCTGGTGGCCCGCGAGATGCTGGTGACGGCGGTGGACAATGGCCCGATGAACGAGGCGCTGATGGACAGCGGCCTGGTGGAGCACTTGCAGGTCGACGGCTATGCCTATGTTCCCAAGCGCCCGGTGGACTGGATGGTCTGCGACATCGTCGAGAAGCCCGCGCGTACCGCGGCGCTGATCGAGCGCTGGATCGGCGAAGGTCATTGCCGCGAGGCGGTGGTCAATCTCAAGCTGCCGATGAAGCAGCGCTATCGCGAAGTGGCCGGCATCCTCGAACGCCTGCGCGACCATTTCGAAGATCGCGGCCAGCGCGTGGTCATCGGCTGCAAGCAGCTCTACCACGACCGCGAGGAAGTGACCTGTCATCTGCGCCGGCTGGATCGGAAACCCTAGACCGCCATCAGGCTCTGAATGCAGATCGCTGTAACCGTTTTATCCCTGGAGACCCCATGACCCTCGAAGCCGATGCCACCCTCGACGCCAGCGGGCTGAATTGTCCGGAGCCGGTGATGATGCTGCACAACAAGGTGCGCGACATCGCCCCCGGCGCCCTGCTCAAGGTCATCGCCACCGACCCCTCCACCCAGCGCGACATCCCCAAGTTCTGCGTCTTCCTCGGTCATGAACTGGTGGAAAAGAGCGAAGGGGACGGGCGTTATCTGTATTGGATTCGCAAGAAGGTAGAGTAAGGGTTGCGCGAAAGCTCGCTTTGATATTGTGAATTGGCTCACAATAAGTGGTCTAGCAAGCAAGGAAGCCTTTTTATGAAAGCCAGGATGCTGGGTGTTGTCTCGCTCATTCTCGCGGGGTGCACGTCGGTACAGGTCCAGCCCGTCGCCGTACGCCCGGATTTGGTGTGTATCCAGGAGAATCCTGCGGTTTGGGTGAAGGACTTTCTCCCCGTGGTCCGGGCCGGCTTTGCTCGGCACAGTGTGCCTACCGAGAGCTATACGCAGGTGCCACGCGAGTGCCCATACATTCTTGCGTACACCGCGCGGCAAACCTGGGACGGCGTGCCTTACTTATCAGCTGCCGAGCTGACCCTGCGTGACGCCAGTGGGCGCTTGGTGGGTCAGGCTGACTATCACCTGCGGGGTAAGGGTGGTTTCTCCCTTATGAAGTGGCAGGGGACCGCAACAAAGATCAATCCGGTGGTAGATGAGCTCTTGGGTCAGATGCGTCCCGCACCTGTCACTAGACCGACCCCGAGTGCTGTCCCTACCTCCGCACCTGCCGGGCTGACCTTTGAAGACGAATTGGCTGCGCTTCAGGCAAAAAACCTCAGCTATCAGGACTACAGCAATCAGTACCGTGCGCTTCGGCAGCGCTATGGTCTGGATCGCTGACTTCAATGTCGAGCCCGTAACGTTGGGCTTCGCTTACGCTCAGCCTACCTACGACACGTAGCCAAGGCCCCACCGCACGGGGTTGGCTTTCGTAGGTTGGGTTGAGATGGCTCCATCGTCGAAGCCCAACAGGACGATGCCCGTCACCCCGTAACGTGTAAAACCGCGCAGCGTTTTCCACCGTCGAGCCCCGAACCCGTGAACAAGGGCATGCCGTTGTCCAGCCTACGCTCAGGCAGCATCCAAGCCTTTGACCACGCCCAGCAGATGCTCCCCCAGCCGGCGATGCTGGTCCGCCTCGAAATGCACGCCGTCCACTGGGCTTACCTGGATGATTTCCCCGGCATCGACGAAGGTCGCGCCCTGGGCTTCGGCGACCTGGCGATAGCGCGCGGCCAACTGGCGAGACTTAACCGCGCCGCCGGCGAAGATCTCGCCGAGAAAGCCCACTTCCTCGATGGGCGCCGGGGCCATGACGATGAGCCTGGGCGTAGCGCCGTCCGGGCCGGCATTGCAGCGCTTGATCTCTTCCAGCAGCACCTGCAAGGCACTGGCGATGTCCGCGGGCGTCACCGACAGCCGCGCCTTGAGGTCGTTGGTGCCGAGCATCAGCAGCAGGACATCCACGGGCAATTGGCTTTCCAGGCAAGGCCTGAGATAGCTCAGGCCGTTCTTGTGGTGGCCGTCGATGGGATCGTCATGCACCGTGGTCCGTGCCGGCAGGCCTTCTTCGATCACCCGCCAGTCGCTGCCCAGGCCGTGGGCCAGGACGCCGGGCCAGCGTTCGTCCCAGCCGAAGCGTTCGAGCACGCCGGGCTGGGTCAGGGGGCGGGTGCCGTGGGTGTTGGAGTCGCCATAGCAGAGCAGGGTACGCAGGGGCATGTCAGGACCTCGCCAGGACAGAGTGACGTCCACCCTAGAGGCTTTTCCGCGGCGCCGCGAGGACCGATGGTCGTGGCAGCGACCTCAGCCTTCGCTCGGCGCTTCGCTGCCCCGCGTCGCCTGGTCCAGTGGCGAGCTGCCTACCTCGTAGCGCACGTTCATGCGTGGCGAGGCCAGTTCGATGCCGGCGTCGTCCAGGTAGCGCTTGAGTTTGAGGTTGAAGGCCCGCGAGACCTCCCACTGCTTGATCGGCGCAGTCTTGAAACGGAATCTCAGGATGGCCATGCCGGAATCGAAGCTCTCCACCCCCTGCAGCTCCAGCGGTGACCAGATGTCCCGGCCCATCAGCGGGTCCTGGCGCAGCGAGCGGCCGACTTCCTGGACCATCTCGATGGCCTTGTCCACCGACAGTGCCTGGGGGATCGGCAGGCGGAAGATGGCGTAGCCGAACTGCCGTGAGTAGTTCTGAATGCTCTTGATCTCGCTGAAGGGGATGGTGTGGACGATGCCGTCGATATCCCTCAACCGCACGGTGCGGATGGTCAGGCCCTCCACGGTGCCCAGGTGGTTGCCGACGTCGACATAGTCGCCGATGGCCAGGGAGTCCTCGATGATGATGAACAGCCCGGTAATGAGGTCGGCTACCAGGCTTTGAGCGCCGAAGCCCACCGCCAGGCCGATGACGCCGGCACCGGCCAGCAGCGGGGTGACGTTCACGCCCATGTTGGCCAGGGCGACGATCAGGGCGATGACGAAGATGGTCAGGAACAGCACGTTGCGGATCAGCGGCAACATGGTCTGGGCGCGGGCATTGTTCGGGCTGACGCGATGCAGATTGAGGCCGCGATGGATGGCGGTGTCGGCCAGGATCCACACCAGCCAGGCCAGCAGCAGGGTGCCACCCAGGCCGAAGAATTTGCTGGCGACCGCATGGCCGTCACCCTGGCTGAATTTCAGCAGCGAGAGATTCCAGGCCCTCAGGGCCAGTTCAATCCCCACCAGCCAGATGACGATGCCCAGCACCAGCACGAAAAAGGCGCGCAGCCGTTCGGCATAGGCCTCCTGGATGCGGCCGTGATGGCGCCGGTGCAGCAGCCGCGCCCGTACCAACGCATTCAGGCCCAGGGCGGCGCCCATGGTCACGGCGAACAGCAGCGCGCGACGCAGGGCGTCGCTGGTGTCGCCGGCGGAGACGAAGGTGGCCACCACCGATACCGCCACCAGGATCAGCAGCGGCAGGTGCCAGAGCCGGGCGATCAGGTGGCGCACGCCCTGCAGGCCACGCAGGGCCTGCCGTTTGGCCAGCGGCTGGTTGCGGATCAGGTGGGCGATGGGGCGGCGGAATCTCAAGGCGAACTGGGCGGTGAGCAGCGCCGCGCAGATATTGGCCCCGATGGCGATGACGGCGGCCAGGTGTGGCCCTAGGGTCTCGGCCAGGTGCGGATCGCTGGCGGCGCCGCCGAGGGCGGCCAGGCTGCCGATGATCCACAGTGGACGGAAGGCGCGTCGGCGCAGGATCAACAGGGCGCGGTTGCGATGGGCGCCGCTGGGGAGGGAGCAGATCACCACCACGGTGGCGGCGAACAGCGGACCGGTGACGGCGGCATAGGCCAGGGCGACGGCCACCGTCTTGCCCAGTGAATCCGGCAGCCACAGGGACACCACCAGGGTCAGGATGAAGGCCAGCAGCCAGGGCGCCAGCTTGCGCAGGGCGAAACGCACCAGATCCAGGGTCCGCGGCTGGAGCGGCAACTCCTCCGCCAGTCCGAATCTCACCCGCAGGCGGTGACTGATGCTTTTCAAGCCCAGGGCGCAGCCGGCCCAGAAGGCCAGGGTGATGACGAAGCCGGAGAGCAGGTTGAGGCGCTGCTCGGGCGCCGGTGCCAGTGCGGCCAGTTCGGCACCGGCCTGCTCCAGCTGGTACTGCCAGCGTTGGCGCAGGTTGTCGCGCTGCAGCTGTTGCTCGACCACCGTCATGGTGTCGGTGATCAGGCCGATCACGCCCTGGGAGGCGCTGGGTTCGGCCTTGGCCTGGGCCGCCTGCAGCTTCTTGAGATCCGCCAGCAGGCGATTGCGCTGCTGCTCGCTTTCCAGGGTCTTGATGACCTGGTCCAGGGACTGACCGAATTGCGGATCGACCTGGTCCTTCTGGGTGCCCGGCAGCCCCGGCAGGGCGGCCTGGACCGGGCCGATGAGCAGAAAGCAGAGGCAGAGGAGTTGTAGCAGGCGAAAGATCATCGAAGCCGCACGCTCACGAAAGAGGGAAACCCTCGTCCCGGTCGGCAGGGCAGCCGTCCGCGACGAGGTGGCCAGTGTAGCAAGGGCAGCGCGCTAGGCGCTGTGGATGCGTCGACGGGCGCTGCGGGCCAGGCGTACCGACAGCAGGATGGCCGCGCAGGTCAGGCCCAGCACCAGCCCCTGCCACAGCCCGGCTGGGCCGCGCGGTGCCCCGAACCAGTCGCTCAGGCCCAGCGCCCAGCCCACCGGCAAGCCCACGCCCCAGTAGGCCAGCAGGGTGATGACCATGGTCGCCCGGGTGTCCTGATAGCCGCGCAGGGCGCCAGCGGCGGTGACCTGGATGGCATCGGAGAATTGGAAGATACCGGCGAATACCAGCAGCGAGGCCGCCAGCTGGATCACCGCCAGGTCCTGGGAGTAGAGGCCGGCGATGAAGGTGCGCGCGGTCAGCATCAGGGTGCAGGAAACGCAGGCGCAGAGCAGCCCCGCGGCCATGCCGACGCCGGCGGCGAAGCGGGCCTCGCGCGGCTCACCGCGGCCCAGTGCCTGGCCGACGCGGACGGTCACCGCCATCCCCAGCGCCAGGGGCACCATGAATACCAGGCCGGAGAAGTTGAGTGCCACCTGGTGACCGGCGACCACGGTCGGCCCCAGCTCGCCGATCAGCAGGGCCACCACGGAAAAGATACTGGATTCGGCGAACACCGCGATGCCGATGGGTACGCCGATGGCCAGCAGGGCGCGCAGCGTTGGGCCGTGCGGCCGCTCGAAGCGGGCGAAGAGGGCGCAGGCGCGATAGCGTTCGGTGCGGATGATCGCCAGCATGGCCAGCAGCATCGCCCACATCACCGTGCCCGAGGCGAAGCCGCACCCAGCGCCGCCCAGGGCCGGCAGCCCCAGGTGCCCATGGATGAAGATCCAGTTCAGCGGCACGTTCAGCGCCAGACCGGCGATGCCCACCAGCATCGCCGGCCGGGTGCGCCCGAGGCCATCGCTGAAGCAGCGCAGCACATAGTAGAAGGCGGTGGCCGGCAGGCCCATGGCGATGCCCTTGAGATAGAGCAGGGTCGGGCCGATCAGCTGGGCGTCGACATGCATGGCCACCAGCAGGGGGCGGGCGTTGAGCAGCAGCAGGCTGGCGATGAGGCCGCAACCCAGGGCCAGCCACAGCGCCTGGCGCACCAGCGGACCGATCTCCTGGCTGCGACCGCCGCCGTGGCGCTCGGCCACCTTGGGCGTGGTCGCCAGCAGGATGCCGGTCATCAGCAAAAACACCGGAATCCACACGGAGTTGCCCAGGGCGACGGCGGCGAGGTCGAGCGGGCCGACCCGGCCGGCCATGACGGCGTCGACGAAGCCCATGGCCGAATGGGAGAGCTGGGCGATGACGATGGGCGCGGCCAGGGAGAGCAGGGCGCCGAATTCACGTCTGATGCGGGGCAGGGAGGAGGTCACTTGATCGTTCGGTCAGCTTCGGGGCCGATAGTCTAGTCCTCATGGCCCGGGTGGCAACCCTCGCGGCGACCGTTGCCTGCCGCCGATGGCCTGCTAAAGTGCCGGTCCCCGCCCTTGCGAGTGCCCAGGCATGCACATTCTCGCCGACGAAAACATTCCGCTGCTGGACGCCTTCTTCGGGCCCCACGCCACCCTCGAACGCCTTCCCGGCCGCGCCTTCGATCGCGCCGCGGTGAGTCGCGCCGATGCGCTGCTGGTGCGTTCCATCACCCGTGTCGACGCGGCGCTGCTGGCCGGGTCCAGGGTCGGCTTCGTCGGCACCTGCACCATAGGCACCGATCACCTGGACCTGGGCTATCTCGACCAGGCCGGCATCCGCTGGAGCAATGCGCCCGGCTGCAATGCCCGCGGCGTGGTGGACTGGGTGCTCGGCGCCCTGCTGGCACTGGCCGATGGCGCCGGCGCCGAGCTGGCCCGGCGCACCTATGGCATCGTCGGCGCCGGGCAGGTCGGTGGCCGCCTGGCCGAGGTGCTGCGCGGACTGGGCTGGACGGTGCTGGTCTGCGATCCGCCACGGCAGGCGACCGAGCCGGGCGACTTCCACAGCCTGGACGAGTTGATCGAGCGCTGCGACGTGCTCTGTCTGCATACCCCGCTGGTCCGTGATGGCGAACAGCGCACCCTGCATCTGTTCGATGCGACGCGCCTGGCAAGATTGCGTCCGGGCAGCTGGCTGCTCAATGCCTGCCGGGGCGAGGTAGTCGACAACGCCGCGCTGCGTGCGCATCTGGCCGGTGGCGCCGAGCTGAAGGTGGCCTTGGATGTCTGGGAAGGCGAGCCAGGTATCGATCCTGAACTGGCCCGTCTCTGTCAGCTGGTGACGCCCCATATCGCCGGGCACAGCCTGGAAGGCAAGTGGCGCGGCACCGCGCAGATCTATGCGGCATTCTGTGCCTGGGCGGGAGAGACGCCACGGTTGAGTCTGGACGAGCTGTTGCCACCGCAGCAGCTAAAGCGCCTGGTGTTCAGCGGAGATGCGCCCGAGGCGACGGCCTTCAGGCGTGTCTGTCGCGCGGTCTACGATCCGCGCGACGACGATGCGGCGCTACGCGCGACCCTCGGCCTGCCGGCCCTGGCGCGCGCCCAGGCGTTCGACGCCCTGCGCAAGGGCTATCCCATGCGTCGGGAGATTCCGGGGCTGCTGCTCGAAGGGGCGGGTGTGGCTCGGCTGGCGAGTGCCCTGGGCTGCGACTGGCGACATGGCGACGACTCCGAAAGCGGCGGTGTCGCTTAGGACCGAGGCGGAGCGGAAGCGTTCAGGCAGGACAGCGGCCCCCCGCCAGTCGGCCTGGATGGCCGAGAGACGGGACGCGCGAAATCAGTGGTATTCGCAGAGGTAGGCGGTGTCTTCCGCGACCTTGAGCTGGAACTTGGCGTTGGCCGGCACGGTGAACTGGCTGCCCGCGGCGAAGGTTTCCCAGCTCTCGCTGCCCGGCAGCTTGACGGTCAGGGCGCCGGCCACCACATGCATGATCTCCAGCTGGCTGGTGCCGAATTCGTATTCGCCAGGGGCCATGACGCCGAGGGTGGCCGGCTTGGACTTGAGGCTGAAGGCGATGGATTTGACGGTGCCGTCGAAGTATTCGTTGACCTTGAACATCGGATTTCCTTGTGCGAGAGCGGTTAGAAGCGTCCGCGAGTATGCCCAAGGCCGTCCCCGGCTGTCACCGGTCCACACGGCGACTAGCGAGCGAAGGCGGGCAGGCTGGCCGGCAGCAGCTTGGCGGTATTGCGCGCATCGGTCTCGGCACGGTGCAACACGCCGGTAAAGGCCAGCCCCGCCGACTCCAACGCGGCGGTGAGACCCAGCGGGCGCGCCAGGCCGCGGGCCTTGGCGAAGGCCTGTTTGAGATTGCGGTGCGGTACCCGCGCCAGATGGGTGTGCAGATCATGCTCGCGCCAGGCGCGCTCCAGCAGGCGGCGGTCGAAATCGCCCCAGCTGCACCAGCCGGCCAGGGTGGTTTCATAGGCGCCCAGCCAGCGCTCGAAGCCCAGCCAGGTGCCTGCCAGCGGCTCGGCGCCATCGACATCCGCCTGGCTGATGTGGGTGAGGTTGCGGCAAAAGGGCGTCAGCAGCGGCAGGCGCTCGGGCTGGACGAAGCTCTGGTAGCGATCCAGCTCCTGCCCCTCGGCGTTCACCATCACCGCGCCGATCTCGATGATTTCCATCAACTCCAGCGGCCAGCCGCCCTCGTCGGTGGTCGCCTCCAGGTCCAGCACCAGCCAATGCTTCATCGTCACGCCCTCGGGCCAGCCGCCCCGCTCATCGCAGATATGACGGCCGAAAAATCTCTGGGTTGCGTAGCATCGTGCGAATGAATGTTACATTCATGACTCGATAGCGACATCTGGTCACGATTTGCTTGTGAGGCGCCAGCCTTGCTTTTAAGCTTCAAGCCTCTTCTCCAGCGAGTTTCACCATGGAATGCCGTCCGGGCTGTGGCGCCTGTTGCATCGCGCCGTCGATCTCCTCACCGCTGCCACGCATGCCCCAGGGCAAGCCTTCCGGCGTGCG
This sequence comes from Pseudomonas sp. Snoq117.2, assembly GCF_900110545.1. Taxonomy (NCBI): domain Bacteria; kingdom Pseudomonadati; phylum Pseudomonadota; class Gammaproteobacteria; order Pseudomonadales; family Pseudomonadaceae; genus Pseudomonas; species Pseudomonas sp. Snoq117.2. The sequence goes on along the minus strand of NZ_FOED01000001.1, from coordinate 98,006 downwards.
CTGCGCCCACCTGGACAGTACCAATCGCTGCGATCTGTTCGGCTCTCCGCTGCGCCCGGCGGTGTGCGGCGGCTTCCAGGCCGAGCTGGCGTTCTGCGGCACCAGCAGCGCCGAAGCCATGGCCATCCTGCTGCGCCTCGAAGGTGAAACCGCCGCCTGATCCGGTTTTGAATCGCGCTCTCCGACAACCACAACAACAAGGGACGTCCCATGCACAAGCCGCTTCGCTCCATCCTCGCCCTGACCCTGCTCGCAGCCACCGGCCTGGCCCAGGCCGAGGACTGGCAACTCGCCAAGCAGGAAGACGGCATCCAGGTCTACACCCGCGCGGTCGCCGGCTCCAAGTACAAGGCCTACCGCGGCGTGGTCCAGATCAAGGCCGATCCGGCCACCATCGCCAAGCTGCAGGACGACCCCGTGGGTTCCTGCAAGTGGATCTTCCGCTGCCAGTCGCTGCAGGTGCTCAAGCGCCAGGACAACCAGGCCTGGACCTATATGCGCATCGACATGCCCTGGCCGGTGACCGCCCGTGACGTGGTGCTGCACATCACCGAGCAGAAGACCCCCGATGGCGGCGTTACCCGTACCCTCGAAGGCCAGCCGGACTATCGGCCTGCCGCCGACGGCTATGTGCGGGTCGCCAGCTTCCAGGGTCAGTGGCGTGTGGTGCCGAAGAACGGCGGCTCGGAAGTGACCTACGAGGCCCAGAGCGAGCCGGGTGGCAGCGTGCCGTCCTGGCTGGCTAACAGCTTCGTGGTGGATGCCCCGCTCAACACCCTGAAGGGCCTGCGCCAGGCCGCGCAGCGCTGATCGACCGCCTAGGGCAACGGTCTGGCCACCGGCGCCGGGCCTGTTCAATACCACCCCTAGTCTGTCGAAGCGGACAGGGTTCCCCTCTGTACTTCGACAGCCGTAATCAACGCACAGGGGTTGCCGGATGGCTGCGTCTCTTGCGACGCCAGCCATCCACCAGCCGGAAGGCCAGCAGCGCGGCGCCGATGGCAGCGTAGATCGCCCACTCTTCCAGGTCCGAACGCACGATCCAGAGGTAGTGCAGCAGCCCCAGGCCCAGCACCAGGTAGGCCAGCCGATGCAGCTCTTTCCAGCGCTTGCCCAGGCGGCGCATGGCCGGGCGATTGGAGGTGACGGCCAGGGCCAGCAGGATCAGTAGGGCCGCGGCCCCGACGATGATGTAGGGTCGGCGCTGCAATTCCACGCCCAGCTGCGACAGGTCGAAGCCCAGCACGAAGGCCAGGTAGCCGAGGAAGTGCAGCAGGGCATAGGTGAAGGTCCATAACCCGAGCTGGCGGCGGATCACCGGCCAGAGCTTCCAGCGGGTGAGGCGCGACAGTGGGGTCAGACTCAGGGTCAGCAACAGCAGCACCAGGGCGCCGGTGCCCAGCTTGTCCACCAGTGCCTTGCCCGGGTCCGGGCCGAGGGCGAAAATCCAGGCCTGGTACAGCCACCACAGCGGCGGGCAGAGCGCGGCGACGAACACCGCCACCCGCCAGAGCAGTACACCCATCAATAGTTTCTCCGCAGATCCATGCCGCTGTAGAGCGAAGCCACTTCCTCGCCATAGCCGTTGAACATCAGGGTCGGTCGCACGTTGGGGCTGAACAGGCCGCTGGGCAGGCGCCGTTCGCGGGCCTGGCTCCAGCGCGGGTGATCCACTTCCGGATTGACGTTGGCATAGAAGCCGTACTCGTTGGGCGCCATGCCCTGCCAGGTGGTGCGCGGCTGCTCTTCCACCAGGCTGATGCGGACGATGGACTTGATGCCCTTGAAGCCATACTTCCAGGGCACGATCAGGCGCAGCGGCGCGCCATTCTGGTTGGGCAGCACCCGCCCGTACATGCCTACCGTCATCAGCGTCAGCGGATGCATGGCCTCATCCAGGCGCAGGCCTTCCACATAGGGCCAGTCCAGCAAGGCGAAGCTGGAATTCATGCCGGGCATGTGCTGCGGATCCTTGAGCGTCTCGAACCTCACGTAGCGCGCCTTGCCAGTGGGCTCGACGCGCTTGAGCAGGCTGGCCAGCGGAAAGCCCAGCCACGGAATGACCATGGACCAGGCCTCGACGCACCTCATGCGGTAGATGCGCTCTTCCAGGGTGTCCGGGCCGAAGAGGTCTTCCAGGCCGTAGTTGCCGGGCTTGCCCACCTCGCCATCGACCACCACGCTCCAGGGCTGGGTCGGCAACTGCGCGGCATGCGCGGCGGGATCGCTCTTGTCCGGGCCGAATTCATAGAAGTTGTTGTAGTGGGTGGCGTCCTTGAAGGGGGTGATGTCCTCGCCCTTGACCGTGGCCGCCTGCCAGCGGGTATCCGGCAGCTTGCGCTCGAACCAGTCCGGACCCTTGGCGGCTTCGACGTCGCCGTAGCTGGAGGCGGCGGCCAGCGCCCAGCCGGGCAGGGCGGCGCCGGCGAGCAGGGCGCCGCTGGCACCGAGCAGCTGGCGCCGGGACAGGTAGACGGCTTCGGGGGTGATCTCCGACCCACGACAGGCAGAGCGTGGAACGATCTTGATCGGCATGACGGACCTCGACGGGGAGCGCGCAGGAGCGCGGCTGGCTAACAGCGTGAGACATCCCGGTCGTGAAAAGCTTCCCGGGCCAACGATAGCCTGCCGTCCCGGTCCGGCGGAAGGCCGTTGCGCGCCTGTCAGTCGGCCGTTCAGGTCGCTGCCAGGCAGGCGCGGGACCCCGTGCCATACTGCGGCGACCTCTCGCCCTCAGGAGTCCCCGATGAAGAAGCTGATCAATAGCCCCACCACGGTGGTTCGCGAACTGCTCGAAGGTCTCGTCAGCCTGGATCCCGGCCTGGCCCTGCTGGCCGAGGAACAGGTCATCCTGCGCCAGCCCCTAGCCGCAGCGGGCGGGCGCCCGGTGGCGGTGATTTCCGGCGGCGGCAGCGGCCACGAACCGGCCCATGCCGGCTATGTCGGCGAGGGCATGCTGACCGCGGCGGTGGCGGGAGACGTCTTCACCTCACCGAGCGTGGATGCCGTGCTGGCCGCGATCCGGGCCGCGGCCGGTCCTGCCGGCGCCCTGTTGGTGGTCAAGAACTACACCGGCGACCGTCTCAACTTCGGCCTGGCCGCCGAACTGGCGCGCAGCGAAGGCATTCCGGTCGAGACGGTATTGGTGGCGGACGACGCGGCCCTGCGCCACACGGTGGCGCCGGAAAGGCGCCGGGGCATCGCGGGCACCGTGCTGATCCACAAGCTCGCGGGCGCGGCAGCCGCCGCCGGACGTCCCCTGGCCGAGGTGGCCGCCCTGGCCCGCGCCGCGAGCGCCGAGTTGCGCAGCATGGGCGTGGCCCTGGGCGCCTGTACGGTGCCGGCGGTGGGGCATCCGGGTTTCCAGCTGGCGGACGACGAGGTGGAATGGGGCCTCGGCATCCATGGCGAGCAGGGCGTCGAGCGCGGCCCCCGGCTGGGCGCCGACGCCACCGTGGCGCGGCTGCTGGATACCCTTATTGAAGACGGCGGCTATCCAGAGGGCACGCGCCTGGCGCTGCTGGTCAATGGCCTGGGCGCGACGCCGCCGCTGGAACTCGCCCTGGTGGCGCGGGCGGCAGTGAGTCAGCTGCGCCAGCGCGGTCTGGTGGTGGAACGCGCCTGGACCGGTACCTTTCTCAGCGCCCTGGACATGCCCGGCTGTTCGCTGTCGCTGCTGCCGGTGGATGAGGCGCGCCTGGCGCTGCTCGATGCGCCGACCCAGGCGCGGGCCTGGCCGGGTGAAGGCCGGGTCCCGGCGGCGCCCACCCTGTTGCCCGCACCCGCGGCGGCAGCCGAAACGATCCCTCGCACCCCTGGTCCCCTGGCCGAGCGTCTGCAGGAGGCGGCAGATGCGATCATCGCCAGCCTGCTGGCCAACGAAGCTCGCCTCACCGATCTGGACAGCCGCGCCGGGGATGGCGATCTCGGCACCAGCCTGGCCCGTGGCGCCGAAGCGATGCGCGCCTTGCCAGCCAGCGCCTGGTACGCCCCGGCCAGTGCCCTGGCAGCCATGGGGCAGGCTCTGCGCCGCGCCATCGGCGGCAGCTCCGGACCCTTCTACGCCTGCGCCCTGGTCCGCGCCGCCCAGGTGCTGGACGGGGTGGAGCGACCCACGCTGGCTCAATGGGCCGAAGCGCTCGATGGCGGCGTCCAGGCCCTTGCCGAACTCGGCGGCGCCCAACCGGGCCAGCGCACCATGCTCGATGCCTTGCGACCGGCAGCGGATGCCCTGTCGGACGGTGCCCGGGCTGGTGCCAGCCCGGCGCAGGCCTTTGCCACGGCCCTCGCTGCCGCTCGCGAGGGCGCCGCGGCTACCGCCGAGATGCTGCCGGCCCAGGGTCGCGCCAGTTACCTGGGCGAACGGGCCCGCGGCATTCCCGATGGCGGCGCCGTGGCGGTGGTCTGCTGGCTGGAAGCCCTGGAACCCGTGATCGCCCGCTAGGGCGAGTCAGCGCCATGGCCGGTCCCGCGGCGACCGGGCCAGCCATGGCGGCAGACCAGCGACAGCAGGGCGCCAACGAAGGCCAGGGCCATGTCCTTTTGCGCGTCCCAGGGGTCGCCCTGGGCACCGACGAAGGCTTCCGCGGCGTCGCCCGCCAGCAGATCGGCGCCCAGCCATTCCATCAATTCGTAACCGGCTGAGGAGGCCAGGATGAATTCCAGGGCCACATAGGCGCTCCGCCAGCCGCGCAGCCCGGTCAGGCCCTGGACCACTTCCCGAGTTGGCCGGGCCAACAGCAGGCCATAGGCGAGGTGGACCAGCCGGTCGTAGTGGTTGCGCTGCAGATCCAGGACCTCGGTCAGCCGGTAACCGGTCAGGGCCTGCCAGGCGTCGTCGTAGGGCACCCGGGAATAGGTGTAGTGGGCGCCGATCTGGTGCAGCACCAGAAAGCCGAAGAGTTGCAGGCTGGCGCTGGCCGACAGCCGAAGCCGTCGCTGGACCAGGGCCACGCCCAGCACGGCGATGATCACCAGTAGCTGCTCGATCGTCCAGGTGAAACGGTCCAAGGGGGACCAGCCGAGCGCCAGGGTAAGGACGGCCAGGGTCAGCAGAAGAAGGAGTTGCAGACGGGAACGACGGGTGGGGTTCAAACGCGAGAGCCTTGTCCGGAATGCGGAGCGTCGCGACGACGGCCCCTGCTGCGTGGACCTCCGCTCGACCGCCAGCGTTCGAATGCGGCGACCCGATATCGTCGCGGCGTCGCTGCAAAAACAGCAAGCGCAGCGGAGGCACCGGCGCCGCTTGCCCGCGGTCCCACGGGCAGGACCTTTCCCTCCCCTGGAGCTCTCGATGTCCATCCTGCCACCGCTCTCGGCTTTCGATTCGAGCCTGGCACTGTTGCGCGAAGGCTATGCCTTCATCAGCAATCGCTGCGATCGCCTGGATAGCGATGTCTTCGCCACCCGGCTGTTCCTGCAGCCCATCCTCTGTCTGCGTGGCCAGGCGGCGGTGGAGCTCTTCTATCGTGAGGAACGTTTCACCCGAGTGGATGCCGCGCCCCGGTCACTGCGCCAGACACTGTTCGGCGAAGGCGGCGTCCAGGGCCTGGATGGTGCGGCTCACCGCCAGCGCAAGGCGCTCTTCCTTGAGATTACCCGGCCGGCGCGGGTGGAGGCCTTGATCACCCGGGTGGAACGGGAGTGGCGCGCCAGGCTGCCCAGCTGGCAGAGCCGCGGCGAGATTATCCTGCTGGACGAATTGCATCGCCTCTATACCCGCGCGGTCTGCGACTGGGCGGGCGTCACCCTGGCCCCGGAAGAGGAGGGGCAGCGCTGTGCCGACCTGGTCGCGCTGCTCGAAGGCGCCGGCAGCCCAGGCCTGGCCAACCTGGGCGCTCGCCGGGCACGTCGGCGGCTGGAGCGCTGGCTTGGCGGGCAGGTCGAGCAGGCCCGCAAGCAGCCGGCACCGACTGGCAGCGCCCTGGCGCTGATCGCGCAGCACCGGGAGCCGGATGGTCAGCCGTTGTCGCCACGGGTGGCCGCGGTGGAGCTGCTCAATGTGCTGCGGCCAACGGTGGCCGTAGCACGCTTTTCCACCTTTGCCGCCCTGGCGCTTTACAAGCAACCGGCCTGGCGCGAACGGTTGCGGGCCGATCCCGCCGCCCGGTTGCCTTTCGCCCAGGAGGTGCGACGCTTCTACGCCTTCTTTCCCTTCACCGTGGCGCGAGTACGGGAAACCTTCGAATGGCACGGCGTCGCCTTCCGCCGCGGCACCTGCGTCCTGCTGGATCTCTATGGCACCAATCGCGATCCGCGCAGCTGGGAGCGTCCCGAGGTGTTCGAGCCCACGCGCTTTGTCGCCGAGGCGATCCCAGGTGCCGCCTTCGTACCCCAGGGCGGCGGCGATGTGGCCCATCAGCACCGCTGTCCGGGCGAAGGCATCGCCCTGGCGCTCATGACCTCCGCCCTGCGCCTGCTGCTGCAGGACATGACCTACCAGGTGCCAACCCAGGATCTGCGCATCGATCTGGCGCGGATGCCGATGCGCCCCGCCAGCGGCCTGATCCTGAGCGAGGTCCAGGCGGTGCAGCGCACCCGCAGTTCGGTGGCCTAGCTTGCTCCGGGGGTCGGAGCGCCTCGTCATGGCGCTCGCGCAGCAGCAGCGGCCGGTCAGGCAGGCCGCGGCGCCACCTGGGTACGTGCCGTGAGCAGACTCACCAGCACGAAGCTGACCAGACTCAGGCCGAGGCTGAAATAGATCGGCGTATTGGCCTCCAGGCCGTCCTTGAGCATGAAGACGATGTCCGCGCCGGAACCCAGCAGCATGCTGGCCAGGGCACCTGCTGTGGTGGCGCGCGGCCAGAGGATGGCCCCCAGCAGCGGCACCAGGATGCCACCTACCAGCAGGTTGTAGGCCAAGGTCAGGGCGCCGATGACGTCATTGACCAGCAGCGCGATGGCGAGCACGGCGAGACCGGTGAGCAGGGTGAACAACCGGGCCATGCCCAGGGTCGAGGCCCGGCCGCCGCGCAGTCGCGGCAGGAGGTCCTCGGTCAGGGTGGTGGAGGCCGCCAGCAGGCCGGCACTGGCGGTGGACATCATGGCGGCCAGGGCAGCGGCGATCACCAGGCCGCGGATGCCGTCCGGCAGGGCGCTGCGGACGATGGCGGCGAAGGCGTTGTTGGCGTCGGCGAGATCCGGCAGCAGCACCCGGGCGCACATGCCGATCAGTGCGCCCACCAGGCCGTAGATCACGCAATAGACGCCGGCCAGGCTGCCCGCCACGCGCGCTACACCCTCGCTGCGCGCGGTGAAGACCCGCTGCCAGATGTCCTGGCCGATGAGGATGCCGAAGAAATAGATCAGGAAGTAGGTGAAGATGGTGTCGTAGCCAAGGGTGGTCAGGGCGAAGGCGCTGGCCGGCAGTTTGGCCACCAGGGCATCCCAGCCACCGACCCGGGTCAGGCAGATCGGCAGCAGCACGAACATCAGGCCTGCGGTCTTGATGACGAACTGGACGATGTCGGTCAGCGTCAGGGACCACATGCCGCCGATGCTGGAATAGATCACCACCACGCTGCCACCGAGCAGGATGGCGCTCCAGAAGGGCAGCTCGAACAGCACCTGGATCACCGTGCCCATGGCCAGCACCGAGACCACGCTCAGCATCAGCGCATAGACGAACATGATGGCGGCGCTGGCCTGCCGGGCCAGGGGCGTATAGCGCCGTTCCAGCACCTGGGTCACGGTGTAGATACGCAACTTCAGCAGGGGTTTGGCGAGAAACAGATTGAGCACCAGGATGCCACCACCCAGCATGGCGCACAGCCAGAAGCCGGACAGCCCGTGGACGTAGCCCAGGCGCACCGTGCCCACGGTGGCGGCGCCACCCAGCACCGTGGCGGCCATGGTGCCCAGGTAGCAGGCCGGACCGAGGTTGCGGCCGGCGACGAGGAATTCCTCCTGATTGCGGGCACGGCGCATGCCGTACCAGCCGAGCAACAACATGGCCAGGGCATAGGCCAGGACGACGGAAATATCCAGGATCATTGACGGGATCTCTTGTAGGGCTGAGCAAGGCCGGGCGCGCCGGCCCCATGACAGGGTTCGGGATCAGGCGGCGCGGATGCCTGGAGGTGTTGCGCGGGCACGTCGGCGTCTGGGGCGCCGTGCACCGGCCGGGCCATAGACGGCAACCGGTTCCGGGAACAGCAGGAGCAAAATCAGGTAGAGCAGGGCGGCGCTGCCCAGGGCCAGGGGCAGGCTCAGGTCGATGCCGCCGGCCAGCGCGCCCAGGGGGCCCACGAACTGGCCGGGCAGGTTGACGAAGGCCAGCCCGAGCAGGGCGCTGGGAATCCAGGCGCCCATGCCGCGCCAGTTCCAGCCATGGTGGAACCAGTAGCGGCCACCCTGCTCGCCCCGGGTGAACACCTGCAGATCGTCCGGGCAATAGAAGCCGCGGCGGACCACCAGCCCGAGGATCATGATCACCATCCAGGGGCTGGTGCAGGTCACGATCAGCACGGCAAAGGTGGAGACGCTCTGCACCAGGTTGAAGCTGAAGCGCCCGATGAAGATGAAGGCGATGGCCGCCAGCCCGATCAGCAGGGTCGCCCGAACCCGGGTCAGCAGCCGGGGTAGCACGCTGGAGAGATCCAGGCCGGTGCCATAGAGCGCGGTGGTGCCGGTGGACAGGCCACCGATGATCGCCAGCAGGCATACCGGCAGGAAGTACCAAGTAGGCGCGATGGCCAGCAGGCCGCCCACATAGTTGTTTTGCGCGATGTAGTCGGGTGCCCTGGTCGCCACCAGCGAGGCGGTGGCCAGGCCGAACAGGAAGGGGATCAGGGTGGCGGCCTGGGCCGCGATCACCGCCAGCAGGATGCGCAGGCGGGGCGTCTGCCGCGGAATGTAGCGCGACCAGTCGCCGAGAAAGGCGCCAAAGGACACCGGATTGCTCATGGCCACCAGGGCCGCGCCGACAAAGGCTGCCCAGAAGCCCGGCTGACCCGCTTGCAGGGTGCCGGCGTAACCGGCGTCGAAGCTGCCGGCGAAGGCCGGGATGCCGAGCAGGAACAGCAGGCTGGCACTGACCACGGCGATCTTGTTGACCCACAGCATGAAGCGAAAGCCATAGAGGCACACCGTCAGCACCAGCACGGCAAACAGCCCATAGGCCAGCCCCAGGCTGAGCGCGTTCTCCGGCAGTCCGACCAGGCGCTGGGCACCGCCCACCAGGGCATCGCCGGAACTCCAGACCGACAGCGAAAAGAAGGCGATGGCGGTCAGCAGCGAGAGAAAGGAGCCGACGATACGGCCGTGGACGCCGAAATGGGCGCCGGAGGAGACGGCGTTGTTGGTGCCGTTGAGCGCGCCGAACAGCCCCATGGGCGCGAGGATCAGCGCGCCACACAGGACCCCGCTCGCAATGGCCAGCACCCCGGCCTGGAAGGACAGGCCGAACAGGATCGGAAAGCTGCCGAGCACGGCGGTGGCGAAGGTGTTGGCCCCGCCAAAGATCAGGCGGAACAGGTCGAAGGGTGTGGCATGGCGTTCGTGGTCGGGAATCTGCTCGACGCCAAAGGTTTCGATACGGGTGATGCCGTCATGATGGTCCATGGATGACGCCTCGACACGGTTATACGCAGGCCGGACCCGCGTTCTTGTTGTCGGCGGACCAGGCGGTCCGCCGGTGTTCGGCAGCGAAAAGACAGCGGGTGGGCGACCGTCATGGCGGGTCGCCGCACCTTGGAGCGTCAGCGGTAGGCGACCCCCGGCAGCACGCAGAGCATCTCGTAGAGCAGGTTGGCGCCGAGCAGCGCGGTATTGCCGGTGGTGTCATAGGGCGGCGAGACCTCGACCAGGTCGCAGCCCACCAGCTCGAGTCCTCGGCAGCCGCGGATGATCTCCAGTGCCTGGATGGTGGTCAGGCCGCCGATCTCCGGCGTGCCGGTCCCCGGCGCCCAGGCCGGGTCGATGCTGTCGATGTCATAGGACAGATACACCGGGCCGCCCCCGACCCGCTCGCGCACCTCGGCCATCAGCGGCGTCAGCGATCTGTGCCAGCACTCCTCGGCCTGCACCACCCGAAAGCCCTGCTCGCGGCACCAGTCGAAATCGTCGGCGGCATAGCCCTGGGCGCGCAGGCCGATCTGCACCACCCGGTCGCAGTCGAGCAGGCCTTCCTCCACCGCGCGGCGGAAGGTGGTGCCATGGGCGATCTTCTCGCCGAACATGTGCTCGTTGACGTCGGCGTGGGCATCCACGTGCACCAGGCCGATCTTGCCGTACTTCTTCTTCATGGCGCGCAGGATCGGCAGGGTCAGGGTGTGATCGCCGCCCAGGGTTAGGGGGATGACGCCGTGCTCCAGCACCCGGTCGTAATGCGCTTCGATCAGGCGCACCGTGTCCAGCAGGTTGAAGGTATTGATGGCCACATCGCCCAGGTCGGCGACACTCAGGGAATCGAAGGGCGCCGCGCCGGTGGCCATGTTGTAGGGCCGGATCATCACCGATTCGCTGCGCAGCTGGCGCGGACCGAAGCGGGTGCCGGAGCGCAGCGAGGTGCCGATGTCCAGCGGGATGCCGATGAAGGCGGCATCGAGGCCTTGAGGGGAGGCGAGGTGGGGCAGTCGCAGCATGCTGGCGATGCCGCCGAAACGGGGCATCTCGTTGCCGCCCAGCGGCTGGTGCAGGATCTTTTCCACGGGTCATCCTCGTCGTAGTGATGTCCCGATTGTGCAAAGCCGATGGCGGCTGAAGAATCGGCCCGGACAAAAAATCACTTCAGAGATTTCTGAACTAATGGCTAGACTGCCGGGCTGCGTCCACCGGAGTCCGCCATGGCCAATGCCCTCCACGACATCCGCCTGCTCAAGCTGTTCGCCTGCGTGGTTCGCCACCAGGGATTCGCCGCGGCGCAGCAGGAATTGAACCTGTCCACCTCGGCCATCAGCACCTACATGAGCCAGCTGGAGGGTCAGCTCGGCGTCACCCTCTGTCATCGCGGCCGGGGCGGTTTCGCCCTGACCAGCAAGGGTGAACTCTTCCATCAGGAAACCCTGCGCATCCTGGGCGAGATCGAGAGCTTCGAACGCTATGCCACCACCCTCAGGGGCGAACTGAGCGGCACCCTCAACCTCGGCGTGCTGGATTCGCTGTCCAGCGAACCGGCGCTGCCGCTGGCACAGGTGATTGGCCGCTACACCCATGACTATCCCGGCGTGCATCTGCACCTGGCCGTGACCAGCCCCTATGAATTGCAGCTCGGCGTCTTGGAGGGACGGCTGGATCTCGCCGTGGGTGCCTTTTCCGCGCGGATGAACGGGGTGGTCTACCAGCCGCTGTATCGCGAGCAGCACTGGCTGTATTGCAGTGATCGGCATCCACTGTTCCAGGAGCGGCGCATCCCGGCCGAGATGATCACCCGCCAGCGGATGGTGCGACGCGGCTACTGGAGTCAGGCCGAGCTGGCTCGCCATGGCTTCAAGGAAAGCGCCGCCACCGTGGAAAGCATGGAAGCGCAGTTGATCCTCATCCTCTCGGGTGCCTATATCGGCTATCTCCCGGAGCACTATGTCCACGCCTGGGTCGACCAGGGGCGGCTCAAGGCCCTGCAACCGGCCACCTTTGGCTATCAGGCGCCGTTCTCCCTCATCAGCCGTCGAGGGCGCGGAAAGGAGCCGCTTATCCAGAGTTTTCAGCGCATCCTTAAAGCCCAGATGCAACATGCCGATACCTAGTATGACGATAACCAAATGGTTACCGTCGGCGCCTGTGACGGCAGTTGGCCACCATTGAATTGGTTGATGTCGCACGGAGTAGATAACCCGCTAGATAAGGCACCCGCATGCGCACGAATTTGCCGGTCACCCAGCAAGGCCGTACCTTCAAGGAAGAAGAACGACTCATCTCCACCACTGACCTGCAGGGGAACATCACCTACTGCAACGAGGCCTTCATCGCCATCAGTGGCTATACCCGGGAGGAGCTGATCGGCAGTCCGCACAATCTGGTGCGTCATCCCGACATGCCGCCGCCGGTGTTCGGCCACATGTGGGCGACCCTCAAGGAGGGCAAGCCGTGGATGGGCATCGTCAAGAATCGCTGCAAGAACGGTGATTTCTACTGGGTGAGCGCCTATGTCACCCCGATCCTCGAGCAGGGCCGGGTGATCGGTTACGAGTCCGTGCGTTCGCTGCCCAGCGCCAGCGAAGTCCGTCGCGCCGGCGAACTCTATGCCCGCATCAATGCCGGCAAGGCGCCCGTGCCCATGACTCGCCGCCTGGGCAGCGCCATCGCCGCCTGCTGGTCGACGGTGGCAGCCATTGGCGTCATCCTCGGCGGCCACTTCGTGCTGAATGACCCCGCGCAAACGGTGCTCATTGTCGCTGCCCTGCTGGGCATCAGCGCGCACCAGCTGTATCGCCAGCGCGCCAGCATCGAACGCATCCTCGCCGATCATCCAAAGATGTTTTCCAGTGCCGTGGTCGCCCCGACCTACAGTGATCAGGTCGGCGCCCCAGCGCGCCTGGATCTGGCGCTGCACAGCGAGGCTGCGCGGCTGCAGACGGCCCTGACCCGCCTGGCCGACGTTGGCGACAGCGTGCGCCTGAAGGCCCGCGAATCCTCCCAGCTGGCCCAGTCCGAGGCCGAGCTGCTGGAACAACAGCGCCACGAGACCGACCAGTCCGCCGCCGCCATCACTCAGATGACCTCCACCATCCACGAGGTCTCGCAGAACGTCCAGGAGACCGCCCAGGCCGCCGCCAATGCCGAGAGCCTGGTGCACTCCGGGCGTGACAAGGCCGAAGAAAGCCTGACCTCCATGCGCGAACTCGGCGCGGCGGTCAGCGACATCGGTCAGGCGGTGGGCGAGCTGGCCAACTCGACCCAGAGCATCGGCAGTGTCGCCGACGTCATCACCGCCATCGCCGAACAGACCAACCTGCTGGCGCTCAACGCCGCCATCGAGGCTGCCCGGGCCGGCGAAGCCGGTCGCGGTTTCGCCGTGGTGGCCGACGAGGTCCGCTCGCTGGCCTCGCGTACCCGGGAATCCACCGAACAGATCCACCAGATCATCGCCAACCTGCAGGCCAACGCCGACCGCGCCGTGGCCACCGCCAGTCGTGGCGAAGAGACCTCGCGCCAGAGCGAACGTCACTCGGCGGCGGTGCGCGAATCCCTGGAAGGCATCAGTGCCTCGGTCAGCCTCATCACCGCCATGAGCCAGCAGATGGCCACCGCGGTAGAAGAGCAGAGTCACGTGTCGGAGGATATCAATCGCCAGATCAGCCGCATCGCCGAACTCTCCGATCACAGCTCGGCCCAGGCCCGTCGCGGCTCGGAACTGAGTCGCGAACTGGAAGGCATGGCCGACTACCTGCACGATCTCACCGCGCGCTTCAATCGCTAGAGCGGAGCAGGGCGGCGGCGATCCGGTATGATCGCCGCCCCGATTCGCTCCGGAAGGCCTGATGTCCCGTCCCGCCTGCGCCCGCTGCCAGCGTCCCCTGTCGCTCTGCCTGTGCGCGCTGATTCCTGCCCTGGCCAATCGCACCCGGGTGCTGCTGCTGCAGCATCCCAGCGAGCGGCGCCATCCGCTCAATACGGCGCGCCTGGCCGCCCTGGGGCTCGGCAATGCGCAGCTGGAGATTGGCGAGACCTTTGCCGACCTGCCGCTCTGGCTCGCCGATCATGACGCCTGGTTGCTGTTTCCCGGACCCGAGGCGGTCACGGTGGACCTGCTGCCGCCCGCTGCCGTGACCGAAGTACCACGGCTGCTGGTGATTCCCGACGGCACCTGGCGCAAGGCGCGCTTGCTGCTGCACGCCAATCCGCTGCTGGCGGCCCTGCCCAGGCTCACCCTGCCGCCTGGCGCACCCTCGCGCTACCGGGTGCGCAAGGCCCCGGCGCCGGATGCGCTGTCGACCGTGGAGGCCGTGGTCGCGGCGTTGAATGCGCTGGAAGCGCCGCGCCGCTTCGATGCCCTGCTGGCGCCTTTCGAGGCGCTGATCGACGGCCAGATCGCCGCCATGGGGCCGGAAACCTTTGCACGCAATCATGGCGGCGCAGAGCCGCGCGACTGAGGGAATTACCCGGGTGCCGGACCACTCTACCTAGAGAGAGTCAGCAGAGGAGTCACCCCATGTCCCGCTTCCCGATCCGCCAGCACGACGAATTCGCCAGCCTTGCCATGCCCCGTGCTGGCGGTGAACCCGATCAGCCCGATCCGGCGCCCATCCAGCCCAGCGAGCCGGGCGAGCCCACCGTCCCCGATCAGGCACCGCCGACCCCCATGGCCAGGGCCGCCTGAGCGCGCTGCGTTTCCCATGAAAAAAGGGCGATCATCACTGATCGCCCTTTTTTCACGCCGGTCGCGCGGCTAGCGCCGGGTCTTCTGCCGGAGCAGGTAGACTGTCACCGCCGCGCAGCTGGTGAAGGCCGCTACCCGTGCCCAGACGTAGGGCACCAGCCAGCAGGAAAACCCCACGCTGATCCACATGGCGACGATGGCGTAGACCTTGCCCTTGAGCGGGATGCCTTCGCCTTCCAGATAGGGCTTGACCCATGGCCCCAACCATTTGTGGTTGATCAGCCACAGATAGAAGCGCTCCGAGCTGCGCATGAAGCAGGCCGCGGCCAGGAGCAGGAAGGGCGTGGTGGGCAGCAAGGGCAGAAAGGCGCCGATGATGCCCAGGGCCACGCTGAGCCAGCCGAGGCCCAGCAGCAGGTAGCGGACCCAGCCCTTGCGCTGGCGGGGTCTGGGGGTGGCCTCGTCCATCGCTCAGTGACGCGGCTTGAGCAGCGCCGGCTTTTCTTCGGGGGAATGGCACAGCAGGAACAGCTGGGTCAGCAATTCCGGGATCTGCACCATCATGTCGGCGACCAGGCGACGGTCCTGGGCGATCTCGGAGAACTCCGGCTGTTCGTCGAACAGACCCGAACCTACCATGATCGGCAGCAGCAGCTCGCTGACCTCGTCTTCGGCGTCTTCGAACCATACGGCTTCGCGCAGGAACACGCCTTCCATGAAGCCGATGCACCAGCCGCGCAGTTCGGAGTCGTCCGGCTCGGGGCCGAGATCCAGGTCACAGGGCAGGTCCAGCTCTTCGTCACTGCCCAGCACGCGCAGGATATGCGCCTTGAGCTGCACCAGGGAGCGCTCGATCTCCTCCTGCTGGGCGGCGTCGCGATACTGCGGCGGCTCGGCGAAGAGGGCGTCGATCCACTCGCGTTCGGGAACCTCTTCCGGGCAGATGGACAGGGCGGTCAGGTAGCCATGGGCGGCTACGTAGTCGAGCGCTTCTTCGTGCAGATCGTCTGCATCGAGAAAATCGCGCAGACGGGTCAATTGTTCGGCGAAGGACATCGGCTACTTACCTCGGAAAGGATTCGAAAGGGCAGAACGGCCGGAATTGTAGACGAGCGCCCCGGTCACGTCGAACCTGACGGCCCGGCGCCGGCCGACGGAAAAGCACCGCCGCAGCGACCTCGGCATCCGTATAATGGCCGTTCCATTCGAGGAGGCTTCATGTCAGAACCTGCGCTGCGCATCCTTAAAGACGTCTTTGGCTACGACGCGTTCCGTGGCAACCAGGCCCGGATCATCGAGCGTGTGGCCAGCGGTGGCGATGCGCTGGTACTGATGCCCACGGGCGGCGGCAAGTCCCTGTGCTACCAGGTGCCGGCCCTCCTGCGGCCCGGCGTGGCTGTGGTGGTCTCGCCGCTGATCGCGCTGATGGACGACCAGGTCGCCACCCTGCTGGAACTGGGCGTGTCAGCGACCGCGCTCAACTCCACCATGACCGGCGAACAGCAGAGATCCGTCGCCGCGCAGCTGGAGCGCGGTGAGATCAAGCTGCTCTATCTGGCGCCCGAGCGCCTCGTGCAGCCGCGCATGCTGGATTTCCTCAAGCGCCTGCCCATCGCCTTGTTCGCCATCGACGAAGCCCACTGCGTATCCCAATGGGGCCATGACTTCCGCCCGGAATACATGCAGCTCGGGCAATTGGCCGAACATTTTCCCGGCGTGCCGCGCCTGGCGCTCACTGCCACCGCGGATTCTCGCACCCGCGAGGAGATGGCCAGCCGTCTGCACCTGGAAGAGGCCGAGCGCTTTCTCTCCAGCTTCGATCGTCCCAACATCTTCTACCGCATCGTGCCCAAGGAAGCGCCGCGCAAGCAATTGCTGGCCTTTCTCGCCGAGCGTCGCGGCGATGCTGGCATCGTCTACTGCATGTCGCGCAAGAAGGTGGAGGAGGTGGCAGAGCAGCTCAGCAATCAGGGCTTCCCCGCCTTGCCCTATCACGCTGGCCTGCCCAACGACGTCCGCGCCGCCAACCAGAAGCGTTTCCTCAACGAGGAAGGGTTGATCATGGTGGCCACCATCGCTTTCGGCATGGGCATCGACAAGCCCAACGTGCGCTTCGTCGCCCACCTCGACCTGCCCAAGAGCCTGGAGGCGTACTACCAGGAAACCGGTCGCGCCGGGCGGGATGGCCTGCCCGCCGACGCCTGGATGGCCTACGGCCTGCAGGACGTACTGCTGTTGCGGCAGATGATGCAGAACTCCGAAGGCGACGAGCGCCACAAGCGCATCGAGCGGCATAAGCTCGAAGCCATGCTGGCCCTGTGCGAAGAAACCCGCTGCCGGCGCCAGGTGTTGCTGGCCTATTTCGACGAGCACCTGCCGCAGCCCTGTGGCCATTGCGACAACTGCATCGACACCGTCGAGACCTGGGATGCCACCGAGCCGGCGCGCCAGGCGCTATCGGCCATCTACCGCAGCGGTCAGCGCTACGGGGTAGGGCACCTGGTCGACATCCTGCTCGGTCGCGAGACCGAAAAGATCGTCAGTCTCGGCCATCAACGCCTGGCGGTGTTCGGCCTGGGCAAGGCGCGCGGCGAAGACGAGTGGCGCACCCTGTTCCGCCAGTTGGTCGCCCGTGGCCTGGCCGAGGTGGACGTCGACGGCTATGGCGGCCTGCGCCTGACCGAAAGCTGCCGCCCCCTGCTGCGAGGCGAAGTCCGCATCGAATTGCGTCGTGATCCCAAGCCTCAGCGCGGGCGTGGCGCGAGTAGCGGCTCCTCGGCCAGCGCCGCCAGCCAGCTGGTACGTGCCGACGAACGCGAGCAGTGGGAAGTGTTGCGCACCCTGAGACGCAAGCTGGCCGAAGAGCACTCGGTACCGCCCTATGTGATCTTTCCCGACGCCACCCTGCTGGAGATGCTGCGCAGCCAGCCGCGCTCGCTGGACGAGATGAGTCGCGTCAGCGGTGTGGGTGCCCGCAAGCTGGAGCGCTATGGCCAGGCCTTTCTCGACGCCCTTAATGACGGTGGTGCGGCGCCGACTCCGGTCGCCGACGTGCGTCACGAGGTGCTGACCCTGGTACGCGCCGGCATGACCCCGGAGCAGGCCGCGCGCCAACTGAATTGCTCTGAAAAGAATGTCTATGCACTATTGGCCGAAGCCATTGCCCAACAGCAGATCGCTCTGGAGCAGGCCCTGGACCTGCCGGAGGAGCTGCTGGCGGAAATCCAGGATGCCTTCCTCGAAGACGAAGGCGAATTGCCGCCGGTAGCCCAGATCGCCCCGCGTTTCGAAGGGCGGGTGGCCAGTGGCGCGCTGTACTGTGTGCGGGCTGCCCTGCAGGCCGAGTTGGCCGACTAGCTGAGGACGGCGGTTGCTCCGCAGGGCCTACACCCAGAATAATGAGAAAATCCAAGTACAAGGTTTAGCCTGAATGACTACCGATCCACACCTGTTCGGCCGCCAGATCTTTCATGTCTCCCGTGCCTGGCGCGCCGAGCTCGACCGTCGCCTGAGTCACCTGGGGTTGTCTCAGGCGCGCTGGCAGGTGTTGCTGAACCTGGCGCGGATGAAGGGGGTCCAGCCCACCCAGCGTGAACTGGCCCAAAGCATCAGCATCGAGGGGCCGACCCTGGCCCGCTTGCTGGACGGCCTGGAAAAGCAGGGGCTGGTCAAGCGCCTGGCGGTCACCGAGGACCGTCGTGCCAAGCGCATCATGCTGACCCAGGAAGCCGGTCCGCTGATTGAGAAGATCGAGACCATCGCCGAGGCCCTGCGCAAGGAGCTGCTCAGTGGTCTCGACGATGAAGAGATCGCCATCTGCCAGCAGGTGCACCAGCGCGTCCTCGCCAATCTCGAGCGCGGCTGACCGCCGTCTGGCGGCTCGCTCCGTCCCGGTACCTTCACCCAGCACAGGTACTGGATCTGGCCGGAGCGTCTGGCATCGCCGCTAGCGCTCCATCCCATCCGCAGCCGTCCTTTTCGCGCTGCTGGTCATCGGTTTGCCGTCTGTCGGTATCGATGCTACGTTCCAGCGTGGCGGAGGCGATTTTTGTGAGCCACCGCGCTAAAACACCGGTTTCTTCGAATACCTGACGCAGCGGTATCCATGGTCGCGAAACGCCGTCCCCTTGCCTTTGTCATCCTGTCGGCCGCTGCGCTGACCACTCTTCCTCAAGCGGCGCTCGCGCTCGGCCTGGGGGGCATCACCCTGCAGTCAGCTCTCAACGAACCCCTGCGTGCACGGATCGAGCTGGTCAACCTCGGCGATGCCGATGCCGGGGACTTCCGCATCCACCTTGCGGCGAACGAGGCGTTCGCACAAGCCGGTGTGGATCGTACCCAGTTCCTCGACGATCTGAAGTTCACTCCGCACCTGCGCACGGCGGCGGGCAGCTATGTCGAAGTGACCTCCCGCCGCTCACTGGTCGAGCCCTATCTGGGCTTCATCGTTCAGCTCGAGCAGCCGGGTGGCAAGCAGCTGCGCGAATTCACCCTGCTGGTGGATCCACCGCGCAGTGGTGGCACGCCCACCAGCGTCGCCAGTACCGCCCCGGCGCGCGTCCAGGCGGCGTCCGCTCGCGCCGCTGCCCCGGCCGCCGATCCGGTGGTCCGCCAAACCGTATCTGCACCGCGCCAGGGGCTGGCGCCCTCGCCAGACCTATCCGCTGGGGAGGGCGTTTACCAGACGCGTCCCAGGGATACCCTCTGGAGCATCGCCAAGCGCCTGGGGCCAATGGCCAATCGATCGGTCGAGCAGCTCATGGCCGATCTGTTCGCCCTCAATCCGGCGTCCTTCGCCAACAATGATCCCGGACGACTCAAGGCCGGTCAGCGCCTGCGCCTGCCCGTGGGTGTCAGCGAACCTGCGCCGCGGCAGCCGGTAGTCGCCAGGACCACGCCGCCCGCACCCAGCCCGGTACCCGCCGCACCAGTCGCCACGGCGCCCGCCCTGGCACCGGGACCTGCACCTGCTGCGCCAGCACCGGCCGCAGCACCCGTCGCTGCGCCGGCACCGGCACCGGAATCAGTGGCGCCTCCAGTAGCGGCGCCGCAGCCGGCCGGAAGCTCTGCCGAAGACACCAAGCCCCTGCTGGTGACGCAGGACCTCGGGCGTCAGGTTGGCGACCTGGAAGGTCAGCTGACCCAGCTGCAGGAGCGTTACGACGCATTGCTGGCACAGAAAGAGGTGATGATCGAGCAGCTCCAGCAGGACCGTGAAGGTCTGCAGCAGCAATTGAAGCAGGCGCGTTCGGTGGCCCTGGCCACGCCGACGCCCGTACCCGCGACGCCGGCACCGGAAAGCCCTGCCGCTCAGGCGGCGCCCGTCGCCTCCAGTCCTACCGCGGGCAGCACCGACGAAGGTCTGTTGTCACTGCGCTCGCTGTTGTTAGCGGGTGGCGCGGCCCTGCTGGCCCTGGCCGGTGTGCTCTGGTGGCGCCGGCGGCAGACGGAAGACGTCGTCTTCGACGACGCGGGTGACGTCGAAAGTGTCGAAATGGTCGAGCCCTTGCCTGAGCCTGTGCTGGCCGCTACTCAGCCGGTGATCGCCAAGTCGAAGGCCAAGCCCACAGCCGTCGCCGCCAGCCCGGCGCCGGTCGACGATCATGCCGGTCGTGCGGAGATCTACATCGCCTATGGCCGCTACGGCCAGGCGCGGGAAGTGCTGGAAAGCGGCCTCGTCGAAGACGATCGTCGCCAGGATCTGCGGCTGCTGCTGCTCCGGGTGCTGGCCACCCTGGGCGAGGCTCCGGCATTCAGGGAGCACGAACAGCGTTTTCTGGCGCTGGGAGGCGTGGCGGCGAGTCTGGCGGTCCTGCATGCCCAGTTTCCCGGGATGTCCGCCGATCCGGTGGAGTCCCTGCTAGAGGACGATCTGGACCTCGACCTGCCAGCCTTCGATGCGCCGGCCAGCGAATGGTCGGCGGAATTGCAGTTCGCCGAGCCGGCGGTACCCGCGCCGGTGACCGAGGAGCACTACGATCTGGATCTGGCCGACCTGAGCCTCGACGAAGCCATCGCCCTAACCGAGGAGCTGGACGCCGATTCTGGCTGGAAGCAGGCCGACGCCCTGGAAGTCACCCTGGAGGACGATTTGCCCGAGGGACTCGGTGAGCTGCCTGCGGTCATGGAACTGGACCTGAGTCTCGATGAGCACTTCATGGCCGATACCATCGCCCGGCGGTTTGCCGAGGCCGAGGCCTGTCTCGACCAGGGTGACGTCCAGCACGCCACCTCGCTGTTGCAGGAAATCGTCAGCGAAGGCAGTGACAGCCAGCGCGAACGGGCCGAGATCCTGCTCTCCCGGATCGCCTGATCAGAAGCTGTTGCCCAGGTTGATGTAGAAGGCGTGCTGGCCCTGGTCGCTCAGACCATAGGTGAACTTGAGCGGTCCCAGGGGCGTGTCCAGTCCGAGGAACAGGCTGGCCGCGCTGATGTTGCCGCTGTCGTAGTCGTCATCCCGATTCCAGATCCGTCCCTTTTCCAGGCTGCCGCCCAGATAGACCGGGGTGTCCAGCGGAAACAGCGATCTCTGGGTGAGCTGGTGGTAGTAGATCAGCCGCGCCAGACCGTAATTCTGGCCGGACAGGGCGTCCTGCCGATAGCCGGAAAGTTGCCAGGCGCCACCCAGCAGGAAGCTGCTGGTCACCACATTGGTGTCGCTGTCGGTCGACAGCGTCCGCCCTAGACCGCCACCCAGCACGAAGGTGTTGTAGCCGTAGCTGAGCGCCTTGTTCAGATGCAGATCCAGTTGGCGGTAGCGGGAGTCGGAGCCCAGGCTTGGATCGAATTGCTTGAGTGTCAGTGCCAGGTCCTGGCCCTCACGCGGGAAGTTCACGTCGTCCAGATCGTCCAGGGAATAGCGCAATTCGTAGAAGCTTTCGGTGAAGGATTCCTCCGGCGTATCGCGCGGTCCGACATGCACCTTGGTACTGCCCCAGTCGTGGCCGATACCCAGCCGTACCTCGGCCTTGTTGCCGATCTGCCGACCCAGGTTCAGACCGAAGCCATAGCGTTCGCGCCGATATTCGGCGACGGGGTCGTTGCGTTCCAGCTGTTCGATGTTGCGGGCCTCGCCGCCGACGTAGGGCGCGATGAAGTAGCGGGAACCGACGTCCAGCGGCTGGTAGAACTCGCTGTAGAGCTCCTGATGATCGCCGATCTGCACCCGCGTCAGCCATTCGCCGCCCAGGCGATTGAGGCCGTTGACGCGATAGCTGGCACCGAAGTTGAAGGTGCTGTCACCCCGCAGGTCGTCCGACAGATTCAGGCCCAGTCGCAGGAAGTCGGTGCCGCTGCGCTTGCCGCGGGCATAGATCACCAGCACGTTGTCGCCGGGGCCGTCTCGGCGGATGCGGTATTCCACCTGGTCGAAATAGTCCAGGCCGTAGAGGGTGCTCATGTCGTCCTGCAGGCGCTCGACATTAAGCGGCTCGCCCAGTCGCTGACGGATATAGTGCCGGATGACCTCGTCCTCGACCTTGGAGTCGTTCTCGATGCGGATCGCGTCGATGACCGGGGTGCGGCTGCTGGGTGTGCGCGCGGCCGCGACCGCCGTGGAGCGTTCGCCGTGCGCGTCCTTGCGCAGCACCGCCAGTTCGCCCGCCATGGCCATGGTCGCCCGATAGCCTGCATCGATCAGTGCCTCGACCTCGCTGAAGTCGGCGCTGGTATAGCTGGCCAGCGGCGGCTGGATCAGCAGGTCCTGCTTGCCCAGCGTCGCCAGCTGCGCCTGGGAATTGTTGCGGGTCATCAGGGTGGTGGATTGATTGAGCACGTCGAGTACCGTGGTCAGGTCCTTGCGCTTGAGCAGGGGAGTGCCGATGTCCACGACGACCACTCGTTGCGCACCCATGTCACGGGCGACATCGATGGGAATGTTGTCGACCATGCCGCCATCCACCAGCAGGCGGCCGTCGATCTCCACCGGAGCGAATACCGCCGGAATCGACATGCTGGCGCGAATGGCCCGGGGCAGGCGGCCATGGTCGAAGACCACCTTCTCGCCGCTGGTGATATCCGTGGCCACGGCGCGAAAGGGGATGGCCAGCTGATTGAAATCCCGGGTGTCACTGGTATGCACGAACAGCTTTTCCAGCATCATCCCCAGGTTCTGCCCCTGGATCACGCCGATGGGCAGGCCCAGGGTGCCGTCGTCACGAAAGCTGAGCTTCTGCTTGATCAGGAAATCCCGGTCGTCCTGCTTGCGGCGAAAGGGCACGTCCTTGCGCGGTGGCTGGTCGGAGAGCACCTGGCCCCAGTCCATTTCCAGGGCGATGCGTTCCAGCTCCTCGGCGCTGTAGCCGGCGGCATAGAGTCCGCCGATCACCGCACCCATGCTGGTGCCAGCGATGGCATCCACCTGAATGCCCTGTTCTTCCAGGGCTTTGAGCACGCCGATATGCGCCAGTCCCCGCGCGGCACCGCCGGATAGCACCAGTCCGACCTTGGTCGGCGGCGCGCTCCAGGCCAGAGTGGACAGCAGAAGGCAGGCAACCAGCAGCAACGGGCGCATAGGATGGACCACATGGCGGACAGGATCGGGGGCTGCGTATTATAGGGAGCCCAGGCCTTGCGAGGTGTATCGTGGCGGACGCCAAACCCTTCATCACCATCCACTACTGTACCCAGTGCCAATGGTTGTTGCGCTCGGGCTGGCTGGCTCAGGAACTGCTCAGCACCTTCGGTACCGATCTGGGTGGGGTGACGCTGCTACCGGGAACCGGTGGCGTCTTTGAGATCGCCTGTGGCGGGGAGGTGCTCTGGGAGCGCAAGAGAGACGGCGGCTTTCCCGACGCCAGAACGCTGAAGAACCGGGTCAGGGACCTGATGTTTCCGGAACGCGATCTGGGTCACGGCGAAGGACAGCGGCGCGACGGGGGAGATGGCGCCCCCGAAGGGGCGTGAGATCAGGCTTCCGTACTGACCGTGTCCCGTACATCGAGAGCGTTGGTGGCCGGCGCAGCGGCAGGTGCGCTCACTTCGGCCGCGCGTATCTCGACGGCGTGCAGGCCCTTGGGGCCCTGAACGATATTGAAGTTGACCGCCTGGCCCGCCTTCAGTGTGCGGTAACCGTCCATCTGAATGGCCGAGTAATGAGCGAATAGGTCTTCATCACTGTTATCTGCAACGATGAAGCCATATCCTTTGGCGTTGTTGAACCATTTGACCTTGCCACTGAGCATACCGGCTCCCTCTGCAAAGGACTCCAAGCCTGGAGTATCATTCGACTACAGTTCCAGTGAATCCACACAGACGCCACTACAACGGAACCCTTGGTACCTCGTCGGTACAGGATGTTTGTAACACCCTTTCAGCCTTAGTCAAGGCGAGGCACTAGGCGGCTGAGACGTGGATCAAGCTCTTTTTTTCCTGCTATTCATCCCGTAATTCGGAATCGATCAGAATGCGTGTAATCGACCCCATCCGACTGGCGGCGGACGACAACCAACATCAGGACGGCGACAACGGTGGCCTGGCGGTGCAGGAGGCAAAACCTGCGCTAAAACGGCCAGCCAGATATCGCGTTCTGATGTATAACGATGACTACACCCCCATGGAGTTCGTCGTAGAGGTGCTGGAGAGCTATTTCAGCATGAACCGCGAGGCCGCTACCCAAGTGATGCTTACCGTGCATACCCAGGGAAAGGCGGTCTGCGGAACATTTACTCGCGATGTCGCTGAAACCAAGGCCATGCAAGTCAATCAATATGCGAGGGAGTGCAACCACCCGCTGTTGTGTGAAATCGAAATCGAAAGTTAGATCTGTGCTGCTTGGGCTACTGTGCTGCTTGGGCTATGAGGTGAAGCTATGTTGAATCGTGAGCTCGAAGTCACCCTGAATCTCGCCTTCAAGGAGGCGAGGACGAAGCGTCATGAATTCATGACCGTTGAGCACCTCCTGCTGGCGCTGTTGGATAACGAAGCGGCCGCCACCGTGTTGAGAGCCTGCGGCGCCAACATCGATCGCCTGCGCCGCGATCTGTTGGAATTCATAGATTCCACCACGCCCCTGATCCCACAGCAGGATGACGAGCGCGAGACCCAGCCGACGCTGGGCTTCCAACGCGTTCTGCAACGCGCAGTTTTCCATGTGCAGAGTTCGGGCAAGCGCGAAGTGACCGGCGCCAATGTGCTGGTGGCGATCTTCAGTGAGCAGGAAAGCCAGGCGGTGTTTCTGCTCAAGCAGCAAAGCGTGGCCCGGATCGACGTCGTCAACTTCATCGCCCACGGTATTTCCAAGGTCCCCGGCGCTGCACCCGAAGCCGAGCAGGACCAGGATGCGGGCGAGGAGGAGGGTGCCGAGCCCAGCTCCTCCAACAATCCGCTCGAAGCCTATGCCAGCAATCTCAACGAGCAGGCCCGTCAGGGTCGTATCGATCCGCTGGTCGGTCGCGAGCAGGAAGTCGAGCGCGTCGCCCAGATCCTGGCCCGTCGCCGCAAGAACAATCCCTTGCTGGTGGGTGAGGCAGGCGTCGGCAAGACCGCCATCGCCGAAGGCCTGGCCAAGCGCATCGTCGATGGCCAGGTGCCTGACCTGCTGGCCGACAGCGTGGTCTATTCCCTGGATCTTGGCGCCCTGCTGGCGGGTACCAAGTACCGCGGCGATTTCGAAAAGAGATTCAAGGCATTGCTGGCGGAACTGAAGAAGCGCCCCCATGCGGTGCTCTTCATCGACGAGATCCACACCATCATCGGTGCCGGGGCTGCCTCGGGTGGGGTGATGGACGCCTCCAACCTGCTCAAGCCGCTGCTGTCCTCCGGTGAGATCCGCTGCATCGGCTCGACCACCTTCCAGGAATTCCGCGGCATCTTCGAGAAGGACCGGGCACTGGCGCGGCGCTTCCAGAAGGTCGATGTCGTCGAGCCGTCGGTGGATGACACCTACGGCATCCTCCGTGGCCTCAAGGGGCGCTTCGAACAGCACCACCACATCGAGTACACCGACGAGGCGCTGCGCGCAGCAGCCGAGTTGGCCGCGCGCTACATCAACGACAGGCACATGCCCGACAAGGCCATCGACGTCATCGACGAAGCCGGTGCTTACCAGCGCCTGCAGCCCGAAGACCGGCGTGCCGAGCGCATCGATGTCCAGCAGGTCGAGGACATCGTCGCCAAGATCGCACGGATTCCCCCCAAGACCGTCAACAGCTCCGACAAGGAACTGCTGCGCAACCTGGAGCGCGATCTCAAGCTGACCGTCTTCGGTCAGGATCTGGCCATCGAATCCCTGTCCACCGCCATCAAGCTGTCCCGAGCCGGTCTGAAATCGCCGGACAAGCCAGTCGGCTCCTTCCTGTTCGCCGGGCCTACGGGTGTCGGCAAGACCGAGGTGGCGCGACAGCTGGCCAAGGCCATGGGTGTGGAGCTGGTACGCTTCGACATGTCCGAGTATATGGAGCGGCACACCGTGTCCCGTCTCATCGGCGCGCCTCCCGGTTATGTCGGTTTCGATCAGGGCGGTCTGCTGACCGAGGCCATCACCAAGACCCCCCACTGCGTGCTCCTGCTCGACGAGATCGAGAAGGCTCACCCGGAAGTGTTCAACCTGCTGCTGCAGGTCATGGATCATGGCACCCTTACGGACAACAATGGCCGTAAAGCCGACTTCCGCAATGTGATCCTGATCCTGACCACCAACGCTGGCGCCGAAACCGCTTCACGCGCGTCCATTGGCTTCACGCTGCAGGATCACACCACCGATGCCATGGAAGTCATCAAGAAGAGCTTCACGCCGGAGTTCCGCAACCGTCTGGATACCATCATCCAGTTCGGCCGCCTGAGCACCGAGGTCATCAAGAGCATCGTCGACAAGTTCCTCACCGAACTCCAGGCGCAACTCGAAGACAAGCGTGTACAGCTCGAAGTCAGCGATGCTGCCCGTGGCTGGCTGGCGGAACGGGGTTATGACGTGCAGATGGGCGCTCGTCCCATGGCGCGGCTCATCCAGGACAAGATCAAGCGGCCGCTGGCCGAGCAGATCCTGTTCGGGGAACTGGCTGACCATGGCGGCATCGTTCATATCGATGCGGTGGACGACGAGCTGGAATTCGAGTTCGAGACCACGGCCGAACCTGCCTGAGGGCAGGTCGCGATTTACAATCGCTCATGAAAAAGCCCGGCATAGCCGGGCTTTTTCATGAAAGGATCCGCTTAGCGCGCGCGGTAGGTGATCCGGCCCTTGCTCAGATCGTAAGGCGTCAGTTCCACGCGAACCTTGTCGCCCGTCAGGATGCGGATGTAGTTCTTACGCATCTTTCCGGAGATGTGCGCGGTGACGACGTGCCCATTTTCCAACTCCACGCGAAACATGGTGTTGGGAAGGGTGTCGACGACAGTACCTTCCATTTCGAAGCTGTCTTCTTTCGACATATATAGAAAAGCCCTCGGTGACAAGATAGGCCCAGAGCAGTCCGGGCGAAAAAGGCCCATATTCTGACAGAAATTCAGAAAAAGCGCTATTTCATCAGGCCAGGGCGACCCAGCGTTGGTTGACGAAGAGCTCTATGGGGCGATACTCGGTCTTATAGGACATCTTGCGACACCCTTTGATCCAATAGCCGAGATAAACCGCATTCAGCCCCAGGCGGCGGGTTTCGGCGATCTGCCAGAGGATGCCGAACACGCCCAGGCTGCGCTTTTCTTCGCTGGGGTCGTAGAAGGTATAGACCGCCGACATGCCATTGGGCAGCACGTCGGTGACGGCAAGACCGATCAGGCGGTCCTCGACGCGCATCTCGTAGAAGAAGGCGTAGGGCAGATGGCTGACCAGGAAGGTGGAGAACTGGCCTCGACTCGGCGGGAACATGTCACCGTCGGCGTGGCGTTCGCTGATGTAGCGGGCGTACAGCTGGTAACGCTCCTCGGTAAAGCCCGGGTCGCAGCGGGTGACCTTGATGTCGAGGTTGCGCTTGAGCACTCGACTCTGCTTCCGGCTAGGGCGGAAACGAGCGACGGGAATGCGCGCGGGAACGCAGGCTTTGCAGAGCTGGCAGTGGGGGCGGTAGAGATGATCGCCGCTGCGGCGAAAGCCCAGCTCGGACAGCTCGGCGTAGATCTGACCGTTCATGGGCTGCGAGGGGTCGAGAAACAGCGTGGTCGCCTGCTCGTTGGGCAGGTAACTGCAAGCGTGAGGCTGGGTTGCGTAAAACTTGAGTCTCGCCAGCTCGGTCATGTCGAATCTCTACATAAGCCTGGCCTGAGTGTAAGTCACCCGCAGGAGGTAGGCCAGGCGGCCATGCTGGCCTGATCCAGGTATTTGGCCAGGTAATCGGCAAAGCGTTCCCGTGACAGGCTGCTCGCGCCCAGGCTCTGCAAATGTGCGGTTTGCATCTGGCAGTCGATCATCACGAAGCCCCAGGCCGCCAGATCCCGTACCAGGGTCACGAAGCCGATCTTGGAGGCGTTGTCGACATGGCTGAACATGGACTCGCCAAAGAATAGCTTGCCCATGGCGATGCCATAGAGCCCGCCGACGAGCTGATCGCCGTCCCAAACCTCCACGGAATGGGCCCAGCCTTGGGCATGCAATTCCTGGTAGGCCTGGCGCATTTCCGCGGTGATCCAGGTGCCGTCGGCATCGCGTCGCGGACCGGCGCAGGCCAGGATCACCTGAGCGAAGGCCTGGTCGTAGGTGACGCGTAGTGGGGTCTTGCGCAGGGTCTTCGCCAGACTGCGGGAGACATGCAGGTCCGGCGGGAAGAGCACCGTACGGGGATCCGGCGACCACCAGAGTAAGGGTTGGCCAGCTTGATACCAGGGAAAGCAGCCGTGACGATAGGCATTGACCAGACGCGCCGCGCTCAGGTCGCCGCCGATCGCCAGCAGGCCGTTGGGTTCGCGCAACGCCTGCTGCAGGGGCGGGAAGTCAGGGCTTTCGCGGGTCAGCCATTTCACCATGGTAGGGGAGGGCGCCTTCTGATACAGGAAGCTGAGGGTATGAGCTTGTGCGTAACAAGCTCAAGAAATCGTCATAACTCTTTGTCAGGACAACGAAAGAATGCTCCAATGTTGTGCCTGAAGGCGGTTCCGGTACGACCGTCCGCTATCGTGCCATGTTTCGTTGCGGGACTGTAGAACCAGGGCCCGGACGATCTAGAATGGCGCACTGTTTTTGATTCACGGTCACACGTTCCGTGTGCGGGAAAAGCGCGCTTGAAGCAATCCAGTTCTGTCAGCCACGTCAACCAATGGCGTGAGCATCTGCATTATCGTCTCAAGGAGGTGGTGCTCATCGCACTGGCCGCCTTGTGCCTGTATCTACTCATGGCTCTGCTGAGCTACGACCCTTCCGATCCGGGCTGGACCCACACCAGTCGCATCGACCAGGTCCATAACACCGCTGGCCGCGCCGGCGCCTGGCTGGCCGATGTGCTGTTCATGGCACTCGGCTATTTCGCCTTCGTGTTTCCCGTCCTGCTCGCCGTCAAGACCTGGCAGATCTTCCGTAAGCGGCATCTGCCCTGGGAGTGGAGCGGCTGGCTATTTTCCTGGCGCCTGACCGGCCTGGTGCTGCTGGTGATCTCGGGTTCGGTGCTCGCTTACATTCATTTCCATGCCGTGTCCGCCCTGCCGGCATCGGCGGGCGGTGCCCTGGGCGAGAGCCTCGGGCAGCTGTCGGTCGCCGCCCTGAATGTCCAGGGCAGTACGCTGCTGTTCCTCGCGCTCTTCCTGCTGGGACTGACGGTCTTTACCGATCTGTCCTGGTTCAAGGTGATGGATTTCACCGGCAAGGTGGTGCTGGATCTCTTGGATCTGGTGCAGGGTGGCTTCAGCCGCCTGGCCGGCGGTCGCCGTCAGGCCCCGGAGCTGGACACCTTCGACGAGCCGGTGTCGCCGCCGGTTGCGCGCAAGAGCAAGGCCCGCGAAGTGCCGGTTCCGGTCGCCGACGAAGACCTGGATGACCTGCTCGACATCGCACCGCCCCCACGGGTGGAGCGCGCCGCGCCGCGCATCGAGATGCCCGCGGCCAGTCGCTTTGTCGCCGAAGCACCCGAGTCCGCGCCTGTGGCTGCCGCGCCTGTCCCAGCGCCTGCCAATGTCGCCGCGCCCACGCCGCCGCCACGCAAGACGGTGCCAGCACCGGCCCCCGCGCCCTATTCGCCGGCGGCTGCCGTGGTCCGGGTCGACGCGGATCTGGAAGGTACGCTGCCGCCGCTGTCGATCCTGGATCGCGCCGAGAAGAAACAGCAGAGCTATTCGCCGGAATTCCTCGAGAACATGTCGCGCCTGCTCGAGGTCAAGCTCAAGGAGTTCGGCGTCGAGGTGATCGTGGAGAGCGTCCATCCCGGTCCGGTGATCACCCGCTTCGAGATTCAGCCGGCGGCCGGCGTCAAGGTCAGTCGTATTTCCAACCTGGCCAAGGACCTGGCGCGTTCGCTGGCCGTGTTCAGTGTGCGGGTGGTGGAGGTCATTCCCGGCAAGACCACCGTGGGTATCGAGATTCCCAACGAAGATCGCCAGATGGTGCGTTTCTCCGAAGTGCTCGAGTCGCCCGAGTACGCGGCGGCCAAGTCGCCCGTCACCCTGGCCCTGGGTCATGACATCGGTGGCAAGCCGGTCATCACCGACCTGGCCAAGATGCCACACCTGCTGGTGGCCGGTACCACCGGCTCCGGTAAGTCGGTGGGCGTGAACGCCATGCTGCTGTCGATCCTGTTCAAGTCGAGTCCGGAAGACGCGCGCCTGATCATGATCGACCCCAAGATGCTGGAACTCTCGATCTACGAGGGCATTCCACACCTGCTCTGCCCGGTCGTGACCGACATGAAGGAAGCCGCCAACGCCCTGCGCTGGAGCGTGGCGGAGATGGAGCGGCGCTACAAGCTGATGGCGGCCATGGGCGTGCGTAACCTGGCCGGCTTCAACCGTAAGGTGAAAGACGCCGAGGAAGCGGGTACGCCGCTGATCGATCCGCTCTATCGTCGCGAGAGCATGGACGACGAGGCGCCGCTGCTGAAGACACTGCCGACCATCGTCGTGGTGGTGGACGAATTCGCCGACATGATGATGATCGTCGGCAAGAAGGTCGAAGAGCTGATCGCGCGGATCGCGCAGAAGGCGCGAGCGGCCGGTATCCACTTGATCCTGGCCACCCAGCGCCCCTCGGTGGACGTCATCACCGGTCTGATCAAGGCCAACATCCCCACGCGGATGGCCTTCCAGGTGTCGAGCAAGATCGACTCCCGGACCATTCTCGACCAGGGCGGCGCCGAACAGCTGCTCGGTCACGGCGACATGCTCTATCTGCCGCCGGGTACCGGTCTGCCGATCCGGGTCCATGGCGCCTTCGTGTCCGACGACGAGGTCCATCGCGTGGTCGAGGCCTGGAAGGAGCGGGGCGCACCCGACTACATCGAAGACATCCTCAGCGGCCCGGACGAGGGCGGTGGTGCGGGCTTCGACGGTGGTGGCGGCGAAGGCGGGGAGAGCGACGAGGACGATCCGCTCTATGACGAAGCGGTGCGTTTCGTCACCGAGAGCCGGCGGGCGTCCATCTCCGCGGTTCAGCGCAAGCTCAAGATCGGTTACAACCGGGCGGCACGGATGATCGAAACCATGGAAATGGCCGGTGTCGTATCGCCCATGAACACCAACGGTTCGCGCGAGGTCACAGCGCCTGCTCCGGTGAGAGACTGACATCCATGAGGACTTCGATGCACAAGCTGCGTTGCTTCGCCTTGGCCGCCTTGGCCGCCTTGGCCGCTGTAAGCTTTTCCGCCCATGCCGACCAGGCGTCGGTGGGTCGCCTGTCGCAACTGCTGGACAAGGCCCAGACCCTGACCGCGCGTTTTTCCCAGCTGACCCTGGATGGTTCGGGTACCCGGCTGCAGGAAACCGCCGGCAACATGAGCCTCAAGCGTCCCGGGCTGTTCCGCTGGCATTCCGATGCGCCCCAGGAGCAACTGCTGGTGTCCGACGGCAAGCAGGTCTGGCTGTACGACCCGGACCTGGAGCAGGTCACCATCCGCAAGCTGGACCTGCGCCTGACCCAGACGCCGGCGCTGCTGCTGTCGGGTGACATCTCCAAGATCGAAAGCAGCTTCGACGTCACCAGCAAGGACGCCGGCAACGTCGTCGACTTCGTGCTCAAGCCCAAGACCAAGGACACCCTGTTCGACAGCCTGCGGCTGTCCTTCCGCAATGGCGTGATCAACGACATGCAGTTGATCGACGGTGCCGGTCAGAGAACCAACATCCTCTTCTTCAACGTCAAGCTCAACGAGCCGGTGGCCGCGTCCCAGTTCACCTTCCAGGTGCCCAAGGGAGCCGACGTCATCCAGGAGTGATCGCACCTCATGGATCTCTTCAGCACCGCACCCGTCGGGCAGCCCTTGGCTGCCCGCATGCGTCCCGAGACCCTCGATGAATACGCGGGTCAGCAACACCTGCTGGCGCGGGGCAAGCCCCTGCGCGAGGCGCTGGAACAGGGTGCGCTGCATTCGATGATCTTCTGGGGGCCGCCCGGGGTGGGCAAGACCACCCTGGCGCGGCTGCTGGCCCAGGTTTCCGATGCCCACTTCGAAACGCTCTCGGCGGTGCTTTCCGGGGTTAAGGAGATCCGCCATGCGGTGGAGGTGGCCAAGCAGCAGGCTGCCCAGTATCGCCGGCGCACCATCCTCTTCGTCGACGAAGTGCATCGCTTCAACAAGTCGCAGCAGGATGCCTTCCTGCCCTATGTCGAAGACGGCACCCTGATCTTTATCGGGGCGACCACCGAGAATCCCTCCTTCGAGCTCAACAACGCGCTGCTGTCGCGGGCCAGGGTCTATGTGCTCAAGAGTCTGGACGACGAGGCGCTCGGCGGCCTTGCGCAGCGCGCCCTCACCAGCGCCAAGGGCCTGGGCGATCGGCGCCTGAGCCTGCCCGACGATGCCCTGGCGCTGCTGCTGGCGGTCGCCGACGGCGATGGCCGGCGGCTGCTCAATCTGCTGGAGAACGCCGCGGACCTGGCCGAGGACGGTGGCGTCCTGGATGCCGAGCTGTTCCAGAGTCTGCTCGGCGATCAGCGCCGGCGTTTCGACAAGGGCGGCGAGGCCTTCTATGACCAGATATCCGCGCTGCACAAGTCGGTGCGGGGCTCGAATCCTGATGGCGCTCTCTATTGGTTCGCTCGGATGATCGACGGTGGCTGCGATGCGCTGTACATCGCCCGGCGGGTGGTGCGCATGGCCAGCGAAGACATCGGCAATGCCGATCCCCGCGCCCTGAGCCTCTGCCTGGACGCCTGGGATGTCCAGGAGCGCCTGGGCAGTCCGGAAGGCGAGCTTGCCATCGCCCAGGCGATCGTCTATCTGGCCTGCGCGCCCAAGAGCAATGCCGTCTATATGGGCTACAAGGCCGCCTTGGCCGATGTGCGCCAGAACGGCTCGCGCGAGGTGCCGTTGCACCTGCGCAATGCGCCGACCAAGCTGATGAAGAACCTCGGCTACGGCGACGAATACCGCTATGCCCACGATGAACCGGAAGCCTATGCCGCGGGCGAGGACTACTTTCCCGAAGAGCTGGAGCCGCGCCGTTACTATGAGCCGGTTCCCCGTGGGCTGGAGCTGAAGATCCGCGATAAACTGCAGCACCTGGCGGACCTCGACCGGTCCAGCCCGCGCCAGCGCCGGCCGCGTTCCTGACGCCTGGCCGGCGCGGCTGCCCCCATTCCTAAGCAAGAGACACGGACATGCTTGATTCGAAACTGGTTCGCACCCAAACCGAGGAGGTGGCCGCACGCCTGGCGACCCGTGGCTACGTCCTCGACGTCAGCCTGGTGGAGTCGTTGGAAGCTCGTCGCAAGGCCGTGCAGACCCGCACCGAGACCCTGCAGGCCGAGCGCAACGCCCGCTCCAAGGGCATCGGCCAGGCCAAGGCGCGCGGTGAAGACATCGCGCCGCTGCTGGCCGAAGTCGATCGCATGGGCAGTGAGCTGGAAGAAGCCAAGCGTGAGCTGGATCTGGTCCAGGGCGAGCTGGATGCCCTGCTGTTGGGCCTGCCCAACCTGCCCGACGCCTCGGTGCCGGTCGGCAAGGATGAAGACGACAACGTCGAAGTCCGGCGCTGGGGCACCCCGCGCGACTTCGACTTCGAGATCAAGGACCACGTCGCCCTGGGCGAGACCCACGGCTGGCTGGACTTCGAGACCGCCGCACGCTTCTCCGGCGCTCGCTTCGCCGTCATGCGCGGTCCCATCGCCCGTCTGCACCGTGCCCTGGCGCAATTCATGCTCAACCTGCACACCGGTGAGCACGGCTACGAAGAGACCTATACCCCCTACCTGGTGCAGGCCGAGACCCTGCAGGGCACCGGTCAGCTGCCCAAGTTCGAGGAAGACCTGTTCAAGATCGGCCGGGAAGGCGAGAGCGATCTCTACCTGATCCCCACCGCCGAGGTCACTCTGACCAACCTGGTCGCTGGCCAGATCCTCGACGCCAAGCGCCTGCCGCTGAAGTTCACCGCCCATACCCCCTGCTTCCGCAGCGAAGCCGGGGCCTCGGGTCGCGACACCCGCGGCATGATCCGTCAGCACCAGTTCGACAAGGTGGAGATGGTCCATATCGTCGAGCCGAGCACCTCCTTCCAGGCCCTGGAGGAGCTGACCGGCCACGCCGAGACCGTGCTGCAACGGCTGGAACTGCCCTACCGGGTGCTTTCGCTGTGCACCGGCGACATGGGTTTCGGCGCCACCAAGACCTACGACCTGGAAGTCTGGGTGCCGAGCCAGGGCAAGTATCGCGAGATCTCGTCCTGCTCCAACTGCGGTGACTTCCAGGCGCGCCGCATGCAGGCCCGCTACCGCAACGCCGAGGGCAAGCCCGAGCTGGTGCACACCCTCAACGGCTCCGGCCTGGCCGTGGGTCGTACGTTGGTCGCCGTGCTGGAGAACTATCAGCAGGCTGACGGCAGCATCCGCGTCCCCGAGGTACTCAAGCCCTGCATGGGTGGCCTCGAGGTCATCGGCTGATGGATTACCTGCCGCTCTTCCACAAGCTCGATGGCCGTCCGGTGCTGGTGGTCGGCGGGGGCGACATCGCCCTGCGCAAGAGCGTGCTGCTGGCCGAAGCCGGTGCCCGCATCACCCTGGTGGCGCCGGAGATCGAGCCGGAGGTACGTGCCTTTGTCGAGGCGCGGGGCGGTAGTTGCCGGGTCGAGCGCTATGCGGCGGACCAGCTCGCCGGGCATTGCCTGGTGATCGCAGCCACCGATGACGACGCGGTCAACGAGGCGGTGTCCCACGATGCCCAGGCCCTGGGCCTGCCGGTCAACGTGGTGGATGCGCCCAAGCTGTGCACCGTGATCTTCCCGGCCATCGTCGATCGTTCGCCGCTGGTGATCGCCATTTCCAGTGGCGGAGATGCTCCGGTGCTGGCCCGCCTGGTACGGGCCAAGCTGGAGAGCTGGATCCCCGCTACCTACGGTCAGCTGGCGCAACTGGCGCAGCGCTTCCGCGCCCGGGTCAAGACGCGTTTCGCCGATCTGCAGGCGCGACGCATCTTCTGGGAAGAGGTGTTCCAGGGCGAGGTTGCGGAAAAGGTCTTTTCCGGCCAGCCCCAGGCCGCCGAACAACTGCTGGAAGCCAAGCTGACCAGCGAGACGGCCACCTTTCGCGGCGAGGTCTATCTGGTCGGCGCCGGTCCCGGCGATCCGGATCTACTGACCTTCCGCGCCCTGCGGCTGATGCAGCAGGCCGACGTGGTGCTCTACGACCGCCTGGTAGCGCCGACCATCCTCGACATGTGCCGGCGCGATGCCGATCGCATCTATGTCGGCAAGCGCCGCGCCGAGCATGCGGTACCCCAGGACGATCTCAATCGCCTGCTGGTCAAGCTGGCCCAGGAAGGCAAGCGGGTCCTGCGGCTCAAGGGCGGCGATCCCTTCATCTTCGGCCGTGGCGGCGAAGAGATCGAAGAGCTGGCGGCCGAAGGCATTCCTTTCCAAGTGGTGCCGGGCATCACCGCGGCCAGTGGCTGTGCGGCCTATGCCGGCATTCCCCTGACGCACCGCGACCATGCCCAGTCGGTACGCTTCGTCACCGGTCATCTCAAGGACGGCTCGGCCGATCTGCCCTGGACCGATCTGGTGGCACCGGGGCAGACCCTGGTGTTCTACATGGGACTGGTGGGGCTGCCGACCATCTGCGAGCAACTCATCGCCCACGGCAAGGACCCGGCCACGCCTGCTGCGCTGGTGCAGCAGGGCACCACGCTCAATCAGCGGGTGTTCACCGGTACCTTGCAGGATCTGCCGCAGCTGGTCGCCGAGCATGAGGTGCATGCGCCGACCCTGGTGATCGTCGGCGAGGTCGTGGCGCTGCGCGAGAAGCTGGCCTGGTTCGAAGGTGCTCAGACGGCGGTGTGATCCTCAGGCCGCACCCTGGATGCCGGCACTGCTCAGGGCCTCGCGGCCATGGGGCAGATCCAGCTCCAGGGCCGGTCCCTTGGGCACGATGCCGGTCGGATTGATCTGGGCATGGCTGCCGTAGTAGTGATGCTTGATGTGCTGGAGGTCGACGGTCTCGGCGATCCCCGGCCACTGATACAGTTCGCGCAGCCAACCCTGTAGCGCCGGATAATCCCGAATGCGCCGCAGGTTGCACTTGAAGTGACCGTGGTAGACGGCATCGAAGCGAATCAGGGTGGTGAACAGGCGCCAATCGGCTTCGGTCAGCCATTCGCCGGTCAGATAGCGCTGGGTCTGCAGCAGCTTTTCCAGGTCGTCCAGGGTGGCGAAGACCTCGTCGAAGGCCTCTTCATAGGCCTCCTGGGTGGTGGCGAAGCCAGCTCGGTAGACGCCGTTGTTGACCGTTGGATAGATGCGGTCGTTGAGGGCGTCGATGCGACTGCGCAAGGCCTCTGGGTAGAGATCCAGGCGATTGCCGGTCAGCTCGTCGAAGGCGCCATTGAACATGCGGATGATCTCGGCGGATTCGTTGCTGACGATGCGTTCTTCCTGGCGGTCCCAGAGCACCGGTACGGTGACCCGGCCGGTGTAATCGACCTGGTCGCGTTGATAGAGCTGGTAGAGGCGGTCGAGGTGATAGAGCTCGTCGCCACTGGAGCCCTTGGCTGTATCGAAGGTCCAGCCTTCCTCGCGCATCAACCAGCTGACCGCTGAAACGCCGATCAGCTCTTCGAGGCCCTTGAGCTTGCGGTAGATCAGGGTGCGGTGAGCCCAGGGGCAGGCCAGGGACACATAGAGGTGGTAGCGACCGGCCTCCGGTGCGTAGCGCGAGACCCCTTCGGGAATGGCCTGCTCGATGCGAGCGATCCAGTCACGACGCTGGGCCTCTTCTCGCTTGAAATGGCCATCCTTGCCATTGTCGTACCAACGGTCCTGCCACTGTCCATCGACCAACAAGCCCATATCGTCATCCTCCGCTGCGTTGCGGTTAGGAACCCGGGGAGCCGCTCCGGGTTCCTGAGGCGACGTCAGAGCGAGCGGTCGCGCGCTTCCCAGCGGCGTTCGGCTTCGCTTTGGGCGCTGACTTGATCCTGACCCAGGGCGCGGAGGGCCACGGCCAGGGTGGCGATGACCGCCAGACGGCCATAGGGGTCTTCTGCCTCGCCGCGCCAAGTGGTGGCCAGCAACGCCGGGTCGAGGCGCTCCGGCTTGACCTGGCGGCGCTCGGTCAGCGCCGGCCAGCTTTCGTCCCAGGCTTCACCGCCACGAGTGCCATAGAGATGGGCGATGACATCGGGATTGCGCTCGACTTCGCCGCCTTCGCCCTTGATGACGATGCTGTCGTCACCCAGCAGGCGACTGGCCTCGCGATGGACCTCCTGGTAACCCGGATGGAAGATGCTCTGCAGGATGCAACGCGCCTGGCTGGGATTGAGCAGCCGGACCAGGGAGTGGATCGGCGAGCGCAGGCCGAGCTCGGCCTTGAGATCGATCATCCGCTGCAGTTCGGGCATCCAGGCCGCCAGGGGTAGGAAGGCCGGCTGGCCCCGGTCGAGCAGGGTGCCGGCGTCCTGCCAGCTAGCGACCCTCTGCATGCCCAGGTCGGGCAGGCATTGCTCGGTATAGAGACGGCCCGCGGTATGGGTGCCGCCGCCATGCATGACCACCCGCACGCCACTGCCGGCCAGGCACTTCACCGCCAGCAGGTACCAAGGCAGGTGACGCTTCTTGCCGGCGTAGGAGGGCCAGTCGAGGTCGACGGCGAAACCTGGCGGCTGCAGCCGCGCCCTGACGGCACGGGTGAAGCCGGCCAGCTCTTCGGCGCTTTCTTCCTTGTGCCTCAGCAGCATGAGAAAGGCACCGAGCTGGGCATCGGTGACCCGACCGTCGAGAATCAGGCCCATGGCCGTTTCCGCCTCGGCCTCGGTCAGGCTGCGGGCGCCGCGCTTGCCCTTGCCCAGGGCTCGGACATAGACGGCGAAGGGATGCTCTTCGGGCGTGGTGAAGGTCATAGGCAATTATCCGGTTTCGGCAAGCCGGCCAGTTTGGCGCCGAGCTTGGCTGGCGCGCCCTTGAACAGCAGGTTGAGCTGGAGGCTGGTACCCAGTTCCGGGCCCAGTGTCTGGGCAATGTACTTGATCAGCGGCCGGTTGGCCGGCGAAAGCTGGAATTGGGCGTAGAAGTCGCGTAGCGCCTGCAGCACCTGCCAGTGGCGATCGGTCAGCTCGATGCCCTCCTTGAGTGCCAGGTGCTGGGCCACCTCGGGACTCCACTGGGAGAGATCGCGCAGGTAGCCTTCGGCGTCGAGGTCGAGAGGGGCCATGCTCAGGTCCAACTGATGACCTTGGCGCAGCTCACGCTAAGGTCGACGAAAGTGGGATAGTCGATCAGGGTCACGGCTCGTTCGGGGTGTAAGCGACGGGCCTGGACATCCTCCGCCAGGGCATAGAGGGTCGTCTTGGCGGGAAGCTGTATCAACAGCGCTGCCGCGACGCTGCCTGGGCGCAACGCTTCGACGGCGCCTCCCGTCAGCAGGACGGCGTCCTCGTCGCGCACCCAGGTGAGCCCATCTAGCGCGTCGGCATCTAGCAGCGGCGAACGGGAAAACAGGTGCAGAGTAGTCAAATGGAGATCACCTGATCATGGTCATGGATCAGCGCCGCCAGGGCTTCGGGCTGCAGTAGCGTCACCCAGGCGGGCAACTGCTCGGGCGTGATGCCCAGACGTTGCAGGGCGGTGGCTTCGGCGTAGATGGCCTCGACACCGAACAGCGGCAGCGCGGAGAGATTGGCACTCAGATCCTTCTGCTCCAAGGCAGCGCTGTCGGCTGCCAGCAACTGGGTCACGCCAGGACCGGCGAACAGCAGCGCCAGGGGCAGTTCGAAGGCACCGCCGGCCAGCACGATATCCAGGGCCTCGCGCGGACCGGGGCCGCTCAGTGCCGACTGGCGGGAGATGACGAGGGTGCTCTTGGCCATGCTAGTCGCCTCCAAAGCAGAGCAGGCGATCGGCGTCCTGCACCGCCTCATGCAGTTGGCCCAGACCGGACAGCTGCCAGGGCGCCCGCACGTTCACCGCGCCCTCACGTTCATAGCGCCGTGCCTCGTTTTCATCCAGCAGCCCACGTTTGAGGGCGGCGGCGATACAGACCACGGCGTCGATCTGGTGACGTTCGATCAGCTCACGCCAGCGAGCGGGTAGATCCGACTCGTCCTGGCAACTGACGGTGGCGTGGGAGGCGTTATGAACGCCATCGCGATAGAGAAAAAGTCGCGACAGCTCATGACCCCCGGCCAGCAGTGCCTCACAGAAGCGCAGGGCCCGACGGGCCGAAGGCGCCTGGGGTGGGGAAAGGATAACGATGGCAAATTTCATGGATGTAAAAAGGCCCGCCGAAGCGGGCCTCTTGGGCTACCGCCGATGATCAATCGTTATTGCTTGCGAATCCAAAGATCTGCAGCAAGCTGATGAACATATTGTAGATCGAGACGTACAGGGTGATGGTAGCCATGATGTAGTTGTCTTCACCACCGTGCACGATGGCGCTGGTCTGGAACAGGATGGCCGCGGCGGCGAACAGCACGAAGCCCGCGCTGATGGCCAGTTGCAGACCACTGATCTGGACGAAGAAGGACAGCACCACGGCGCCCAGCAGGATCCAGAAGCCCGCCATCAGGAAGCCACCGAGAAAGCTCATGTCCTTGCGACTGATCAGCGCGTAGGCCGACAGACCGAAGAAGGCCAGGGCGGTCATGCCGGCAGCCGAAGCGATCACGCTGCCGCCGTTGGGCAGACCCAGGTACATGTTCAGGATCGGGCCCAGGGTGTAGCCCATGAAGCCAGTCAAGGCGAAGGTGCTGACCAGCCCCCAGCCGCTGTTACGGGTCTTCATGGTCAGGAAGAACAGGCCGTAGAAGCCGATCAGTACCACGAAGATGTTGGGGTAGGGTAGCCGCATCTGCTGCGAGACGAAGGCAACCAGGCCACTGAATGCCAGGGTCATGGCCAGCAGGGCGTAGGTGTTGCGCAATACACGGCTGACGTCCCGCGGTTGCGCGATGGCAGGGTTGTAGGCGTATTGACGCTCGTTCATGGTGTACTCCAAAGCTAATTTAACGGTGTGATGTACCGTACGACCCCGAAGATAGCAAATGTTGCTTAAGGATCGCTTGCGAGTGTTTGACAGTGTGTTGCCATCAGGTACTATGCGCCCCTCTTACGGAAGTGTGGCCGAGTGGTTTAAGGCAGCGGTCTTGAAAACCGCCGACTCGCAAGGGTCCCAGAGTTCGAATCTCTGCGCTTCCGCCACCTTCGAAGCCCCGTTATTACGGGGCTTTTTGCTGTCTGAGGGGCCGGGTTTCAAGGGCCGTTGGGCCGGCAAAAAAGGAGGAGTTCCGAAACTATTTCGGAACAGTTCCGAAACTCAGCCTATTTTGTGGGGCTGGCGATCGCGCCCAGGCGGCGATAGACCCGCTCGGTGATGTCCTCTTCGGTATGGCCTAGAAGCTTGCTCGCTTCCTTCGGGTCGAGGATTTCTGAGGCCGCTTTCGGCCGGATGTCACGGAACTGGAATTGGCCGATCCGGAGCGCCAGTTGCGCATCGCCAGCTTCCATCGCAGCGATCTTCGCCAAGTCCCTAGCCGCATCCCAGCGGAGCCGTAGCATGGATGTCGTGAGCCGCCGCCCTCGGCCGGTGACAATCAGGAACGGGCTGACCCGGACAGGGTAGCGGGCATCGAACATTCGCAGCAGTGCGCCCAGGCTGTTGTCCGCTCCATTGGCCTGCAGCAGGATGCGCAACCGCTTGCTGGTCTTGCCCTGCTGCACGGTCAGGAACTCACCTTCGACATCATCCCAGCGCATGGACAGCACATCGGCCGGGCGCTGGCCGGTGAGGTAGGCCAAATCCATGGCGTCCTTCAGCTCCGGCGTGGCCTTCTGATAGACGGCGGCCCATACCGCGTCATTGGCATAGTAGTCCCTGGGAGCCTCCCGGTTCTTCCTGACGCCTTGGCATGGATTCTCCCGGATCGTCAGCCCCCATTCCCGCGCCATGTTGAAGACGTGTGATAGCGTGGCAATCTCGCGATTGGCTCGCACCTTCGCCGTTCGGGCGTCTCGATACTGGGCGATGGTTGCCGGGGTGATGGAGTCGATAGGTGCTTCATCGAAGACTGGCCGCAGCTGCCGCAGTTCGGCGAGGTTGTCCCGCTGGGTGCGAGGCGCCTTCTTGGGAATGACGTCCCGGACATACCGATCGAAGATGGATCGCATCACCCTCAGGTCCTGCGGTTTCTCCTTCGCCTCTAGCTCCGCCCAACGCATCCTGGCGACGTCCAAGTCGCCTCCCAGCGGGATCTCCTTCCCTGCAGCATCGCGATAGTAGTAGGCCACCCAGACCTTTCCGTTCTTCCTGGCCCGCTTTCGCCGGTACACGCCCGGCGGCAGGTCGCGATTCTCCTTGCTTCTAGGGCGCATCTCATTTCACTCGAGATAGATCCGGGGTCCAGGCCTGGGCCGGCAGTGGAGGAGGCTGGTAGGCTTCAGGTACCTGAAGGATGCCAAGCTTCTGCCGGGCATACAGTCGGCCCACCAGTGGCCGCTTGCCGCGGCTCTCGACGTAGTGCCAGCGGTGATCATCGAGCCAGCGGCGTTGCCAACCTCTGGCCTTGTAGCCAGTGATCTCCGCCAGCTCTTCGTCGGAAAGAATTTCGCTTTCCATTGTGAAGGCCTCTTTAATTTGTCTGTTAGCGGGTAATGTTGCTTATCTGATATCTTGAGGTTGAAGGCTTTTAGAAGTCGAAGAGTTACGAGTTTTGGAGTTGATCCGCGGTGCAAAGATTGGTGGCAGTTAGCTTGTAAATTTTGATTTTCTAAATTTCTGTGTTGTGATTTGACTGATAGGGATGTTGCGATGAGTCTAGATGAGTTTTTGGTTAGAAATCGTATTGAGAAGAATGTTTGGGAGGCTGCGGGTGTTAGTTGGGAAATGCTATTGGCTATTCGTGAAGATCATATAGTCGCGTCCAAGAATCTTGAGGATACAGCGGGATACTTTGTTAGAAGTATGCAGGCCTTTGATGGTGTCCATTCGGTAAGGTGGCGCGTCAAGGATCCGGAGCACCTTCTGGAAAAGATAATTCGTAAGAAGGCTGACCCTGAGTCGGCCGCGAGGTACGCTGAATTAGATGAATATAATTATTATAAGTTAATAACTGACTTGGTTGGTGTCAGAGCTCTTCACTTATTCAAGCAGGACTGTTTGCATATTCATGATCAAATTATAAATAGGTGGATTTTTCATGAGGATCCGATCTCTTACA
Organism: Pseudomonas sp. Snoq117.2; assembly: GCF_900110545.1. Taxonomy (NCBI): domain Bacteria; kingdom Pseudomonadati; phylum Pseudomonadota; class Gammaproteobacteria; order Pseudomonadales; family Pseudomonadaceae; genus Pseudomonas; species Pseudomonas sp. Snoq117.2. The sequence continues at coordinate 56,042 of NZ_FOED01000001.1, read as the reverse complement.
TCAGAGAGGGCGATCTGAATGAATTGACGGAACAGCTCGGCGCTAAGCAAATAGACTCGAAGGTCCATCCAGCCGGCTATAGATCTATCCATTATGTGCTAAAAAGCCAGCCGGGACTTCGCGAAATATTGGTCGAGGTGCAGGTTAGAACCGTCTTCGAAGAAGCTTGGGCGGAGATCGATCATAATGTTAGGTATCCAAATTTTTCTAAAAATAGTCAAATAGAAAGCGTATTGAAGATATTCAATAGGCTCGCAGGTAGCGCTGATGAATTAGGTGGGTTCATTAGGAGTCTCAGCGCGGAGCTATCGCAGTTAGATGATTTTATTGATACGGCAAATCAAGAAAAAAATTCTGCGATAGAAGAGATGTCGAAGTTGCTGGACCAGCTATCTGCGGAGAAGGAAGTGAACCAAGAGATGTCATCTAAGGTCGAGCTCCTCCAAAAGGAGATGAAAAAGCTCAAGGATGCTAATCGTCAAGGTGATGTGCTTCTTAAGACGCATGCCACGGATCGCAGCATAATTGGTGACAATTCCTTCGGCCACGAAATGAGAAAATTGCTTCGGGAGGCATATTTGCAGAAGCATGCGAAAGGGTTTAAGAGCGAGAAAGATTAGGCGATCTATCGTAATCGGTAGGTAATAGTTCACTTGATGACAGAGGCCGGGATCTTCTTGTCTAAAGTCATAGCCAGCCGAGTTAATATTTTGCATAGGGTTGATATTACTGCCCTTCTAGGACAGGATTTCCGGCATGCGCGTCAAACACGTATGCCGTGTATAGGGTTATGGGAGTGCGGCGAGAAGCCGGCGGCCGATCCAGCGCACGACCGGCACGGCCTTGCTGTTGCCGATCGCCTTGTAGCGGGGGCCGTCAGGACATTCAGCAGTCGGGCGCCCGCGCCAGGGGATCAGCGTGTGGTCATCAGGGAAACCCTGCAGACGCTCGCACTCGCGCGGCGTGAGACGGCGGACGCCCCTTTCGCCCGGCACCATTGGCTGGCCCCGGCCGGTACCGTCTTCGCTCGCATCGAACCCTTCGGCCTTTAGAGTGTGGGCAATATCGCCTGTCACGCAGACCGCCACCTGGCCACCGGCGTTGGCGTGGCTTTCGCCGTGACCCATGGCGCGCAGCGTGGGGGAGATGTCGCCGGCGTCAGCGCCGTGATCCTTGCAGCTGAACGCCAGCACTGCGTTCTCCTGTCCCTGATTCCGGCCAAGCGCATGGGCCAGGCCCTGGCTGACGTCGGGATCCTGGGTGCCGTGCACCACGAACGTCTCGGTCTCGGCATCCATGAGGGTGCCGCCCGGGTGAGCGCTGAGTGCCGTGCTCACGTTCGTGGCTTGGCAGTTGGCGCCGCCGCCAAAGGCCAGCAGCAGGCCGGACTCAGCGTCCTGGAGAGTGGCGGAGCCGGCAGTTTTGCCGCCCGCCTGCAGCGTGCCGGCGATCAACTGGCCTGGTGTGCTTCCGCAATCTGGCTGCCCGCTACGCCTGCCAAGGCTCGAAGTAAGGGTGCCGGCAACGTCCGGCGTCTCGCCTCGGCGCGGCGGATGATCCCGGCGCAGGCCTTCGCGCTCAAAAAGTACCGATGCGGGATCGAAGTCACCTCGAGCACTCGCCACAACGAACACACGGCGGCGTCGTTGGGCCAGGCCGAAATATTGGGCATCCAGAATCCGCCACGCGACTGCTCGCCGGGGTCCATACACACAACCAGCGTCTGCCCACCTTTTCCCTGGCGGCTGGAGTTCTTCGGATTCGCCCACCAGGGCGCCGAGGAAACAGCCGAACGCGTTGCCCTTGTCGCTGAGCACTCCTGGGACGTTCTCCCAGACGACGACGCTCTCTGGCTGTCCGCGCTGGACTCGAACATGGTCAATTGCATCTGCGAGCTCCACGTATTTGATGGTGAGGGCGCCGCGCGGATCGGCCAGGCCTTCGCGCATGCCGGCCACGCTGAAGGCTTGGCAGGGCGTTCCGCCGACCAAGACGTCTGGCGCCTCGATCTTTCCGGCCAGCACCTGGGCGGCGAGGCGAGTCATGTCGCCCAGGTTGGCAGTCTCCGGATACCGGTGCGCCAAGACGGCGCTGGGAAAGGCTTCGATCTCGGCGTACCAGGTGGCACGCATGCCCAGCGGGTGCCAGGCGACCGTAGCAGCCTCAATGCCGCTACAGACCGATCCGTAGGTGACGGTCATGGTAGGTTTCCTTACGCCGCTTGCGTGCGCTCAACGTGCGCCCAGCCACCGAACTTCTCGAACAGCTCGTAGGCCCGGGCTTCGTCGAGGGCTATGCCGCTGGTGTTGGCAATCCATCCGCTGCTGATCAGGTGCCGGGCGTTGCAGCCGTCACGTAGCTCGCGGCAGAAGTGCTCAAGCACATCGGTCAGCTGCCCGGCGCGGTAGATGCCGCTCAGTGCGATCTCTTCGGCCTTGATGTACTGGTCGCCCTGCTGGTCGCGGCACATGACCGCGAAGTAAACCGTCCAGGAGTGGGCGAAGTCGCAGAAGGCATTGGCCACCAGGCGCACCTGGCTCAGGGCTATGGGCTTGCCATCGCGCAGGCTGATGAGGCGCTGATCCACCAGATCAGGATGGGCGGGGCGGTCGATGTTCATCACCGCCACCTGGCTGTTCGCCAACAGGGCGCGGCAGTTGCGGGCCAGGCGGGCTTGCGGGTTGTTCGGCTTGCGCTTGCTCATTGGGGAGCCTCTAGCGTTTTCAGCAGGACGGCGAAGGTAGAAGCGTGCTGGTTGGCTGCCCGCTTCTTGGATCGGGACCCAGCAGCGATACCGCGAACCCGGGGCGCGCTGCTGTTGAACTCGGCCGCCCGGGTCAGCTCCCGCGGTACCAGATAGGGCAGGGTGGCGATGCTGCCGCCGGCGGCCAGGTACCGCTCGACGGCCTGGCCCAGGATGGCGCGCTGCGGCTCCCGCGCCCGGATGTCGTGCACGAAGTCGGGAATCATGCTGCTTCCTCCTGCTGCTGGAGGATCTGCCTGGCTGCATGGCGGACCATGTAGAGCCGAGACATCAGGCTGTGCGCGGGCCGATCAATGCTCAGCTCCCACCAGTCATCACCCAGGCCCAACTGCTCGTTGTAGTCCGCGACGTATCGCTGCGCCTCATCCAGATGATCAAGAGCGGCGACCTCTGCTACGAGGTATGCCCATTCATCCCACTCATCGTCCGGGGCAGTGAGGTCCGTCTTCTCATCCAGGAAGGCTTCCAGGCTGTCCCACTTGTCAGCAGTTCGCTGGCTGTCTTCCTTGAGCCAGTCCGGTAGCATTTCCCACTCTTCATCGCTCACGTGATCGCAGATTTTCTCGGCGAGCCCGCAGAGGACATGCTCCCGGAGGCGGTCTTCATCCAGCTCGCGCTCCTGGCAGTGCCGTTCCAGCTTCGAATGGATGTAGTAATCGACATCGTCACCAGCCAGGAAGGCCACGCCGTAGCCAATACCCACGCCGAAGGTGAGCCCGTCGATGTCGCCCACGACCGAGATGCCGTAGCGGGTCATCATGATGTCAAAGGCATAGACGCTGGATCCGGGACGCGCGCAGCGCCAGACCTGGCAGTCCTTGTTTACAGCCAGCGGCGTGTAGACGTGCTGAGCCAGGTTATTAGCGGCGTCCTGCTCGAACTCGGCGCGCCGCTTCTTGCGCTGCTCGATGTGATAGCTCATGCGAACAACTCCTCTTCAGTACGCAGCAGGTTGTCAGCAGTGCGGCGCGGCGCCACCTTCTGGTCAGCCTTGCGGTAGTAGTGGACCCAGGTGCCGTTGGCGCGGCGCTCGGCGCGATAGGGCCAGCACTCGAAGCCCAGCATGCGGGCACGCGAAATCACTGCCGCCGGGTTACGCCCGATGATAGGTAGGGTGATCATGATGATGGTCTCGGGATGGCGCCGAGCGGCGCGGGGGAATGGGTGCCGGCTTCAGGGTTGAACCGTGGCCGGCGGTGATGCAGTGCCAGCTCCTGTTGGCGCTTGCCAGCTGACGCGACGTCCGGTCTTCTGCAGCGGAGTGAGCACTACCAGCGACGGAACGCCGGCTCCCGGCACAGAACGCGGCATGCCGACCGCGCAGTGCTCACTCCGATGAAGTCCCCGTGACGTGGGGAATACGGCCTGGCCCTCGGCGGAGGTAGAAGCTGGTGACCAATGCCAGGCTGCCGGTGATGTGCGCTCCGCCGGCTGGCGCTCCTGGGTATCCGCCGGGGCGGCCCGCCAGGTCGGGGCTAGATCAGGTGGAGCGGGGTGGAGTGATCAATTCGTTGAAACGTGACATGTCACGTTTGGCGATCTGATCGGCAGAGTGGATCAGCAGGGTCAGCACCTCGGCGCGCTGCTCGAAGCCGCCGGCGGCGCAGATCCGGTCCAGTGCCTCGGCGGTGCGCTGGTACATCTCGAACGGCATCACCTGGTGGCCCAGGGCGGCCAGGCGCTCGGCCTCGCGCTTTCGCTGATCGGCCTTCCGCTCGGCGGCAGTCTTCGGTGTGGTCATGCGTAGATCTCCGGGGCTTCAGCGCGGCGCATCATCCGGACCTGGGCGGTGCGCCGCTCCGGCGCGCGGCGGTCGCGGCGCATCGGGTCTTCATCGAGGGCGGCATGGGCCACCACCAGGGCGGCCAGTGCCAGGCACAGCGGGCTGATGATCTGGCGCTTCATAGCCTCGGCAACCAGCTGCGGGGCGCGCTGCACGCCCAGCTTGAACATCGCGCTGCTCACCCGCTTGGTGACGGTCATGGGGGCGATCGCCATGTCCCGGGCGATCTGCTTGTGAGTCAGGCCGCTGGCCAGGCCCATCACGCATTCCAGTTCTCGGGGAGCCAGGCCCATGCCCAGGCGTCCTTGCCATTGCCCGAATTCGATCACGGTGTGGATCCTTACGCCGCCGCGGCGTGGCACTGGTGTTGGTGGAGGAGTTCTTCGAAGCCCGCCAGCGTGCGTTGGAAGTAGAGCTTCAGGCCGGGAGTGGATGCCTGCTGCATCTCGCGCCGGTACATCGCGGCGAGGTCTTCAACGTGCGGCAGGATGTTCAGGTACAGGGTGGCCGGCGTGGCCGCTTCAATCTGGGCGCGCAGCCAGGCGACGTAGTGCTGATTCATGACGAGCTCCTTAGGACCTGTATGCCTCGGGCAGTGCCGGGGATCAGCTTCACGTAGCCTTTCTTCTCCAGGGCCACCAGGTGCTCCTGCGGCCCGTTGTGCGAGGCCATTCCCAGCAACTCGGCCAGCTCTGCCCGGGTAGGCGGGTAGAGGTTCTCGTGCATGAAGGCCTCAACGGCCAACAGCACCTTCCATTGGCCCTCTGTCAGATCGTTGGCCATGTCGGCCTCCTGTTCGTTTGGCATCCCGCAGCCGCCTCATGGAAGCGGCTGAAGTGATGCTCAGTCGATTCGAGCAAACTCGTGGTAGCTGCCAGGTACTGCGAAGAACTGACCGGTCTTCTCGTGGCAGGCCGTGTCCCAGAACTCCGGGGCTGTCTGTAGCCGGTAACCTGGCGCCATGCCGACGATCTCTTCCTTTGCGAACTTATCGATCCGTGCCTGAACCTCTGCCGGGGTAGGGAAGCGGCCGAAGCCCATCGAGATGGTTGCTACGCCGCGTCGAGCTTTGCGCCCGCCGGCTTCCTCGATGACATGCACCTTGAGCTCAACCTCTACCGGCCCGTTGGGGCTTTTCTCGTCCATTGCTGCGTCCTCGGTTGTTTTCCCGGCTGGCCCTGACCATCCAAGGCCAGCGAGGAAAACTGCTCTCCGCCACGCGCATCGCCGGGGTCGTCCCTCAGGCCATCGCGCCTACAGGGCGGTGGATGGCTGGCTTGCGTGGCTTCGCTCGGCAGGGTGTATTGCCGAGGCCAGTACCAGAGCTGGCATGGGAGCCGAAATTTGTAGCCCGCGCTGTACGCCTGGTGGCGGATCGGCTCGCGGGGGTCTCGAATTGTGTAAAGAGCAGGGCGGCTTTCGCTGCCGGGCAGTTGTCGCTGCCTGTGATCGAATAATCACGAATTGTGATTCATACGTCAACACGTAATGTGATTATTTTTCCCGGCCGTGATTGGTGAGGGCCTGCAGCGTGCTTGCCCGACAAGCTGTGATTAGAAGGGGAAGGCCAGGCGTATCATGACGCCCGCATCAGATCAGGAGATGACCCATGTCCTACAGCCTCGCCGACCTTCCCATGGACGAACGCCGCGCCATGGAGGAGCACAAGGCCGAGCTGTTCGAGTTCTGGAAAGCGAACAAGGAGCGCTGCTACGGCGATGCCGCGCTGAAGGAGAAGAAAGGGAAGGGCTGGCGCGCCTGGGCCGATCTGGAGCTGGCCGGCATGGAGCCGCAGCAGTACCGCAACATGGTGACGGCTGAGATGAACCGGCTACAGAGTGGTAAGCCGCGGGAGTAGGAGCGAAAGTCGCTGCTCCCGATCTTTGCTACAAGTCTTTTCCATTCACTGCCCGCCTGCTACCAGCGACTATCTTCCAAATAGTAAGACTTAGCTGAGGTGGCATATGGAAAGGTTGAGAGATCGTCTCGCTGCGCTTCGTCCTCCTATTGGCCATTTTCTGGAATGGAGAGAGGATGGGCTCCTGATCACGCTCCTAGATCCATCGCTACCGGCCAAGGTATCAAGGCTGGTTGATCGTAAGCACATGGGAGACGCTCAATACCTCAACCTGATTGTGCTACATGCTGTAAACGAACTCCGGAGCAAAGGCTCACTGGTGCCCTTGGAGGCCGATACCGTCCTCGTCAAACAGGGGGCGGAGGCGTCGGCAGAGACTTAGGGCTGATGGCGCGATGGCAAAGCGTACGGCGTTTTTGGTAAGACAAGCCGATGCAGTGCGGGCAGCTGCGGAGCAGGGCAGCCAGATACAGAAAGCCCGGCACTGGGCCGGGCTCTAATCAGGTAGCGTCGGAGATGAAAAGCTTCGTTATGACGCCATTCTTTAGCATGGCTTTTGCCGTCACGCGAACCGGCCTGCCTGTAGCGAACGCATCAAGGTAAGGGTTCGGCACCAAAGTAGCTACAGGGTCAGTGATGTCGCAGGAGATGCGCCTGGGCGATCCGTCATCTTCGACTGACTCCTCAGTGTCCTCTTCGGTGAAGCTGATTTTGCACGTCTTCGTGATTCGGTCCAGGCCTGATATCACGATAGAATATTTCCGCTCGGGAAGTATTTCTGCTGGCTCTGCAGACAAGATTGCTTCTTTCTCTGCCAATCCAATGGAGCTTTGCTTTCCTGACTTACCGTAAAGATCTATCCGGTCGCAGGTCTCGCCTATGGGCGCCACTGATTTTTTGACAGATGGCTGCAGCGCGTCGGCAAGCTTGTCGACGGTATCCATCAGTCGCTCGACATACTTCTGATTGAAGCCGAGCTGTTTTTCGAACAGTTCGCGAAGGTGCTTCATCTCTTCTTTGTTGCCGCTATTGCGCTGATAAATGTGGTTGAGAACAAGGGTTATGACTACCCCTCCAAGGCCTTGGAAAACCCCGTTTGTCGTCGCCCATGCTACAACACCAGCGATGCTCACGCACTTGGCTTTGGGCTCTCTTACGTAAGCCTTGGCATTCAGGGCTTGCATCTGCTTGGCGTACTGACCAGTGGTCGCAAAATGGGCAGCCACAGCATAGATTCGACTGAATCCATCGAGAGATTCCGCCAAGGAAGCCATGTCGATGTGATGACGCTCGGCATCTCTGCCTTCGTACCTGATCTCAAATGGATAATCTGGTTCGTCTTCGGCTATGAATGCGTCTATCTGATTAACGTCCATTTAGCGATCCTTCCTATTGTTCGATCAATCGGAGTAGTTGGCCCGCAAAAAGCCCCGCCAGCCCCATCGTCATCACTATCGCAAAAGCCTCAAGCACCTTTGCTACCTTCCTGGATAACTCCCCCATGAGCCCCTCCTGGGCGCTATGACGCCCTCAGGCTTCTGGTGCCTGGACCGACCAGACCCATCCTTGGTCTGGATCTAGTTTCAGATAGTAGGTCGTTAGGGTTGGCAGCGAGCCCAGCGTGCCGGGCGAAGAGCCGACCTGGAACGAGCTATGTGGCCAAGCATAGGTCTGGCCCTGTACGGGGCCGTCGATGATCGGAAGAGCGATGTAGGGATCTCGCCCCAGATTCCCAGTTTCCATTTGCACTCCTAGTCAATATGCCTGGCGTTTAGTCCTACCACTCCTTTCCTCTCAGCCCTTTCATGGCCTTCTTCACGGCCTCGTGCCTACCCGTCCTGGCCAGATGCGCTACCAGAGGTCGAACATGAAGAATGAGAGGAGAACCAGCGCAATGGCGCCGAATGCTGCGGCAAACAGCACACCACCGACGTAGGCCACGCTCTTCCTAGACATGCTCTGCTCCTCTACCCGCAGGGGCTACTCCATCTTCCTGACGTTCAGCCCGATCAGCACGCGTGCGTGGATGCTGATGTCCGCCAGGTTGGCTTCCCAGTGGTCGTACTTGGCGCGATTGTCCGAGATGACCCGAACCCGGCCAGGGCCAATGTGCTGCAGGCGCTTGATGTGGGCCATATTGTCGAAGCTGAAGACGTACACACCATCCTTGGTCATACCGTCGACGCCGCGATCGACCATCAGTGGATCCCCATCGCAAAAGGTGGGCTCCATGCTGTCACCGAACCCAGTGATCACGGCCAGATTCGGTACGCCGGTGTGATTTAGGCGCTGCTGGCGTACCCACTCGCGATCAATCACCAGTTGCTGGACGATCTCCAGGTGTTCGGGCACTACGATCCCCGGTCCCATCGACGCCTGGATGTCGAACTGCGGGATCACCAGGAAGCGCTCATCCACAATCGCGGGCGAGACCTCGGCAATCACCGGTCGAGCATAGCTCTTGCCATCCGATAGGAGCTGGGCAGGGTCAATGCGCAGCACCTTGGCCATCAGCGAGATGTCTTCCAAGGTTGGTTCACGGGTGTCCTTTTCGTAGTTGGCCACTCTCGACTGAGATGCCCACCCGCAGGCCTGAGCCAGCTTCGCCTGGGACATCTTCGCCTCATTCCTATAGTGCGCAATGCGCGATCCGAGCGTCTTCATGGGCGCGATGTTAATCACGGAGTGAAATGCTTTCCGCTCACTTATTGTGATTGCCTCAAACACGATATGTGATTATCCTGGGCATACCTATCACAGGAGTCCGTCGATGAACCGCATCGCTGAGTTCAGGGAGGCCGCGGGCATCACCCAGGCGGCGCTGTACCGGAAGCTCAACTGGAAGCAATCCAGGTTGGCCAACTATGAGTCGGGTGCTCGTCCGCTGAAGCTCGACGACGCTCGGTTGATTGTGAAGGCCCTTAACGCGCTGGGCGCCAAGTGCACCTTGGACAAGGTGTTTCCACCCAAGGCCCGGGCTCAAGAGGCCGCCTGACCATGGAACCCATTATCCGCGTTATGGCCTTGCGCCAGCAGTCACGCGGGATAGCTGTGATTCCGTCCAGTACGCGAATCGCAGGCATAAAAAAGCCCGGCGGCAACCGGGCTTTCGATACAGCAACTCTGTCTAGGAGCGAGCCGAGTATGAACCACCTGCCTTCTGCAATCAACCAGGCCACCTACAAGCTGCAAGGTGCCGCATGAACTACTACAGCCACAACATCGGCGACTACGCCCAGGCAACCATGCACCTGACGCTTGTAGAGGACGCCGTCTACAGCCGCCTCCTGCGCCGTTACTACGCCGAAGAGCAGCCCATTGCCGCCGACCTGGTGATGGTATGCCGCTGGGTGGGCGCCCGTACCAGCGAAGAGAAGGAGGCCGTCCAGGTCGTGCTGGGTGAGTTCTTCGAGCTGGAGAACGGGGTGTACCGCAATAAGCGGGCGGATCTGGAAATCCAGGCCTACCACGCCAAGGCAGAAACCAACCGGTTAAACGGCAAGAAGGGTGGGCGCCCCTCTCAGAAACCCAAAGAAACCCAGTCGGTTATTTCTGGGTTAGCGAATGGAACCCAGGAGGAACCCAGTCGTAACCCTAACCAAGAACCAGTAACCAAGAACCAAGAACCGGAGCTCCCCCTAGCCCCCAAGGGGGAAGGCGACGCGCTGGTTCCTGATGCTGGTGTCGAGCAGATCAACCCGATGTTCGACCAGTTCTGGGCGAAGTACCCCAACAAGACCTGCAAGGCGAAGGCCCGGGCGAAGTGGGACAAGCTCAATCCTGATGACGCCCTGTTCGCCCAAATCATGGCCGGCCTGGATCGCCAGTGCGCCAGCGCCGCCTGGGTGAAAGACGGCGGCCAGTTCGTTCCCCATCCCACCACCTGGCTGAACGGCGAGCGCTGGAACGACGAAGTCCGCGCTGCGGGCAACGTCCACCACCTGGGCAGCCGCCACGTCGGCCTGAACGACCAAGACTATTCCCGCGATCTGGAGGCCAACGGCGATGGCACCTACCGGTTTTAACTCGTTGCTCGAACGCACCCAGCGCCTGGCTGGCATCGTCGGCCAGGAACAAGCCAGCTGCGATCGCCATGGTACCTACGAGGCCCAGGTCTTCCGCGATGAGCGCCGCTCCGGCTGCCCGGTCTGTGCAGAGGAAGTCCGCGAGAAGCGCGAGGCAGAGGAGTGGGCCGCCCAGCGCCGCCAAGGCGCCGTGGCCAAGCTGGAGCGCCGCCTGGGCAGCGCCATGATCCCGCCACGCTTCACCGGCAAGACCTTCGAGTCCTACCGCGCCGAGACCGCCGAGCAGAAGAAGGCCCTGGCCTCCTGCCGCCGCTACGCCGAGCAGTTCACCGAGAACGCCCAGGGCGGCCGCTGCATGTTGCTGCTGGGCAAGACCGGCACCGGCAAGACCCACCTGGCTGCGGCAGTCGCGCAGCACGTCATCCGCGAGCACGGCGCCACGGCGATCTACACCACCGTCAGCCGCATCTGCCAGCACATCAAGGGCAGCTTCGGCAGCGACGCCGGCTACACCGAGGCCCAGGCCATCGAGCTGTTCGCCCAGGCCGACCTGCTGGTGATCGACGAGGTAGGCGCCAGCCGCGACAACGACTTCGAGCGCATGAGCATCTTCGAGGTGGTGAACAAGCGCTACGAGGAGATGAAGCCCACCGTCCTGGTCTCGAACCTTTCCGCTGCCAAGTTCGAAGCGAGCGTCGGCGACCGCACTGCTGATCGCCTGCGCGAGGGTGGGGGCTTCGTCCTGCTGTTCGAGTGGGAAAGCGCTCGGCGAGGTGCCGCATGAAGGCCTGCTGGATGGTCCTGCTGCCCAATCGCGCGCCCTTCGCAATGGTCGGCGCCCAAATCAACCGCGACGAGGCCCTGACCTGCGCTCGCATCATCTGGCCGGAGGCCGACGTAGCATGATGTTCACCGAGCAAGAAGTGCTGGAAGAGCGCCGCCTGGCCTATGACCAGGGCTTCAACCGCGGCAGCGGCATGGACCCCAAGGTCCAGCACACTGAGGCCTACATCCACTTCCGCGAGCAGGAGCTGGCTCAGCCGGTGAAGCGCAAAGCACCGGCACCGCGCCGTGCCTTCGGCGACATGCTGGGCGACATCCAGGGGCGGGAGGATCAGGGCGATGAGTAACCTGATCACCGGCATCATCGTCGGCATGCTCCTCATGGTGGCCATCAACGCCTGGCGTGGCCGTGACGACACGGATAGCCCCAGTCAGCGCAGCAACATGCGCTTGCATACCGATCACAAGACTGGCCTGCAGTACCTCAGCGCTCCAGGTGGCGGCCTGACCCCTCGCATGGGCATTGACGGCAAGCAGATGCGAATCGAGGTGTCTGAATGAGCCGCGCCCAATCCAGGAAGCTCCGCGACAGCGCCCGTGGCCAGGAATGCACCCTGCGCATCCCAGGCGTCTGCAACTTCAACCCCGAGACCACGGTGCTGGCCCACATCGCCTGCGGCCAGAAGGGCATGGGCCTGAAGAGCCCGGACAACATGGCCGTGTTCGCCTGCAGCTGCTGCCATGACCTGCTGGACGGCCGCCGCCAGGGCGAGCTGGATCAGCGCGATGTGATCCGGGCCCTGGGCGAAACCCAGGCCATCTGGATCAGCCAGGGCCTGATGACGATCAAGGGGGCGGCATGAACCGCGCCAGTTTGAAGCCTCACATCTGCTTTCACACCGGTCTCTGGTGGTGCTCTCTCCTGCGCATGCCCTCCCATGGGAGCTGGGTGGTCACCGCGCACTCGACTCCGATGGGCGCCTATCAGGCGTGGAGGGAGGCCGCATGACCGCTGCACTCAAGCCCTGGGCCGCCCCTCGCGAGACCCGCACCCGCAAGAAGCCCGCCGACTGGGAAGGTATCGAACAGACCCAACTGTTCACCTGGCTGGAGCTGGCCTTCCCCAAGGAGGCGAAGTCGATCTACCACGTGCCCAACGGTGGCCACCGCCACAAGGCCACGGCCGGCAAGCTGAAAGGGCAGGGCGTGCGCGCCGGGATGCCGGACATCAACGTCGACATCGCTCGGGGCGGCTACTTCGGGATGCGGATCGAGTTCAAGGCCACTCCGCCGCACGACGCCGCCGTATCGGCTACCCAGCTGGCCGCGCTCCAGCGCCTGACCGACCAGGGCTACCTGGCCATCGTTTGCCGTGGTGTGCATGACGCCCGCGAGCACCTGACCGCTTATCTCCGCCTGCCTGCTACCGAGGCCCGCCCATGAACCACCCAGCACAAGACCTGGCCGGCCTGGCCCGGCAGATCCTCGGCCACTCGCTGGTCGTTCTCCTCAGCCACCACGACCAGGCCTATCGAGCCGCGCCGGGCAATGCCCGCGAGCTGATCGCCGAGATGGCTGCCCTGTCTGCCCAGCGCCTGGCCGCCGCCACTGATGAAGAGCTGCGCCGGCGGTGGCAGGTACTGGAAGAGCAGCGGAGCCAGTGCTTTGGCCGGATCTCTGCCGCCCAGGGCCTGCGCTCGGGTCGCGGTCGTGGTGACCGGTTCAGGTCCTGGCGCGACACCAGCACCATCGACCGCGCCGCAGAAGAGAAGGCGCAGCGTGACATGTCACGTTTTCAGACCGAGAAGGACCTGATCACCGAGGAGATCGACCGGAGGGCCAATGCGCAAGCAGCACGGGCCTGACCTCACCCGCAAGGTGAAGCCGATTTCGCGCTGCGTGACATGTCACGGGCGCGGCGTCACCAAGGGCGTCTTCTACGAGATGGCCTGCGACACCTGCGCCGGCACTGGCTGGGTCGACCACGCCACCGGCCAGGCGATGCCCGCCGAGGATCTGGTCTTCACCCTGAGTCACCGCCTTCTGCACCTGGAACAGCAGCTGGCCACCCTGCAGCGGACGCAGCCCTACGAATCGAGCAACCGCCGCGGCCCGCACGGCTCGCACTTCACCGGAGACTGAACCATGCGAAACATCAGCAGCTGCTACCTCCTCCGGCAATGGGGTATCTGGAGCCGCATCCAGGCCAGCATCGCCACCTACATCTGCCCGACCTATGCGCTGATGCGTGACAACGTCGCCACCGAGTCGCTGCCTACGCCGGACATCGATGACTTGGAGGCGCTCTGGGTAGATCGGATGCTGTCCGTCCTGAAGGAGCGGGACCCGCAGTGCTTCCGCGCCGTGTGGCACTACTACCGATTCGATGGCCTGACCTACCGCAAGCTCGGGATGATGATGGGGATCACCCATGTGAAGGCCGCTGAGTTGGTGAAGTCAGGCGAGGCCTGGCTGGACGGTCGTCTATCGGCGGTATGCGAAGCGGCATGATTGATATGTTTCACGAATCGTTGACAGTGGATTACAACACCTATACGATTTATTCCATGCTGCGATAGCTGCCTGAGCAGAGCGCAACACACTAGAGACCCCGGCCACCGTGCCGGGGTTTTTGCGTTTGGGGGAATGCTTCAGCTGAGGCTGAAAACCCAGAGCTGGGGTGCGGGCCCAGCCCCCTGATCTAAGCATGGTGGCAGCGCCCATGCGTCCCACGAAGTCGCGAGGACTGGGACGACAACATCTGCCCGCCGGGGAAGCGCCGGCATCATTCATAGGCTCGCATCTGCGGGCCTTTTTCATGCCTGGAAGAGGGCAACACCTAGAGGGCAACACCAGTGGATCAAATGCTGGAGGCCATTCTGCTGTGGTGCATGCCTGGCCTTCTCGGCGGCTTCGGCGGTGTGATCAGCTACTTCTGGCCACCCACCACCGAAATGCGCTTCTCCGCGAAGAGCTTCGCCATCAAGTTCCTGTCGGCCTTCTTCGTCGGCAAGGTGTGCGGCTACTTCATACCCATGACCAACGAATACCGCTCGGGCTACCTAATGGTGTTCGGGTTCTGCGCCTACCCCGTGCTAGGGATGCTCGAAGTAAAGGTGAAGGGCGCGCTGGAGCGGTTCAACCCGCCTGGAGCCAACTGATGCTGCTGATCTCGATTGCCGCTGTGGTGGCCTACGGCCTGGTCATTGCCCGGTGCATCTGGTTCGCCGCCAACGGCAACCGGTTCCGCCAGGATGACCGGACCGAGGTGATGTTCATCGTCACTGCCTCGACGCTGTACGTGCTGGCTCACCTGGCCCTGTGGCTGATGGAGCCCTGGAAGCTGGTGAACAACAGCATGGCCAGCGCCCTGGTGGTAGGCCACACGATCTTCTGTGGAGCCTACTTCTTCCGCCGGATCGGCGCGCTGGTGGATGGCCGCGACCGTCGCCAGCTGCAGCGCCGGGTGAGGAGGGCGCACGGATGAGACAGGCACGAACCGTCTTCCGCTGGGTCTTGGCCTTGGTAGTGGTGTTCCTGGTGGGTACCGGCTCTGGCTACGTCACCCGCACCTGGGAATGCCGCAACACGCTGCAGACGATCTGGGTGGCTGCGCCTGGCTTCGATGCCGGGACTATGCAGTTGCCGGCCAAGCTGTACCGCCTACAGGTCACAGCCTGCACGCTGCCAGAGCAATGGGGCGGACATCGCGAGCCGCTGGAGGGTTACCCGTGAGCGAGCCTAAGCCGCCCGCGCCTACCGAGTACGTTCGCCGGAACAAGCTGCCACCGCCCGAGCCACCGCCGATGCGCACGCAAGGCCCGCGCGGGATCGACTGGATGCCACTGACTATTGTCGGTTTCGCAGTCATGTTCGGTGTCCTCGTTGGCATCGCAATGGCAGGAGGGTGAACGTGACATGTCACGCCTAACGACTCTCAAGCCACGACTCGGCACTCAAGGCGGCCGAGTGGCAGTCATGCAACCCGGGTCATGGCGTACCGACAAGCAGACAGCCGCCCAGCGTGGCTACGACCACAAGTGGCGGAAGGCGCGGGAACGACACCTGGCTGACCATCCGCTCTGCATCTATTGCCAGCGACAGGGTCTCGTGACTGCGGCGAACGTCGTCGACCACATTGTCCCGCACCGCGGTGACATGTCTCTGTTCTGGGACCAGTCGAACTGGCAGAGCCTCTGCGGTCCGTGCCACAGCTCGGCGAAGCAGCGTGAGGAGCAGGCCGGCCTGGTCTGATCCCGCGATCGGTTGTGGCACGCCCGAGCCCCTGAATGCGCACCAAAAGGGTGCAAAATAGGGATTTGCTATGACCAGGGGGCCCCAAAAATATGGGCTCTATCGGCATACGAGACCACCTGGTCCCCCACGCACAGATTTTTTTCCTCCCACAGGTTTTTGTTAAATGGCCCTCACCCCCAAGAAGCGCGCCTTCATCGACGCGGTCAGGGGAGGTGCGTCCAACAAAGACGCGGCGATAGCCGCTGGGTGCTCGCCGAAAACCGCGTCGGCAGCGGGTTCGCGCATGGCGAAAGATCCCGATGTGATGCTGGAGCTACACAAGCTCAACGCCCTGTTCCCGAATGGAGGCGGTGTTAAAGCAGATGTTAAAGCTGGTGTTAAAGCCGAGCGTCCCAAGCGGACGCCCAAGGCGTCGGCCGAGCCAACCCAGCAGCCTGAAGACGACGCCGAGGCCGAGGAGGGCGATGAGGATGAGCCGGCCGGCTTCGACCTGGC
Source organism: Pseudomonas sp. Snoq117.2 (assembly GCF_900110545.1). Taxonomy (NCBI): domain Bacteria; kingdom Pseudomonadati; phylum Pseudomonadota; class Gammaproteobacteria; order Pseudomonadales; family Pseudomonadaceae; genus Pseudomonas; species Pseudomonas sp. Snoq117.2. Next base: position 40,077 of record NZ_FOED01000001.1, on the reverse strand, counting down.
CAGGGCGCTGACCCATTCCGACCCCAAGGATTTCCTGCTGGCCGTCATGAACGACGGCGGCACTGATCCGAAGCTTCGGGTAGACGCAGCGAAAGCGCTGATGCCCTTCATCCACCAGCGCCGTGGCGAGGGTGGCAAGAAGGAGCAGGCGAAAGAGAAAGCCGGCCAGGTCGCTGGGGGCAAGTTCGGCCCGCGTCCGCAGCCGCAGCTCAAGGCGGTGCCGGGCGGTAGGCCGTGAAGTGGTCAACCTCGTGCACCGATTGGGAGCGCCGGATCGTTGCCCGTGAATCGCTGATCCCACAGGCGCCGCTCTTCCCGGACCAGGCCGCCGAGGCGCTGGAGGTGTTCGGGCAGCTGCGCATGGTGGATGCCACCGGCAGCCCGCTGATGTGCGAGACCGTCCGTCCTTGGGTGAACGAGTTCGTCGCCGCGATCTTCGGTGCCTACGATGCCGAGACCGGGCGACGGATGATCACCGAGTTCCTGCTGCTGATCAGCAAGAAGAACGGAAAGTCGACCATCGCCGCCGGCATCATGCTGACGGCGCTGATCCTCAACTGGCGACCCTCCGGCGAGTTCGTGATCATAGCGCCGACGAAGGAGATCGCCGACAACAGCTACATCCCGATCCGGGACATGGTCGGCGCCGACGAAGAGCTGAAAGAGCTCATCCAGGTGCAGAACCACATCCGGACCGTGACCCACCGCGTCACTGGCGCCACGCTCAAGGTCGTGGCGGCCGACAGCGAGACCGTATCGGGCAAGAAGGCCATCGGTGTCTTCATCGACGAACTCTGGGTATTCGGCAAGCGCAACAATGCCGAGGCGATGCTGCGGGAAGCTACCGGCGGCCTGGCATCGCGCCCCGAGGGATTCATCATCTGGGCTACCACCCAGGCGGACGACCCACCCGCCGGCGTCTTCCGGCAAAAGCTGCTCTACGCCCGCCAGGTACGGGATGGCGTGATCGTCGACAAGTCATTCCTGCCGGTGCTGTACGAGTTTCCCAAGGCCATGCTTGACGCCGGCGCCCACCGGGACGCCGCTAACGCCTACGTGACCAACCCCAACCTGGGACTGTCGGTCGATGAGGCTTTCATCGAGCGCGGCTACGCCCAGGCGCAGCTGGACGGCGAGGAGTCGTTCCGCGGCTTCCTGGCCAAGCACCTGAACGTCGAGATCGGCCTGGCGCTGCGCTCGGATCGGTGGGCCGGCGCCGAGTTCTGGGAGCAGCAGGCGGTCGCGTACTGCCAGTCCCTGGACGACCTGATCGAGCGCTCTGAGGTAATCGTCGCCGGTATCGACGGCGGTGGCCTAGACGACCTGTTGGGCGCTGCCTTCATCGGCCGAGAGCGCGGCACTCGCCTCTGGCTCACTTGGACACATGCCTGGGCCCATCCCTCTGTACTGGAGCGTCGCAAGTCCGAGGCACCGCGCTTCCGCGACTTCGCCAACGATGGCCACCTCACCCTGGTGGAGACCATCGGGGACGACGTCGAGGAGCTGGCCGACATGGTCGCTCAGATCGAGCGCGCCGGCCTGCTGGACAAGGCCGGCGTCGACCCGGCTGGCATCGACGCAATCCTCGACGCCTTGGCGGCTGCCGGGGTGCCGGCGGACAAGATCATCGGCATCTCGCAGGGCTGGCGCCTGGGTGGAGCCATCAAGTCCACCGAGCGCCGCCTGGCCGAGGGGACGATGGTGCACGGCGGCCAGCCGATGATGGCCTGGTGCTGCGGAAACGCCCGGGTAGAACCCCGGGGCAACTCGATCCTGATCACGAAACAGGCCAGCGGCTCGGCCAAGATCGACCCGCTGATGGCGGTCTTCAACGCTGTATCGCTGATGTCGCTCAACCCCGAGGCCAAGGGCGGGCTGGATGACTACCTGAACAACGGCTTCTTCGGACTCGTAGGCTGACTATGGCATTTCGTTGGTACAACCCACTCAGCTGGCAGTTCTTCGGCTACAGCGACCCAAAGACCGGGGACTATGTCGAGGTCGACATGGAGGTCGGCGGCCGGCGCACTAAGTCAGGCGTGCGCGTCACCGCCAAGACCGCGATGTCGATTGGCATCGTCTGGTCGTGCGTGAAGATCCTCAGCGAGTCCACAGCCGGGCTCCCGCTCAAGCTGTACGACGACCAGAGCGGCCGGCGCGAGCTGGTGAAGGGCAGCGACCGGATGCTCAGGCTACTCCGCAAGCCCAACCCCTACATGACCCGGTCCAACTTCCTGAAGGCGGTAGTGGTGAACATGGCGCTGCGGGGCGCTGCCTTCGCCGTGATCGAGCGAGTGGACGGCGAGACCGGCGAGCCTATCGGCTTCATCCCGTTCAGCGCTGACCAGGTTGAGGTGAACACTGACGGCGACCTGATCTATTGGGTCACCGCTGGCGGTTCGCGCTTCCCGGTGTCCCCCGAGAACATGCTGCATTTCAAGCTCTTCAGCAGCGACGGCATCAACGGTCTTTCGCCAGTCGAGCACCAGGCCGAAACCATGGGCCTGGCCAAGGCTGCCCAGGACTGGTCAGCACGCTTCATGCGCAAGGGCGGCTTCACCGGTGGCTATGTCATCTACGAGCAGTTCCTGACCAAGGAACAGCAGGTGCAGGTGATGGAGAAATTCCCCGACGTGCGCAAGGGCGACGTCGAGGACATCGGCAAGATGGCCATCCTTCAGGGCAACCCCAAGATCGTCCCGGCTGGTATGTCGCAGAAGGACAGCCAGTTCATCGAGTCGCAGCAGTTCCAGGAAGAGGCCCTGGCCGGTATCTGGGGCGTGCCGCTGCCGCTGGCCAACCGAGCCAGCAAGACCTCGATCATGGGCTCGAACCTCGAACAGCAGCTCAGTTTCTTCGTCACCTTCGGGCTGATGCCGTACCTCAACGCGATCGAGGACGAGCTGAACGACAAGCTGTTTGGCAACAAGACGCGCTTCGTCGAGTTCGTGGTGGAGGGGCTGCTGCGCGCGGACAGTACGGCGCGGGCGAGCTATTACCAGGCCGCGCTCGGCGGCTCCGGCGGATCCGGGTGGATGACCACCAACGAGGTCCGCGAGAAAGAAAACCTCACGCCCCTGGTGGGCGAGCAATACGACCGGGTAACCCGGTGGGAGATGCAGACCAATGCTCAGCAAAGTTGAGTGCCCCTTCGAGCTGAAGGAGGTGACCGATGCCGGCTATTTCGAGGGCTACGCCTCGGTCTTCAACAACGTGGACCTGGGCGCCGACGTGATCCTGCCGGGTGCCTTCGTCAAGGTGAAGACCACCCGCGCCGGCAAGCTGAAGCTGGCGCTGTTCCACGACCTCACCCGGCTGATCGGCGCGGGCGACTTCCAGTCCGACGACCACGGCCTGTTCATCAAGGGCCAGATCAACCCGCGCGTCAGCTACGCCCGCGACGCCCTGGAGCTGATGAAGGACGGCACGCTCGACAGCATGTCCATCGGCTTCAACACCCTGCAGGACAGTATCGAGGAGCGCGACGGGCGCCGGGTGCGGGTCATCAAGCAGGCAGAGCTATGGGAGGCCTCGGTGGTGCCGTTCGGCATGAACCCGGCGGCCCAGATCACCACCGTGAAATCGGACATCAGGCTTTTCGAGAGTGCCTTGCGCGAACGCATGGGGCTCTCGCAGAAGGAAGCGGCGGCAGTCGCTTCGCTCGGCTATCCCGCGCTCCACCGTGACGGTGGCAGCGAGGCCACGGCGATCGTGGATGAGCTGAAAGACATTTCCCAACTGTTCACCCACCATTTCGGAGTATCGCCATGAGCGAAGTGAAAGAACTGCGCGAGTCCCTGGACCGCCAACTGAAGGAAGGCTTCGGCGGCCTGCAGCAGAAGTACGACACCGTCATCCAGAACCAGGAGAAGGGCGAGACCGTCTCCAACGAGATGAAGCGCCAGATCGAAAACCAGAAGGGCGAGATCGAGCGCGTCATCGAGCAAGTCCAGAAGCTCGAAGAGAAGGGCGTCCGCCTGCGTGGCCAGGCCGGCGAGCAGAAGTCCTTCATCGACCTGGTGAAGGGCAACGACGCCTACAAGGCGCTCTCCGCCAAGCAGCAGGGCGCTGCCGAGATCGAGATCAGCAAGGGCGACATGGCCGCCATGTCCGAGACCAAGGTCACCAGCGCTGGCCTTGTTCCGGCTCAGTTCGATCCCATCATCCAGGATCGTCCGCGCCAGAGCCTGGTGATTCGCGACCTGATCCCCACCACCCCCGTCGACGGCCAGGCCTACAGCTACTTCGTCGAGAAGCTGCACACCCGCGGCGCCGGCATGGTCGCTGAAGGCGGCCTGAAGCCATCCAGCAACGTCACCTTCGAGCAGAAGACCGACAACATCCGCAAGATCGCGGTGTGGATGCCGGTCACCGACGAAGCGCTGGACGACATCCCGCAGCTGTACAGCTACATCCAGGAGCTGCTGCGCTATGACCTGAAGCTGGTCGAGGAAGGCCAGATCCTGAAGGGCGACGGCACCGGCCAGAACCTGAACGGCATCATGACCCAGGCCTCGGCCTTCGACACCGCCCTGGCCAGGGGCAGCGACACGGCCATCGATACTGTGCGCCGTGCGCTGTACCAGGTTGGCAAGCAGTCCAAGCGCCAAGCCGATGCAGTGGTCATGACCGACCTCGACTGGATGAACATCGAGCTGCAGAAGGACGCGGACAACCGCTACCTCTTCGCCAACCTGCAGGGCCTGGTTTCTCCGGTCCTCTGGGGGCGCCCGGTGGTCGTCTCGGAAAGCATGGACGAGGGCGCTCCGGCGGCCGGCCAAACCGCTGCCACTGGCGGCGAGTTCCTGGTGGGTTCCTTTGCCCAGGGCGCGCGTCTGTACGACCGCATGGGCTTCACCGTGAAGGTGGGCTGGATCAACGACGACTTTGTCAAGAACCAGCGCGTGGTCCTGGTGGAAGAGCGCCTCGGCCTGGCCGTGCGCCGTCCCTACGCCTTCGTGAAGGGCCGCTTCGCCGCGGCTTCCTGATCGTAGCCATCCCTGACAGGGGCCTTCGGGCCCCTTTCTCGTTTGAGGTGATCCATGAAAATCCTGATTCTGTGGGGCTTCGAGGGTAATGCCGAGTTGCTCAAGGCCGATACCTCGCGTATTCGCGCTGGCCAGACCTTCGACGATGTCGACGAAGAGTACGCGCATCAGCTGATCGGCAAGGGGTTGGCCGAGGAGGTCGGCGAAAGCAAGCAGGCCGCGCCGAAGACCACCAAGCCGGCCAAGCCCGACGAAAACAAGGGCGGCAAGGCGGACAAGGCTGATGCCGACGCCGGGGCCAAGAAAGACGGCGAGGGCGCGTGATGATCGAGCTATCCCGGGTGAAGTTGCACCTGCGCGTCGACCACGACGAGGAGGACGCGCTGATCCAGGGGTATCTCGGCGCGGCCCAGGCGCACGTCGAGCAGCACTGTGACCGGACCCTGGTGGAGGCCAACCCCACCGGGCCGGAGCAGATGCTGCTCACCAAGGACGTCGAGCACGCCATCCTGCTGCTGGTGGGCCACTGGTACGCCAACCGCGAGGCGGTCGTCATTGGCACTATCGCCTCGGACGTGCCGCTCGCCGTTGACCGTCTGCTCTGGTACAGGAAGCGATTCTGATGCGCGCCGGCCCCATGCGTCACCGCCTCAAGCTGCAGACCCAGCAGCGCGTGAAAAACAACACCGGCGGCTTCACCGAGACCTGGGTGGACTCTCCGGACAAGCTCTGGGCAGAGATCACCATCCCCACCGGCCGCACCGCTCCGGTCGCCGAAGGGATGAGCGTCTCGGTCACCGCCGAGATTCGGACCCGGCCCCGGGCTGATATCCAGGTCGGCTGCCGCTTGGTTGGCAAGCACACCACCTACCTAATCGGCGCCGCGCTGCCGGACAACGACCTGTCCATGCTGCGGCTGCTGTGTTCGAACGTTCCCAATCCGTAGGAGATACCCATGAAAGTCAGAGCCCTGGCCAGCCTGTCTGGCGCTGTCGGTGATCGCGAGCCCGGCGACGAGTTCGACGTGAAGGCCGAGGATGGCCGCCAACTGATCGAGCGCGGCCTGGTGGTGGAGGTGGACGCCAAGACCACCAAGCCAGCGCCCAAGGCCGAAGAGAAGGCCTGACCGATGGCGCGGCGTTCACGGGTCATCGGCGACTTCAAGCTCCGGCGGACGCTGCGCAACATCCACCAGACCATGGACAACCAGCTCCGTCCGGCCATGCAGAAGTCGGCGGACCAGATCCTGGAGACGATGCGCGAGCTGATCCCCCGGGACACTGGCGCCGCCGCCGAGGCGCTGGAGGCCTTCGTAGCCCGCAGCGGCCTGGACGCTCAGGTCGGCATCCGCGGCAAAAAGAACAATCGGAAATTCTTCTACCTGAAGTTCATCGAGTACGGGACCAAGGGCTACACCGGCGGCAAGCGCTCGGGTAACCGCAACCGTCGCGACACGGTGAAGACTGACGGCACCCACTGGTTCGGCAAGCACCCGGACATCCCGGCGCGCCCGGCCCACCCCTGGCTTCGTCCCGCTATTCAGGTCAACCGCGAGGTGGTGCTGGCCAATATCGCCGGCGCCATCAACGAGACTCTGCAGCGAGCCGCCAACAATGCCTGACCCATCCGTAGCACTGCAGGCGGCCCTCTATGCCCGTCTGACCGCCGAGGTGTCGGCGCCGGTGTACGACGGCGCGCCGCTCGACACGCCTATGCCCTACGTCTCCATCGACCGCGAGGTGGTGAAGAACACCCGACCCATCTCCGGCCGACGGCGCGAGGAGCGTCTGATCTACCTCAGCGTCTGGTCCGACGCCCTGGGGCAGGCCGAGGCGAAGCGGATCGTCGGCGAGATCATCGACGCGCTGGATGAGCGCCGGATGGACCTAGACGTCGGTCGCGCCGTATCGGTCCGGGTTATCGACTCCGACACCCAGCGTGATGAGGACGGTGTGACCTACATGGGGTCCGTGACCGTTCGCGTCATCACCACTCACTGATTCACCCCCTGGCCATCGTGGCCACCACCGCGCCTTTGGAGGAAACCATGGCCGAAGACAACCTCAACACGGCGGCAGGCTGCCGCTTCTACCTTGGCACCAAGAAGGCCGCCGCCACCCAGACCGAGTTCGAGGGTGACACCTACGTCGAGGTCGGCGAGATCGAAGACCTGGGCGAGTTCGGCGATACCTTCAGCTCGGTGAACTTCACCTCGCTGAAGAACGGTCGCGTACGCAAGTACAAGGGCACCGCCGACGCCGGCGACATGACCCTGACCATCGGCCTGGACAACGGCGATGCCGGCCAGACCGCCATCAAGGTTGCCCACAAGGATCGCAGCAAGGGCGACTACAACGTCAAGGTTACCCTCAACGACGGCGACCCTACTGCCACGCCGGTGCTAAAGCCCACCACTTTCTACTTCCGCGGGAAGGTGATGAACAACACCGTGGCCCCGGGCGCCGCCGATAACGTGGTGCGCCGCAACGTTACCATCGCCATCAACTCGGACGTGCTGGAAATCCTGCCGGCCGCCTCCTGACCCGTGGGGCTTCGGCCCCACCCCTGACCGAGACCCATCATGAGCAAGACCCTGCATGGCAACGTGGATCTGGAGATCGACGGCGAGACCTACCAGCTACGGCCGACCCTGGCGGCGGTGCGCGCGATTGAGTCCCGCTTCGGCGGCCTGCGCGGCGCTGCGGCTGGCCTGCACGGCACCAGCGTGGATGCCGTGGCGATCATCATCGCCGCCGGCGCCAACCTGACCGAGAAGCAGGCCGAGGCGCTGCCGGAAAAGGTCTGGCAGCACGGGGTGACTGCCCTGGTACCCGAGGTCTACAAGTTCCTCGGCGCGCTGTACAACCCCCGCGGTGACGACCTGGGAAAGCCAAGCGGGACGGAGTCAGCGCCGTAGAAGAGGGGAGCTACGTCGACAGGCTGTATGCGGTAGCCACCGGCTGGTTGGGCTGGTCGCCGCAGCAGGCCTGGCACACGCCGCTCCCTGAACTCTTTCTCACGCTGGACGCCAGGATCGAGTGGACGAAGATGGCGAACCCATTCGGTGGGGGCCGGGCAGCTACCCCCGAGAAGCCCAGGCCGACGACCATCGCGCAGAAGATCCGGGCGGCGCTGACCGGCAAAACCGAGAGGGGTGAGTAAGTGCATCCAGTTCGGTTGTGACCGCCCCCCGGCATCGTCTTTACTGGTAGCTCCTTCCAATGGAGTTACAAAAATGCGTGCAGTGTTTCTGGTTCTCGGTCTGGCGATGGCCTCTGGCGCGGTCTGCGCCCAAGACATATCGCAACAGGCTCTGAGCAAATGCAAAGGCGTCTCAGAGGTTGCCGAGCAAATCATGCGACAGCGCCAAAGCGGCGTGAAGATGTCAGACCTGATGGATAAGGTGTCCCAAGGCAGAGAGGTAAACCCGATACTGGCTGGGATGGTTACTGGTGCATATCAGAAGTCTGCATTCTCCACAGATGAATATCGGGATAAAGCCGCTTCTGAGTATCGAGATAAATACTACACGGCCTGTATAGGCATGTTGAATAAGTAAAAAGAGCCCGCTTCGGCGGGTTTTTTATTGGAGTTAGATAATGGCCGCGACTGATGTTCAAGGGATGCTGGTTCGTATCGAAGCAACGACCGCTCAGTTGCGGCAGGAGATGCTTCGTGGCGACTCCGCGGTCGGTCAATCAGCTGACAGCATCGATAAAAGTCTGAGCCGTGTAGATAAAGCATTTGACCGCACCGGAGCGAATGCTGGCGGCCTACAGTCCGCCATAAGCTCGGCGTTTGGCGCCGTCAGCATTGCCACGGCGGGCGCGGTCGCTGGACTTGTGGCGATTGCCACCAGCACTCTCGAATACGCGAAAGAAGTAAAAAACCTCGCCGCCCTATCTAATACCTCTGTTGAGGACTTCCAGAGGCTCGCTTATGCGGCGCGCACTGTAGGAGTAGAGCAAGACAAGCTGGCAGACATACTCAAGGACACGAACGACAGGGTTGGGGAGTTTCTCCAGCGTGGCGGCGGGGAAATGGCTGACTTCTTTAAGGAGATTGCGCCTCGGGTCGGAGTTACTGCTGAGCAGTTTGCAAGGCTGTCCGGCCCCCAAGCTTTGCAGCTTTATTATTCCTCTCTTGAAAAGGCAGGTTTAAATCAGCAGCAAGTTACTACCTATATGGAGTCTATGGCCGACGAGGCCACGGCGCTGATACCGCTGCTCAAGGACTCTGGGAAAGCGTTTCAGGAGCTCGGTGATCGGGGCCAGTACGCTGGCGGAATCCTGTCCGGCCTCGACATTGAGCGAATGGTTCAGGTCAACCAGTCAATTGTCGATCTGAAAGCATCCTTCACCGGGGTAACGCGCCAGCTGGTGTCGGGAATGCTGCCGGGAATCGAAAGCGTCACCCAGCGCTTGCAGAGCATGTCGGACAACGGCGGGGCCCGGGCGCTAGGCGAGGCGATCGGGTTTTTGGCGGAGAACATCAACCTGGTGATTGCGGCCCTTGGCGCCCGGTCAGCAGCCGCATTCGCCGGCTACATCGCAGGAATGGCTAAAGCCGCGGCGGCCAGCATCTCTTCCGAGGTGGCAGCGACTCGCCAGGCAGCAGCCACCCTGCAGGTGGCTATCGCTCAGCAGCGCGCAGCAGAGACGGCCACTATCCTGGCCGCGCGCGAGGCGGTTGCGGCCAGAGGCACGGCGGTCCAGACCGAGATGGCCATCCAGCACGCCGCTGCGCGCCAGACGGAGGCAGCGGCCATTGCTCGCGTGGCAGCAGCGCAGGCCGGACTTCGCAGCGTTGCCGGTACTGTGATGGGGATCCTGGGTGGCCCGGTCGGCTTGGCCGCTCTCGCCCTGGGCGCCGGTGCCGCCTTCCTGACCATGAGCAGCAACGCCAGCGCCGCGAGCGTCAGCGTCGAGCAGTTGAAGCGGCCGATCCAAGAGCTGCGCCAGGAGTTCATCGCGCTCAACAAGGATCAGCGCCAGGCCCTGCTGGTCACGACCATGCGTCAGCAGCAGCAGGCGACCGAGGATGCCGATGGCGCCTTCAAGGATCTGCTTGGCACCATCAAGCAGCAGGCAGGCGCCACGATTGCGGGCCGGATCACCCAGGAGCTGCAGAGCGCCAGACAGTCCGGCAAAGGCCTCGACGACACCCTGACCGATCTGCAGAAGCGCCGGATCATCCCTGAGTCGGCCATGGGCGACCTGCGGGTCGCTGCCGGCAACCTCGACACCCTGGACAGCAAGAGCCGGAAACTCGCAGAGACCCAGGCGGTGTACAGCAAGGAGCTGAACGCCAACACCGAGTCGCAGAAGAAGAACACCGATCAGAACCAGGCCGGCATCAACACGGCTACCCAGCAGCTCCAGACGCTGCAGAAGCAGCTCAACACGCTCAAGGACAAGACCACGCTGGAGGCGGCCGAGCGGGTCATCGCCGAGAACAACATCGACACCCAGGGGGAACTTGCGCAGCAGCTTCGGCAGGTGGCCAGGGACATCGACGCCCAGAAGGACGCCAAGAAGGCGGACACCCAGGCGACGAAGGAAGCCACCTCGGAGCAGACGAAGCTCAACCAGCAGCTCAAGGAAGCGGCGGACGGCTACAAGCAGCTGAAGCAGCAGTTCGACCCGGCGGGCGCGGCGCAGGACGACTTCGCCAAGAAGACCGCCGAGCTGGAGCTGCTGCACAAGAACGGCAAGCTGACCCAGGAGCAGTACGCCCAGGGCGTCAGCTGGCTGAAGCAGCAATTCGACACCGCCATCGCCTCGGCCAACGGCCTATCGGAAGCCCTGAAGTACCAGGCCGATCTGGAGCGCCAGCTGGCAAATGCCAAGGCGCAGTACGACCTGGACGCCGCATCGGTTGGCATGGGCGACCAGGAGGCCCAGCGCATCCAGGCGCGCCTGCAGCTGGAGCAGCAGACCAACGACAAGGTGCTGCAGCTGCGGACCGAGCTGGCCACTGCCACCACGGAAAAGCAGCGGCAGGAGCTGGAAAAGCAGATCGCGCTGACCCAGGAGTATGGCGCCAAGCAAGCCGACGCCATGGTGGAGGGCTACCAGAAGGTCGATCAGGCCCAGGCCGATTGGTCGAACGGCGCGAAGGCCGCCTTGGAGAATTACCGCGACAACACGGCCAACGTGGCTGCCCAGACGCGGGACCTCTTCGACGACATGTTTAGTGGCGCCGAGGATGCCCTGACCGAGTTCGTGAAGACCGGAAAGCTGTCCTTCAAAGACCTGGCTGACTCGATCGTCGAGGACCTGATCCGCATCCAGATCCGCAAGGCTCTAGTGAACGCGGTTGGCTCAGCGGCTGGCTCGTCCAATTCCTACATCGCCGCGATCGGGTCCTTCCTGCAGCAGGCGAAAGGCGGCGCCTGGGATGGCGGCGTGCAGAAGTTCGCCAAGGGCGGCGCCTTCACCAATGGCCTATTCGATCAGCCGACGCGCTTCAGCATGGCGGGCGGTGGTCTGGGTGAGCTGGGCGAGGCAGGTCCTGAGGCCGTCATGCCACTGACCCGGGGCCCGGATGGATCGCTTGGGGTCGTCGCTCATGGCGGCGGTGGTGCCGGAGAAACCAGCCTGGCTTTTGGCGGGGTAACTCAGCACATCTCGGTTGGTGGAAACGCGGATGCGGCGACGATTGCGCAGGTGCGGCAAGCGGCGCAAGAGGGTGCCAAGGCCGGTTATGACCTGGCGCTGCAGGATGCCAAACGCAATGGTCCCCTGATGCAGATGATCCGCAAGCAGAAGTAACGCCGGCGCGGTCCCGCGTGCGGCCCTATCGCTGGAGTAACAGATGGCTCTCGAATGGCCTGAATCGCTGGAATACACCGAGGCGACGTGGGGCCTCGCCTACAACAATCGAGCCTTCACCTCGACGCTATCGAATGCCCAGCAGATCGTTGGCTATCCTGGCGCCTATTGGTTGTGCACGCTGAACTTCGGTGTGCTCTACCCGGAGGACGAGCGAGAGCTGACGTCCCTCCTAGGCCGCCTCCAGGGCATGTTCGGAACCGTGAAGATCCCGGCCTTCACTCGCACCCGGACCGACAACATCGGCGCGCCGAAGGTAGCCCAGGCCAGCGCCCAGGCGACCTTCATGCAGCTCAATGGGGTGACGGCCAGCGCCAAGGTCTTCAGCCGGGGCGACTACGTCACCGTGGCCGATGAGATGTTCGAGGTAGTGGACGATGCCACGTCGAACGCCAGCGGCCTGGTGACGCTGAACCTGAACAAGCGGATCCGCCGGGCGATCGCCGCCGGCACCGCTGTGGAGTACCGCAACCCCTACGCCGTGATGCGCCGGGCCGACGACACCCACCAGGTCAACATCCAGCCGGTGGTTTCCAACGCCAACCTGGCATTCCGGGAGGCCTTCTGATGGCGTCCATGTTCCCCTTCAGCCAGCGCGTCATCGACATCATCGCCCAGGGCAACTTCTTGGCAGTCATGGCGGTGCAGCTGGATTTCCCGGACGGGATGGTCTTCGCTCACACCGGCACTGGTGACCTGGTGATCGATGGCATCACCTACACCGGCGTCGGCCAGTTCGGGGAGGTCGGCCAGGCCCAGGAGAGCAGCAACAGCGGCTCGCCCATGTCCATAGACCTGACCCTGAACGGCTTGGACAGCACCATCATCCAGGAGACCAGCGTGAAGGGCTGCCGGGGGCGCCAGGGCAAGCTGATGTTCGTGGTCTTCAACCAGGCCGGCGAGTACGCCGCTGACATCCTGTTCTCCGGGCGGATGGACGCAGCCCAGCTGTCCTACGCCGGCAACGGGGAGGACGGCAACAAGATCACCGTCCCGCTGATTGATCGGATGGCCGAGTGGAACCGCACTGGCACCGAGCGCTGGACCGATGAGAACCACCGAGCGCGCCACCAGGGCGATCGCTTCTTCTACGCCGTGGCGCAGATGTCCGAATGGCCCATCTACTGGGGCGCCAGCAAGGACGCGCCGCCCTTTACCTACGAGTGATAGGGTAGGCAACCAGATCCAGGAGGCCGCCATGACCAAAATTCGAATCACCGATGACGAAGGGAATCAGCTTGAGCTCGATGAGAGCTGGACCTTCGTAATGGCAGACGCCGGTCCCTATTTGCGAAAGGGGAGTTGCAAGGTTCCCCTGAACTACTCGCTGCAGACTACGGCGCCGCGAATGTCCGCCGCCGAGCTGCAAGAGATCCGCCGGCTATGCGAGTCGGCCAATAGCGCCTGATCCGTCACCTGTAATCCCGAACCCGCTCCGGCGGGTTTTTTCATGCCTGGAAGAAACATGCGCTACCGCGACTGGACCACCCGACTGAACGACACGATCAAGGCCGCCTCCGAGCGGCCTTTTTCATGGGGCGAGTTCGACTGCTGCCTGTTCGCCGCCGACTGCGCCCTGGCGGTGTGCGGCGTCGATCCGGCGGCCGACTACCGCGGACAGTACGACAGCGAGGCCTCGGCCAAGCGCGCCCTGAGCAAACGCCACGGCAGCCTGGAGGCGGCCTGGGATGCCTGCTTCTCGCGGGTGAACCCGGCCTTCATCCAGCGTGGCGACGTGGCGCTATACCAGGGTCCGAACGGGCGCGGGGTGGCGGTGTACTGGGCCGGCGAGTTCTGGACGTCGGTCGAGATCGGCGCCGCGCGCGTTGAGTGTGATCCTGAAGTGGTTTGGAGAGTTGAATGAGCAAGGGCGTCGGTAAGGTCGGCCAGGTAGCCATCGGCGCCGCGATCGGCTTCATGCAGGGCGGCCCCTGGGGCGCGGTGATCGGCGCCGGCCTGGCGCTGTACTCCGCCAACCAGCAGGAGAAGTTGGCGGCCAAGTCGAATCTGCGCGAGAGCGAGCCGTCCGCCCAGACCGTTCGGTCCAGCAAGGCGCCGACTCGCTACATCCTCGGTCGCGTGAGCACCGGCGGCGTGCTGGCCTGGGCCCAGGAGCAGGGCGGCGCTGATGCGGATGGCGAGTGGCTGCACCTGGTCTATGTGCTGTCCGAAGGCGAGATCGACGGCCTGGAGGATATCTTCCTGGGCGAGGAGAGCATTGCCACCTTCGCCGAGCAGGCCAGCTACGAGCTGATCGTCAACCCGACCCAGGTCAACACCTTCCTCAAGACCCACTGCCCGGACTGGAAGGACTCCCAGATCGGCCGTGGCCTGAGCTTCGTGCGTCTGTCGCTTCGCTACAGCGCCGAGAAATTCCCCAGCGGCCTGCCGGACGTGCGCTTCGTCGTGCGCGGCCGCCGCGACATCTACGACCCGCGCTCGGGCGCCAGCATCTACACCGAGAACAACGCGCTCCACATCCTCTGGTTCCTGCGCAATCGCTGCCATGTGCCAGACGACGAAATCGTGTTCGAGACCTTCGCCAGCGCGGCCAACGTCTGCGACGAGTTCACCTCGAACCCGGATGGCACCGGCAGCCCGCGCTACCGGACCGGCTGCGTCATCGGCGCCGACGAGTCGCGCACCCAGGTGCTGCAGAAGCTTGAGGCTTCCTGCGCCGGCCAGCTGATCCGCGTCGGCGGCCGCTGGATGCTGCAGGCAGGCGCCTACTACGGCCCAGCCGACTTCACCATCACCGAGGACATGGTGATCGGCACCGTCACCGGCACCACCGAGCCGAGCAACGACGCGGTGATCAACACCGTGCGCGGCACCTTCATGGACCCGAAGCAGTCCTGGACCGAGACCGACTACCCCGAGGTGGTGGTGGCCGAGTGGGTGCTGGAGGATGGCGGCGAGGCGGCGGAGACCCTGACCTTCTCCTACGTCAACGATCCCTACCAGGCCCAGCGCCTGGCCAACATCGAGCTGCGCCGCCGCCGGGCGGGCGGCACCATCAGCCTGCCCATGAACTTCGCGGGCTACAACTGCCGCCCGGGGCGGGTGGTGCGCCTGGATCTGCCGTCGCTGAACATGTCGGGCGAGTTCATCGTCACCGACTGGAGCATGGGCACGCAGGAGGCCTGCACCGTATCCCTGCAGCAGTACGAGCCGGCGATCTTCGACGACGCCGTGGGCAAGCCCTACAACCCGATCGGCTTCATCAACCTGCCTGCCGGCGGCCTGGGCTCGCCGACCGATCTGAAGTGGACGCCGGATGCCACCGCCGAGGTGGTGCAGGGCGTGCTCAGCTGGACCCGCCCGGCCGGCATCGTCAGTGGCTACGCCGTCACCGTTCGCCAGGGCACGGCCGTGGTGCAGGCCCAGCAGTTGCCCGAAACGGCGGTGACCTGCCCGCTGAGCGGCTTGCCCTCGGGCAACTACGTCATGTCGGTGGCCGCGGTAGGCCCGCTGGCCCGCTCGGGTGAGGTGAGCATCACCGTCAGCATCGGCGGCCCGCCCATCCCTGAGTCCGTGTCGGTCCAGTCGTCGATCGACTCCATCACCTTGGTGCCGCGCAACAGCGCCGGCCTGAACGGTGGAGATTACGAGTTCTACTTCAGCACCAACCCCCAGGCGACCGAGCGGGATGGCCAGTACCTGGGCCGCGGCATGACCTTCACCCACACCGGCCTGGCTTTCTCGACGGCCTACGCCTACTTCGTGCGGTCGCGCAACGCCTACGGCACCAGCGCCTTCCTGAAGATCATCGCCTACACCTCGAACGACGTGTCGGCCTACCTGGCGGCGCTGAGTGGCCAGGTCAACCAGAGCCTGTTGGGCCAGGAGCTGAGCCAACAGATCGACAAGATCCCCGTGATTGAGTCGGACCTGGCCAAGGAGCGGAGCGACCGTGCTGCGGCAATTGTCGGTGAGCAGCAGGACCGCGCCGCCGCGTTGCAGCAGGAGGCCCAGGCCCGCGCCGATGGGCTGGCGGCCGAGGCGTCCGCCCGCAACCAGGCGCTGATCAACGAGGCGACCATCCGCCAGTCTGCCGATGAGCAGATGTCCAGCCGCATCCAGGGCGTCTATGCCCAGGTCAATCCGCCCATGGCGGGCGGCAGCTGGGCGGCTGGTTCGCCGGCGACCTATGCGGGCGTCTGGTCCGAGCAGTTCGCCCGGGCCCAGGGTGATGCCGCCGAGGCGCTGGCGCGGGACACCCTATCCGCACAGCTGCGCGGTGGCTATACCGGTACCGATCCCAACCAGGTGACGTCCGGCCTGATCTACCAAGAGCGCCGCATTCGCCTCAGTGCGGAGCAGGCGCTCAGCCAGCAGATCAGCCTGGTATCGGCCGGGGTAGGGGAGCAGTTCGACTCCGGCGTCATCTGGTTCTTCGACAGCGGCGTCGACGGCTGGACCGGCAACGGCACGCCGACGGCCTCCGGCGGCTTCTTGCGCCCGGCCAATGCCGCGCTGGCCAGCGTCTACAGCCCGGCCGGCCTGGCGGTGAACGCCGATACCTACCGCCAGGTGCGCTTCCGCATCCGGCGGACCGGCAGCCCTTCGTGGAATGGCCGTCTGTACTGGGGTGACAACTGGGTCAACTCGATGGCGATTGATGCGCCGACGTTCGACGTCAACGGCGTGTCCACCGTCATCATGAACCTGGCCTGGACCGGCTCGGTCAACCAGATCCGTCTGGACCTGGGTAGCCAGGGCGCTGCCGACTTCTATGAGTTGGACTGGGTGGCTATCGGCCGCGCTTCGCCGGGCGCCAGCTACGCCGCCCTGAGCGCCGAGCAGACCGCCCGCGCCTCGGCCGATCAGGCCCTGGCGCAGGACATCAGCACCCTGACCGCGCGCGTCACCGATCCGAAGACGGGCAACACGGCGCTGTCGTCGGCCGTGGACAACCTCACCGGGCGCGCGGACAACACTGAGGCCGGGCTTTCAGCGGTTACCACCCGGGTCAGCGGCATCTATGCCCAGGTGAACCCGCCGCTGGCTGGCGCCAATGACTGGTACGCCGGATCGCCTACGGTGCTAGCCGGGGTCTACAGCGAGCAGTTCGCCCGCGCCGAGGCTGACAATGCCCTGGGCAAGCGGATCGACACGGTCACCGCCACAGCGGCCGGCAATGCCGCGGCCATCACCAGCGAGCAGACCGCGCGGGCCAACGCCGATGGCGCCCTGGGGCAGCGGATCGACACGGTGCAGGCCGCCACGGGCGATAACAAGGCGCTGATCCAGGCCGAGCAGACCGCCCGAAGCAACGCCGACTCGGCACTGGCCAACCGGATCGACACTGTCCAGGCCACGGCGAACAACGCGTCGGCTTTGGTGCAGTCGGAGCAGACTGCCCGGGTCAACGCGGATAGCGCGCTCGGCAAGCGGATCGACACCACCCAGGCTTCGCTCGGGGATACCAACGCCAGCGTCCAGCAGATCAGTCAGGCGCAGATCGCAACGGACGGCAAGGTCAATGCCACCTGGTCGGTGAAGCTCGGTGTTTCCGACGGAGGCACTTACTACATGGCGGGCATCGGCGTGGGGATCGAGCCCAATGGCGGCGGCGCGGGGCTGCAGTCCACCATAGCTGTGGCCGCTGATCGCTTCGTGGTGCTTGGCCCTGGCATCGACGGGCGCGGCCGGTCGTTCTTCTCGGTGGTCGACAACAAGACCTACATCGATACCGCCTTCATCAACAAGGCGTACATCGTCGATGCGTTCGTTGGCCGGACAGTGCAATCGCAGCGACTGACTGACTACGGGCAACCGGTCCTGACGATCGACTTCAATCGAGGAGCTGTAACCATCCGCGATTTCTCGCAGAACGGCGCTTACACCAACCAGGATGAGAACGGCTTCTCTATGGTGGCCGGCGGCGTGGAACTGGTGAAGATCGGGAGGCTGAGCTGATGGCGGCAGGTGCAGTAAGGCTGCGCGATGAACAGGGGCGGATGATCTTCGATTCGGAGAGCTTTTCGAACCGGGTCGTCTACTACGAGCGGTTGCAGATGAGCTTCGGCACTGACGTGACCCGCACCATTCCGGACCTGGGGGACATGAGCATGATCTGGGTCGAGAGTGAAGGAGCCCTGCCGCCGTACTCGGTGAATGGCAACACGGTCTACGTCCGAGGGATCGGGCAGACCCCTATCCAGGTGACCATCATGGCGATGTCGTTCGGATGAGCAGTTTCGGAGTGAGCATTCGGGGCAGCTCGCGACAGCTGATACTGGATCAGCAGAACGGGGTCCTGCACGTCGTTCGCCGCGGTACGTTCAGCATCGACTCGGGTGCCACAGGTGGCCGGATGTTCGTCGGCTTTTCCTCGGCCATCCAGACTCAGGAGAAGCCGCACGTCTTCGCTCAGATCAGGCCATTCGCCGGCCCGAGCGGCGCGGTGCTGCTGGCGTATGACGTGCGGATGGAGGGTGGCCCGGGCAACTGGACGGGGTTCAGCTTCGCCGCCCTGGGCAATGTCAACGGCACCACCAGCTGGCGCTACGTGGCGAGCCTGTCCAACCCGCCCGCCTCATCGGCACGATTTGGAATGCGGCTGAGGCGACAGTCCGACAACCAGGTGCTATTCGATACCGGCTACCCGTGCATGCGGTACCTCTTCGCTACCCGGGCCTGGAACGTCTCGAACCGGCGCGAGGGGGCAACCCGCTACTGGGCTTGGGACACGGCTGTGGCTTACAGCGTGCGGGCCGACGCCTATGTGATGCTGAACACCATCGTGACGCCCACGGACGGCATCGCCGGCTTCGACGCGGTGTACGTGCCCGCGCTCTACGTCTACCAGAACCGGGCCCGCTTCACGATGCAGATCACCGGCGAGAATGGCTCGAACCCCAATTACATCCAGCCTGTGATCTACGCGATGCCCACCGACGAGTGGTGACAACCTTCTGACCCTACAGCCCGCCGCGCGCGGGCTTTTTTATGCCTGGAGAAATCATGGCGAAGCAAACCATCAACTTTGGCAGCGCCAGCGATGGCAGCCAAGGGGATACCGCTCGCGCGGCGTTCACTAAGATCAACGCAAACTTCGACGAGGTATACCCGGCCCTCGACACAAAGGCGCCATTGACAAGCCCTGCATTTACCGGCACGCCCAGCGCCGTCACTCCAGCTCTAGGTGACAACTCCACCCGCTTGCAAACGACTGCTGGCGTCTTAGCGCAGATACAAGCCTATGGGATAGGGAATGCCACAGCGCCTACGGTAACGGACGCTAGTGCGGTTTCGAACGCAGGTCTTTATCGGGTCCTTTTTTCAGCCGCAAATATTCCGATCGGCACATCTGGCGTCTTGCAGCACTACGCCTATGACGCGAGCTCCTATACCCAGATTTTCGCGCCATCCGCTTCTGCCACCACCCGGCTCTTTGCGCTGAACAAATTCGGTGCTGGCAGCCGTACGCCTTGGCGAGAGGTGGCCATGCTGGATAGCCCCTCTTTCACCGGGTCTCTGCAGTCAGCGGGTCCAGTACGCCCTGGCCAGTACACGATGAGCAGCCTGCCGAGTGCATCAGCGTTCTCTGGTTACGAGATCGACGTAACCGATGCCGCGGGCGGAGCCAAGCGCTGTCGCAGCGACGGCACCAACTGGAAAATCCTCAACACTACTACCACGGTATCTTGAACATGGCCCTGACCGAACGTACTCGTCCTTACGAAACTCTGATCCGCCACCACGACAACGGCACTATCGGTGCCCATCACGTACAGATCACCGAGATCCTGCGCGACAAGGTCATCATCAGTGCCTCGATCGGCGAGGCGCTGCCGCTGGCAGTTGCCGAGGGCCAGAACGGCCTCAAGCTGTCCGATGTCATCGGACAGGCCGCCGCTGCCGCGCTCACCCAGGTGCAGACGCTGCAGGGCCAACTGGCCGCGACTGCCGCCGAGCGTGACGAGCTCTCCAAGCAGGTAGAACAGGGCGCTGGCCTGGGTGATCAGGTGCAGGCGCTCCAGCAGCAGGTGGAGACTGCCCAGCGCGCTGCTGCCGATGCTGCCGCCGCGCTTCAGGTCGAGAAGGACACTGCTTCGTCCCTGCGTGCCCAGGTCGGCCTGCTTCAGCAGCAGCTGAACGCCGTGCTCGGTCTGAACCCGTCCAACCCTTCCGCCTGAGGATCTCGCCATGCGCTATGTCGTGCTCGCACCGTTCTACAACCCCGATGGATCGATGGAGTTCGCCACCGAGGAAGAGGCTGAAGCCAAGGCCATGGAGCTGCTCAGCGGTAACCCTGCCCTACAGGTCCGCACTGCTCAGTTACTGAAGAGCTTCAGTGCCCAGGTGAAGGTCACTGCTGCTGCCATCAAGGCCGATCCCGCTGACTGATCCTCACGATCGTGAGGAATCGCGCCTAGCTGGCCGATCAAGTCGCCGCAATCCTCACGACCATGAGGACAAACAACCCGCCCAGAGCGGGTATTTTTTCGCCTGGAGAAAGCCATGGCACTCGACATCATCCAGACCGGCGCCATTGCTCCGGCTTTCGCGCTGCTGCCTGCCAAGATGGCCGGCAAGCGCGCCACCGTCATGCTGCTGGGCATTGGCCTGCAGGAGTCCCGACTCCAGTTCCGGCGCCAGATCGGTGGACCGGCCCGCGGGTTGTGGCAGTTCGAGCAGGCCGGCGGCGTCCGCGGCGTGCTGACCCATCCCGCCAGCCGGCCGCACGCACTGGAGGTCTGTGCCGCCCGTGATGTCGAGCCAACCGCCCCGGCGGTCTACGAGGCCTTGGAGCGGGACGACGTCCTGGCCGCGGCCTTCGCCCGCCTGCTGCTGTGGACCGATCCCAAGCCGCTGCCGGCCCTGGGCCAGGTGCAGGAAGCCTGGGACCTCTACGCCCGCGTTTGGCGCCCGGGCAAGCCGCACCCGCAGACCTGGGAGGCAATCTACGCCCAGGCCCTGGCCGCGGTGCAGTGATGGGCGCCTTCGTCGCAATATCCCGCTGCCTGGCTTCGCCGGAGGGGTCCCCGGATCAGCTGGCGTTCTTCTGCGGCGGCTGCAACATGCCGCACTCCATCAAGGTCGGAGCCGGCCCTGGCCCTCGCTGGGGCTACAACGGCAACCCGGAAACCCCGACCTTTACCCCGTCGGTTCTTGCGCGCACCACCAGGGCGCCAGATGGGAAGGATGTCATGACCGATGAGGAAGAGCGCGAGCATGACGCGATCTATGCCTCTGGCGGCTTCGAGGCTGTCGTACGGAGCCGCTTCGGACTGATCTGCCATTCGTTCATCACGGACGGCCGCATTCAGTACCTTGGCGACTGCACCCACCATCTCGCTGGGCAGACCGTAGAGTTGCCCGATTGGGAGCAGTCCATGGCAGCTTGGGGTGAGTCGTGAGCGCGCTGCTGGAGCAGTACAGGGTGGCCATGCTCTGGTCCGCCGCTGTCGTGTTGCTCGCCCTGGGCGCGCTGGCAGGCGCCGGCGCGGCCTACTGGCTCACCGCCGACCACTACCGGCCCATCGTCGAGAAGCTGCAGGACGAGGTGACAGCTGCGGCCAGCACCCTGGCGTCCTGCCGCACCACAAGCAGCACGCTGGAAGGGCAGGTCGGCCAGCAGAATCAGGCCCTGGCCGATCTGCGCCTGGCCGCCGAGAAGCGCTCCAAGGATGCCGAGCCGATCCAGCAGCAGGCCGCCAAGGCAGCCGGCGAGGACTACCAGGCAGCCAACCGCCTGCAGCAGGAGCGCACCGGGGGCGACCCGGCGGCGGCCGCCGCGGCCATCATCGACAGGGAGCTGGGCCTATGAGGTGGATCATCGTGGGATTGATGGTCGCGCTGGCAGGGTGCGCTGGCCAGCCCGCTGTCGAGCTTGAGCCGCGCGTGGTGCGGGTAGAGGTGCCGGTCCAGGTGCCGTGCCGGGTGAAGGCACCAGCGGTGCCGGCCTGGGCGGCGGAGGGGCTGCGCAAGGAGGACAGCCTGGAGGTGAAGGTGAGGGCGTTGCTGGCTGAGCGCCGGCAGCGGATCGGCTACGAGCGCGAGCTGGTGGCAGCAGTGGCCAGCTGCCAGTGACTGCCGTTCGTCGCTGTCAAGCTTGCTGGCCCAGTCCGGTCTGACTACTGTATAGAAAACCAGTATCAGGCTATGCCATGGAACAAGTCGACGAGTTCGGCAGCTTCGGGGGTGACGACTTCGACCCGGACTGCCTAGAGATGATCAGGAATCAGCGCGACCTCTACGTCGAGGAGGTCGCGATCATGCGCGGGATCATGGGACGCCTGCGGCAGAACCTGCTCGCGGTGCTGGCCGAGCGCGATCAGCTGTGGACCGAGGTCCGCATCGTCCGGGGATTCAGTCAGCTCAGCGTCCAGAAGTGGATGGCTGGCGGCGGCGATGGTGCTCCCGCGCCAGCTCTGGAAGAGATCGACGTGAAGTATCACGAGCTGCTGCTGGCGGTGAGCGTCACCCAGAAGGAGAGCGAGCACCTGCGCCAGGAGCTGGCCAAGGCCAGGGCGATGGCCATCGACGAGAAGATGGACGCCGATCGGCTGCGCAGCCAGGTCAGTTGGCTGCAGGGAAAGCGGTAGGGGGTTGTGGTGTCGGCAGAACGCCGGAGGAGGGGGGGAGGCTGTCTAATTGAAACCGGCCAAACCGCGCCAATACTGGGGCAAACTCGGCCAAAGTGGTGAAACCAGATTAGACAGCTTTCGAAGCAAAGTCAGCAGCGGCGCGGCATCCAGCGCCTAGACACAACTACTGCTGCAGTATTGGAATGAGGTCTGATTTGGATTATTCCATCCAAGTCAGACCTAAGGGTTCCGACTACGGTTGGCAGTACACTTCCCCACGGCTAAAAACGCGGTGCGGGAAAGGTGGAACGGCCTTCTTGGTGCGTGTCTTTTCGAACCCGTTGGTCTCCATGATGGCGCAGACAATGGCGCCTATTCCCTTCTTAACGTAGTCAATGTCTTCACTTGGTACGTTTTCGAGCATAGGAGCTACCATGAAGGTTATCCCAGCAACCGCTGGGTAGCCCCAGCAGACTGTAGCGGATCGCATGTGCGAAAAGGCTGCGGCATTGTTCAAGGCTGGCCAAAGTCGAATATCTGGCCGATCAAGCAATGGAGCGAAATTACGATATTTCGTCCGGAATTCATCTGCATTTGCTTCGCGGAAATCTGGATAGCTAAGGGTCATCGCGATGTCTCCTGTGTAATGTGTAGGTACAGTAAATGCACCTGTACATTCCGTCAATACGCCTCCGATCTGGCCGGACCAATAAATCTCGGATTGCCATTTGGATCACACATCGGTAGCGGACGGTAGGAATGCATCAACCCCGGTTAGTCATTACAGCACCGCGCTCGGAGCGATCGTTTTAGAGTTCCGAAACTCAAAGGTACTATCTAGTAGCCATGCGGGTTGTAGCGGGGTGATCACGGAAAAGTATCGGAACGCGAATAGGGTCGTAGGCGCCGCTCAGCCTGACTTTATGTAACGGTCTTGAAAACCGCCGACTCGCAAGGGTCCCAGAGTTCGAATCTCTGCGCTTCCGCCATCTTCGAAGCCCCGTTCCTACGGGGCTTTTTGCTGTCTGCAGGGTCGGATTTCAAGACCGGTTGGGCGAGTGAAAAGGAGGAGTTCCAAAGTTCTTTCGGAACAGCGCCGAGGCCTGACCTTCTATAGCACTCGCCCCGATGAGGTTGGGCATCGCGGCAACCCAGGCCCCGCACGAGAGCGAGGGCTGAGCTGAGTGCGATCGTTGGAAACTGCCTTGTGAGATGAGCAGGCAGGACGGCTTGAGTCAGGGCGTGCAAAGCATCGCCAAACTATCGGTTACCCACCGAAGCTACCGACCCTGGTCAAGCACCATCGTCAGCAGGCTACCATGGCCACCACGAAGATGGTTGCCAGCCCAATACACATGGCGCCCAGGGTGAGCGCCAGTAGGCCCTGATCGCTGGTGAGCGATCTCGGACGAATGAGTGCAGATTTAAGCGGGACGCTATTTAGCCGGCCGTGGGGCCTCGACTCGAAGAGCGTCACTGTCCTTGTCAATTGATAGCGCAACTGAAGTATCCTTTTCAGTTTCGGTATTGGGCTGCGGTA
Organism: Pseudomonas sp. Snoq117.2; assembly: GCF_900110545.1. NCBI lineage: Bacteria > Pseudomonadati > Pseudomonadota > Gammaproteobacteria > Pseudomonadales > Pseudomonadaceae > Pseudomonas > Pseudomonas sp. Snoq117.2. Next base: position 16,178 of record NZ_FOED01000001.1, on the reverse strand, counting down.
CCCAGCTATTGGCCGCGATTGTGGCTTCAGCGAAGCTCAACAGCAAGACCATTGCTGCTACGCAGGTTCCTATGGCAATCGCATTGATCACCTTCTGTTCTTTCACAGGTGCATTCATGTTGCTTGCCTGGCAGGGCCACGTCGAATGAGGTGGTCTGACAACTGCAGGCGGCAGAAGTGCGGAGGTCGTTGGCTTCTCACGATCAACCAAGGCCCGTAACTGCAGTAAGGCGTCGCCCAGCGCGATGTCGCAATCCACGCCTGAGCGTTGCGTTCGGGGCGGTTGAATACTGGTTTAGCCTGATCCTGTCTGACTACTTTGTACCCCGGTCTTCCTGCTCCGACAGGCTGTAGCCGCTGATCGCTGCAGCCTGGATGAAACCTTTCGTGCGCCTTGGCGCTCGTCTCGATGGCCGTGCGATTCGCTCTGCTGCGTATCTTGCCCCAGCACCTGTGGGCATGAAAAAGCCCGCGCGAAGCGGGCTTTTTCATGCCGAGGTGCGGCGTCCCAATCAGGGCGTGTTGCCCTTGGCCAGGGCGGCAGCGATGGCTGGTGCATCAATGGCGTTGGCCAGGACCTGGGTGCCCGAGAGGATGACATTGTTGGTCGGGCCGCTGCCTTTGATCTCGTCGCTGGCGAGCACCTTGCCCTGGTCGTCGAGGACCTGGGTGATGACGTCATAGTCGAAGCGGACGCGCATGTAGGCGTCGGATTTCCATTCCCGCAGTTTCAGCACCAGCAGCTTCTGACCCTGGGGCGCGCGGTCGCTGGCCTGGCTGGGCATGGCGGTTATGGCGGCGCGGGCCAGGGCCTTTTGCACGGCGTCCTGCAGGTCGGCGGAAAGGGGGCTGCCGCTGTAGGTGCGGACGCTCCAGGGATTGTAGTAGAGGCCGCGGATGTTGCCGACGTAGGTGGCGTCCTTGTCTTGGGCGACCACATAGGGACGCTCATCGAGTACCGCGACGGCAACCGGCTTGTCGGCCTTGACGCTGAGTTGCGGGGCGGTCTGGCGGTAGTCGATCTTCTGGCCGATGGCGCAACCGGCGAGTTGCAGCGTGGCGAAGGCGATGAACAAGAGATGAGATGGCTTCATGCGAAACTCCTTTTTCGAGAGGCGCGCAGTCTAAGCGATCAGACTCGTCATGCCAAAATAATGTGATTCAGGTCACTAATTTCATGGGGCGCGAGTCGGTTGCCGGGCTCTACAGCCGAGCGGATGCCCCTGACACACTCATCAGTTGGGTAGGCAGGCCAGAGGGTTGCCTGCGTTCAGTGGTTGAAATTCACGCAGCCTGTCGGGGCGTGAAGGGAAGGGGCAGAGTTGGAGGACAAGACCGTCCCTGTGCTCTGCCCGCGAGGGTTACAGCGTCTTCTTGTATTCCTTGTCCGCCTTCTTGTCTTCGCGGTGGCGTTCCCTGTCCAGGTGGGTATCGGTGCGGTCGGCTTCGTCAGCGGCATGGGCCGCACCCTTGTCGACTTCCTTCCGATCGTGGCGCGCGTCTTCGCTCACGTCACGGCCGTCCTGGCGGACGCTCTTTTCCAGCGGGCTTTCGGCCAGCGCGACGCCCGTGCTGAGGGCGCTTAGCAAAACGGTCAGGGTTGCTACGGTAAGCCGTGATTTCATCCGAGGCGCTCCTAAGTCGAGACAGCGGGAGTGGTCGCCCAAAGCGACCGCTTCGTTTGCAGTAAAGCGCTAAAGCTGGCATTGGAAAAGGAGAGCTGCCGAAGCGTCTTGGTCAGGCGGGCGAACTGGAGGCCCAGGCGGAGGCGTCGTGCGGGTGCAGACTCTCCAGATGGCGCACATGGATGCGCACTTCCTGGTGGCTATCACGCAGGGCCACCAGCAGGCGGCGGGCGGCGTCCTCGACGAACATCAGATTGCTGCCGTTGAGGGCGGCGAAGGCCTGTTCGTCGGCGCGCTTGACGGCGGTTTGCACCGGGGTGCCCAGGGCCCTTTCGCACTGGTCGATCAAGGGCAGCAGGTTGAGGTCGACGGCGCCTGCCGGAATGCTGACCTGCACCTGTGCCAGGCTGCGCTGACTGTGCGGGGTGGCCAGGGAGGCATGGCGGCGTAGCCAGCTGGCGACGGTGACCGGATCCACGTGCTCGGCGGTCCCGTGCTCGGCGAGAAAGGCCCGTTCGACCAGTTGGCGGGCCAGGGAGGCAGAGCAGGGGCAGGTGGATGAGTAAGGAATTTGGACGCGGGCGCTGAGCTGGAAGACGCCGGCAACCCAACTGGCTTCCAGGCGCACTGGATAGCGCTTCCAACCGCTCAGCTCGGCGGTCACCAGGGCTGGGCGACGAACCAGCAGGGCGAAGTCGAGGCGCAGCCGGGCGGCGCGGGAGTCGCAGCTGCGGTGGCTGGTGACCATGTCAGCCAGCAGCGAGCGCAGCCGCTCGGGCGTGAGCGGCTCGCCCAGGCGGTCCAGCAACCGGTAGAGCCGGGACATGTGGATGCCCTTGGCGGTGGCCGCGGGCAGATCGACCTGAACGTCGGCCCTGGCAGGCACGAAGCTGTCGAGATCGCCTTCGCCGAGACGGATGGGCAGGTCGATGCCCTGCATGCCGACCCAATCGAGGGCGGCGGGTAGGGTGGCGGTCTCGCTGAGGGAGACGTCGGGGAGGATGGCATTCATGGGCAGGGCTTGGCTCAGTGGGGATCGGCGGCCGGGGGCCAGTCGCTGAAGGGGTTGTGCAGGTGCATCCAGGCCGAGGGGCCAGCGGCGAGTTCGGTGTCGGTCAGCAGGCAGGCATCCAGGCGGGCACGCAGTGCGGCTTCGTCCATGTCCATGCCGATGAGGACCAGCTCCTGGCGGGCATCGCCGACACCCTCGTGCCATTTCTCCTTGATGATGGCGACGGTTTCTTCATCGTCCGGCCAATGCTCGGGCGGTACCGCGGCCCACCAGCGCCCGGCGACGCCATGGCGGGCAACGGCGCCGGCCTGGGACCAGGTGCCGGCATGGGCGGGATGGCTGGCCAGCCAGAAGTAGCCCTTGGAACGGACCACGCCTGGCCATTCCTGCTCGACCAGGGCGAAGAAGCGCTCGGGATGAAAAGGGCGACGCGCCTGGTAGACGAAGCTTGTGATGCCGTACGCCTCGGTCTCGGGGGTGTGCTCGCCGCGCAGTTCCTGCAACCAGCCCGGCGCCTTGGCGGCTTCGTCGAAGTCGAAGAGACCGGTCTGCAGCACCCGCTCCAGGGGGACGGCGCCGAAGCTCGCCAATTCCAGCCGCGCGCGAGGATTGAGGCTGCGCAGGATGGCCAGCAGGCGATCGCGCTCGGCCGGTTCGACCAGGTCCAGCTTGTTCACCACCAGGACGTCGCAGAATTCGATCTGCTCGATCAGCAGGTCGACCACGGTACGTTCGTCTTCCTCGCCGAGAGACTCGCCGCGGGACTCCAGGGAGTCGCTGGAGGCGTAGTCGCGCAGGAAGTTGAAGGCGTCCACCACGGTGACCAGGGTGTCGAGCTGGGCGACGTCACCGAGGCAGCGACCGTCTTCACCGGCGAAGGTGAAGGTTTCGGCCACCGGGAGCGGCTCGGAGATACCGGTGGATTCGATGACCAGCTGATCGAAGCGGCCGTCCCGGGCGAGCCGCTCCACTTCGAGCAGCAGGTCTTCACGCAGGGTGCAGCAGATGCAGCCGTTGCTCATCTCGACCAGCTTTTCCTCGGTGCGCGACAGCTCGGCGCCGCCGTCGCGGACCAGGGCGGCGTCGATGTTGACCTCGGACATGTCGTTGACGATGACCGCCACCCGGCGGCCTTCGCGGTTATTGAGAATATGGTTGAGCAGCGTGGTCTTGCCGGCGCCGAGAAAGCCGGACAGTACGGTGACGGGGAGTTTCTGGCTGGAAAGGCTGGCTTGGGTCGTCATGGTCATCACGGGTAGAAGAAGTCGTAGGACGGATGCATCCCTGTGGTATGGGCATCGGGATATATATAAACGTTATAACATAACATTAGTGGTGTGTTAAGAAGGCGCCTCTGCCTGGCGCTGAAGCGCCACCCGGAACGTTGATGGTGGTGGCCTGGCTGCCCGTTCCCAGTCTGTGCGGGCAGGCTTCAGAGGCAGGCGCTGCCTAGACGTGTTGACCGCCATTGATATGGATTTCGGCGCCGTTGATGTAGCAGGAGCGTTCGCTGCAGAGGAAGTAGATGGTCTCGGCGACTTCGTCGGGAGTGCCCAGGCGTTTGAGTGGGACTTCGGCTTCCACCAAGCCGTCGGTACCGGGCGAAAGGATGGAGGTGGCGATTTCGCCGGGCGCTATGGCGTTGGCGCGCACGCCCCGGGGACCGAATTCATGGGCCAGTTCGCGGGTCAACGCGGCGAGGCCCGCCTTGGAGGCGGCATAGGCCACGCCTGCGAAGGGATGCACCCGGGAGCCCGCGATGGAGGTGACGTTGACGATGCTGCCCTGGGCCGCTTCCAGCTCCGGCAACAGGGCGCGCGCGAGCAGGGCGGTGGACACCAGGTTGACGTTGAGCACCTGGGTCCAGGTGTCGGCATCGGAAGCCAATACCCCGAGGCGGCTGCCATCGGGCCCCTTGGGTGAGATGCCGGCGTTGTTCACCAGGGCGTGCAGCTTGCCACTGGGCAGGCGCTCGCGGACAGTGGCGACCAGGCGGTCGATCTGGGAAAGGTCGGCGAGATCGGCCTGGATGTGCGCATCGCGAGCTTCCGGCCAGGCGCACTCTGCGGAAAACGGCTGGCGGGAAACGGTGAGCAGCCGCCAGCCCAGGTTGCGGAACAGCTTGACGGTGGCATGACCGATCCCGCGGCTGGCGCCGGTGAGCAGCATGGTGCGCTGGGTCATGGGCGGCCCCGGCGGGAAGCAGTGTAGGCGAGAAGCGACAAGGCGAGCATGGTGGTTGGCTCCGGCGTCTGGCAGGCCGCTTCACTATGCCCAAGCTGGGAGCCAGCAGCAATCCGCGGCCAAGGTGCTTAGGCGTCTTCCTGGCGCAACCGGCCATGCTCGCTGCGCACCGTGGCCATGAAGGTCTGCATGGCCGACGACTGCACCCGATGGCGCCGCCGGATCAGCCCGTAGGGCGGCAGCCGGGGTTCGAAGGCGATGGGCAGCACCGCCAGGAGGTGGCGACCGGGGTAGTCGTTGACCACCGACAGTGGGGTCACCCCGAGCATGTCGGTCTGCTGTAGCAGCGCCAGCAGGGTCATGATGGAGGTGGTCTCGACGATGCTGCCGGGAATATCGACCCGGGCGTCGTGAAAGGCCTGGTTGATGATGGCGCGCATCGGACTGGGGTGCTGCTGCAGCACCCAGGTGTGCTCCTGCAACTCGCCCCAGGTCAGGTGCGTGGCCTGGGCCAGGGGGTTCTGCGCGCCGGCGATCACGCAGAGCACCTCTTCGCCCAGGCTGTCGAACAGCAGCTCCTCGGCGCGGGCGCCGGTGGGAATGCGCCCCAGCACCACGTCCAGCTGGTCCTGCAAGAGCGCCTGGACCAGCACATCGCTGGTATCCACCTGGATCGACATGGACAGCCGCGGATGACTCTGCTTAAGGGTGGCGATGGTGCGGGTCAGCAGCCCCGAAGCCAGCGCCGGAATGGCGCCCACCGCGACCCGGCCGAGATTGCCCGATTCCAGCGCGACCAGCTCCTCGCGCATGCCCGACAGTTCGGCGAACACCATCCGCGCGTAGTAGATCACCGTCTCGCCGAAGGCCGTGGCGCGCATGCCCCGTGGCAGCCGCTCGAACAGCCCCACGCCCAGCAGGCTCTCGATCTCGTGGAGCATCTTGGTGGCGGCCGGCTGGGTCATGCCGATGTCGTCGGCGGCGCGGCGCAGGGAGCCGAATTCCGCCAGTGCCAGCACCAGCCGCAACTGGCGCAAGCGCAGACGGCTGTGGATGGTGTGGGCATCGGGAATGCGCGTCATGCTGGCGGACCTCGGGGCAGGGGAGCCGGCTAGGGTAGCGCAGGAGCCGCGGCTTGGCGCCGGCGGGGTGCGCCCCCGCCAGGCCGGGGCGTTCACGAGGGCCGTACCTTGGCTCGCGGCGCGTATTGGCGCAGCGCCTGCAGTCCGCGCGCCAGCAGCGGCCAGCAGAGCATCAGCAGCGCCGCGGTGGTCAGGCTGCCCACCAGGGGATTGGACCAGAAGATGCCCAGTTGGCCGTCGGAGAACAGCATCGACTGGCGAAAGGCGTCTTCGGCCTTGTCGCCCAGCACCGCCGCCAGCACCAAGGGGGCGATGGGATAGCCGAGCTTCTTGAAGGCATAGCCAAGGACGCCGAAGCCGAGCATCAGCCAGACGTCGAACAGACTGTTGTGCACCGAATAGGCGCCGATCACGCAGACGGTAAAGATGATGGGCGCAATGATGCAGAAGGGAATGCGCAGGATGGCGGCGAACAGTGGCACCGTCGCCACCACCACGATCAGGCTGACCACGTTGCCCAGGTACATGCTGGCGATCAGGCTCCAGACGAAGTCGTGCTGTTCGGCGAACAAGGTCGGCCCCGGGTGCAGGCCCCAGATCATCAGGCCGCCGAGCATCACCGCGGCGGTGGCCGAACCGGGGATACCCAGGGTCAGCATGGGCAGCAGGGCGCTGGTGCCGGCACTGTGGTCGGCGGTCTCCGGCGCGATCACCCCCTCCAGCTCGCCCTTGCCGAAGCCCTCGCGATTCTTCGAGAAACGCCGCGCCAGGCTATAGCTCATGAAGGAGGCGGCGGTAGGGCCGCCCGGGGTCACGCCCATCCAGCAGCCGACCAGGGCGCTGCGCAGCCAGGTCAGCCAGTAGCGCGGCAATTGCTTCCAGGTGGCGAGCACCGTACGCAGGGTGATGCGCGCCTGCTCGCCGCGAAAGACCAGACCTTCCTCCACCGTGCAGAGGATCTCGCCGATGCCGAACAGGCCGATCACCGCCACCTCGAAGCTGATGCCCGAGAGCAGTGCCGGTTGATCGAAGGTCAGGCGCAGATTGCCGGAGACGGTATCCATGCCCACCGCCGCCATGGCGAAGCCGATCATCATGGCCGCCACCGTCTTCAGCGGCGGATTCTTGCTCATGCCGATGAAGGTGCAGAAGGCCAGCAGGTAGACGGCAAAGAACTCCGGCGAGCTGAATTCCATGGCGAAGGCGGCGATGCGGCTGGAGAGGAAGGTCAGCAGCAGCACCCCGACCAAGGCGCCCAGCAGCGCCGAGGTGAAGGCTGCGGTCAGGGCCTCGCCAGCGCGGCCCTGGCGCGCCAGGGGGTAGCCGTCGAAGGTGGTGGCCACCGACGAGGGTTCGCCCGGGATATTGAACAGGATGGAGGTGATGGAACCCCCGAACAGCGCGCCCCAGTACATGCAGGAGAGCAGGATGATGGCCGAGGTCGGGCTCATGGTGAAGGTCAGCGGCAGCAGCAGGGCGACGCCATTGGGCGCGCCCAGGCCGGGCAGCACCCCGACCAGGATGCCGAGCAGCACGCCGATCACCATCAGGGCCAGGTGATGGAAGGACAGGATCAGGCCCATCCCGTGCATCAGGGAGTCGAATTCGCTCATGACAGGCTCCTCAGCAGGCGGGCGAGGTCGGCCAGGGGGCCGGCATCCAGTGGCACCTTGAACCAGAGGGCGAAGATCAGATAGCTGGCGAGGCTCACGCCGCCGGCGGTGGCGAGGATCTGCCAGGCGCCGTAGCGCCTTTGCCGCTGGCGATCGCGCGCCATGAACCAGGCGATGAACAAAAAGGCCGTGACATAGAGGCCCAGCAGGGGCAGGGCGACGACGAAGGCCAGCATCGGCAGGAACACCCGCAGCACCTGGCCGAAGGCGGCGCGCTCGACGAAGCCCGTGCGCAGCGCCTGCCAGCGCCACAGGGTCTGCAGCGCCGTGGCCAGGCTGGCCAGGGCAAGCAGCAGGCCGATGTAGAAGGGGAAGTAGCCCGGCTCGGGGCCGGCATCGCCCCAGCCGATACCCTGCTCCAGACTGCCCATCATCACGATGCCACCGAGGCCGGCGGTGAACGCCGCCACGCCCAGTTCCACCCAGCGGGTGGCGATCAGGGAATCTCCGGCCATGGCCGTCTCTCCTGTGTCGGTGCGCCGATCAGCGCTTGAGCCAGCCCGCGGCCTCGAACACCGGGGTGACCCGAGCGGTGTCCTGGGCGATGTAGTCCTGCAGCGCCTGGCCTTCGAGGAAGGTCGGCACCAGGGCGTTACGCTCGATATAGGCCTTGAATTCGGGCGTCTGACTCACCTTGCGCATGAGCTCCACATAGAAGACGCGCTGCTCCTCGCTGACGCCGCCCGGCAAGAGCACGGTGCGCGGGAAGCGGTATTGATCGATACCCAGGCCCTGCTCCTTGCAGGTGGGTACGTCCGACCACGCCTGGGTCTCGGTGACCTTGGCGGTATAGGCCATGCGGCTCCGGCTGAACACGCACAGCGGCACTACCTGTCCACCGCGCCACTGGCTCAGGCTCTCGCTGGGATTGTTGACGTTGGAGGTGATGTGCTTGCCAGCCAGCTGGGTCGCCGCCTCGCTGCCGCTCTTGAAGGGGATGTAGGTGAGCTTGGTGCCCTCGGTGCGATTGAGCAGCAGGGTCAGGGTCTGGTCGACGTCCTTCGACTGGCTGCCACCCATGCGTTTGCCAGCCGGGTCCTGCTTGATGGCGTCGATGTAGCCGCGGGCATCCTTCCAGGGCGCGTCGGCGTAGCTCCAGAGGATGAAGTCATCCTCGGCGATGGCCGCCACCGGGGTGAGATCGCTCAACTGGTAGCCGAGCTTGGCGGTCAGGGGCAGCAGATAGACGTTGTTGGTGGCGATGACCAGCTTGTCCGCCTCGCCCTTGGCCAGCTTCATCTCCAGAAAAGCCTCGGCGCCATTACCGCCTCCCTTGTTCATCACCACGGTGCTGGCATCGAGCAGCTTGTGCTGGGTGATGATCGACTGGATCAGCCGGCCGAGTTGGTCGGTGCCGCCACCGGGGCCACCGGCGACCACGATCTCCACCTTGCCATCGGGCTGCCAGGCGGCCTGGGCCAGGGGAGCCACCGCAGCGGCCAGACACAGGGGGAGGGCGGCGAGCAGGGAGGTGCTGCGCATGGGACTACCTCTTTCTTGTCGTTGTTTTGGGTGGACCGAGTGTGCGCAGCCCCGGGCAATCCTGACCACTCAAAAAAAGGCATGCACCGATAGCCTGAGGTTATGTCGTAGCGGGTGAGCGTGCGGAGACCTCGGCGCCAAGGGCTCTCCAGCGAAACACTGAAAGGCACCTATATCCTCAGGCTATACACCTATGTGCAGATTTGATTAGACGGTTATCGAACTGGCAGCCGATAGTCGACCTCGCCAGCCGGCTGCTGAACGCCCATAACAATAATCAGGGGTCACGCCATGCTCTCGACGTCCCGCGCCAACCACCTCGACGAAGCCGCCGCCATACCCACGGCCCTGCAGGCCTCCCGCGTGCGTTGGCGCATCTTCGCCATCATCTTCGGCCTCACCGTCATCAACCTGGTGGACCGCGTCTCCCTGTCCATCGCCATGCCTACCATCGCCCGCGAATTCCAGCTGACGCCGGCCATCCAGGGGCTGATTCTCAGCAGCTTCTTCTGGGCGTACGCCCTCCTGCAGATTCCCGGTGGCTGGCTGATCGATCGCTACGGTCCGCGCCGGGTCATCGGCTGGTCCACCGGCCTCTGGGGCGTATTCCAGACCCTGGCCGCCTTCGCCACCGGCGGCCTATCGCTGATCTTCGCCCGGGTCGCCCTGGGCGCTGCCGAAGCACCGCTGTTCCCCGCCGGTGGCAAGCTCAATTCGCTCTGGCTGGCCTCCAGTGAACGTGGCCGGGGCGCGGTGCTGATGGATTGCGGCGGTCCCCTGGGCGTGGCCCTGGGCGGTCTACTCATCGCCTACCTGATCGCCGTCTTCGGCTCCTGGCGCACTGCTTTCTTCATCGCCGGTATCGCCACCCTGGCCATGGCCTGGCTCGCCTGGCGCTATCTCCGGGACGACCCGGCGACCCACCCCGGAGTCAATGCCGCTGAACTCGCACGCATCAACGAAGGCCGCACCACCTCGGTGGCCCAGGCGGCCAAGGCAGGCGCCCGGGGCCTGGGCATCGCCCGTCGCTCCCTGGCCGGCATCCTCATCGGTCGCGCCAGCTGGGCCATGGTCTTCTTCGGCCTGCTGACCTGGGGGCCCAGCTACCTGGCCCAGGCCCGTGGCTTCGACATCAAGGGCATCGGCGCCGCTACCTTCGTCATCTTCCTCTGCGGAGCCGTGGGCTCGCTGGTGGGTGGCTTCCTCTGCGACCTGCTGGTGCGCAAGGGCGTGCGCCGCGGCCTCGCCGCCAAGGGACTACTGTCCTGCTCCGGCCTGGTGGCCCTCGTAGCCTTTCTGCTGCTGCCGCACCTCACCGATCCCTACGCTGCCGTGGCACTGCTGTCCCTCACCGCCTTCTTCCTCATGTGGGGCAGCCTCTATTGGAGCTTCCCGGCGCTGCTGGCGGCGCCGGCACGGGTGGGTCTGATCGGCGGGGTGATGAACCTGGCCGGTAGCCTGGGTGGTATCGCCGTGCCCATTCTGGTCGGCCTGCTGCTGCAGCACCTGGGTGGCTATCCGGCGGTACTGGGCTTCTTCGCCCTCTGCTCCGGCCTATTCATCATCGGCACCCTGCTGATCGTCCTGGACCAGCGGGAGGTGCAGCATGACTGAGCGCTATAGCGGCCCCATCATCGACGCTCACCACCACTTCTGGGAGCCCCGGCGCAACTTCCACCCCTGGCTGTCCGGCGCGGAAACCATTCCCTTCCGTTATGGCGACTACAGCGCCATCAAGGGCGACTACCTCCCCGAGCACTACTTCACCGATGCGGCCGGTCATGACGTGGTCCAGACCGTCTACGTCGAGACCGAGTGGGATCCCCGCGATCCCCTGGGCGAGACCCGCTACGTCCACGAACTGGCGCGCCGCCATGGCGTACCCAACGCGATGGTCGCCCAGGCCTGGCTGGATGCCGAAAACGCTGCCGAGCTGCTCGCCGCCCAGGCCGCCTTCGCGCGGGTGCGCAGCGTAAGACACAAACCGGGCGGTCCTGGTCGTCCGGAAGAGGTCGGCAGCCAGCGCACCCTGATGAGCGATGACCGCTGGCGGCAGGGCTACGCCGAACTGCAGCGCCACGGCCTGCACTTCGACCTGCAGACGCCCTGGTGGAATCTCGACGAGGCCTGCCGCCTGGCGCGGGACTTCCCGGCCATCCAGTTGATCCTCAACCACACCGGCCTGCCGTCCGATCGCCGTCCCGAAGGCCTGGCCGCCTGGCGCGCCGCCCTGGCCCGCCTGGCCGAATGGCCCAACGTGGCGCTGAAGATCTCCGGTCTGGGCCTCGCCGGCCAACCCTGGCGCGCCGAGGACAATGCCTGGATCGTTCGCGAGGCCATCGCCATCTTCGGCCCCGAGCGGGCCATGTTCGCCAGCAACTTTCCCGTCGATCGCCTGTGCGGCAGCTACGCCACCATCTTCGGCGGCTTCAAGCGCCTGGTGGCCGACCTGCCCATCACGGCCCAACGCCAACTCTTCCATGACACCGCCCAGCGTCTGTATCGCCCGGTGCCCGACGTCATCCGCCTGGACCCCTACCTGAGGACTTCCGCATGAGCAATTCCACGCTTCCCCGCCTGGCCCTGGTGCTGGGCGATCCGGCCGGTATCGGCCCCGAACTCATCGCCCGCCTGCTGGCCGATGCCGAGGTGCGCGGTCGTGCCCGGATGGTGCTGATCGCCGACGAGGACGAAGCCCGCACCGGCATGCGCATTGCCGGTTGCGAATACCCCTATCGCCGCATCGACAGCCTGGATACCCTCGACTTCCAGGACGACGTGCCGCTGCTGTATCCCTATCGCGGGGCCGCCGAGGGTGCATTCCCCCGTAGCGAAGCCAGCGTCGTCGGTGGTCGCTACAGCTTGGACACCCTGGCCGTCGCCCTGGACCTGACCCAGGCCGGCCACACCGATGCCATCCTCTTCGGCCCGCTGAACAAGACCTCGCTGCACCTCGCCGGCCTGGGCCACAACGACGAGTTGCACTGGTTCGCCGAGCGCCTGGGTTACACGGGACCGTTCTGCGAATTCAACGTGCTGGACGATCTCTGGACCTCGCGGGTGACCTCCCATGTCGCGCTCAAGGACGTCCCCGGTCTGCTCAGCCAGGAACGGGTGATCGAAGCCATCGAGCTGATCGACAATGAACTCAAGCGCAGCGGTTTGGCCCGGCCGCGCATCGGTGTCTGCGGCCTCAATCCCCACAATGGCGACAACGGCAGCTTCGGCCGCGAGGAGCTCGATCTCATCGGTCCGGCTGTGGAGCGGGCCAAGACGCTGGGCATCGCCGTCGACGGCCCCTATCCGGCCGACACCATCTTTCTGAAGGTCCAGGGCGACGCCCGCGCCTTCGACGCCGTGGTCACCATGTACCACGACCAGGGCCAGATCGCGATCAAGCTGATGGGCTTCTCTCGTGGCGTTACGGTGCAGGGCGGCCTGCCCATTCCCATCGCCACCCCGGCCCATGGCACTGCCTTTGATATCGCCGGCCAGGGCCGCGCCAACGTCGGCGCCACCCGCCAGGCCTTCGAGATCGCTTGTCGCCTGGGCATGTCCCGCCACTGATAGCTATCGAGGCGCCCTAGGCGCTTACCGAATCCGCCGAACCGGCTCAAGGAGCCGGCAGGCCTGACTCATGCTCGAAAAAGGAAACTCACCATGAAAATCACCAGTGTCCGTACCCGCGTCTTCGAATGGAAAGGCAAGGTCGTCCCGCCCCAGGCGCACTTCTGCACCAACGCCACTGACATCCTCTACGAACGCGGCGACGCCATGGGCTCCTTCCGCTTCCATGGCTGGCTGGTCGTGGAGATAGAAACGGACAGCGGCCTGGTCGGCCTCGGTAACTGCGCCCTGGCGCCGCGGGTGGCCAAGGAGATCATCGACCTGTACCTGACGCCCATCGTCATGGGCCAGGATCCCTTCGACAACGAATACCTCTGGCAGAAGATGTACCGTCGCACCCACGCCTGGGGCCGCAAGGGCATCGGCATGGCTGCCATCTCCGCCGTCGACCTGGCGCTCTGGGACCTGATGGGCAAGGCCGTGAGCAAGCCGGTATTCAAGCTGCTGGGCGGCCGTACCAAGGAAAAGATTCCCTGCTACGCGTCCAAGCTCTACGCCAACGACAATCTGGACCTGTTCCTGGAAGAAGCCCAGGGCTATCTCAGCCAGGGCTTCGACGCCCTCAAGATGAGATTCGGCTACGGCCCCAAGGATGGCCCCGCCGGCATGCGGCGTAACCTCGAGCAGGTGCGCGCGCTGCGCGAACTGGCAGGCCCTGACGTCGATATCATGCTGGAGTGCTACATGGGCTGGACCCTGGAATACGCCCGGCGCATGCTGCCCAAACTGGCCGAATTCGAACCGCGCTGGCTGGAGGAGCCAGTCATCGCCGACGACATCGAAGGCTACGTCGAACTCAAGAAGATGGGCATCATGCCCATCTCCGGCGGCGAGCACGAATTCACCTCCTACGGCTTCAAGGACCTCCTCGAACGCCGCGCGGTGGACGTCATCCAGTACGACACCAACCGCGTCGGCGGCATCACCGCCGCCCGCAAGATCAACGCCCTGGCCGAGGCCTGGTCGGTCCCGGTCATTCCCCACGCCGGCCAGATGCACAACTACCACCTGACCATGGCTAGCACCGCTTCGCCCATGGCCGAGTTCTTCCCGGTGTTCGACGTCGAGGTGGGCAACGAACTCTTCTACTACGTCTTCAAGGGCGAACCCCAGCCGGTCGGTGGCTACCTGCAGCTGGATGATGACAAGCCCGGCCTGGGTCTGGAGTTGTCCGAAGAGCATCTCAAGGACTTCGATGTGATCGAATAGGGCGCCCATTGGCTGCCGCCCGCGGGGAGGGCGGTGGCCATTTCAGCGCCGCGACGCTGAATGGCGCGAGTCGCCGCGTTGTTCGACTCACCCCGCCAGGATCGCCGCTGCCCCCCGTGGTTGTCGGGTGTACCATAGTACGCGACTGACCCCGCGGGTCACCGCCACATAACTCAGGCGCAACGCTTCATCGGCCATGGCATCGTCGTAGCTCTGCTGGAAATGTCCGCTGGCGGCATAGAGCGCATTGCGCAGCGGGTGCGGCTGCTGGGGCTGACCGTCGTCCAGCACGATAGCCACCTCGGCCTGCAGTCCCTTGGCGCGGTGAATGGTGCAGGTGCGCACTCCTGGCTGTCGGCCCAGCTGCTCGTTGATGGCTTTCAAAGGTGCATTCAGGCGACTCATCACCATGACCGCGCAACGCTCTGGCCGTTCTCGCTCCGCTGCATAGCTTCGCTGAGCTTCGATTTCACCTAGCAATGAGGTCAACTGGCGACCTATATCGAATTGCGGCACGACCTTCACCCCGTGCCCAAGCTCATTTGCTGCACGAAAGGCCTGGGTTTTCTTGGGTTGCTTGTGACGCACCTGCGTCAGGATGCGCTCGCCGTCCGCCACGATGGCGGGTGAAGAGCGATAGTTGGTCCCCAGCATCAACATCTGACTGGGCGTCCGGCCAGGAAACCAGCGATCGAAATGAATGAACAGCTCCGGCGAGCTGCCCCGCCAGCCATAGATGGATTGCCAGTCGTCACCGATGGCCATCAGCGAGGGTGCGGCTTTCTCTTCGGCGAGTCTGAGTTGCACCTGCTGCAGCCAGAGGGCGATCTGCGGCGAGATGTCCTGGAATTCATCGATCAGCAGATGGGTAAAGGGTTGCAGGCGGGCAATCAGCGCACGACTGGGTTTCTTTTCCAGGCGATCCGTCAGCACGGCGAAGGCTGTATTGAAGGTGATCAGCCGCTGTTCCTTCAGCACCTTGCCGAAGTGTCGCCAGAACTGCTGCATGGCCTCCAGGAAGATCCGATCCCGCGTCGAGCATTCCAGCTGGCTGCTCTTTATGGCGCCGACCCTCAGGCCAAGGGTTTCGGCGAACGAGGCTTGGCCATAGAAGAGGTCGGGCAGCGGTTGCGGTTGACGCTCACCATTGAGTACGAAGGGCTGCAAGGGCGGGGCGCCAGGTGGCTCTTCCTCATTGGGCGCCGCCAGTTCCAGCAACAGATGAACCCGACGACGAAAACCGGCGTCCTCGCGGTAGCAATTCTCGTAGGCCTGTATCAGGAGCTGGCGTTGGCCTTCGTTCAGCGTGGCGCCAGCCAGCATGCCGTTATCCGGTTCATCCTCACCTTTCGATTGGGTGGACAACTGCTCGAACCACTGCGTCGCCCTCAGCTCTGAGCGCGCCAGTTGTGCCAGGGCCGAGTGAAAGGTTCTCACCAGTTCGCGTGCCGCCTCTTCATTCAGCGGAACCTCCCAGAAGGCCAGGACGCGCTTGAGCTGCGCGCGCAACTCTTCGCAGGAAGCCTTGGTAAAGGAGATGACGGTGAGTTGCTCGCGCGGGATCTCGAGGTGGCACAGCATGAACACCACCCGCAGTACCAGTGTCGTGGTCTTGCCCGAACCGGCACCCGCGAAGATCCGCGTCGCCGGGGCGCGAGCCAGGATCATCTTCCATTGTTCCGGCGACGGTGGCTGGATGATGCCCTGGGTAACGGCCTGCTCGACACGCATCTTCATCCGCTGCTCCTGAGCGCGCTTCACTGTGAAGACGGGACCATAGAGGGCGGTGGGGGAGGGGGTAGTGGTGGGGGGCTGGACGGTCGATTGCTCCCTTTTTGCACCTTTGCTGGCGGCCTTCGGCTCGGCCTGGCGCTTGGGGGCTTGGGCCGGCTCTGCCTTCTTGCGGCTGCCTGGCTTGGTGTCTCCATTAATAGGTGGCTCTCCTTTAAGGAAGAGCGTGGTCCGGGGAAACCAATCGCCAAGCGTATTCCTCAGCTGTTTTCGGTAGCGAGCCAGGATGGAAGTCATGCAGTCCTCGAAACATCGTCTGCCCGCATCTTACCTCGCACAGGTGACAGGTCGCTTTCTGTGGGCCTTTTTGGTCTCTGCTGAAAGTTTCTTGGAATAACCTGTTGACCTGTCCTGAAACTCCCCTATAATGCGCCCCACTTCCGGCGCAGACGCTGAAGCGGCTTGAAAATCAAGCACTTAGGTCTGAACCGGGCGAGGGGTCCACGGATTCTTCGCCATTTGGCTCTCACCTCCGGGTGATGACGAAATGAAG
>NZ_FOED01000028.1:0-16705 GCF_900110545.1 Pseudomonas sp. Snoq117.2 | reverse complement strand
GCGATCAGGGTGACAACCATCTTGATGTTGTCGCCCGGCATCACCATCTCGACGCCTTCCGGCAGCTCGCAGTTACCGGTCACGTCGGTGGTGCGGAAGTAGAACTGCGGACGGTAGCCCTTAAAGAACGGGGTGTGACGACCACCTTCTTCCTTGGACAGCACGTACACTTCGCACTCGAACTTGGTGTGCGGCTTGATGGTGTTCGGCTTGGCCAGCACCTGGCCACGCTCCACGTCTTCACGCTTGGTGCCACGCAGCAGCACGCCGACGTTCTCGCCAGCACGGCCTTCGTCCAGCAGCTTGCGGAACATTTCAACGCCGGTGCAGGTGGTCTTGACGGTGGCCTTGATGCCCACGATCTCGACTTCTTCCTGGACCTTGACGATGCCACGCTCGACACGACCGGTTACCACGGTGCCGCGACCGGAGATCGAGAACACGTCTTCGATCGGCATCAGGAACGGCTTGTCGATGGCACGCTCGGGCTCGGGGATGTACGAGTCCAGGGTCTCGACCAGCTTGCGCACGGCGGAGGTACCCATTTCGTTGTCGTCGTTACCGTTCAGAGCCATCAGCGCGGAGCCGATGACGATCGGGGTGTCGTCGCCGGGGAAGTCATAGGTGTTCAGCAGATCGCGAACTTCCATTTCGACCAGTTCCAGCAGCTCGGCGTCGTCAACCATGTCGGCCTTGTTCAGGAACACGACGATGTAGGGAACGCCTACCTGACGGGACAGCAGGATGTGCTCGCGGGTCTGCGGCATGGGGCCGTCAGCAGCCGAGCAAACCAGGATCGCGCCGTCCATCTGGGCAGCACCGGTGATCATGTTCTTCACGTAGTCGGCGTGGCCGGGGCAGTCGACGTGCGCGTAGTGACGGATCGCCGAGTCGTACTCAACGTGGGAGGTGTTGATGGTGATACCGCGAGCCTTTTCTTCCGGCGCGTTGTCGATCTGGTCGAAACCACGAGCGGAACCGCCCCAGGTGTCGGCACAGACTTTGGTCAGCGCTGCGGTCAGCGTGGTCTTGCCATGGTCAACGTGACCGATGGTGCCCACGTTCAGGTGCGGTTTGTTACGTTCGAATTTTTCTTTAGCCACGAGATAAACCTCTAGTCAAAGCGCTGATTAAGCTTGTTTCTTGATGATGGCTTCGGCGATGTTCGACGGAGCTTCGGCGTACTTGGAGAACTCCATGGAGTAGCTTGCGCGACCCTGAGACATGGAGCGGACATCCGTAGCGTAGCCAAACATCTCGCCCAGCGGAACCTCGGCACGGATGACCTTGCCGGTCACGGTGTCTTCCATACCCTGGATCAGGCCACGACGACGGTTCAGGTCGCCCATGACGTCGCCCATGTAGTCTTCCGGGGTCACGACCTCGACCTTCATGATCGGCTCGAGCAGCACGGCACCACCCTTCTGGGTGAGCTGCTTGGTCGCCATGGAGGCAGCGATCTTGAACGCCATCTCATTGGAGTCGACGTCATGGTAGGAACCGTCGAACACAGCGGCCTTTAGGCCGAGCAGCGGATAGCCGGCAACGATGCCGTTCTTCATCTGCTCTTCGATGCCCTTCTGGATCGCCGGGATGTATTCCTTCGGAATCACACCGCCCACGACTTCGCTGACGAACTCCAGACCTTCCTGACCTTCGTCGGCCGGCGCGAAGCGAATCCAGCAGTGACCGAACTGGCCACGACCACCCGACTGGCGAACGAACTTGCCTTCGATCTCGCAGGTGTTGCGGATGGTTTCGCGGTAGGCGACCTGAGGCTTACCGATGTTCGCTTCCACGCCGAATTCGCGCTTCATGCGATCCACCAGGATGTCCAGGTGCAGCTCGCCCATGCCGGAGATGATGGTCTGACCGGACTCTTCGTCGGTCTTGACGCGGAACGAGGGGTCTTCCTGGGCCAGCTTGCCCAGTGCGATACCCATCTTTTCCTGGTCGGCCTTGGTCTTCGGCTCGACAGCAACCGAGATCACCGGCTCCGGGAAGTCCATGCGCTCGAGGATGATCGGCTTCTCGATCGAGCACAGGGTGTCACCGGTGGTGACGTCCTTCATGCCGATCAGGGCGGCGATGTCGCCAGCACGAACTTCCTTGATCTCTTCACGGGTATTGGCATGCATCTGCACCATACGGCCGACGCGCTCCTTCTTGCCCTTCACCGAGTTGATGACGGAGTCACCGGAGCTCAGTACACCCGAGTAGACGCGGGCGAAGGTCAAGGTACCCACGAAGGGGTCGGTAGCGATCTTGAACGCCAGCGCCGAGAAGGGCTCGTCGTCGTCTGCATGACGCTCGTCGTGGATTTCCTCGTTGTCCGGGTTGGTACCCTTGATCGCGGGAATCTCGATCGGCGCCGGCAGGAAGTCGATCACGGCGTCCAGAACCAGGGGCACGCCCTTGTTCTTGAAGGACGAACCGCAGACGGCCGGGACGATTTCGCAGGCGATGGTACGCTGACGCAGGCCGGCCTTGATCTCGTCGATCGACAGCTCGCCGCCTTCCAGGTACTTGTTCATCAGCTCTTCGTTGGCTTCGGCCGCAGCCTCGACCATGTTGGAGCGCCACTGCTCGGCATCGGCCAGCATGTCCGCAGGAATGTCTTCCTCGCGGTAGGTCATGCCCTGGTCGTCATCGTTCCAGAAGATGGCCTTCATCTTCAGCAGGTCGATCTGGCCCTGGAAGTTCTCTTCCGCGCCGATGGCCAGCTGAACCGGGACCGGAGTATGGCCCAGGCGCTTCTTGATCTGCTCGACGACGCGCAGGAAGTTGGCACCGGCACGGTCCATCTTGTTGACGTAGACGATGCGCGGGACGCCGTACTTGTTGGCCTGACGCCATACGGTCTCGGACTGAGGCTCGACACCGGAGGTACCGCAGAACACCACGACCGCACCGTCCAGCACGCGCAGGGAACGCTCCACCTCAATGGTGAAGTCCACGTGGCCGGGGGTATCGATGATGTTGACGCGGTACTTGTCGTACTGCTTGGTCGAACCGGACCAGAACGCGGTGGTGGCAGCGGAGGTGATGGTGATACCACGCTCCTGCTCCTGCACCATCCAGTCCATGGTCGCAGCGCCGTCGTGAACCTCACCCATTTTGTGGTTCACGCCGGTGTAGAACAGAATCCGCTCGGTAGTAGTCGTCTTACCTGCGTCCACGTGGGCGCAGATACCGATGTTCCGATAGCGGTTAATAGCGGTTGTACGAGCCATAAGGTCCTCGCTTGATTGGAAGCGCTAGGCTTAGAAGCGGTAGTGCGAGAAGGCCTTGTTGGCTTCTGCCATGCGATGCACGTCTTCGCGCTTCTTGACTGCGGCACCCTTGCCTTCAAAAGCGTCCATGAGTTCACCCGCCAGGCGCAGAGCCATGGACTTCTCGCCACGCTTGCGCGCGGAGTCCACCAGCCAGCGCATGGCCAGGGCATTACGACGGGAAGGACGAACCTCAACCGGCACCTGGTAGGTAGCACCGCCGACACGGCGGGACTTCACTTCGACCAGCGGAGCGATGGCGTCGAGCGCTTTTTCGAAAACTTCCAGGGGTTCGGCATTTTTGGAACGCTCTTTGACCTTGTCCAGAGCACCATAAACGATACGCTCGGCAACGGCTTTCTTGCCGCTTTCCATCACGTGGTTCATGAACTTGGCCAGGATCTGGCTTCCGTATTTCGGATCGTCAAGTATTTCGCGCTTGGCCGCTACACGACGTCTTGGCATTGATAAGCCCTCAAAACGGTCTTCAGGTTAGCTCGGGACTCGTTGCCCGACCTTACTCTTATCGACTCGAACAAAAAGAAAGGTGATTACTTCGGACGCTTGGTGCCGTACTTGGAACGGCCCTGCTTGCGGTCCTTCACACCGGTGGTGTCCAGCGAACCGCGCACGGTGTGATAACGCACACCCGGCAGATCCTTGACCCGGCCACCGCGGATCAGCACGACGCTGTGTTCCTGCAGGTTGTGGCCTTCACCGCCGATGTAGGAGGTGACTTCGAAGCCGTTGGTCAGACGCACACGGCAGACCTTCCGCAGTGCGGAGTTGGGCTTCTTGGGAGTGGTGGTGTACACGCGGGTGCACACGCCACGACGTTGCGGGCAGTTTTGCAGCGCAGGCACGTCGGATTTCTCGACGATACGCTTGCGTGCACTACGCACCAGCTGGTTGATAGTTGCCATCTATAGCTCCACTGATTGTCTTGCGACATAAACGAAATAGCAGAACGTCAGTCCTGCCCATTTTCGGGGAACGAAAGTCTAAAGAGCTTGGGCGCCCCAGTCAAGACAAAGCCCCCGGACGCCTGGGGCGCCGGGGGCTTTGTCAAGCGAGACCCGCTACCGAACTCAGCTGGCGCTGGAGTTCAGCGCTTCGGTCAGGGCGGCTTCGGCCTCGCTGGCGCTGACGCGCTGCGGCTTGCCGAGTTCGCGCTGGCGCTTGCGCTCGCTGTGGTAGGCCAGACCGGTACCGGCCGGGATCAGACGACCCACCACCACGTTTTCCTTCAGGCCGCGCAGGAAGTCGCGCTTGCCGGTCACGGCGGCTTCGGTCAGGACACGGGTGGTCTCCTGGAAGGAAGCGGCCGAGATGAAGGACTCGGTGGACAGCGATGCCTTGGTGATACCCAGCAGCACGCGCTCGTACTTGGCGACGAAGCGATCATTGCCGACCAGTTGCTCGTTCTCTTCCAGGACATGGGTCAGTTCGACCTGATCGCCCTTGATGAAGCTCGAGTCACCGGTATCGCTCACTTCGACCTTGCGCAGCATCTGCCGCAGGATGGTCTCGATGTGCTTGTCGTTGATCTTCACGCCCTGCAGGCGGTACACGTCCTGGATCTCGTTGACGATGTACTTGGCCAGCGCGCTGACACCCAGCAGACGCAGGATGTCGTGCGGATTGCTCGGACCGTCGGAGATGACTTCGCCGCGGCTGACCTGTTCGCCTTCGAAGACGTTCAGGTGGCGCCACTTCGGAATCAGTTCCTCGTAGGGATCGGTGCCGTCGGTCGGAGTGATGACCAGACGACGCTTGCCCTTGGTTTCCTTGCCGAAGGAGATGGTACCGCTGATCTCCGCCAGGATGGCCGGCTCCTTGGGACGACGCGCTTCGAAGAGGTCGGCCACGCGGGGCAGACCACCGGTGATGTCGCGGGTCTTGGAGGTTTCCTGGGGGATACGGGCGATAACGTCACCCACATGCACCTTGGCACCGTCGCTCAGGTTGACCAGTGCGTTCGGCGGCAGGAAGTACTGGGCCGGTACGTCAGTACCCGGCAGCAGCAGATCCTTGCCGTTGGCGTCGATCAGCTTGACCGCCGGACGGATGTCCTTGCCGGAGGTCGGGCGATCCTTGGCGTCGAGCACCTCGATGTTGGTCAGACCGGTCAGTTCGTCGGTCTGGCGCTTGATGGTGATGCCCTCCTCCATGCCGACGAAGGCCACGGTACCGTCCATCTCGGTGACGATGGGGTGGGTGTGCGGGTCCCACTTGGCGACGATGGCGCCAGCGTCGACCTTGTCGCCTTCCTTGACCGAAATCACCGCACCGTAGGGCAGCTTGTAGCGCTCGCGCTCACGACCGAAGTCGTCGGCGATGGCCAGCTCACCGGAACGGGACACGGCAACCAGGGCGCCGTCGGCACGTTCGACGTGCTTCAGGTTGTGCAGACGGATGGCACCGCCGTTCTTGACCTGGACGCTGTCGGCCGCGGAGGTCCGGCTGGCCGCACCACCGATGTGGAAGGTACGCATGGTCAGCTGGGTACCCGGCTCACCGATGGACTGGGCGGCGATGACGCCGACCGCTTCACCGATGTTGACCTGGTGACCGCGAGCCAGATCGCGACCGTAGCACTTGGCGCAGATGCCATGACGGGTTTCGCAGGTGATCGGCGAACGCACCACGACTTCGTCGACGCTGTTGAGCTCGAGGAACTCGACCCAGCGCTCGTCGACCAGGGTGCCTGCAGGCACGATGATCTCTTCGGTACCCGGCTTGGGCACGTCGCGGGCGATGACTCGACCCAGCACGCGCTCACCCAGGGGCTCGACCACGTCACCGCCTTCGATGTGCGGGGTCATGATCAGGCCGCGCTCGGTACCGCAGTCGACCTCGGTCACCACCAGATCCTGGGCCACGTCGACGAGACGACGGGTCAGGTAACCGGAGTTCGCGGTCTTCAGAGCGGTATCCGCCAGACCCTTACGGGCACCGTGGGTGGAGATGAAGTACTGGAGTACATTCAGGCCTTCACGGAAGTTGGCGGTGATGGGCGTCTCGATGATGGAGCCGTCCGGCTTGGCCATCAGGCCACGCATGCCGGCGAGCTGGCGAATCTGGGCCGCGGAACCCCGGGCGCCGGAATCGGCCATCATGTACATGGAGTTGAAGGACTCCTGGTCGACTTCCTTGCCCTCGCGGTCGATGACCTTCTCTTTCGAGAGGTTGGTCATCATCGCCTTGGACACTTCGTCGTTGGCCTTCGACCAGAGGTCGATCACCTTGTTGTACTTCTCGCCCTGGGTTACCAGGCCGGAGGCGTACTGGCTCTCGATCTCCTTCACCTCGGCGGTGGCGGCATCGATGATGCGGGCCTTCTCGTCCGGAATGACGAAGTCGTTGACGCCGATGGAGACGCCGGACAGGGTCGAATAGGCGAAACCGGTGTACATCAACTGGTCGGCGAAGATGACGGTGTCCTTCAGACCCACCACGCGGTAGCAGTGGTTGATCAGCTTGGAGATGGCCTTCTTCTTCATCGACTGGTTGACCACGTCGTACGGCAGACCGGCGGGCACGACCTGGAACAGCAGCGCGCGGCCGACGGTGGTGTCGACGATGCGGGTGTTCTTGGTCAGGCTGCCGTCCTTGTGACGGATGGTCTCGTTGATGCGTACCTTGACCTTGGCATGCAGCGCGGCTTCGCCGGCACGGAAGACGCGATCGACTTCCTGCAGGTCGGCGAACACGCGGCCTTCGCCCTTGGCGTTGATGGCTTCACGGGTCATGTAGTACAGACCCAGGACCACGTCCTGCGACGGCACGATGATCGGCTCGCCGTTGGCGGGCGACAGGATGTTGTTGGTCGACATCATCAGGGCGCGCGCTTCCAGCTGGGCTTCCAGCGTCAGCGGCACGTGCACGGCCATCTGGTCACCGTCGAAGTCGGCGTTGTACGCGGCGCAGACCAGCGGGTGCAGCTGGATGGCCTTGCCTTCGATGAGGACCGGCTCGAACGCCTGGATGCCCAGACGGTGCAGGGTCGGGGCGCGGTTGAGCAGCACGGGGTGTTCGCGGATGACTTCGGCGAGCACGTCCCAGACCTCGGGCAGTTCGCGCTCGACCATCTTCTTGGCGGCCTTGATGGTGGTCGCCATGCCGCGGGCTTCCAGCTTGCCGAAGATGAACGGCTTGAACAGTTCCAGGGCCATCTTCTTGGGCAGACCGCACTGGTGCAGACGCAGGGTCGGGCCCACGGTGATCACGGAACGACCGGAGTAGTCGACGCGCTTGCCCAGCAGGTTCTGACGGAAACGACCCTGCTTGCCCTTGATCATGTCGGCCAGGGACTTCAGCGGGCGCTTGTTGGAACCGGTGATGGCACGACCGCGACGGCCGTTGTCCAGCAGGGCGTCGACGGCTTCCTGCAGCATGCGCTTCTCGTTGCGCACGATGATGTCGGGCGCGGCGAGGTCGAGCAGCCGCTTGAGGCGGTTGTTCCGGTTGATGACGCGACGATAGAGATCGTTCAGGTCGGAGGTCGCGAAGCGGCCGCCATCCAGCGGTACCAGCGGACGCAGGTCCGGCGGCAGCACGGGCAGCACGGTCATGACCATCCACTCCGGCTTGTTGCCGGAGCCCTGGAAGGCTTCCATCAGCTTCAGGCGCTTGGACAGCTTCTTGATCTTGGTCTCGGAGTTGGTCTGCGGAATCTCTTCGCGCAGGCGACCGATCTCGTGCTCCAGATCAATGGCGCCGAGCAGCTGGAACACGGCTTCCGCACCCATGCGGGCGTCGAAGTCGTCACCGAACTCTTCCAGTGCCTCGAAGTACTGCTCGTCGTTAAGCAGCTGGTACTTCTCGAGGGTGGTCATGCCCGGATCGATCACCACGTAGCTCTCGAAATAGAGCACGCGCTCGATGTCACGCAGGGTCATGTCCAGCAGCAGGCCGATACGGGACGGCAGCGACTTCAGAAACCAGATGTGGGCGACGGGCGAAGCCAGCTCGATGTGGCCCATGCGCTCGCGGCGCACCTTGGCCAGGGCGACTTCCACGCCGCACTTCTCGCAGATCACGCCGCGGTGCTTGAGGCGCTTGTACTTTCCGCACAGGCACTCGTAGTCCTTGACCGGGCCAAAGATCTTGGCGCAGAACAGACCATCGCGCTCGGGCTTGAAGGTACGGTAGTTGATGGTCTCCGGCTTCTTCACTTCACCGAACGACCAGGAACGAATCATCTCGGGCGAGGCCAGACCAATGCGGATGGCATCGAACTCTTCGAGTTGACCCTGGTTTTTCAACAGATTGAGCAAGTCTTTCAAGGCCTTTCCTCCTCACGGACCGGAGACGACCGCCGCGCGGTCGTCTCCTCTAGGGTCTCGTGTTATTCGGTTTCCAGTTCGATATCGATGCCGAGCGAACGGATTTCCTTGATCAGTACGTTGAAGGACTCGGGCATGCCGGCCTCCATGCGGTGATCTCCGTCCACGATGTTCTTGTACATCTTGGTCCGGCCGTTCACATCGTCCGACTTCACCGTCAGCATTTCCTGCAGGGTGTAAGCCGCGCCATAGGCCTCCAGTGCCCAGACCTCCATCTCCCCGAAACGCTGACCACCGAACTGCGCCTTACCACCCAGCGGCTGCTGGGTAACCAGGCTGTAGGAACCGGTGGAACGGGCGTGCATCTTGTCGTCCACCAGGTGGTTCAGCTTGAGCATGTACATGTAGCCAACGGTGGTGGTGCGCTCGAAGGCATTGCCAGTGCGGCCGTCGTACAGACGCATCTGGCCGCTCTCCGGCAGATCGGCCAGCTTCAGCATAGCCTTGATCTCGCTTTCCTTGGCACCGTCGAACACCGGGGTAGCCATGGGAACACCGCCGCGCAGGTTCTTCGCCAGGTCGAGGACTTCCTGATCGCTCAGGTCGTCGAGCTTCTCCTGACGGCCACCGATCTCGTTGTAGATCTCGTGCAGGAAGCTGCGCAGCTCTGCAACCTTGCGCTGCTCTTCGATCATCACGTTGATCTTCTCGCCCAGGCCCTTGGCCGCAAGGCCCAGGTGGGTTTCGAGGATCTGACCGACGTTCATCCGCGAGGGTACGCCCAGCGGGTTCAGCACGATGTCCACCGGCGTGCCGTTGGCGTCGTAGGGCATGTCTTCGACCGGCATGATCACCGAGACCACACCCTTGTTACCGTGACGACCAGCCATCTTGTCGCCCGGCTGGATGCGGCGCTTGATGGCGAGGTAGACCTTAACGATCTTCAGTACGCCCGGCGCCAGGTCATCGCCCTGCTGCAGCTTGCGCTTCTTGTCTTCGAACTTGTCGTCCAGCAGCTGGCGACGGTCGGACAGGTAGGCCTGGGCCTTTTCCAGCTGCTCGTTGTGAGCATCTTCCGCCATGCGCAGCTTGAACCACTGACCGCGCTCCAGGCCGTTCAGGTACTCGTCGGTGATGACGGCACCCTTCTTGACCGCCGGACCGCCTTCGGCGACCTGACCGACCAGGGCCTGACGCAGACGCTCGAAGGTCGCGCCTTCGACGATGCGGAACTCTTCGTTCAGATCCTTGCGGATCTCGTCGAGCTGGGACTTCTCGATGGCCAGGGCGCGGGAGTCGCGCTCGACGCCGTCACGGGTGAAGACTTGGACGTCGATGACGGTACCCTTGGTGCCAGTGGGCACACGCAGGGAAGTGTCCTTCACGTCGCTGGCCTTCTCGCCGAAGATGGCGCGCAGCAGCTTCTCTTCCGGGGTCAGCTGGGTTTCGCCCTTGGGCGTGACCTTGCCGACCAGGATGTCACCGGCGCCGACCTCGGCACCGACGTAGACGATACCGGCCTCGTCCAGTTTGTTCAGCGCAGCCTCACCCACGTTCGGGATGTCGGAGGTGATCTCCTCCGGGCCGAGCTTGGTGTCACGGGCCACACAGGTCAGTTCCTGGATGTGGATGGTGGTGAAGCGATCTTCCTGGACCACACGCTCCGACAGACAGATGGAGTCTTCGAAGTTGAAGCCGTTCCAGGGCATGAAGGCCACGCGCATGTTCTGACCCAGTGCCAGCTCGCCCATGTCGGTCGAGGGGCCATCGGCCAGGATGTCGAACTTGGCCACCTGATCACCCTTGCTCACCAGCGGACGCTGGTTGATGCAGGTGTTCTGGTTGGAACGGGTGTACTTGGTCAGGTTGTAGATGTCGACACCGGCTTCACCGGTTTCGACTTCGGCATCGTTGACACGCACCACGATACGGCTGGCATCGACGGAGTCGATCACGCCACCACGACGGGCCACGACGCAGACGCCGGAGTCACGGGCGACGTTGCGCTCCATGCCGGTACCCACCAGCGGCTTGTCCGAACGCAGGGTCGGCACGGCCTGACGCTGCATGTTGGAACCCATCAGCGCGCGGTTGGCGTCGTCGTGCTCGAGGAACGGAATCAGCGAGGCGGCGACGGAGACGACCTGCTTGGGCGAAACGTCCATCAGGGTGACGTCTTCGGGCGCCTTGACGGTGAATTCGTTCAGGTGACGCACGGCCACCAGCTCATCGATCAGCCGGTTGTTCTCGTCCAGGCCGGCGGAGGCCTGGGCGATGACGTGGTTGGCTTCTTCGATGGCCGACAGGAAGACGATCTCGTCGGTAGCCACGCCGTCCTTGACCATGCGGTATGGGCTTTCGAGGAAGCCGTACTGGTTGGTGCGGGCATAGGCAGCCAGGGAGTTGATCAGGCCGATGTTCGGACCTTCCGGCGTTTCGATCGGGCAGACCCGGCCGTAGTGCGTCGGGTGTACGTCACGGACTTCGAAGCCGGCGCGCTCACGGGTCAGACCGCCCGGGCCGAGTGCGGAGACGCGGCGCTTGTGGGTGATCTCCGACAGCGGGTTGTTCTGGTCCATGAACTGGGACAGCTGGCTGGAACCGAAGAATTCCTTGATCGCGGCGGCCACCGGCTTGGCGTTGATCAGGTCCTGCGGCATCAGGCCTTCGCTTTCGGCCATGGACAGGCGTTCCTTGACGGCACGCTCCACCCGCACCAGGCCCACGCGGAACTGGTTCTCGGCCATTTCACCGACGCAACGGACACGACGGTTACCCAGGTGGTCGATGTCGTCGACGATACCCTTGCCATTACGGATGTCGACCAGGGTCTTGAGCACGTCGACGATGTCTTCGCGGCTCAGCACGCCCGAGCCTTCGATGGCATCGCGACCGATACGGCGGTTGAACTTCATGCGGCCAACGGCGGACAGGTCGTAACGCTCGGCGCTGAAGAACAGGTTGTTGAACAGGGTCTCGGCAGCTTCCTTGGTCGGCGGCTCGCCAGGACGCATCATCCGATAGATCTCGACCAGGGCTTCCAGCTGGTTGCCAGTGGAGTCGATCTTCAGGGTATCGGAGATGAACGGACCACAGTCGATGTCGTTGGTGTACAGCGTCTCGAGCCGCACGACATTGGCCTTGGCCATCTTGGCCAGCATGTCCAGGGTCAGCTCGGTGTTGCACTCGGCGATGATCTCGCCGGTGGACGGGTGCACGATGGCCTTGGCGGTGGTACGGCCAATGACGTAATCGAAGGGCACTTCCAGCTTGGTGATACCGGACTTTTCCAGCTGGTTGATGTGGCGAGCGGTCACGCGACGGCCCTGCTCCACGATCACCTTGCCGGTTTCGTCCTTGATGTCGAAGCTGGCGATGTCACCACGCAGGCGCTGGGGCACCAGTTCCAGATTCAGGGTCTCGCCCTTGATGTGGAAGACGTTGGTGTCATAGAAGGCGTCCAGCACTTCTTCGGTGCTGTAGCCGAGCGCACGCAGCAGAACCGAGGCCGGCAGCTTGCGGCGGCGGTCGATACGCACGAAGACGGCGTCCTTGGGGTCGAACTCGAAGTCCAGCCAGGAGCCGCGGTAGGGAATGATGCGCGCCGAGTACAGCAGCTTGCCCGAGCTGTGGGTCTTGCCGCGGTCGTGGTCGAAGAACACGCCCGGGCTGCGGTGCAGCTGGGACACGATGACACGCTCGGTACCGTTGATGATGAAGGTACCGTTCTCGGTCATCAGGGGGATTTCCCCCATGTAGACTTCCTGCTCCTTGATGTCCTTGATCGCCTTGTTCGACGACTCGCGGTCGAAGATGATCAGGCGAACCTTGACCCGCAGCGGGACGGCGAAGGTCACGCCGCGCAGGACGCATTCCTTCACATCGAAAGCCGGCTCGCCCAGGCGATAGCCGACGTATTCCAGGGCCGCATTGCCGGAATAGCTGATAATCGGGAAAACGGACTTGAAGGCCGCATGCAGGCCGATATCGCGGAACTGGTCTTTGCCTGCGCCCGCCTGCAGGAATTCGCGGTACGAATCCAGTTGGATAGCCAGCAAATAGGGCACGTCCATGACGTGCGGCAACTTGCTAAAGTCCTTGCGGATACGTTTTTTCTCAGTGTATGAGTAAGCCATCAGCGTTCCCCAGCTTGGTCACCAGCTTGTTTGGCCTCTCCGACGGGAGCAGCCGGAAAATCGTGCAAACCCTTGGTTTGCCGCACCCCGAGAGCGAGGTGGATACAGCGCGTTTTGCCAGGCGGATATGCTCGCCCTGCACAAAACGGCAAAAGGCCGGTGGCGTTCGCCACCAGCCATCAGCCGAACGTGAGACGTTGCGGCTGTAGACGCAAGAACCGAACTTACTTGAGCTCGACCTTGGCGCCTGCTTCTTCCAGAGACTTCTTGGCAGCCTCGGCTTCCTCTTTGGAAACGCCTTCCTTGACCACGCCCGGGGCGCCGTCAACGACAGCCTTGGCTTCTTTCAGGCCCAGACCGGTCAGTTCACGAACGACCTTGATGACGTTCACTTTCTTGTCGCCGGCTTCGGTCAACATGATGGTGAATTCGGTCTGCTCTTCGACGACGGCAGCGGCAGCAGCCGGGCCAGCGGCAACGGCGGCAGCGGCGGTCACGCCGAACTTCTCTTCCATCGCCTTGATCAGTTCCACCACTTGCATGACGGACATTTCGGATACGGCGTTGATGATGTCTTCGTTGGTCAGAGCCATGACTCTAGATTCCTATAACAGGGTGCGGCTTCAGGCCGCAAATAATAAGAAAGACTTGCAGGAAACGCAGCACGCACGGATTAGGCGGCGGCAGCTTCCTTTTGGTCGCGAATGGCGGCGAGGGTACGAGCCAGCTTGCTGGTAGCGCCCTGGATGACACTCATCAGCTGGGACACAGCTTCGTCGTAGGTCGGCAGGGTTGCCAGTACGTCGATCTGGTTGGCTGGAATGAGCTTGCCTTCGAACGCGGCGGCCTTGATCTCGAACTTGTCCTGACCCTTGGCGAAATCCTTGAAGATACGGGCGGCAGCGCCCGGATGCTCTTGGGAGAACGCGATCAGGGTCGGGCCCTTGAAGGTGTCGTTGAGGACGTCGAAAGACGTGCCTTCAACGGCACGACGCAGCAGGGTGTTACGTACGACACGTACATAGACACCAGCCGCGCGGGCCTCTTTACGGAGTCCGGTCATGGCACCCACAGTCACGCCACGGGCATCGGCCACGACAGCGGACAGGGCACCTTGGGCAGCCTCGTTGACTTCAGCGACGATAGCCTTCTTGTCTTCGAGTTTGATTGCCACGGGTTTAACTCCTGGATGTTACCGTTTCGCCCGATGGACTGGGCGGCGTTTTGGTGTCTGACTCGGTAACCGAATCGGGAGCACCATCTGCGTAGGCTAGGGTTTCCCCGGTTTAAGACCTGCGTCCCCTACGGTCTTGGACAGCCCCCGCCAGGCAGGGACCCCAATCTTGGCGCCGCACCCGAAGGCACGGCGACTTGTGTCTTGCTTAGGCTTCCAGGGAAGCCTGGTCGATCTGCAGACCCGGGCCCATGGTGGAGCTCAGGGTGATGCGCTTGACGTAGATGCCCTTGGAGGTCGAGGGCTTCAGGCGCTTCAGGTCGGCCAGCAGAGCTTCAACGTTCTGCTTCAGCTTCACGGGCTCGAAATCGATCTTGCCAACGGAAGCGTGAATGATGCCGTTCTTGTCGGTACGGAAACGCACCTGACCAGCCTTGGCATTCTTGACGGCGGTAGCGACGTCCGGGGTCACGGTGCCAACCTTGGGGTTAGGCATCAGACCACGCGGGCCGAGCAGCTGACCCAGCTGACCGACAACGCGCATGGCGTCCGGCGAGGCGATGACCACGTCATAGTTCAGGTCGCCGCCCTTCATCTCGGCAGCCAGGTCGTCCATGCCGACTCTTTCGGCACCGGCAGCCAGTGCGGCTTCGGCATTGGCACCCTGGGTGAACACGGCAACGCGAACCGACTTGCCAGTGCCATTGGGCAGCACGGTGGCGCCACGAACGACCTGGTCGGATTTACGCGGATCCACGCCCAGGTTCACGGAGACGTCGATGGACTCCTTGAACTTGATGGTGGACAGCTCGGCCAGCAGGGCTGCAGCTTCTTCGAAGCCGTACTGCTTGCCAGCCTGGATTTTTTCGGCGATAGCCTTTTGACGCTTAGTGAGCTTGGCCATTACACGCCCTCCACATTCAGACCCATGCTACGAGCGGAACCGGCGATGGTACGCACGGCGGCGTCCATATCGGCGGCGGTGAGATCGGCATTCTTGGTCTTGGCGATCTCTTCCAGCTGGGCGCGGGTGACGGTACCGACCTTCTGGCTGTTCGGACGAGCGGAACCGCTCTTGATGCCAGCCGCCTTCTTGAGCAGCACGGAGGCCGGGGTGCTCTTGATTTCGAAGGTGAAGCTACGGTCGCTGTACACGGTGATGATCACCGGGGTGGGCAGACCGGGCTCCATGCCCTGAGTGCGGGCGTTGAACGCCTTGCAGAATTCCATGATGTTGACGCCGTGCTGACCCAGCGCCGGACCGACCGGCGGGCTCGGGTTGGCTTGAGCGGCCTTAACCTGCAGCTTGATGTAAGCCTGAATTTTCTTAGCCATGTGCTACTCCAATGATGGGTTCAACGCCCCGCGGGGCTCCCCAATTACTTGCTATATCCCAGTGACGACAAAACCCCGCAGCCGGGGCTACGGGGTGGGGGATGCGAACAACCTAGACCTTTTCGACCTGGCTGAACTCGAGCTCCACAGGGGTTGACCGACCAAAGATCAGTACCGCCACGTGGATGCGGCTCTTCTCGTAATTCACTTCTTCGACAACGCCGTTGAAGTCGGCGAACGGACCGTCCACCACCCGAACCGTCTCACCCGCTTCGAACAGGGTCTTCGGCTTGGGCTTGTCGCTGCTGTCGGAGACACGACGCAGAATCGCATCCGCCTCACGATCAGTGATGGGCGCCGGCTTGTCGGCGGTACCGCCGATGAAGCCCATGACGCGAGGGGTATCCTTGACCAGGTGCCAAGTCCCTTCGTTCATCTCCATCTGCACCAGGACGTATCCTGGGAAAAACTTACGCTCGCTCTTGCGCTTCTGGCCATTGCGCATTTCCACCACTTCTTCGGTGGGCACGAGAATGTCGCCGAACTCGTCTTCCATTTCGTGCAGCTTGACGCGCTCGATCAACGAACGCATGACATGCTTCTCGTAACCCGAGTAGGCATGCACGACGTACCAACGCTTAGCCACGGCGAACCCTTTCAACCAACAATCGTGGAAACCAGCCAACCGAGCAGGGAGTCGAGCCCCCACAACAACAAAGCCATCACGAGCACCACGGCAACCACGATCAGCGTGGTCTGAGTGGTCTCTTGCCGGGTAGGCCAGACAACCTTGCGAATCTCGGTACGGGCGTCTTTCAGCAAGCCAAAGAAGGCCTGCCCCTTGGCGGTCTGCAGCGCAACGAAGGCAGCGATAGCCGCCAGCACCAACAGACCTACCACTCGATACAGGATGGACTGAGCGGCGAAGTAGTGATTGGCAACAACACCGATCGCTACCAGAACGACAACCACCAGCCACTTCAGCGCATCGAAGCGCGACTCTTTGGCTTCCGCCTTGATGCTCATTGCATGAATCCTGTAAGGAGTGCCAGATGGGAATCTGGCAGGCCAGGAGGGAATCGAACCCCCAACCTGCGGTTTTGGAGACCGCCGCTCTGCCAATTGAGCTACTGGCCTGTAACTTGAATCAGGCCGACCATTATGCCGACCTGACAGGCCAAGATCAATCGATTACTCGATGATCTTGGCAACCACGCCGGCGCCGACGGTACGACCGCCTTCACGGATGGCGAAACGCAGACCGTCTTCCATCGCGATCGGAGCGATCAGGGTGACAACCATCTTGATGTTGTCGCCCGGCATCACCATCTCGACGCCTTCCGGCAGCTCGCAGTTACCGGTCACGTCGGTGGTGCGGAAGTAGAACTGCGGACGGTAGCCCTTAAAGAACGGGGTGTGACGACCACCTTCTTCCTTGGACAGCACGTACACTTCGCACTCGAACTTGGTGTGCGGCTTGATGGTGTTCGGCTTGGCCAG
>NZ_FOED01000017.1:0-66892 GCF_900110545.1 Pseudomonas sp. Snoq117.2 | reverse complement strand
TCAGACCTAAGTGCTTGATTTTCAAGCCGCTTCAGCGTCTGCGCCGGAAGTGGGGCGCATTATAGGCGACTTCTGGAGGGCGTCAACAGGTTATTTCGATTTTATTGCTGACGGACGCTGATGCGGGCAAAAGCCTTCTTGCCGGCCTGACATATATAGGTACGGCCGATCTCGAACAGGAAGCCGCGATCGACCACCTCGCCATCCACCTTGACGCTACCTGCGGCCAGCAGGTCGCGGGCTGCCGCAGCGTTCTTCACCAGCCCGGCCTTGTTGAGGACGGCCGCGACCGGCAAGGCGGCATCGGTTTCCAGCTCGACGTCCGGCAGGTCTTCCGGCAGCTCGCCATCCTTCATGCGGTTGCCTGCGGAGCGATGGGCCGTCTGGGCGGCTTCTTCCCCATGGAAGCGGGCCACGATCTCTTCGGCCAGCTTGATCTTGATGTCGCGGGGATTGGCGCCCTGCTCCACATCGCTGCGGAACTGGGCGATTTCCTCCAGGCTGCGGAAGCTGAGCAGTTCGAAGTAGCGCCACATGAGGGTGTCGGGAATGGACACCAGCTTGTTGTACATGACCCCCGGCGCTTCCTGGATACCTACATAGTTGCCCAGGGACTTGGACATCTTCTTGACGCCATCCAGGCCTTCGAGCAGCGGCATGGTCAGGATGCACTGGGCTTCCTGGCCGTAGGCGCGCTGCAGTTCGCGCCCCATGAGCAGGTTGAACTTCTGGTCGGTACCGCCCAGCTCGACATCGGCGCGCAGGGCGACGGAGTCATAGCCCTGGACCAGGGGATAGAGGAACTCGTGGATGGCGATGGGCTGATTGCCGGCGTAACGCTTGCTGAAGTCGTCGCGCTCGAGCATGCGCGCCACGGTGTACTGGGAAGAGAGGCGAATGAAGTCGGCCGGCGACAGCTGATCCATCCAGGTGGCGTTGAAGGCCACTTCGGTACGCGCCGGGTCGAGGATCTTGAATACCTGGGCCTTGTAGGTCTCGGCATTCTCCAGCACCTGTTCCCGGGTCAGCGGCGGGCGGGTGGCGCTCTTGCCACTGGGATCGCCGATCATGCCGGTGAAGTCGCCGATCAGGAAGATAACCTGATGGCCCAACTCCTGGAACTGGCGCAGCTTGTTGATCAGCACGGTGTGGCCAAGGTGCAGATCCGGAGCGGTCGGATCGAAGCCTGCCTTGATGCGCAGCGGGGTGCCGCGCTCCAGTTTTGTTACAAGCTCTGACTCGACGAGCAGCTCATCTGCTCCACGCTTGATGACCGCCAGCTGCTCCTGGACCGTTTTCATGGGGGCTTCGCCTCTGAATTTCGAAAGCGTGAACCTTATCAAGATGCCCCTAGCAGCCGCCAGCCAACACGTCGGATCGACCACCCCAAAGGGTTGTGACAGCCAGCTTTTGATTATATTTTAGGCAGTTATTCACTTCTTTTAACGTCAGATCATCACTTTAGCTAAATGACGAAGCCAATTACCAAAAGCCCGTTCTACCCCAAAAGCCACCTCGTGGCCGCCAGCGGGGTGGCCGCGCTCTTGAGTCTGGCCTTGCTCGTGTTTCCCTCTCAGCAGGTCGAGGCGAAACGTACTTCCATCAGCTTGGATGTTGAACAGGACGCCCAGCGCGTCGTGCAGGGTCAGGATGACCTGAAGGAGCAAGTGCTCGCAGATACTCAGGTCGCGGACACCCAGACCACCTCCCCCTTCGCCCAGGTCTCTGCGGATCAGGCGGAGGCGCAGACTGCCGAGGAAGCCCCTGCCGAAGAAGAAGAGGTCGCCGCCACCGAAAGCGTCGAGCCGCAGTGGAAGACCGAAACCGTGCGCAAGGGCGATACCCTTTCGACGCTGTTCGAGCGGGCCGGCCTGGCCGCCGCCGTGGTGCACGAGGTACTGGCCAGCAGCAAGGAAGCCAAGAAGCTGACCCGCCTGCGGGTGGGTCAGAAGATCGAATTCCAGCGTGATCACGCCGGCGACCTGCTGGCGGTACGCACCAAGCTCACCGCGCTGCAGACCCTGTCGCTGGTCAAGTCCGACCAGGGCTACGAGGTCGAGCACAAGACCGTCACCCCGGACATCCGCCGGGCCTATGCCCAGGGCCGGATCAGCAGCTCGTTGTTCGCTTCGGCGCAGAAGGCCGGGCTGTCCCACGACATGACC
Organism: Pseudomonas sp. Snoq117.2; assembly: GCF_900110545.1. Taxonomy (NCBI): domain Bacteria; kingdom Pseudomonadati; phylum Pseudomonadota; class Gammaproteobacteria; order Pseudomonadales; family Pseudomonadaceae; genus Pseudomonas; species Pseudomonas sp. Snoq117.2. The sequence goes on along the minus strand of NZ_FOED01000017.1, from coordinate 64,727 downwards.
ATGGCGCTGGCAACCATCTTCGGCTACGACATCGACTTCGCGCTGGACATCCAGGAAGGCGACGAATTCGAGGTGGTGTACGAGGACAAGGTGGTCAACGGCAAGCACGTCGGCTACGGCAACATCCTGGCCGCGCGCTTCGTCAACAAGGGCAAGGCCTATACGGCCGTGCGCTACACCGCCAAGAACGGCACCACTAATTACTACACGGCGGAAGGCGGCAGCATGCGCAAGGCCTTCATCCGTACCCCGGTGGAGTTCTCGCGGATCAGCTCGCGCTTCACCATGGGCCGCTTCCACCCGGTGCTGAACAAGATGCGCGCGCACAAGGGCGTCGACTATGCCGCGCCCACGGGCACGCCGATTCATGCCACCGGCGATGGCAAGATCGCCAAGGCCGGTCGCGAGAATGGCTACGGCAACGTGGTGATGATCCAGCACGGCAAGACCTACACCACGGTCTATGGGCACATGAGCCGGATCGCCAAGGGCATGCAGGCCGGCGCCTCGGTCAAGCAGGGCCAGGTGATCGGCTACGTGGGCATGACGGGGCTGGCGACCGGCCCGCATCTGCACTATGAATTCCGCATCAACGGCAACCACGTTGATCCGCTCGGGGTGAAGCTGCCCATGGCCGATCCCATCGCCAAGAACGAGATCTCGCGCTTCCTGGCCCAGAGCCAGCCGCTCATGGCCCGCATGGACCAGGAGCGCGCCTCTCTGCTCGCGATGAACAAGCGCTGAGATGGAGCGCTACCTGGGGGTGATGTCCGGCACCAGTCTGGATGGACTGGATATTGCCCTGATCGAACAGGACGAGCGGACCCGTTTCGTCGCCGCCGTAGGCATGCCCATGCCGGACACGCTACGCCGCGAGCTGCTGGCGCTCTGTGCGCCCGGCGACAACGAGATCGAGCGCATCGCCCGGGCCGAACAGGCCTGGGTCAGGCTGGCCGCCCAGGGTATCGCCGAGCTGCTGGCCCAGCAGGGACTGACCTCCGCGGATATCCGCGCCGTGGGCAGCCACGGCCAGACCATCCGCCATCTGCCGGCACAGGGCTACACCCTGCAGATCGGCGATGCCGCCCTGCTGGCCGAGTTGAGCGGTATCGATGTGGTCGCCGACTTCCGCCGCCGCGACCTGGCCGCCGGTGGTCAAGGCGCGCCGCTGGTCCCGGCCTTTCATGCAGATCTCTTCGGCCTGGATCGCCCACGCGCGGTGCTCAACATCGGTGGCTTCAGCAACGTGACCCTGCTGGCGCCGGGGCTGCCGGTACGGGGCTTCGATTGCGGACCGGGCAACGTGCTGCTGGATGCCTGGATCCACCATAGCCAGGGGCAGCTCTTCGATGCTGATGGCGCCTGGGCGGCGCAGGGACAGGTCGTGCCGGCGCTGCTGCAACGGCTGCTGAGCGATCCCTTCTTCATGAAGAGCGGACCAAAGAGCACCGGGCGCGAGCACTTCAATCTGCCCTGGCTACAGGGACAGCTCGCCCAGCATGAGGCGCTGGATCCGACGGATGTCCAGGCCACCTTGGCCGAGCTGAGCGCTCGCAGCATAGCCGACAGCATCCTGGCCACCCAGGCGGTGGACGAGGTGCTGGTCTGTGGCGGCGGGGCGCACAATCAGGATCTGATGGCGCGTCTGGCGCGGCAACTGGCGCCAGCCAGGGTGCAGAGCACTGCGGCCTATGACGTCTCGCCGGACTGGCTGGAAGCCATGGCCTTTGCCTGGCTGGCCCAGCGCTTCTGCAAACGGCTACCCGGCAATTGCCCTGAGGTCACCGGAGCCAGCGGGCTCCGGGTCCTGGGTGCACTCTACCCACACTAGGCCGGGCGCGGCTCAGGTCAGATGGAGAAGGACTGACCGCAGCCGCAGGTGGTGGCGGCATTGGGGTTCTTGATGACGAAGCGCGAGCCTTCCAGGCCTTCCTGGTAGTCCACCTCGGCGCCGGCCAGGTACTGGAAGCTCATGGGATCCACCACCAGATGCACGCCATCGCGCTCGATGACGGTGTCGTCGTCGGCGGAATCTTCATCGAAGGTGAAGCCGTACTGGAAGCCCGAGCAGCCGCCACCCGTGACGAAGACGCGCAGCTTCAGGCGGGGATTGCCCTCTTCCTCGATCAGGTTCTTCACCTTGCTGGCCGCGCCCAGGGTGAACTGCAGGGGGGTCGGGGTGAAGGTTTCAATGGTCATTGCCGTAGTCTCCCGGCTTGCGCCGAACACAATTCAGTCAGGAAATTATCCGCTTGCCCGAGCAAAAGGGTCAACTATTGGGCGACCACGGGAGGCTGGCCGAGATGACTGGAGTGAATGACTTGCCGTCGGCGCCACTCTAATATCGCGCCGCCTGATAAGGAGAACGCCCCGATGCTCTATCTTTGGTTGAAAGCCTTCCACCTGATTGCCCTGGTCTGCTGGTTCGCCGGCCTGTTCTATCTGCCGCGCCTGTTCGTCTATCACGCCCAGAGCAGCGACGCCGTGAGCCACGAGCGCTTCTGCCTGATGGAGCGCAAGCTGTACCGCGGCATCATGCTGCCGGCGATGATCCTCACGCTGGTGTTCGGCATCGGCCTGCTGCTGATCAATCCGAGCTGGATGACGCAGGGCTGGATGCACACCAAGCTGGCGCTGGTGGTGGTGCTGATCGGTTATCACCATGTCTGCGGCGCCATGCGCAAGCGTTTCGAGCGCGGCGAGAACAAGCGCAGCCATGTGTTCTATCGCTGGTTCAACGAGGTGCCGGTACTGGTGCTCATCGCCATCGTCATCCTGGTGGTGGTCAAACCCTACTAGGTCCACGGCGAATCCGCCGGCGACCGGCGTTTCCTGGAGAAAGCAGTATGCAGCGTTATGCCCTGGTAACCGGTGCCTCGTGCGGGATCGGTCTGGCCCTGGCCGAGGCCCTGGCGCGGCGGGGCCAGCCGCTGATCCTGCTGGCGCGGCGCAAGGACAAGCTGGAGAGCATCGCCGCCGAACTGGCCCAGCGCTTCGACGTGGAGGTGCTGTACCGGGTCTGCGACCTGGCGGAGCCGCTGCACCTGACCGGTCTGCTGCACGAGCTGGAGCAGAGCGAGAGAGCCATCGGCCTGCTGGTCAACTGCGCCGGGATCGGCAGCGGCGGGGATTTTCTCGCCGCCGACTGGCCGCGGGTGCAGGAGCAGCTGGAGCTGAACATCCTGGCGCTCACCCGGCTGTGCCATGCCCTGGGCCAGCACATGGCGATCCAGGGCGGCGGCCAGATCCTCAACGTCGCCTCGACCGCGGCTTTCCAGCCGATTCCCTACATGAGCAGCTATGCGGCGACCAAGGCCTATGTCCTGCACTTTTCCGAGGGCCTGCGCGAAGAACTCAAGAAGCGCGGGGTGTCGGTGTCGGTGCTCTGCCCTGGGCCGACCCGTACCGCCTTCTTCAAGAATGCCGGGCTGCACACCGGGCGCATGGAGCAGGGCAAGCTGCTGATGTCCGCCGAGGAGGTGGCCCTGGCCGCGGTGCGTGGACTGGAGCGGCGCCAGGCGGTGATTGTGCCGGGCTGGCGCAATCGCCTGGGCAGCCTGTTGCCGCGCCTCTTGCCCCGCGCCCTGGTGCGTGCGGCCGCGGTGCGGATCGGCAAACTCTTTCAACCCGCGTAAGGGTGATCCCGCCGGCGGCACCTGACCCCAGGGCACAGCCGCTGGTACACTTGGACGCTATTCAGCCAGGAGGAGATCGACGTGGATTGTCTGTTCTGCAAGATCGTCGCCGGAGACATTCCGGCCAAGGTGCTCTACGAGGACGATCTGGTCATGGCCTTCCATGACATCGCCCCGCAAGCGCCCGTGCACTTTCTGGTCATCCCCAAGAAGCACATCGCGACCCTGCACGACCTCAGCGAGGCCGACGACAAGCAGCTCGCCGGCCATATCCTCTTCACCGCCCAGCGCCTGGCGCAGGAGCAGGGCTGCGAGGAAGGCTTCCGCGTGGCGATGAATTGCAACGCCTTGGGTGGTCAGACGGTCTATCACATCCATATGCATGTGCTGGGCAAGCGGCAGATGACCTGGCCTCCGGGCTGAGCCACATTCTGTCCTCCCTTCGCCCGCCAAGGAGATCACCTTGAGATCCAAGCGCCTCTACTCCCCCCTCGATCGACTGCTGATCCAGGCGGATACCGCCTTGCGTACCCTGACGCCCTTCAGTGGCGCTCCCACCCGCAGCTCGCCGGCCATTCCGCTCAAGGATGCCGAGCTGAGCGACGAGGAGCGGCGTCATGCGGCCGGTCTCATGCGCATCAACCACACCGGCGAGGTCTGCGCTCAGGCCCTGTACCAGGGCCAGGCGCTGACCGCCAAGTTGCCGGAAGTCCGGGAAGAGATGGAGCGCGCGGCGGACGAGGAGATCGACCACCTAGCCTGGTGCGAGCAGCGCATCCGCGCCCTGGGTGAGCGTCCCAGCCTGCTCAATCCGCTGTTCTATGGTCTGTCCTTCGGGATCGGCGCAGGTGCCGGATTGATCAGCGATCGCCTGAGCCTGGGCTTCGTCGCCGCCACCGAGGATCAGGTCTGCCGCCATCTGGATGAGCACCTGGAAAAGCTGCCGGCAGCCGACGCCAAGTCGCGGGCGGTGCTTGAGCAGATGCGCATCGACGAGGAACAGCATGCCGAGCACGCCCTGGCGGCTGGTGGCTGGCGCTTTCCCACACCGGTCAAATACGGCATGAGCCTGATGTCCAAGGTCATGACCAAGACCACCTACCGCATCTGACCTGCGGATCGTGCCCATGAAAAAGCCCTGCCTTGGCAGGGCTTTTTGCTGTCTGCACGCTACATATCGAAGAAGACGGTTTCCTGCGGACCCTGCAGGTGGATGTCGAAGCGATAGGCCAAGCGGCCATCGATCTCGCAACGGCGCGCCAGCAGAGTCGGTCGGCGCTCCGGTTCCGGCAGGTTGTAGACCGGGCAGCGGGCATTGGCCTCGGCTTCGTCGTCGAAGTAGAGGCGCGTCTGCAGGTGGATGTTGATGCCGCGGGCGAACAGGGTGACGTTGATGTGCGGCGCCATGGGCTGGCCACGCTGGTCGGCGACCTGGCCGGGCTTGATGGTGTGCAGCGTCCAGTCACCGGCATCGAAGGTGGTGGCGGTGCGGCCGAAGCCGTTGAAGGCCTTCTCCACGTCGTAGATCGGATCGTACTGACCCTGGTGATCGGCCTGCCAGAACTCCAGGAAGGAGTCGCGCACCAGGTTGCCATTGCCGTCGAACACCTGGCCGGTGAGCAGGATGTGCTCGCCCGGGGCGCCGGGCTTGGCCAGCTGGTTCCAGATTTCGACCTCGCGGGTGGGGTTGCCGGCGGCGGCCAGGGCCAGGCCGATGTGCACGTAGGGGCCGGCGGTCTGGGAGGGCGTTTCCGGCAGCAGGTCGTGGCGGTTGGGGATCATGTCGGCGTCCTCAGTGGTGTTCGAAGAACGTCTGCCGCGCGCCGCGGGTGACGATGTCGAAGCGATAGGCCAGGCAGTCCATGGGATTGGCCATGCTCATGTCCAGGCGGGCGATGAGGGTCTGCACGGCATCGGGATCGGCGATGGACTTGACGATGGGGCACAGCGGGATCAGCGGATCGCCCTCGAAATAGAGCTGGGTGATCAGCCGGGTGGCGATGGCCGGGCCCATGACCGAGACGTGAATGTGCGCCGGGCGCCAGTCGTCGCTGCCGTTGCGCCAGGGATAAGGACCCGGGCGGACGGTACGGAAGACGTAGTTGCCCTGGCTGTCGGTGCGGGTGCGGCCGACGCCACCGAAGTTGGGGTCAAGCGGCGCCAGGTAGACGTCGTTCTTGTGCCGGTAGCGGCCCCCGGCGTTGGCCTGCCAGATCTCCACCAGGGAATTGGGCACCGGCTTGCCGAACTGGTCACGCAGGGTGCCGAACAGGATGATGCGTTCACCCTGGGGCAACTGGCCGGTGCCGAAGTTGAGCAGCAGGTCGTTGTCGTGGGGCCCCAGGGGCAGCCGCGAGAAGTCCGGGCCGCTGCGCTCGGACACAGTCTGGTGCTGCAGACTGACCAGCGCCTGGCGCGGCGAGCGGGGAATCGAGGATTTGTAGGCGGGCGTATAGGCCTGGGGATGCCAGGTGCGATCACGGGCGACGTAACGAACGTCGTGGGGCTTGTTATGCATTGGAATGTTCCACGGAAGGATCGAAGCCAAGGGCTGGCTGATCCCAGTGTGGCCCAGCGCGCCGCCTGACTGAATTGAAAGCTGCGCCCTTCCCCATAACCTAGTGGTTATGGCTCAACTCGCCGGCCACCTCGCGCAAGACGTCGCAGAATCTCTGGGTGGCCAGCGACAGGGCCACGCTGCCATTGCGGCAGATACCGACCGAGCCGCCGGCTTCGCGGACGCCAAGCTCCACCTCGACCAGCTCGCCGCTGGCCAGGTCGCGGCGTACCGCATCCAGCGGGGCGATCCACAGGGCCTCGCTCTGACGGACATACTGGCGGCTGAGGGTCGGCGACAGGGTTTCCAGGCGCTGGGGGCTGAGCGGGATGCCGCACTGGACGAAGAGACTCTCGGCGTGGCGGCGGATGGTGGTACCGGGCAAGGGCAGCACCAGGGGATAGCGCGCCAGGGTCGCCAGGTCCGCCGGCAGGGCCTGACTCAGCGAATGCCCCGGTCGGACCACCAGGGTCAAGGCCTCGGTATAGAGGTGCTCGAAGTCGAGGCCGTGGATGTCGGGGCTGTCGGTCATGCGCCCGACCACCAGATCCAGATCGCCGACACGCAGCTGGCCCAGCAGATAGGCACTGGGGCCGGTGGCGACGTTGACGATCAATTGCCGGTGCCGCTCGTGCAGCCGCGCCAGGACCTCGGGCAGCACCTGGCTTTCCACCGTCGACAGCACTCCGACCCGCACCAGGCCGCCGGCCTCGCCGCCGCGCACCAGTTGCATTCCCTCGCGCAGGGCCTGGACGCAGGGACCGGCATGGCGCAGGAACAGCAGGCCTGCTTCGGTCAGGGTCACCTCGCCCTTGCCGCGCTCGAACAGGCGCACCTCGAGAATCTCCTCGAGTTCGCGGATGGTCTTGGAAATGGCCGGCTGGGACACGGCGATGGCATCGGCGGCCTTGGCAAAGCTGCGCTGCTGGGCGATCTCCAGAAAGCACAGCAGGTGGCGAAACTTGATACGGTTGTCGAGATTCATGACGCTCTCAAGGCAAGGCTCGGGCCAGAGCCTACCACCCGGCAGTCACGGAAAACCCTTGGAGTCAGCAGGGGCATCCTTTGCTACAGTGCCGCCTTGTCTTTCGGAGCCTCCCATGTCGATCCGTGCCCAGCAGAAGCTGCAAACGCGCCAGGCGCTGCTGGAATCGGCGCGCCTGCTGATGAACAGCGGCCGCGGCTTCGGCAGTCTCAGCCTGCGCGAGGTGAGTCGCCAGGCCGGCATCGTCCCGGCGGGCTTCTATCGCCACTTCAGCGACATGGAAACCTTCGGCCTGGCCCTGGTGGCCGAGGTGGGCGACACCTTTCGCGACGCCCTGCGCCAGGTGCGTCATCACGAATTGCAGCAGCGCGGCATGATCGAGGCCTCGGTGGAGATCTTTCTCGGCGCCGTGGGCGACAACCGCGATCAGTTCCTCTTTCTCGCCCGCGAGCAATACGGCGGCTCCCAGGCCGTGCGCCAGGCCATCGCCGAGTTGCGCCAGCGCATCACCCAGGACCTGGCCCGGGACCTGCTCGCCCTGGGTCGGCTGCCGCACCTGAGTCCGTCGCAGATCGATGTCCTGGCCGACCTGGTGGTGAAGACGGTGTTCGCCACCCTGCCGGAGTTGATCGATCCGCCGCCGCTGACCACACCGCCGCCGCTGTGGCCGGCGGCGAAGATGGTGCAGCAGCTCAAGCTGATCCTGATCGGCAGCAAGCACTGGCGACGCGGCGAACGCATCAACGCCCCAAAAGAGGGCGTTGCCTTGCTGGCCGACGCAATGGCGCACCAAATAAGAGCAACCTGAACGCCAGGTCAACTTCCGGCGCCCCATAACCAGGCGACTTGCGCGCCTTGGCAGGCCCCTTGCTGTAGAGCTGGGCAAAACTGCCAAGAGTCCTGCCATGCTGGTCGTCCAACGCCGCTGCGCGCCCCGGGATACCTGGGACGCCGAACTCCACCTCACCTACGACGCCCGCAGCAAGAGTCGCCTCAGAGCCACCACCAGTGCCGGCGAAGACATCGGCCTGTTTCTCGAACGCGGGCAACCGCCGCTGGCCGATGGCGACTGCCTCGAAGCCCGCGACGGCCGCATCGTGCGGGTCGTAGCCCGGCCGGAAAAACTGCTGCACGTGACCTGCGCCAGTGCCTTCGAGCTGACCCGCGCCGCCTACCACCTGGGCAATCGCCACGTCGCCCTGCAGATCGGTGATGGCTGGCTGCGGCTGCTGGACGACTATGTGCTCAAGGCCATGCTGGAGCAGCTCGGCGCCCAGGTCAGCGAGATCGAAGCCGGCTTCCAGCCCGAGCATGGCGCCTACGGTGGCGGCCACCATCACTCGCACCATGGCGAGGAAGGCTTCAACTACGCGCCCAAGCTGCACCACTTCGGCGTGCGCACGTGAATGCGCCGTTCGCGCTGCTGCGCCTGGCCAGTCCCCAGTTGCCCATTGGCGGCTACAGCTATTCCCAGGGACTGGAACTGGCCATCGACAGCGGCCTGATCCGCAGCGCGGCGGAGGCCGAGGTCTGGCTGCGCGACAGTCTCGAACTCAATCTGGCGCGCTTCGAGGCGCCGCTGCTGCTGGCCCACTGCGAAGCTGCGGCGGCCGGCGACTGGATGCGCCTGGGCGAACTGGCCGAGCGTCACCGCGCCAGTCGCGAGACCGCGGAATTCCAGCTGGAAAGTCGCCAGACCGGCTATTCCCTGGCGCAGCTGCTGCTCGGCCTGCCGGAGCTGGATGACGCCAGCCGCCGCCTGCTCGCCGAGCTGACCCCGACCTTCGCCCTGGGTTGGGCGCTGGCCGCCCGGGCCTGGGCGATCGCCCCCCGGGCCGCCCTGGACGCCTGGCTGTGGACCTGGCTGGAGAATCAGCTGGCGGTACTGATGAAAACCCTGCCGCTGGGCCAGCAAGCCGCCCAGCGCCTCACCTCCCTTCTGCTGCCGACCCTGGCCGCCACGGCCGAGCAGGCCGCCGAGCTGCCCGAAGCGACCTGGGGCGGCGCCCCCTTCGGCCTGGCCCTCAGCAGCATGGCCCACGAGCGGCAGTACAGCCGCCTGTTCCGTTCCTAGGAGATCCCCTGATGACTACCCAACCCCTGCGCGTCGGTATCGGCGGTCCGGTCGGCTCCGGCAAGACCGCCCTCACCCTGGCCCTCTGCCGCGCCCTGCGCGAGCGCTATAACCTGGCGGTGGTGACCAACGACATCTACACCCGCGAGGACGCCGATTTCCTGGTGCGCAACGAAGCCCTGGCGCCCGAACGCATCCTCGGCGTGGAGACCGGCGGCTGTCCGCACACCGCCATCCGCGAAGACGCCTCCATCAATCTGGAGGCAGTTGACCAGCTCAATCGCCGCTTCCCCGGTCTGGACCTGATCCTGGTGGAATCTGGGGGCGACAACCTCTCCGCCACCTTCAGCCCCGAGCTGTCCGACCTGACCCTCTACGTCATCGACGTCTCGGCCGGCGACAAGCTGCCGCGCAAGGGCGGCCCTGGCATCTGCAAGTCGGATCTGCTGGTGATCAACAAGATCGATCTGGCCGAGCAGGTCGGCGCCTCCCTGGAGGTGATGGACCGCGACACCCGCAAGATGCGTGGCGACAAGCCCTTCGTCTTCAGCAACCAGAAGACCGGTCTGGGCCTGGAAGAGATCATCGCCTTCATCGAGAAGCAGGGTCTGCTGACCGCTGCCTGAACCCAGGATTTCACCCCCCAAGGAGCTCCCATGAGACACGCCAAGATCCTCGCCACCGCCGCCCTGCTGCTCGCCCCGGCCCTGGCTTTCGCCCATCCGGGTCACGCCGAGAACGGCCTGGCCGCCGGGGTGCTACACCCCCTGACCGGTCTCGACCACCTGCTGGCCATGCTGGCCGTGGGCCTCTGGGCCGCCCAGCAGCAGGGCAAGGCGCGCCTGGCGCTGCCCTGCGCCTTTGTCGGCACCATGCTGATCGGCGGTCTGCTGGGCTTTGCCGGGTTGGAGCTGCCCTTGCTGGAGACCGGCATCGCCGCCTCGGTGCTGGCTCTGGGCCTGCTGGTGGCCCTGGCCGCCCGTCCGCCGGTAGCCGCAGCCGTCGGCCTGACCGCCGCCTTCGCCCTGTTCCACGGCGTGGCCCATGGTCTGGAATTGCCGGAAATGGGCAATCCCTGGGCCTATGCCTTGGGCTTCGTCGCCGCCACCGCCACCCTGCATGGCCTGGGCTATGCCGTGGTGCGCTACCTGCCCCAGGCGGCCACGCCGCTGGTGCGACTCGCCGGCGTCGCCACTGCCGTGGCCGGTGGCTGGCTGTTAGCCGCCTGACCTTTCAGAGCCTGCTCAAAGGCTCGCGAGCTAGAGACAAACAAGGCGAAAATGGCTGAGGAAGCGGAATTTACAAATAGTAAATGAGCATCCCGAAGCCATTTTCAACGCCGTTTGGCCGACGCGCAGCAGCCTTTGAGCAGGCTCCTAGGTGATCCCCAACTGCTGACGCAGCCGCGCCAGCACGCCCTCTTCCGCCACCGCCGGCAACTGCGCGGTATAGCCGCCAAAGCCGGCGAAGCGTGTGGCGAAATCCACCTCGAGCACGAATCTGTTGTCGAACTGCGGCGAGGCCAGGGGCGCCAGCACCTCGGCGGAATAGGTGTCGCGCGGATCGCTGCCCAGCCGCACCGGCAGATCGCCGCTCTGCTGGCGATAGGCGACCCAGGGCGAATAGGTGAAGGCCTCCAGCCGGCCCCGCGCCAGGTCCAGTTCCAGCAGCCGCAGCAGGCCGTTGCCGCCGGCGTATTCGGTCTGGTAGTTGATCAGTAGCAGATCCACCGGATGGCCCAGGTCATTGGTCAGCCGCAGATGACCGCTGCCGTGGTTGTGGCCGTTGAGGGTCAGAAAGATCTGATCGTTGCGGCGGATCAGCCGATGCCATAGCCGCACCCCGGTGTCGTTGCGGCGGTTGGAAAGCACGGCCTGGCCGTTCATCAGGTCGACGATGTTGTGCGAGGCCAGGATGGTCGGCAGGTGCGGATAGCGATCCAGCATCCCCTGGGCCCAGTCCAGACTCTGGTCCGAGGGGCACCAGTCCAGGGTCAGCAGCAGGAAGCCCTGCCCCAGGGCCGAAAAACGATGGGCCTCGTTGAGGCCGGTGACATCGCGTTCGATGAAGGTAGCCTGGCGCGCCGCTCGCTCGCGGCCGAAGTACTGGGTGAAAAGTTCGCGACCGTCGCGCAGGCGATCCTCGGTGTAGAGCTCGACGACATCATGGTCGCCGGTCATAACGCTGTAGGGCACCCCCGCTTGCTCCAGCCGTGCCATGGCGTGACTGGCCAAGGCCCATTCGCCACGCTGCTCGGCGTTTTCCACCAGATCGCCCAGATGCACCACGAAGGGCAGGTTCAACGCCGCGGCATTGTGCGCCAGCCAATGGGTCTGGGCATGAAAGGCCAGCGCCGGCGGATAGCCCAGGTGACCATAACGCTCTATGCGCCGACCGTTGGGCTGCATCTCGTGGTTGTTCTCGCTGTAGTACTGAGTATCGGGCAGCACGCCCAGGACAAAACTGGTACGCGACGGCAATGGCCTGAGCGGCGTGAAGCTGTGGCGCTCGAACCAGTGGGCGCGGTGCTCTGGCAGGCCATAGCGCTGGGTCGGCTTGCACGCGGCCAACAGCGGCAGACCGGCCAGCGCCAGGCACAGCCGGCGACGCAGGACATCGGGAGAATCGGTCATCACAGCGGCCTCAGGGCAGGTAGTAGGCCTGCCAGCGGTTGTCGTTGAAGCGCCCTTCCAGCACCGGTCGGCGGTTGGCCAGCGGGGTGCCGGCCAGAGCGGGCTGGCTGTCGGCGTCGAGCAGCACATAGGCGGGTCGGGTGACCTGGGCGAGCTGCGCCGCCTGGCCGATATCGAGGAAGGTCGGCAGGGGCACGTCGTAGTCCAGATTCATCAGGTAGCGAAAGGCCTTGGTGTCCTGGCCCAGGCCAAGGAACACCAGTTGCCCGGGCTCCCCCTGGCGCAGGCTTTCCAGGCGGGTGACGAAGGCCCGGGTGTCGTAGCGCAGCGCCTGCATCGGATCCAGCGCCAGCACCACCAGCAGCCATTGCGCCAAGGCTGCCGCGGCCAGGGGCATGCCCAGGCGGAAGGCGCCGCGCTCGCGCCAGGCGGCCACCAGGGCGAACAGCGTCAGGATGGCAAAGGCGCCCAGCAGGAAGCGCAGATCCAGTTCAGGCCACCAGCCCGGTGGCCTGCAGCTTGGGCTGCTGTAGCTTGACCAGCACCCCGAGCACCAGCGGAAAGATCACCAGCAGCGGCAGGAACAGGCGCCGTACCCAGGCCAGGGCACCCTGCCCCTGCAGCAGCACCCAGGCGCCGAGGGCGGCGCAGGCCGGGATGGCCGGCAGGATGTAATAGGGCTTCTTGAAGGTGGGTATCGACAGGGCCACCACGATCAGCGTGGCGAAGCCGGCCAGCTGGAGCAGCAGGCGGCTGTCCGCCTGCTCATGGCGCAGCCGCCAGTGCCGCCTCAGCGTCGGCAAGGCCAGCAGTGCCAGGGGAAAGGCCGGCGCATAGCGATAGAGCCCCAGTTGCAGGAAGTACCACCAGGGATAGCCGGCACCGTCGGTGTCGTCCAGCCGCCCGGAGACCTGCATGCGCAGCACGTCTTCGACAAAGACCGGGCCGCCGGTACGCCAGGCCAGGCCGAACAGCAGGGCGCCGCACAGCGCCAGCACCACGGCGCCCACCAGCCCGTAGCCGAAGCTGCGCCGCCAGTCGCCCTGCAGCAGCCAGTAGACGCAGACCACACCACAGGGCTCGATCAACCCCAGCGGTCCGCGCACGGCGAAGCCGGCGGCCAGGCACAGGAACACCAGGGCGCGCCGCCGGGGCAGGCCGCGCTGGTCGGCGCTCCACAGCAGATAGAAGCAGCCCAGCGCCGCCAAGGTAACGAACTGATCGAGGCAGATGGAGCGGGCCTTGGCCAGAAAGCCGTTGGTGAGCAGCAGCACCAGTACCGCCAGCAGGCCCCAGGCGCGGGACCGCTCGGCCAGCAGGCGATAAAGCAGACCGACGATGGCCGCCGAGGCCAGCGCGGTGGGAATCACCGTGGCCAGGCGATTGACCTCGCCGAATAGCTGGGCGAAGACGTCGATCAGCAGCGTCGAGGTGGCGGGATAGTCCGGATAGGGCTGTCCGTAACTGGTCGGGAAGGCACTGGCCCCGTGGCGAAACATCTCCTGGGCGAACAGCGCGAAGCGGCCGTCGAAGCCGATGAAAGGCTGCTCCCACAGTCCGAGGGTGAACAGCAGCACCGCCAGCAGGCACAGCGCCAGACTTTCGAGGCGCAGGCGCGCCGGACTCGGGATGGACGACACGCGGCAGGACTCCGGCAGGCTGGGAAAGACGGGCTCGCGACCCGCCGCCACTATCGCCAAACAACCTTAGGGATCCCTGAAACCAGGCTGACGGCAGGCTGACAGAAGCCGCAGGACAGAGCGGTTCGGCCGCGAGGCGGTGGCGACTATGCCGCTGAATTGAAAATTTTTTATGACAGCTGCATCCACGGCCCCGGCTGCCGGGTATAGCCCCTACAGTCCAGCCGACTGTGCCCCCTCTCAATCCGGAGCAAGCGCATGAACAATATCTCCAGCCGTTGCAGCATCCTGGCCCTGACCGCCCTGTTGAGCACCCCGCTGCTGGCCCAGGGTGAGTTGCCCGAGGCCGTCCGTGTCCCCGCCGGCAACAGCCTGATGCTGGAAACCGTAGGCAAGGGCACCATCGTCTACGAGTGCCGTGACAAGAAGGACATGCCCGGCCAGACCGAGTGGTTCTTCTTGGGCCCCAAGGCCGACTTGCATGATCGCCAGGGCAAGCAGGTGGGGCGCTACTACGGTCCGCCGGCGACCTGGGAAGCCAGCGACGGCTCCAAGGTGGTCGGCAAGCAACTGGCCGTCGCCCCCGCCGGCGCCGGCAACCTGCCCTATCAGCTGGTGGAGGCCGCGCCTGCCGAGGGCAAGGGCGCCTTCCAGGGCACCACCTACATCCAGCGCACCGCGCTCAAGGGTGGCGTCGCGCCGACCAAGGCCTGTACCGCGGCCAACAAGGGCGAACAGCAGACCGTGAGTTACCAGGCCGACTATCTGTTCTGGAAGAAGGGCTGAGGTCCATGGGACAGCCACGACCGGATCGGCTAGGCTCGGCTGATCCGGTCGCCACCCTGGCGTCCCCAGCCTGGCGTGCCCTCGTGACCGACCGCTCCCCTGATCCAGCCGCCCTGCTCGCCGCCTGCGCCCGGGGCGAGCGCGTCGCCCTGCAGCGGCTCTACCAGACCGAGGCGCCGCTGCTGCTGGGCGTCGTCCTGCGCCTGGTGCGTGATCGCGGGCTGGCCGAGGACATTCTCCACGACGCCTTTCTGCGCATCTGGCGCGGCGCCGCCGGGTTCGCCCCGGAGCGTGGTTCGGCGCGTGGCTGGATGTGCAGCGTAGCGCGCAACCTCGCGCTCAACGCCCTGCGCGATCGCCAGCGGCTGGTGCCCCTGGCGGACGGCTGGGAACCCCTGGCCGAGTCTGCCGATCCGGTGCGAGAGGCCGACGGCCGCCGCCTGGAGGGCTGCCTGCAGAACCTGGAGGCGCCGCGGCGGGAGGCCATCCTGGCCGCCTACCTGGACGGCTGCTCCCATGGCGAGATCGCCCAGCGCCTGCAGGCGCCGCTGGGCACGGTGAAGAGCTGGATCACGCGGGGCCTCAAGGCGCTCAGGGAGTGCATGACATGAACGGCGATACCCTCCAGCCCCCTGACGAAGAGCGCGAACGCCTGGCCGGCGAATACGTACTCGGCACCCTGAACGCGGAGCAGCGTCGTCGGGTGGAAGGTGCGCTGGCGAATGATGACCTGCTGGCCGCCGCCGTGGCGCGCTGGGAGGCGCGTCTGCAGCCGCTGGCCGAGCGGGTGCCACCCGTCCAGCCCGGCGCGAATCTGTGGCCGCGCATCGAGCGCAGTCTGGGCGAGGCCGACGCCAAGGTCACCCCCCGGCGCGAGTCGCTGTGGCAGCGCCTGGCGCTCTGGCAGGGCCTGAGCGCGGCAGGGCTGGCCGCCAGCTTGGTGCTAGGCGTGCTGTTGCTGATGCGTCCGGTCCCCACGCCAAGCTACCTGGTGGTGCTGGCCGCGCCCAGCGATCGGACGCCCGGCTGGGTGATCCAGACCGCCAGCGCCCATGACCTACAGCTGATTCCCCTGGGGCGCGACGCCGTGCCGAGTGGCAAGGCGCTGCAATTCTGGACCAAAGCCGATGCCTGGCAGGGCCCGGTGTCGCTGGGCTTGGTCGAGCCGGGGCGTACCCTGCAGGTGCCGCTGGACCAGCTGCCGCCGCTGGAAGCCAATCAGCTGTTCGAACTCACCTTGGAAGACCAGGGCGGCTCGCCCACCGGCCGACCCACCGGACCGATCCAGTTCATCGGTCGGGCGGTCAAGGTGCTCTAGCGAGCGCCCTCAGCTCTGGCGATGGATGTTGAAGTTGCTGAACGCCTGGCAGGTGGCCATCAGCTGGATGCGGTTGATGTTGACGTGCTTGGGCTGGTTCAGCGTCCAGTGGATGGATTCGGCGATGTCGTCCGGGGTCAGGGGTTCGGTACCGGCATAGACCGCATCGGCCTTGGCCTTGTCGCCACCGAAGCGCACCACCGAGAATTCGCTTTCCGACAGGCCCGGCTCGATGTTGGTCACCCGCACCCCGGTGCCCAGCAGGTCCGATCTCAGGCTCAGACTGAATTGCTTGAGGAAGGCCTTGGTGGCGCCATAGACGTGGCTGCCCGGATAGGGATAGTCGCCCGCGACCGAGCCCAGGTTGACGATGCCGGCGCCGGCGCCATGGGCGATCAGTCGCGGCAACAGCAGGCGGGTGCAATAGAGCATGCCCTTGATGTTGGTATCGACCATGGTGTCCCAGTCGTCCAGGTCGCAGCTCTGGGCGGGGGTGTTGCCCAGCGCCAGACCGGCGTTGTTGACCAGGGCGCGCAGCTGGTTGAATTCCTCCGGCAGGCCGGCGACCGCGGCTTCTACGGCGGCGCGATCCTGGACGTCCAGCACCAGCGGCAGCACCTTGGCCTGCCCGGACAATTCCTCGGCCAGGGCGTGCAGGCGATCCTCGCGGCGGCCGGTGATGACGATCGACCAGCCGTCCTTGGCGAAGCGGCGAGCGGTGGCGGCGCCGAAGCCGGAGGTAGCGCCGGTGATGAAGATCGAAGACATGAAAGATTCCTTCTGCGAGGGAGTTTGGCCGAGGCCAACGATAGCTCAGGGACGTTGGTCAGGCGAATACTCAGATCGCTGGGAATCCAGCGGATCAGTTATAACGCCTTGGTATTTCGAGGCTTTTCGTGCACTGGCGATTTTTTGAACAGTTCCCGCCAGACCAGGCGCCCTGGGCTTCGCGTCCGGCTATGCCAAGCTTATCCACAGGACGATCCACGGAATTCCTGTACAGAACCCGAGCCCACTATCAGCTGGATAAGTCCGCCGATGCGAGCCAGGCGGGCGGTCCGGCCGGCGCCAGTCCGGTGCAGGCCGCTTCCACGCAGGCGGCCAGGCCGGCGAAGCGCAGCTCGCGACCGGTGAGGCCCGGGCCATAGTGGGCGAACTTGCCGGAGTTGGTCAGCAGGGTAAGGGCCTGGGGCGGCACCAGGGGTTCGCCGAGCATGCACCAGCAGGTGTCCCCCACCAGCTGGGCACCGAAGGCTTCCAGTTCGGCCAGGCTACCGTTCCGCCCGGCCGCTTCGCGCACGTCCCGCCCGAGGGTAATCACCAGGGCTACCCCGGGATGCTTGTACCGGCCCCGGCATAGTTCGGCCAGCCGCTGGCATTCCTCGGCAGAGAAATGCGGATTACCCAAGGCTACTAGCTGGACCTCGCAGGCAGTGGCGCTGTCCAGTTCGGCCCAGGCCCGACGCAGATCGGCCAGCTCTATGTCCTCGACCTCCAGCTCAGGCGCGGCGACCGCAGCCAGGGTCGGCGCCTCGGGCGTTACCCCGACCAGATGAAACAGCGGCGCCGCCGAGGTGGTGGCGAAAGCGGCGCCAAAGGCCTTGAGATCGTCGCGGCTGGGCTGGGCGTGTTCCAGCCCCAGCACCGCGGGAGTCCGGGTGGGCGAGCGCAGGCCGATCCAGTAGCCGAGCAGCGGATAGACGGCGTCGTCATGGCCCGCGGGCATGCTGACCCGGAACACCTTGGCCGCGCGGCGGCCGCTGTCCAGGTGGCAGCCGGCCCGGGGTGCCCGTCCGGTCAGGGCGGTGCAGATATCGAGAAAGTCGGCGTACTTCTGGGTGCGCGCGCCCAGCACGCTGTTGGCGAAGACCACGGCATTGGATTCGGCCCAGACCACCTGCTCGCCCAGAGTCGGGGCGCTGTCCAGCAGATAGGGCGCGCAGGTGAAGGTGGGGCGACAGCCCAGGGCCACATAGGCCTCGGCCAGGGCACTGGCCGGCTCACCCAGCGCCGGGTCAATGCCCTGCTCGCGCCAGCGACGCTGATCCACCGACACCGCATTGAGACTGGTGGGTACCCGTACCCGACCGCCCCACGCCACCAGCCGTTGGGCAAAGGCCAGGCTGGCCGGACCGGTGTAGATGCAGCCGTCGATATGGGCCTGGGTGATGTCGAGCAGTTCGCGGGCGCCCTGCAGCTGCGCCATGCGTACCAGGATCTTCATGGCCGCCTGGACGGCCTTGCCCTGGGCGCCATCCAGCATCGCCTGGTCGGTCACGCTCAGCTGGAGCTCGGCGATGTCAGGCGGCTCCATTTCGGCAAAGTGGCTATTCGGCGTTCCGACCCAGCCATCGGCTACCGCGATCTCGTCGCACTCGGCCAGGGCCGCGAAGGCTGCGGCGCCTAGGCTGACCACCGGCAGGGAGCGACCGAAGAGTTCTTCCGCGACGATGGCACCCAGGCTGAGGATCTCGTCCGGCTCGGCCAGTACCAGCGCTGCCGGTCCGCGTCCCGCCAGCAACAGCTCCAGGAGCACGGCGCTGCCGGTACAGGAGCCGCGTCCGCTGGGGATGGCCAGGATGCGACCGGCCAGCTCCAGACCGTGCAGGGGATGGTGGCGATCGATCACCCGGCCGCTGGCCGGATCGACGCCACCCCAGAAACTCAGGCCCAGGGGCGCCCAGGCCAGGCGTCCCCGGGCGTGGCCCGCGACCAGAGCGCGCCCGCGGACCGCCGCCATCGTTAGTGACCGCCCAGATAGGCTTCGCGCACCTGGGGATTGGCCAGCAACTCCTGGCCGCTGCCGGTCATGCGGATTTCGCCCGTGACCATCACATAGGCACGGTCGGACAGGCGCAGGGCATGGTTGGCGTTCTGCTCCACCAGGAAGATGGTCATGCCGCTCTTCGCCAGTTCGCGCAGGATCTGGAAGATCTGCTTCACCACGATGGGCGCCAGGCCCAGGCTGGGTTCGTCGAGCAAGAGCAGCTTGGGACGCGCCATCAGCGCCCGGGCGATGGCTAGCATCTGCTGCTCGCCCCCCGACATGGTCATGGCGCGCTGGTTACGGCGTTCCTTGAGCCGTGGGAAGAGCTCGAACATGCGCTGCATGTCCTCGTCCACCCAGCGGGTGCCGATGGGAATGGTGCCCATCAACAGATTCTCCTCGACGGTCATGTCGGGGAACACATGGCGCCCCTCTGGCGACTGGGCGATGCCATTGGAGGCCACGTAGTGGGCGTTCTTGCGAGTGATGTCCTCGCCGCGGTAGAGGATCTGCCCGTTGCGCGCCTGGGGCTGGCTGAAGATGGACATCAGCAGGGTGGACTTGCCGGCACCGTTGGCGCCGATCAGGCTCACCGTCTCGCCTTCGTTGATGCTCAGGGAGACGCCTTTCAGGGCCTGGATCGGCCCGTAGAAGACGTCGACGTTGCGAAACTCCAGGATCGGCGTGGTCATGCCACCTCCTCTTCTTCGGCGCCGAGGTAGGCGGCGATGACCTTGGGATCGTTGCGAATGTCGGCCGGCAGGCCGCGGGCGATGACTTGGCCATGGTCCAGCACCACGATGTGGTCGGAGATGTTCATCACCATGCCCATGTCGTGCTCGATCAGCACCACGGTGATGCGGTGCTGGTCGCGCAGAAGCCGGATCATGCCCGCCAGGGCCTCGGTCTCGGCCGGGTTGAGGCCGGCGGCCGGTTCGTCCAGGCAGACGATCTCCGGGCGGGTGCACATGGCCCGGGCGATTTCCAGGCGGCGCTGCTGGCCGTAGGAGAGTTCGCCGGCCAGGCGGTTGGCGTGGTCCACCAGGTCCACCACCTCCAGCCAGTAGAAGGCCGTGTCCAGCGCCTTTTCCTCGGCGCGGCGATAGCCGGGAGTATTGAGGATGCCGGTGATGAGGTTGCGGTTGCACTGCATGTGCTGCGCCACCAGCAGGTTCTCCACCACCGACATCTCCTTGAACAGGCGGATGTTCTGGAAGGTGCGGGCGAGACCGGCGCGGTTCACCAGGTGGGTGCCGCCGAACATCTTGTACCAGAGCCGGCTGCCGAACTGCGCCGGGTTGACGAAGTCGGTGGCCTGGAAGCGCTCGCCCATGATCTTGCCGACGCGGGTCGAGCGACCATCGGCGGTGTCCAGGCGGATCTCGCCATCGGTGGCCTTGTAGAAGCCGGTCAGGCAGTTGAACACCGTGGTCTTGCCGGCACCGTTGGGGCCGATCAGCGCGGTGATGGACTGGCGCTGGATCTCGAAGCTCACGTCCGAGAGGGCCTTGATGCCCCCGAATCTCATGCCGAGACCCTTTACGGTCAGAATGTTGTCGCTCACGGCGCCACTCCCTTGCGAATCGCGAAGCCACTGCGGGCGATACGGATCAGGCCTCGCGGCCGCCACATCATCATCACCACCATGAGCACGCCGAACACCAGCATGCGGATATCGCCGAATTCCCGCAGCAGTTCGAAAAGCAGGGTCATGACGAAAGCCGAGACCACCACCCCGACGGTGGAGCCCAGACCGCCCAGTACCACGATGGCCAGCACCAGCACCGACTCGAAGAAGTTGAACGAGGCCGGGTTGATGAAGCCCTGGTAGGTGGCGAAGAACACCCCGGCGAGGCCCGCGGTGGAGGCACCAATCATGAAGGCCGAGAGCTTGACCAGCACGTGGTTCAGGCCCATGGCGCGGCAGGCGATCTCGTCTTCGCGCAGGGCTTCCCAGGCACGACCGACCGGCATGCGGGTCAGCCGGTGCTTGATGTAGAGCACCAGCAGCACCACCAGGAACAGCACGGTGTAGATGAAGATCATAGTCGCGTTGGGGTTGTAGCTGATGCCTAGCAGCTCATGGATGGGCACCCCACCCTCCTTCGCGCGCCGACCGAATTCGATGCCGAAGAAGGTCGGCGACGGCGCGGCGATGCCGTTGGGACCCTTGGTCACCTCCAGCCAGTTGTTGAGCACCAGGCGGATGATCTCGCCGAAGCCGAGGGTGACGATGGCCAGGTAGTCCCCGTGCATGCGCAAGACGGGGAACCCCAGTATCGCCCCCGCCACCGCGGCCAGGATCGCGGCGAGCGGCAGCATGGTCCAGAAGCCTAGCCCCAGATACTGGTAACCCAGCGCCAGGCCATAGGCGCCGATGGCATAGAAGCCGACGTAGCCGAGGTCGAGCAGACCGGCCAGACCCACCACGATGTTCAACCCCAGGCCCAGCAGCACATAGATCAGGCAGAGGATGATCACCGTCAGCCAGTACTTGGTGGCCAGGAAGGGAAAGGCGATGGCGACCAGGATGATGATGGGCAGGATGAATCTGAGGTTGGACTTGTGCCCCGGCGGCAGCACATGGACGCCGCCGTCGTTGCGCTTGAAGGACTCGATCCAGTCGCGCCCCTTGGCGGTCTGGCCGAACAGGCTGAGCAGGAAGCGGCCGGCCATGACCACCGCAACCATGATGCCGACGCGGCCGGGCTCGACGTTGTAGCCATAGCCGTCGAGCACGATGCCGACGATGGGGCCGAACAGGATCAGCGAGACCAGGCCAACCATGAGGGTGTCGCGCAGCACGACCTTGAGATCGAAGGAGGAAGACGTCTGACTCATGGATTCACACCTTCGTGACCTGGGGTTTGCCGAGCAGCCCCTGGGGCCTAAAGATCAGGATCGCCACCAGCAGCGAGAAGCTGAAGACGTCCTTGTAGTCCGAGTTCACCAGGCTGGCGAACTGGGCTTCTGAGATGCCGAGGATGATGCCGCCGAGCATCGCGCCGGGCAGCGAGCCGATGCCGCCGAGCACCGCCGCGGTAAAGGCCTTGATGCCGATGATGAAGCCGGCATAGAAGTCGAAGGTGCCGTAGTTGAGGGTGATGAGCACCCCGGCCAGTGCCGCCATGGCCGCGCCGATGATGAAGACATAGGAGATCACCCGGTCGGTGTTGATGCCGAGGATCTGCGCCATCTTGCGATCCTGCTGGGTGGCCCGGCACATGCGGCCGAGGGTGGTCTTCTGGATCACGTAGGTGAGCAGGCCCATACCGATGATGGACGCCACGATGATGAAGATCTTGGTGTAGGTGATGATCACGAAGCCTTCGCCGATGTGCAGGCGCAGAGCGCCGTCGAGCAGCGTCGGTACGCCCTGCTGGCGCGCGCCCTGGGCGAGCTGCACATAGTTCTGCAGGATCAGCGACATGCCGATGGCCGAGATCAGCGGGGCCAGGCGCGTGGAGTTGCGCAGTGGCTTGTAGGCGATGCGTTCGATGGCCCAGCCGTACACGGAGGTGACCACCACGGTGAAGATCAGGGTGCCGAGGATCAGCACGGGAAAGGAGTGCAGGCCGAACACGCTCAACAAGGCGATGCCGATGGCGGCGAGATAGGCCGACACCATGTACACGTCGCCGTGGGCGAAGTTGATCATGCCGATGATGCCGTAGACCATGGTGTAGCCGATGGCGATGAGTCCGTAGACCGAACCCAAGGTCAGGCCGTTGACCAGTTGTTGCAGGAAGATACCGTCCACGTTTGCAGTCTCGCGTTGGATGGATGACGAGGGCCGCCGGCCGCCCTCTCGTCCTGGCACGGAGACGAGAAGGCGGCCAGCGGATTCACGCGAGGATCAGGGCAGCTGGTTGTACTTGCCCTTGTCGTCCCATTCGTACATCACGTAGTCGGAGACCTTGAGGTCGCCCTTGCTGTCCCAGCTCTTCTCGCCCAGCACGGTGTTGACGCTGTGGGACTTCAGCCACTCGGCGGCCTTGGCGCCGTCGGTGCCCTTGATGCCGTTGAAGGCAGCGGCCACGGCCTGCAGCGAGGCATAGGAGTAGAGGGTGTAGCCCTCGGGCTCGTAGCCGGACTTGCGCAGGGCTTCCACCACGGTCTTGCCGGCCGGGTTCAGCAGCGGATCGGCGCCAAAGGTCATCAGCACGCCCTTGGTGTACTGGGGACCACCGGCGGTGGTGACCAGGTCGGCGGAGACGATGCCGTCGCCGGAGACGAACTTGGCGGTCACGCCCTGTTCGCGCATCTGGCGGACCAGCGGACCGGCTTCGGGATGCAGGCCGCCGAAGTACACCACGTCGGCACCGGAGGCGCGGATCTTGGTGACCAGGGAGTTGAAGTCCTTCTCGCCGCGGGTCAGGCCCTCGTAGAGCACCTCTTTCACGCCGCGCTTGTTGAGCTGCGCCTTGGTGGCGTCGGCCAGGCCCTGACCGTAGGTGTCCTTGTCGTGGATGATGACGACCTTCTTGGCCTTGAGGGTATCGACGATGTAGTCGCCGGCCACGATGCCCTGCTGGTCGTCACGTCCGCACATGCGGAACACCCCGGTCAGGCCACGCTCGGTGATCTTGGGGTTGGTGGACGCCGGGGTGATGGAGATGATGCCGGCTTCGTCGTAGATCTCCGAGGCGGGCATGGTGTTAGAGGAGCAGAAATGGCCGATGACGGCCTTGACCTTCTCGGAGTCCACCAGGCGGTTGGCCACGGCCACGGCCTGCTTGGGCTCGCAGGCGTCGTCGCCCTGCACCAGCTTGATCTTCTCGCCATTGATACCACCGGCGGCGTTGATGTCCGCCGCGGCCTGGGTGGCCCCCTTCCAGAACTGCTCGCCGTAGGCGGCACTGGCCCCGGTATAGGGACCGGCGACACCAATCACGATGTCGGCATGCGCCAGGGAGGAGAGAGTGAACGCAGAACCGATAGCGAGAGCCAGAATGCCTTTTCTGTAAATCTTCGACATGGGAGGTTTGCTCCAGAGGGTGGTTGGCCTGTTCGCCGGAGCAAAGCCTGTGCCATCACCCAGTTGTGTACCGGGCGCAAAGGCCATTTGCCGCCACCGTGACAAGCCAAAACCACCGCTTGCCTACGGCGAGGGCCGCAGTCAGTGGCACGGACCGCCCTTTAGACTTTTGTCTTAACTGGCTCATTAGTCTGAATAATTCCGCATGGCGGTAGCAGCGAAAGTGGCAAAACGCAGCGGTTTGTTACCAGATAGCAACCCGGTTGCACCTGTTTCGCACCAAAACGTAACACCGTCCCCACACTGCGCCACTAAAGTAACCATGACCCTGCGGCCTCAGGCCCCTTTGAAATCCGCCGTTCTCTCAGCCTGCTGGCGGTTATGAATAGTTATGAAAAAGCGGCCGACTTGCACAGGTCTAGATGCGCAAATCAGCCGCTTCGGGGCGTTATCGCCCGGCCCGAGGGCCGGTGACAGCAGGTATGGCGGGGTCGCTAGAGCACCACGCGCAGGCATTGCCCCGCGTGATAGAGGGTAAAACCGGCTTCGTACATCAGGCTGCGCCATTGCCCGACCGGATTGGCATCCAACGACGCCAGCGGCATTGGCAGCGCGTGGCGATCGCCACTGCACAGATAACGGGCAAAGGCCTGCCCCACCACTGTGCCCGTGGTAACCCCGCGACCGTTGTAACCGGTCACCGCCAGCAAGCCCGGCGCCGGTTCGAACAGGCGCATCAGGTGATCGGGGGTAAAGCCGATGCGGCCCGTCCAGGTGCACTCCCACTCCACCCGCCCGAGCGCGGGGAAATAGTGCCGCTGGATGCGATCGGCCCAGGCGCGGATGAAACCGGCCGGCCGACCCGCCATGTTGCCCAGGCTACCCAGCAGCAAGCGGCCGTCGGCATCGCGGCGGATGCTGCTGAGCACCGTGCGGGTATCCCAGGAGCCACGCCCCTGAGGCAGGATGAAGTCCGCTTCCGCCCCGAGAGGTTGGGACGCCACCTGATAGTAGTAGCCAGGAAAGAACTGCTTGCGCAGACGGGTCCATTCGCCTTCGGTGTAGGCGTTGGAAGCGATCACCACCTGGTCGGCGGTAACCCGCCCCTGGGAGGTTTCCACCTGCCAGCGATCGCCTACCCGCTGCAGGCGCTGTACCGTGCTCCGCTCGAACAGCTCGCCACCTTCCTGGCGCAGGGCTTTGGCCAGACCCAGGGCATAACCCATGGGCACCAGGGTGCCGGCGCGATGATCGAGCAGCGCGCCACTGATGTCGCGCGTGCCGCAGGCGCTGTAGCAGACCTCGCCTTCCAGCAACTCGACCCGGGCACCGCGCCGCTGCCACTGCTCGGCACGTTGCCCCAGATCGGCCAGGCCCTTGGCGCTGTGCGCCATGTGCAGGGTGCCGGCGCGGCGTGGCTGGCAGTCGATGCCATAGCGCTCGATGAGACCGAACACCTGATTCGGCGCATCGCCCATCACCCCCAGCAAGCGTTCCCCCACCTCCGGCCCCAGGGTGGCCACCGCCTCGTCCGGCGGGATCCACATGCCGGCATTGACCAGCCCGACATTGCGCCCGGAACCGCCATGGCCGACGCCATGGGCCTCCAGTACCACCACCCGCCGCCCGGCCTGGGCCAGGTGCAGGGCGGTGGAGAGTCCAGTGAAGCCACCGCCGATGACGCAGACCTCGGTGTCACGCTCGCCCTGCAACGGGGCGCCCGGCACCGCCGGATACAGCCGCTCCCACAGGCACTCCTCACGCAACTGCATTCTCGGCGCTCCTGGCGGATCCACTCAGTCGAAGACGATGCCCTGGGCCAGCGGCAATTCGCGGGAATAGTTGACGGTGTTGGTCTGGCGGCGCATGTAGGCCTTCCAGGCATCGGAGCCGGATTCGCGACCGCCACCGGTTTCCTTCTCGCCACCGAAGGCGCCACCGATCTCGGCACCGCTCGGCCCGATGTTGACGTTGGCTATGCCGCAGTCGCTGCCGGTCGCCGACATGAAGGCCTCGGCTTCACGCACGTCGGTGGTGAAGATGCAGGACGACAGGCCCTGGGGCACGGCGTTGTTCAGGGCTACCGCCTCGTCGAAATCGTCGTAGGTCAGCACATAGAGAATGGGGGCGAAGGTCTCGTGGCGTACCGCCTCGCTCTGCTCGGGCATCTCGACGATGGCCGGGGCCACGTAGTAGGCCTCGGGATACTGCTCAGCCAGCTGCCGCTCGCCGCCGTAGACCACCCCGCCCTCGCCCCGCGCCTGCTCCAGCGCACCCTGCATGGCCTGGAAGCTGGCGGCATCGATCAGCGGACCGATCAGGTTGCCTTCCAGCGGATGGCCGATGCGGACTTTGGCATAGGCGGTCTTGAGCCGGGCGACGATCTCGTCCTTGACCGAACGATGGGCGATCAGCCGGCGCAGGGTGGTGCAGCGCTGGCCGGCGGTACCCACGGCGCTGAACAGGATGGCGCGCACCGCCATGTCCAGATCGGCGCTCGGGGCGAGGATCATGGCATTGTTGCCGCCCAGTTCGAGGATGCTGCGGCCGAAGCGCGCCGCAACCCGCGGTCCTACCTCGCGCCCCATGCGGGTGCTACCCGTGGCGCTCACCAGCGCCACCCGCGGATCGTCCA
Source organism: Pseudomonas sp. Snoq117.2 (assembly GCF_900110545.1). NCBI lineage: Bacteria > Pseudomonadati > Pseudomonadota > Gammaproteobacteria > Pseudomonadales > Pseudomonadaceae > Pseudomonas > Pseudomonas sp. Snoq117.2. The sequence goes on along the minus strand of NZ_FOED01000017.1, from coordinate 38,719 downwards.
CCAGGGCCTCACCGGCGGCGCGGTCGCCGACGATGACCTGGCTGAGATCGGCGGGGGCATCGCCAAAGCGTGCCAGGGCCTTTTCGAACAGTGCCTGGCAGGCCAGGGCGGTCAACGGGGTCTTTTCCGAAGGCTTCCAGATCACCGGATTGCCGCAGACCAGGGCCAGGGCGGCGTTCCAGGACCAGACCGCCACCGGGAAGTTGAAGGCACTGATGATGCCGACCACACCCAGCGGCTGCCAGCTTTCGCGCATGTGGTGACCGGGACGCTCGGAGGCGATGGTCAGACCATAGAGCTGGCGCGACAGACCAACGGCGAAGTCGCAGATGTCGATCATCTCCTGGACTTCGCCCAGGCCTTCCTGGGTGATCTTGCCGGCTTCCCAGGACACCAGCTCGCCGAGATCGGCCTTGTGGGCACGCAGCTCTTCACCCAGCAGCCGCACCAGTTCGCCACGGCGCGGCGCCGGCACCGCACGCCAGGCCTGGAAGGCGCGCTCGGCCCGAGAGATCTTCTGCTCCACCTCGGCGGCGCTTTCCAGGGCGACGCTGCCCAGTTGGCTGCCGTCGATGGGGGAATTCACCCGATGCTCGCCTTGGGTGTAGTGCTGGGCAGAAACGCCGAGGCGTTCCAACAGGGCCTTGCTCATGCTGAGGTCTCCGCAGAAAGGAAATCGTCCCTGAGTATGGTCAGGCCAGCGGCGCCGGACAACCGACCTTTGCTCGGCATATCATTCCCTTTTTTCATGCCGCGAGTCCGCTCATGCAACGTCGCCACCTGCCGTCCATCACCGCCATGCAGTGCTTCGAGGCGGTCGCGCGTCATCTGAGCTTTACCCGCGCGGCCGACGAGCTGGCGCTGACCCAGAGCGCCGTCAGCAAACAGGTCGCCCAATTGGAGGATCTGCTGCAGCACAGCCTGTTTCGCCGGGTCCGGCGCCGCCTGCAACTGACCCCGGCCGGCGCCCTTTACCTGGCCGAGGTGGACAAGATCCTCAACCAGCTGGAGATGTCGGCACGCTACCTGAGATCCTATGGCGGCGAGACCGAGGTACTGCGCGTGGCCACCCCGCCGACCTTTGGCGAGCGCTGGCTGGTACCGCGACTGAAGGGTTGGCGCCTGCGCTTTCCCAACATCCACCTGGATGTCTCCAGCGCCCTGGAACCGGTGGACTTCCGCGATCCTCGCCATGACGTGGCGTTGTTCTATGGCCATGGCAGCTGGCCGGGTGCCGAGTGCGAACTGCTGCTGCACGAACACATGGTCGCGGTCTGCGCGCCGGACCTGCTGCCCGCCGAGGGCATCGCCGGACCGGAGCAACTGGTGGACTTCGTCTTGCTGCAGAACACCACCCGCCCGGAATCCTGGCACGACTGGTACGCCAGCCTCGGACGCGAGGAGGTCCATAGCCATCATGGGCCGCGCTTCGATACCTTCACCCTCTGCGCCCGCGCCGCCCAGGAAGGTTGCGGGGTGGCCCTGCTGCCGGAATTCCTGGTCGCCGAAGAGCTGGCCTCCGGCCGCCTGGTGCTCGCCTGGCCCCACCGTCTGGCCAGCCCCCACGCCTATTGGCTGGCCTATCCGGAACAGATGGCCGAGGTGCCCAAGGTGCGCAGCTTTATCGAATGGATTCGCGAGAAGGCCTAGCACGGGGCCAATCGCGGCCATGGGCCGCTCCTACCGGTAGTTCTGTCGTAGGAGCAACTGTCTTATCGCGGCCTCGGCGGCGATATAAGGTAGGTTGGGTTGAGACGGCTCTATCGTCGAAGCCCAACATTGCAGGCACTTGGGCCATGTGGGGCTCCGATGGACGGTAGAAGCGGACCGCCAGGACCTCGATGAAATATCCGGCGCGCCCCTCCCTCCATCAGAAATGAAAAAACCCGGCCTAGGCCGGGTTTTTTCATTAAGCGAGGTCGTCTTAGACGCCGGAGGCTTCCGCCGCCGCCACGTCCTTGATCGACAGCTTGATGCGACCGCGGTTGTCCACGTCCAGCACCAGCACCTTCACTTCCTGACCTTCTTTCAGCACGTCAGTGACCTTCTCGATGCGCTGATCGCTCAGCTGCGAGATGTGCACCAGGCCGTCCTTGCCGGGCAGGATGTTGACGAAGGCGCCGAAGTCGACGATGCGCTCCACCTTACCGACGTAGATCTTGCCGATCTCGGCCTCGGCGGTGATGCCAAGGACGCGCTGCTTGGCTGCTTCAGCGGCTTCGCGGGTCTCGCCGTAGATCTTGATGGTGCCGTCGTCTTCGATGTCGATCGAGGCCTTGGTCTCTTCGCAGATACCACGGATGGTGGCGCCACCCTTGCCGATCACGTCGCGGATCTTGTCCTGGTCGATCTTCATCGCCAGCATGGTCGGGGCATTTTCGGACAGCTCGGCACGCGACTCGGAGATCACCTGGTTCATCTGACCCAGGATGTTCAGACGCGCTTCCAGCGCCTGCTCCAGAGCGATTTCCATGATCTCTTCGGTGATGCCGTTGATCTTGATGTCCATCTGCAGGGCGGTGACGCCTTTGGCAGTACCGGCCACCTTGAAGTCCATGTCGCCCAGGTGATCTTCGTCACCCAGGATGTCGGTCAGGACGGCGAACTTCTCGCCTTCCTTGACCAGACCCATGGCGATACCGGCAACCGGGGCCTTGACCGGCACACCGGCATCCATCAGCGCCAGAGAGGCACCGCAGACCGAGGCCATGGAGCTGGAGCCGTTGGACTCGGTGATCTCGGAGACCACGCGGATGCTGTAGGGGAAGGCGTCCTGGGTCGGCAGCATGGCCTGGATGCCACGACGGGCCAGACGGCCGTGACCGATCTCGCGACGGCCCGGGCTGCCCATGCGGCCGCACTCGCCGACCGAGAAGGGCGGGAAGTTGTAGTGCAGCATGAAGCTGTCACGACGCTCGCCTTCTAGGGTGTCCAGCAGCTGCGAGTCACGGGCGGTGCCCAGGGTCGCGGTGACCAGGGCCTGGGTTTCGCCGCGGGTGAACAGGGCCGAACCGTGGGTCTTCTTCAGCGGACCGACTTCGATCTGCAGCGGGCGAACGGTGCGGGTGTCGCGACCGTCGATACGCGGCTTGCCGTCGACGATGTTCTGGCGCACGGTGCGGTATTCCAGCAGACCGAAGGTCTCCTTGACCTCGGCTTCGCTGTACTGACCGTTCTCACCGGCCAGCTTGGCGATGGCCTGGTCACGCAGGGCGCCCAGGGCCGCATAGCGATCCTGCTTGATGGTGATGGTATAGGCACGGGACACGGCCTCGCCGACCTCGGCCTTGACGGCTTCGATCAGGGCGGTGTTCTCGGCAGGCGCCTGCCAGTTCCAGGTCGGCTTGCCGGCTTCGGCAGCGAACTGGCTGATGGCCTCGATGGCCACCTGGAATTCTTCGTGAGCGAACAGCACGCCGCCCAGCATCTGGTCTTCGGTCAGCTCGTCGGCTTCGGATTCCACCATCAGCACGGCGTCACGGGTACCGGCCACGACCATGTCCAGACTGGAGCTCTGCAGCTGCTCGTAGCTGGGGTTCAGCAGGTAGCCCAGCTCGCTGTGGTAGCCCACGCGCGCAGCGGCGATCGGACCGGCGAAGGGGATGCCGGAAATGGCCAGGGCGGCAGAGGTGCCGATCATGGCGGCGATGTCCGGATCGGACTTCTTGTTGGTGCTGACCACGGTGCAGACCACCTGGACTTCGTTGAGGAAGCCCTCGGGGAACAGCGGACGGATCGGACGATCGATCAGGCGCGAGGTCAGGGTTTCCTTCTCGGAAGGACGGCCTTCGCGCTTGAAGTAACCACCGGGGATGCGGCCAGCGGCGTAGGTCTTCTCCTGGTAGTGCACGGACAGCGGGAAGAAGTCCTTGCCAACGGCAGGCTGCTTGGCACCGACCACGGTGACCAGCACGCTGACGTCTTCGGTGGAGACCAGCACGGCACCGGTCGCCTGGCGCGCGATGCGGCCGGTTTCCAGGGTGAAGGTCTGCTCACCGAACTTGAATTGCTTGATTACTGGATTCACAGTCTTTCCTTCTCTTTATTGCCTTGGGGGAAATCGGGGCGACCAGAGGGATTCGGACCCTCGCTGATCTCCAGGTGACGCAGGCCGATTCTGCCGGCCTTTCAAGCAAAAAAGCCGGAGGCCGGCGCGAGCCGACCTCCAGCTTCAGACTGCTTGCAGCAGGTCTGCATCGTGTTAACGACGCAGGCCCAGGCGAGCGATCAGTGCGCTGTAACGAGAGGTGTCCTTGGACTTCAGGTAGTCCAGCAGCTTACGGCGCTGGTTGACCATGCGGATCAGACCACGACGGCTGTGGTGATCTTTGCCGTTGGCCTTGAAGTGACCTTGCAGCTTGTCGATGTTGGCGGACAGCAGGGCAACCTGCACTTCCGGCGAACCGGTGTCGCCTTCGCTCTGCTTGAACTCGTTTACGATCTGGGCTTTGTCTTCAACGCTCAGTGCCATGATAGGGCTCCTCTGAGGAACAGGCCGGGATGGATCCCGTGCTTAAGGAAAGAGGTGTGACCGTGCCTGCTGACAGCCACCCTCGGTATCGGTCTAGGACCGAATCAGTCTACGGGGAGCAACCTGCCCCTCGTCATCAATCTCGCCGATGCCGATGAAACGACCCTGGTCGTCCTGCACCCGCATCAAGCCGAATTTCGGTGCATTGGCGGCCCGAACGGGCTGGCCGTGCAACCAATAATAGGCGCTGTGCTGCGTCAGCTGCACCAGCGGCCAGTGCTCCAGGCCACTGTCGACCGGCAGCAGGAAGCGATCCAGCGCCTCGGAACCGCCTTCGGCGTGCGCCGCCTCCAGCTCGTCCAGGCTGATGGCCTGCGCCAGGCCAAAGGGGCCGGCCTGGGTACGGCGCAGCTCGGCCACATGGGCTCCGCAGCCAAGACGGGCGCCGAGGTCTTCGACCAGGGTGCGCACATAGGTGCCCTTGCTGCAGGCCACTTCCAGCGTCGCACGATCTTCCTGCAACGCCAGCAGTTCCAGACGGGCAATAGTAACAGAACGCGCCTCGCGCTCCACTACTTCCCCGGCACGCGCCAGCTTGTACAGCGGCTGGCCGTCGCGCTTGAGCGCCGAATACATCGGCGGGATCTGCTCTATCTGGCCGCGGAAGGCCGGCAGTGCCGCCTGGATGGCCGCTTCATCGACCGCGACCGCCCGTCGCTCCATCACTTCACCCTCGGCATCGCCGGTGGTGGTGGTGACGCCCAGTTGCGCCACGGTGCTGTAGCCCTTGTCGGCATCCAGCAGGTACTGGGAAAACTTGGTCGCCTCGCCGAAGCACAGCGGCAGTACGCCGGTGGCCAGAGGATCCAGGCTACCGGTGTGCCCGGCCTTCTCGGCGTTGAGCAACCAGCGGACCTTTTGCAGGGCGGCGTTGGAGGAGAAGCCGCGCGGCTTGTCCAGCACCAGCACGCCATGTACCTGGCGGCGAATACGCTTGACCTGGGCCACCCCTACTCCTCCCCTTCGTGGCGACGGTCTTCGGCGACCGCCCGCTCGATCAGGGCCGACAGCTGGGCGCCGCGACGGATGCTTTCGTCGTACTGGAAGCTCAGTTGCGGAACGGTGCGCAATTTCATCGCCCGACCCAGCTGCTGACGCAGGAAGCCGGCGGCGTCCTTGAGGATGCCGATGTTCTGCTTGATGGCGTCGGCATCGTCGTCCTTGCCCAGGACGGTGATGTGCACCTTGGCATGGGACAGGTCGCGCGCGACGTCCACGCCGGTGATGGTCACCATGCCCAGTCGCGGATCCTTGATCTCACGCTGGATCAGCAGTGCCAGTTCACGCTGCATCTGATCACCGATGCGCTGGGTACGGCTGAATTCTTTGGCCATGTCGAAACTCTCGTACGAAAGGCCGCAGACACCAGGCCTGCCAGCCATGAACCTTGGAAACGCGAACGGCAAGTCCGGACCTGGCAGGGGTCTGCCAGGTCCGCGACCTGCCGTCCTGGTGCAGAGTCGTCGTTACAGCGAACGGGCGACCTGAACCTTCTCGAACACCTCGATCTTGTCGCCGACGCGGACGTCGTTGTAGCTCTTCACGCCGATACCGCATTCCATGCCGGCACGCACTTCGGCCACGTCATCCTTGAAGCGACGCAGGGATTCCAGCTCGCCTTCGAAGATGACCACGTCTTCGCGCAGGACGCGGATCGGACGGTTACGGTGCACCATGCCCTCGGTGACCATGCAGCCGGCGACGGCGCCGAACTTGGGCGAACGGAAGACGTCGCGCACTTCGGCGATACCCAGGATGTTCTCCCGGACGTCACTGCCCAGCATGCCGGTCAGCGCCTTCTTCACATCTTCGATGATGTCGTAGATGACGTTGTAGTAGCGCATGTCGAGGCCTTCCTGCTCGACGATCTTCCGCGCCCCGGCGTCGGCCCGGACGTTGAAGCCGAACAGCACGGCATTGGAAGCCAGCGCCAGGTTGGCATCGCTCTCGGTGATACCACCGACGCCACCGCCGACCACGCGCACCTGGACTTCGTCGTTGCCCAGACCGGACAGCGAGCCCTGCAGCGCTTCGAGGGAGCCACGCACATCGGACTTGAGCACGATGTTGAGGGTCTTCTTCTCGTCCTGGCCCATGTTCTCGAAGATGTTCTCGAGCTTGCCGGCGTGAGCGCGGGCCAGCTTGATCTCGCGGAACTTGCCCTGACGGAACAGCGCCACTTCGCGGGCCTTCTTTTCGTCGGTCAGCACGGTGAGTTCGTCACCGGCGTCCGGGGTGCCGTCCAGGCCGAGGATCTCGACCGGGATGGAGGGACCGGCTTCCTTGATCGGCTTACCGTTCTCGTCGAGCATGGCACGGATACGACCGAAGTTGACGCCGACCAGGGCCATGTCGCCCTGACGCAGGGTGCCGTTCTGTACCAGTACGGTAGCGACCGGACCGCGACCCTTGTCCAGGCGCGATTCGATGACCACACCGCGACCGGGTGCTTCCGGCGTAGCGGTCAGCTCCAGGACTTCGGCCTGCAGCAGGATGGCTTCGAGCAGCTCGTCCACGCCGGTACCGGCCTTGGCCGAGACGTGCACGAACTGGGTGTCGCCGCCCCACTCTTCCGGGATGACCTGACGACCAGCCAGATCGTGCTTGACGCGATCCGGATCGGCGTCGGGCTTGTCGATCTTGTTGACCGCCACGACGATGGGGACACCCGCCGCCTTGGCGTGCTGGATGGCTTCCTCAGTCTGCGGCATGACGCCGTCATCGGCCGCGACGACCAGGATGACGATGTCGGTGGCCTTGGCACCACGGGCACGCATGGCGGTAAACGCGGCGTGGCCAGGGGTATCCAGGAAGGTCACCATGCCACGCTCGGTTTCCACGTGGTAGGCACCGATGTGCTGGGTGATGCCACCGGCTTCGCCCGACGCGACCTTGGCGCGACGGATGTAGTCCAGCAGCGAGGTCTTGCCGTGGTCGACGTGACCCATGACGGTCACCACCGGCGCGCGGTGCAGGGCCTTGCCACCCTCGAACTTGAGAGATTCGGCCAACTGGTCTTCCAGGGCGTTCTCGTTGACCAGCTTGACCTTGTGGCCCAGCTCTTCGGCCACCAGCTGCGCCGTCTCGCGGTCGAGCACCTGGTTGATGGTGGCGGGGGACCCCATCTTGAACATGAACTTGATGACTTCGGCGGCCTTCACCGACATCTGCTGAGCAAGCTCAGAGACGGTGATGGTCTCACCTAGATTGACTTCGCGCACTACAGGTCCTGTCGGGCTCTGGAACCCGTGTTGGTTTCGCTTCTTGAGTCGCGACTTGCCACCGCGACCGCCACGCCGGCCAAAGCCCTCTTCCTCGTCGTCGCCACTGCGCACGGTACGGGGAGCTGCGACCTTGTCCTTGATCGACGGGCGATGCTGGGCGTTCTTGCGCTCACGGCGCTCGTCTTCTTCGCGCTTGCTGCTCGGGGCAGGATGCACGGGACGACGCGGCTCTTCGCGCTTGCGCTCACTGGCCGGATCCGCCTTCTTGACCTCGACGGCAGGCTCGGCAGCGGGTTGCTGCTCGGCTACCACGGCCGGGGCTTCCGGCGCGGCAGGGGCTGCAGCCTCGGCGGAGACCGCCTGCTGCGCGGCCTGAGCAGCGGCTTCGGCCTGCTGCTGGGCAGCCGCTTCGGCAGCGCGCTGAGCTTCTTCCGCGGCACGTGCCTGAGCGGCGGCCTCTTCGGCGGCGCGCAGGGCTTCCTGTTCGCGGCGCTGTTCGGCTTCCAGCTCGGCGGGGCTGCGCTTGACGAAGGTCTTCTTCTTGCGCACTTCGACACTGACTGTCTTGCTGCCGGCCACTTTCAGCGTGGTCTGGGTCTTGCGCTGCAGGGTGATCTTGCTGGGCTCGTCGAGCTGCGCAGTCCCCTTCAGGTGTGTCAGTAGCGCCTGCTTTTCCGCATCGCTCACCGTTTGCTCGGCGCTGCTATGCGTCAGACCTGCCTCGCGCATCTGCTGTAGCAGACGTTCCACCGGCGTATTGACCGTTTGGGCCAGTTCTTTCACCGTGACTTGCGTCATGCACTTCTCTCCTCAGACTGCGCCGCTTACTCGAACCAATGGGCACGGGCAGCCATGATCAGCTTGCCGGCACGCTCTTCGGTCATGCCGTTGATGTCGAGCAGGTCGTCGATCGACTGCTCGGCGAGCTCTTCGCGATTGACCACGCCACGCTGGGCCAGCGCGCTGGCGAGCTGGGGATCCATACCGTCGAGGGTCAGCAGATCTTCGCTGGGGCTCTTCTGTTCTTCGGTCGCGATGGCCCGGGTCAGCAGGCGATCCTTGGCCCGGGTACGCAGCTCGTTGACGATGTCTTCGTCGAAGCCATCGATATTGAGCATCTCTTCCATGGGCACATAGGCCACTTCCTCGAGGGAAGTGAAGCCCTCTTCCACCAGCACCTGCGCCAGTTCCTCGTCGACATCCAGCTCGTCGATGAAGCGCTGGATGATGTCGCCGGTCTCGGCCTGCTGCTTGGCGTTGATGTCCGCTTCGGTCATCACGTTGAGCGTCCAGCCGGTCAGCTGACTGGCCAGGCGCACGTTCTGACCGCCACGGCCAATGGCCTGGGCCAGGTTGTCCTCGGCGACGGCGATGTCCATGGTGCGGCTGTCTTCGTCGACGATGATCGAAGCGACTTCGGCCGGGGCCATGGCGTTGATGACGAATTGCGCCGGGTTGTCGTCCCACAGCACGATGTCGACCCGCTCGCCACCCAGCTCACCGGATACCGCCTGGACACGCGAACCGCGCATGCCGATGCAGGCACCCTGGGGATCGATGCGCTTGTCCTTGGAACGGACGGCGATCTTGGCCCGCGAACCCGGATCCCGGGCAGCCGCCATGACATCGATCAGCTGCTCGGAAATCTCCGGTACTTCGATGCGGAACAGCTCGATCAGCATCTGCGGATCGGTGCGCGACAGCATCAGCTGCGGACCGCGGTTCTCGGTGCGGATTTCCTTGAGCAGGGCACGCAGACGCACGCCCATGCGGAAGGTCTCACGCGGAATGATGTGCTCGCGCGGCAGCAGGGCCTCGGCATTGTTGCCCAGGTCGACGATCACGCTGTCACGGGTGACCTTCTTGACGGTACCCGAGATGATCTCGCCGACCTTCTCGCGATAGGCGTCCACCACCTGAGCCCGCTCGGCCTCGCGCACCTTCTGCACGATCACCTGCTTGGCGGTCTGGGCAGCGATCCGACCGAATTCGATGGACTCGATCTTCTCTTCGATCACTTCACCGGCCTTGACGCCGGGATGCTCTTCCTGGGCGTCTTCCACCGTCAGATGCGAATCGGGCAACTGATAGTCTTGGTCTTCCACCACGGTCCAGCGGCGGAAGGTTTCGTAGCTGCCGTTGTGTCTGTTGATCGACACCCGCAGATCCACATCTTCTTCGTAGCGTTTCTTGGTAGCCGTGGCGAGAGCCAACTCCAGTGCCTCGAAGATGACGCCGGGTGGAACACCCTTCTCGTTCGAAACAGATTCCACTACCAGCAGAACTTCTTTGCTCATCTTACGCCTCGTATTCGCAATCCTTGGGATCCGCGGTCTCGCGCTCAAATCACTCGAAACGGGGAACGACGTTGGCCTTGTCGATCATCTCGATGGGCAGCAGATACTCATGCTCGTCCACCTGCACCACGACGTCCTGGTCTTCCACACCGCGCAGCAAACCCTGGAAATTACGTCGCCCTTCGAAGGGCGACCGAAGTTTGACCTTGACCTGTTCACCCGCATGGGCAGCAAATTGCTCCAGCGTGAACAGCGGTCTATCCATACCGGGGGAAGACACCTCGAGGGTGTATTCATTGGTGATCGGATCTTCCACATCGAGTACGCCACTTACCTGGCGACTGACAGCCTCGCAGTCTTCAACGAGAATGCCATTGGGATGATCGATGTAGACACGCAGTAGCGAATGCCGCCCTTGGGAGATGTACTCGACACCCCAGCAAACATAGCCAAGCGCCTCGACGACGGGGGCCAGCAAGGCCTGCAACTGTTCTAGCTTGCTCGACACCTGGTTGCCTCGCGTTTTTTGAGAATAAAAAATGGGCATTACGCCCATCCCTAAGAGGTCTGCGCAAGAAAGCGCGACCCGAACTGTCCAGCCAACAAAAAGCCCCTATAAAGGGGCTTTAAATAACTGGTTGCGGGGGCTGGATTTGAACCAACGACCTTCGGGTTATGAGCCCGACGAGCTACCAGACTGCTCCACCCCGCGTCAAAGCTGGAGCGAGATTATATTCAACTGAACTCTAGGAGTCAACCTACTCTCTCTCGCCGCGTCCTGCAGGACGTCTTTGCTATTTGGTGCCGAAGATGGGACTCGAACCCATACAGCCTGTGGCCACTACCCCCTCAAGATAGCGTGTCTACCAATTCCACCACTTCGGCATGAAACCTTTGAAACCTACTTGGACTCCTGGGGCACGTCCCCGGAAGTACCACCCTGGGCAGCACGGGGCTGACTCAGGGGAACATCGTTACCATCCTGTTTCGGCTGAGGAGCCTGCTGGACCGGCTGAGTGGGCAAACCCACCTCACGCAGACCCAACGCACGGTCTTTGGCGAAATACGCCAGACCCAGGCTAGTCGCGAAAAAAACCGCGGCTAGTATAGCAGTAAAGCGACTCAGAAAGGTAGCAGAACCTTGACTACCGAACACGGTACCCGAGGCGCCCGCACCAAAGGATGCACCGGCTTCGGCACCCTTGCCCTGCTGCATCAATACCAGCACGATCAGGCCAAGCGCCATCAGCAAGTGGATCACGACAACTGCAGTTTCCAACATTATCCACGTCCTGCAGCGCGGCAAATCGCACTGAACTCTTCAGCATTCAGGGAGGCCCCACCCACTAGCCCCCCATCGATATCCGGCATGCCGAACAACTCGGCAGCATTGGCAGCCTTGACACTGCCGCCATACAACAGCTGAAGGCCTTCAGCGACCCCAGCATCGGCTTCGCGCACCAGGGCGCGAATCGCCGCATGAATCTCTTGCGCCTGCTCCGGCGTCGCCGTCAGCCCGGTACCTATCGCCCAAACCGGCTCGTAGGCCACTACAGCCTTGGCGAAAGCCGCGACCCCGACTGCGTCGATGACCGCCTTCAGCTGGCCACCCACCACATCCAGAGTACGCTCGGCCTCCCGCTCTTCACGGGTTTCGCCGACACAGAGCACGGGAATCATCCCGCCCTCCTGGATGGCCGCGAATTTCTTCGCCACCACCACATCATCCTCGCCCAGCAGAGCACGCCGTTCGGAGTGCCCCACCAGTACGTAACGGCAACCGAATTCTGCCAACTGGGTCGAGGATACCTCGCCAGTCAGAGCCTTCTCGCCCGCGACGGGAGCACAGGTCTGGGCCCCCACCATCAGCGACGTTGCCGCCAGCGCTTCAGCCACCCCCGGCAGATGCACCAATGTCGGAATCACCACGACATCGACACCCGCTGCGCCATCCAACCCTTTCAAGCCTGCGACCAGCGCCGACACGCCTTGCAGCGAGCCATGCATTTTCCAGTTACCGGCAACCAGGGAACGACGCATGCGTTTTACCTCAGGGAGCGAAGTGGGCGCAGATGTTACTCAATCGAAAACCGGCATGCAAGCAAATCAAGCACATACCTCGGTTATCAACTGAGCGAGCGCCTCGGCATGGGCCCGCACCTCACGCTCGTTCTCGCCTTCGACCATGACCCGCAGCAACGGCTCGGTACCGGATTTGCGCAGGAGCACCCGCCCCTTGCCGGCCATCTTCTCGGTGACCTCGGCACTGGCCTGCTTGACCCGCGGATTCTCCAAGGGATCCTGGCCGCCGCCGAACCTCACGTTGATCAGCACCTGCGGGCACTTGCGTAGCGCCATGCGCGCCTGGGCCAGGGTCTGACCGGCATTGCGCAGGGCGATCAGCACCTGCAGGGCGGCGATGGTGGCGTCACCGGTGGTGGTGTACTGGCAGCAGACCACGTGCCCGGAATTCTCTCCACCCAGCACCCAGTTGCGTTCCAAGAGCTCGGCCATCACATAGCGATCGCCTACCTTGGCGCGCACGAAGGGAATCTCCAGCTCCGCCAGTCCCAGCTCGAGACCGAGATTGCTCATCAGGGTACCGACCACCCCACCCTCGAGGCGACCACGACGCTTGAGGTCGCGAGCGATCAGATAGAGCAGCTCATCGCCATCCACTGCCGCTCCGGTGTGATCCACCATCAGCACCCGGTCGCCGTCGCCGTCGAAGGCGATACCGAGGTCGGCATGCTGGTCGAGCACCGCCTGCTGCAGCCCCTCGAGGTGAGTGGAGCCACAGTCCTTGTTGATATTGAGCCCGTCCGGCTGCACCCCCAGCACGCTGACATCGGCACCGAGTTCGCGGAAGACACTGGGCGCGATCTTGTAGGTGGCGCCATTGGCGCAATCGAGCACGATCTTCAGGCCGGCGAAACTGGTCCCGGTCGGCACGCTGCTCTTGCAGAACTCGATGTAGCGACCGGCCGCATCATTGATGCGCGAGACCTTGCCGATACGCGCCGAATCCACCACGGTCATGGGCGTATCAAGCAGCTCCTCGATCATGGTTTCGAGCTCATCGGGCAGCTTGGTGCCGGCGCCGGAAAAGAACTTGATGCCATTGTCGTAGTAGGGATTGTGTGACGCACTGATGACGATGCCGGCACTGGCCTGGAAGGTCCGCGTCAGGTAGGCGATCCCAGGGGTTGGCATGGGACCGAGCAACATGACGTCGGCACCGGCAGCGGACAGCCCGGCTTCCAGAGCCGACTCGAACATGTAGCCCGAGTTGCGGGTGTCCTTGCCGACCAGCACCCGACAACCGCCGCGACTGCGAAAGGCAATGCCCGCCGCCCAGCCCAGCTTGAGCATGAAATCCGGGGTGATGGGATAGGTGCCGACCTTGCCGCGAATGCCATCGGTTCCAAAATACTTTCTTGCCATCAGTTTTGTTCCTACCTGAAGCCTTCGACCGCGGTGATCATCTTCACCACGTCCACCGTTTCCGCCACATCATGGACCCTGAGGATCTGCGCGCCCTTGACCAGCGCCAGGGCCGCCAGGGCCAGACCGCCCGCCAGGCGCCCCTCCACAGGCTGCCCGGTGACCGCGCCGATCATGCTCTTGCGCGAGACGCCCACCAGCAAGGGTAGCCCAAAGGCGAGCAACTCGGCTTGTCGCTTGAACAGTTCGAGATTGTGCTCGAGGGTCTTGGCGAAGCCGTACCCCGGATCAAGCACCAGCCGCTCGCGCGCGATACCAGCCGCTTCGCAGCGCCTGACCTGCTCGGCCAGAAAGGCACCTACCTCGCCTGCGACATCGGTATAGACGGGCGCCTGCTGCATGGTGCTGGGCTCCCCCTGCATGTGCATCAGGCAGATCGCCAGATCGCTCGCGGCGGCAGCTTCGAGGGCGCCAGACCGGCGCAGCGAGCGGACGTCATTGATCAGGCCGGCGCCGGCCCTGGCACCTTCGCGCATCACCGCGGGCGTGGAAGTATCCAGGGAAATGACGACATCCAGCTCTCGGGCGATCGCCTCGACCACCGGGATGACCCGATCGAGCTCCTCTGCCTCGGACACCGCTGGCGCCCCCGGGCGAGTGGATTCTCCACCGACATCGATGATGGCCGCACCAGCGTTCACCATCCCTTCGGCATGGCGCAGAGCGTTTTCCACCACCGTATAGCGACCGCCATCGGAAAAGGAGTCGGGGGTGACGTTGAGGATGCCCATGACCTTGGGCGCGTCAAAAACAAGAACCCGATTGCCGCAAGGCAATCGGGTCGAAGGAAACGGATTGAACATGGGTGTTTCAGTGTTCTCCGGCTGGACCACCGATGGGGGTTTCCGGACGATCGCTACCACTCTGGGGCGCTGGGGCATCACCGGTAGGACCACCACGGTCATGCCAGTCACGCGGCTCGCGCGGGACCTTGCCGGCCATGATGTCGTCGATCTGATCGGAGTCGATGGTCTCGTACTTCATCAAGGCATCGGCCATGAGCTCGAGCTTGTCGCGGTTCTCGTCCAGCAGCCGCTTGGCGGTGCCATAGCAGTCATCGATGATCCGGCGAATTTCCAGGTCGATCTGCTTGGCGGTTTCGCCCGACATGTTGCCGGCGCCACCACCACCCGAGCGACCCAGGTAGCCTTCGTTCTCTTCCTCGCCATACAGCAACGGACCGAGCTTCTCGGACAGACCCCACTTGGTCACCATGTTCCGCGCCAGCGAAGTCGCCCGCATGATGTCATTGGAGGCACCGGTGGTAACGCCTTCGAAACCCAGGGTCATCTCCTCGGCGATACGGCCACCGAACAGCGAGCATATCTGGCTTTCCAATGCCCGCTTGGACAGGCTGTAGCGATCTTCCTCGGGAAGGAACATGGTCACGCCCAGGGCCCGACCACGGGGAATGATGGAAACCTTGTAGACCGGATCGTGCTCGGGCACCAGGCGACCGATGATGGCGTGACCCGCCTCGTGGTAGGCCGTGTTGCGCTTCTCCTTCTCGGACATGACCATGGTCTTGCGCTCGGCGCCCATCATGATCTTGTCCTTGGCCAGCTCGAACTCGCGCATGTCGACGGTGCGCTTGTTTGCACGGGCGGCGAACAGCGACGCTTCGTTGACGAGGTTGGCGAGGTCAGCACCGGAGAAACCCGGGGTACCACGCGCGATGACACCGGCGTCGACGCGCTCGCCGACCGGCACCTTGCGCATGTGCACCTTGAGGATCTGCTCGCGACCACGGATGTCCGGCAAGCCGACCACCACCTGGCGGTCGAAACGACCAGGGCGCAGCAGCGCCGGGTCCAGGACATCGGGACGGTTGGTGGCGGCGATGACGATGATGCCATCGTTCATCTCGAAGCCGTCCATCTCGACCAGCAACTGGTTCAGGGTCTGCTCACGCTCGTCGTGCCCACCGCCCATGCCGTTGCCGCGATGACGACCGACCGCATCGATCTCGTCGATGAAGATGATGCAGGGAGCGTGCTTCTTGGCCTGGTCGAACATGTCGCGGACACGGCTGGCGCCGACACCCACGAACATCTCGACGAAGTCCGAACCGGAGATAGTGAAGAATGGCACCTTGGCCTCACCAGCCACAGCCTTGGCCAGCAGCGTCTTGCCGGTACCCGGCGAACCGACCATCAGCACACCACGGGGAATGCGGCCACCCAGGCGCTGGAACTTGCCCGGATCACGGAGGAACTCGACCAGCTCGGTGACCTCTTCCTTGGCTTCGTCGCAACCGGCGACGTCGGCAAAGGTGGTCTTGACCTGGTCTTCCGACAGCAGGCGTGCCTTGCTCTTGCCAAAGCTCATGGGGCCGCCGCGACCGCCGGCACCTCCCTGCATCTGGCGCATGAAGAACATGAAGACGGCGATGATCACCAGGATCGGGAAGCTGGCCACCAGCAGCTGAGTCCAGATGCTCTGCTGCTCAGGCTGCTTGCCAGTGATGGTAACGCTGTTGTTGACCAGATCGCCGATCAGGCCATTGTCCTGGATCGCCGGACGGATGGTCTTGAAGGGATCGCCATCACGATGCTTGCCGGTGATGACATAACCATCCACGGTCACGCTCTCGATCTGCCCGTCCTTCACCTGCTGGATGAAGTCGGAGTAGTTGAGCGTCTGGGGTTCGTTGGGGCTGGAGAAGTTGTTCATCACGGTGACGAGCACCGCGGCGATGATCAGCCACAGGATCAGATTCTTTGCCATGTCGTTCAATTGACTACCCTCTGCGCCGGTTTCGTGGGTAAACCGTTCGAAGCGAAACCGGCAGTGACCGGTAAGTTACTACACAAAGCCTGGCCCACGGCAGACATCGTCTGTAACGCTATATGAGTCTTCTGCCTTTGACTCTAGGGCAAGGCAGACGTTGCGGCCATCAATTCTCTCAATTGCCCCTAAAACCGCGACCCAATAGATATTGCTGGCGCGATCTGGTCCCGCGACGCGGAAGGCGGCGCCTGAGCCTCTGCCCGTAGGACTCAACCGCCCTGAAACAGGCGGCAGTTTCCTAGCAGCAGAGCGCCCTGGAGCAGCCTAACGCACTCAGCTCGCTCATATGGGGGCCAAGTCGGAAATAACAAGGTCTCTTGGCAAGCACTTGATAGCTTGCCAAGCGGAGGGTCAACGCCGGCATCCTGCCGGCGTTCTCTCCGCCTTCGGAGTCTTCAGCACCCCTATCCTTTCAGGCTGACTCGACGCTGCGCCTGTCGAGGTGCTCCTTGAGCGGATAAGGCAGGTTCCACCGGGCTAATGGCAAGTTGTCGCGTATCGCTGGGCGGCACCGGGCAGCTGGGATAAACTGTTCGGCTTTTATCTGGGGTGAATTATGGCGCTCAACAACGAGCTTAAAAAGCGGTTCAAGGCGATCGGGCATCAACTCAAGCCGGTGGTCACCATCAGCGAGAACGGCCTGAGCGAAGGCGTGCTGGGCGAGCTCGACCGCGCACTGAACGATCATGAATTGATCAAGATCAAGCTGGCCGTCACCGAGCGCGAAGACCGTCGCGCCCTGATCGATGAGCTGTGCGCGTCGAGCAAGGCCGAGCTGGTGCAGGTGATCGGCAAGATGGCGCTGATCTATCGCAAGGCTCGCGAGCAGAACCGCAACCTGTCCAATGTGGTGCGCTATACCGTCTGATTGCCCGACGCGCGCCCGGGAACGGGCTGCAGCACCAGGATCAGACCGCAGAGCAGCAGGACCAGGTAGCCGGCCAGAGCGGTCGGCCCGGCCCAGAAGCGCGCCAGTTCGTTCTGCAGCAGCACGGCGAGTGCGCTGGCCAGCAGCAGCTGGCCACGCAGGTCACGCCACAAGGCACTCACACCCGCCCACCACACCAGCACCACGATCTGGGTAAAGACCCCACCGCCTGCGGCGCTGAGCATCATGCGCAGCAATTCTTCGCGCCCGGACTGGATCAGCAGGGGCGCCCAGCCCGCCTGGGCGAGCGCCACGGGGATGCACAGGTGCAGGGCGACCAGCGGGCCGACCCAGAACACCTGGGCCAGCTGCCAGGCTGCGGCGAGCAGCCTGGCGAGCCAGCCTCCGGTGCGAGGATCAGAGGTGACGGACGGCGACAATTTCGTATTCGACATTGCCGCCTGGGGTCTTCACCAGCACCACGTCGCCTTCTTCCTTGCCGATCAGGGCACGGGCGATGGGCGAACCCACCGACAGCTTGCTCTGCTTGATGTCCGCCTCGTCGTCACCGACGATCTGGTAGGTCACCGTCTCGTCGGTTTCGGTGTTGGCGATCTCCACCGTGGTGCCGAAGATCACCTTGCCGGTGTGCGGCAGGGCGGCCACGTCGATCACCTGAGCATTCTGCAGGCGGCCTTCGATGTCGCGGATACGCGCCTCGACCATGCCCTGCTGTTCGCGAGCAGCGTGGTATTCGGCGTTCTCCTTGAGATCGCCCAGCTCGCGCGCCTCGGCGATGGCCTGGGTGATCTGCGGGCGCAGTTCGGTCTTGAGGTGCTTGAGCTCCTCTTCCAGGGCGCGAGCGCCCTGGACGGTCATCGGGTACTTGGTCATGCCTTCACTCCTGCATGCAGATCTTGCAGCCGGCGCACGGTCTTCTCGGCGCCGAATTTCAAAGCTTCGCAAATGGCCTGGCCGCCGGCAATGGTGGTGGTGCAGCAGAGCTTGTGCTGCAGGGCGTTGCGGCGGATCGAATAGGAATCGGCGATGGACTGCCGGCCTTCGGTGGTGTTGATGATCAGGGTGACTTCGTCGTTCTTGATCATGTCGACCACATGGGGGCGACCCTCGGTGACCTTGTTCACGCGACGCACCGGCAGACCAGCCGCCTCGATCACCCGCGCGGTACCGGCGGTGGCCACGACCTCGAAGCCGAGGCTGACCAGATCGCGGGCGACCTGCACGGCTTCGGGCTTGTCGTCGTCACGCACGCTGATGAAGGCGCAACCGGAGTTCGGCAGGATCTCGTTGGCACCCAGCTGGGCCTTGGCGAAGGCTTCGCCAAAGCTGTCGCCGACCCCCATCACCTCGCCAGTGGACTTCATCTCCGGGCCGAGGATAGGGTCGACACCGGGGAACTTGTTGAAGGGGAACACCGCTTCCTTAACGCTGAAGAACGGCGGGATGATCTCCTGGGTAAAGCCCACCTCGGCCAGGGTCTTGCCGGCCATGACCCGGGCGGCCACCTTGGCCAGGGATTCACCGATGCACTTGGAGACGAAGGGCACGGTACGGGAGGCGCGCGGGTTGACCTCGATGACGTAGATGTCTTCGCCCTGCACGGCCATCTGCACGTTCATCAGACCGACCACGCCGAGTTCCAGGGCCATCTTCTTGACCTGCTCGCGGATCTCGTCCTGGATGTGCTTGGGCAGCGAATAGGGCGGCAGCGAGCAGGCGGAGTCGCCGGAGTGTACGCCGGCCTGTTCGATGTGCTGCATGATGGCGCCGATCACCACGGTCTTGCCGTCGCACACCGCATCCACGTCCACCTCGATGGCGCAGTTGAGGAAGTGGTCGAGCAGCACGGGGCTATCGTTGGACACCTTCACCGCTTCGCGCATGTAGCGCTTGAGTTCTTCTTCCTGGTAGACGATCTCCATCGCCCGGCCGCCCAGCACGTAGGAGGGGCGCACCACCATCGGGTAGCCGATGTTCTTGGACAGGGCCAGGGCCTCGTCTTCGCTGCGCGCGGTGGCGTTGGCCGGCTGCCGCAGATTCAGGCGCTGGACCATCTGCTGGAAGCGCTCGCGGTCTTCGGCGCGATCGATGGCGTCGGGGCTGGTGCCGATGATGGGCACGCCGGCCTCTTCCAGGGCCCGGCAGAGCTTGAGCGGGGTCTGGCCGCCGTACTGGACGATGACGCCCTTGGGCTGCTCGACGCGAACGATCTCCAGCACGTCCTCCAGGGTCACCGGTTCGAAGAACAGGCGGTCGGAGGTGTCGTAGTCGGTGGAGACGGTTTCCGGGTTGCAGTTGACCATGATGGTCTCGTAGCCGTCTTCACGCATGGCCAGGGCCGCGTGCACGCAGCAGTAGTCGAACTCGATGCCCTGGCCGATGCGGTTGGGACCGCCACCAAGGATCATGATCTTGTCGCGACCGCTGGGCTTGGCCTCGCACTCTTCCTCGTAGGTGGAGTAGAGGTAGGCGGTGTCGGTGGCGAATTCGGCGGCACAGGTGTCCACCCGCTTGTACACCGGCAGCACCTTGAGCTTGTGGCGATGGGCCCGCAGGTTCTTCTCGGTGACGCCGAGCAGCTTGGCCAGGCGCGCATCGGAGAAGCCCTTGCGCTTGAGCTTGCGCATCAGGTCGTAGTCGAGATCGGCCAGACCCAAGGTCTTGATGCGCTCTTCGTCCTTGATCAGGTCTTCGATCTGCACCAGGAACCAGGGATCGATACGGGTCAGCTCGAAGACCTTGTCCAGGCTATAGCCCTGACGGAAGGCATCGCCGATGTACCAGATGCGATCAGCGCCGGGCACGGTCAGCTCGCGCTTGAGGGTGCTGTCGGCCTCGGGATCGGTCGGGTCCAGCTTGGGATCGAAGCCGACCACGCCGACTTCCAGACCGCGCAGGGCTTTCTGCAGGGATTCCTGGAAGGTACGGCCGATGGACATGACCTCGCCCACGGATTTCATCTGAGTGGTCAAGCGGGCATCGGCCTTGGGGAATTTCTCGAAGGCGAAGCGCGGGATCTTGGTGACCACGTAGTCGATGGCCGGCTCGAAGGACGCCGGGGTACGCCCGCCGGTGATGTCGTTCTGCAGCTCGTCCAGGGTGTAGCCCACCGCCAGTTTGGCGGCGATCTTGGCGATGGGGAAGCCGGTGGCCTTGGAGGCCAGCGCCGAGGAACGCGATACCCGCGGGTTCATCTCGATCACCACCATGCGCCCGGTGTCGGGGCAGATGCCGAACTGGACGTTGGAGCCGCCGGTCTCGACGCCGATCTCGCGCAGCACCGCCAGGGAGGCATTGCGCAGGATCTGGTATTCCTTGTCGGTCAGGGTCTGGGCCGGAGCCACGGTGATGGAGTCACCGGTGTGCACGCCCATGGGGTCGAAGTTCTCGATGGAGCAGACGATGATGCAGTTGTCCTTCTTGTCGCGGACCACCTCCATCTCGTATTCCTTCCAACCGATCAGGGATTCGTCGATCAGCAGCTCGTTGGTCGGCGACAGGTCCAGACCGCGGTTGCAGATCTCCTCGAACTCTTCGCGGTTGTAGGCGATGCCGCCGCCGGTGCCGCCCATGGTGAAGCTTGGCCGGATGATGCAGGGGAAGCCGACCTTCTCCAGTACGCCGTAGGCTTCTTCCATGCTGTGGGCGATGCCGGAGACCGGGCAGGCCAGGCCGATGTCCTTCATGGCCTTGTCGAAGCGCGAGCGATCCTCGGCCTTGTCGATGGTGTCGGCGTTGGCACCGATCATCTCGACGCCGAACTTCTCCAGCACGCCATGACGCTCCAGGTCCAGGGCGCAGTTCAGCGCGGTCTGGCCACCCATGGTCGGCAGCAGGGCGTCGGGACGCTCCTTCTCGATGATCTTGGCCACCGTCGCCCACTTGATCGGCTCGATGTAGGTGGCATCGGCCATGGAGGGGTCGGTCATGATGGTGGCCGGATTGGAATTCACCAGGATGACGCGGAAGCCTTCCTCGCGCAGGGCCTTGCAGGCCTGGGCGCCGGAATAGTCGAACTCGCAGGCCTGGCCGATGACGATGGGGCCGGCCCCGAGGATCAGGATGCTCTTGATGTCTGTACGCTTAGGCATGGGCTTCTCGAATGCAGGTAATCAGGTCAGGGTCGCGGTGGCCAACTTCACACCGAACCCTACGAACAGGGCGCCGACGCCACCGGTGGCGCCCGCGCTGAGGCGACGCCGCTGACGGAACCAGGCCGCCAGGCGAACGCCGCAGAAAATCAGGAACGACAGGTAGCAGAAGCTGATCGCTTCCAGTACCGCGCCCAGCACCAGGAAGGACAGCGCCGGATGGGCGTAACCGGGGTCCACGAACTGGATGAAGAAGGAGACGAAGAACAGGATCGCCTTCGGATTCGACAGACTCAGCAGCAGCGCCTTGCGGAACGGCTGGTGGACGTCTTCGCGCAGGGTCGCCTCGGCCTGGCCCTGGGCCGGGCTGCGCCAGGACTTGAGTCCGCCGCGCAACATGCCCCAGCCAAGGTAGAACAGGTAGGCCGCGCCCAGGTACTTGAGGATCTGGAAGAACAGCGGCTCGGCCTTGAGCAGCGAGGCGACGCCCAGGGCCGAGAGCAGCATCAGCACGGCGTCACCCAGGAACACGGCCGAGGCCGCCTGGTAACCGCTGCGGATGCCGCGCTGGGCGCTGGTAGCAAGCACGAAGAAGGAATTGGGGCCAGGCAACAGGATGACGAACAGGGTCCCGACCACATAGGTCCAGAAGTCGATGACACCCAGATTCGCCAGCATGAGCCTTACCCTCCTCTCGTCTTAGCGGCGCGCGGCCATGGCCTGGATGAACTTGTCGAACAGCGGTGCCACGTCGTGCGGACCAGGGCTCGCCTCGGGGTGACCCTGGAAGCTGAAGGCGACCTTGTCGGTACGCTCGATGCCCTGCAGAGTGCCGTCGAACAGCGACTTGTGGGTGGCCCGCACATTGGCCGGCAGACTGGCCTCGTCCACAGCGAAGCCGTGGTTCTGGCTAGTGATCATCACCACGCCGCTGTCGAGATCCTGCACCGGATGGTTGGCGCCGTGGTGACCGTTGGGCATCTTCACCGTCTTGGCGCCGGAAGCCAGGGCCAGCAGCTGGTGGCCCAGGCAGATGCCGAACACCGGGACCTCGGTTTCCAGAACGTCCTGGATCGCCTTGATGGCGTAGTCGCAGGGCTCGGGATCGCCGGGGCCGTTGGCCAGGAAGATGCCGTCGGGTTGCAGCGCCAGGGCTTCGCTGGCCGGGGTCTGGGCCGGCAGCACGGTGATGCGGCAGCCGCGAGCCACCAGCATGCGCAGGATGTTCAGCTTGACGCCGTAGTCGAAGGCCACCACATGGTAGGGCAGTTGCTCGGTCGGGATCTCGGCGTGACTGTCGGTTTCCAGCGACCAGACGCTGGAGCGCCACTCGTAACGCTCCTTGACGCTGACTTCCTTGGCCAGATCCATGCCCTTGAGGCCGGGGAAGGCGCGGGCCAGTTCCAGGGCGCGCTCTTCGGTGGCGTCTTCGCCAGTGAGGATGCAGCCGTCCTGAGCGCCCTTCTCGCGGAGGATGCGGGTCAGGCGACGGGTGTCGATGCCGGCGATGGCGATGGTGCCGTTTTCCTTGAGATAGTCCGGCAGCGATTGCTTGTTGCGCCAGTTGCTGGCCAGCAGCGGCAGATCACGGATGATCAGCCCGGCGGCCCAGACCTGGGCGGCCTCACCATCCTGCGGCGTGGTGCCGGTGTTGCCGATGTGCGGATAGGTCAGGGTGACGATCTGCTTCGCATAGGAAGGATCGGTCAGGATTTCCTGGTAGCCGGTCATGGCGGTGTTGAACACCACTTCGCCGACCGTGTGGCCGTCGGCACCGATGGATTCACCGCGAAAGATGCTGCCATCGGCAAGTGCGAGTATGGCTGGCTTAGTCAAGAAGACCTCCGAAAATCAAGCCTTGGCGGGCAAACGCAGGGTGCAAAAAAACGGGATGACATCTCGAAGAGTCATCCCGTTTTAATGTTGTGATTTCATTCTGCGCTAGCTTTTAGTGGATACACTAAAGCTGCATTGTACACGAAATGATCACGCCTTGCACCCCCACGAGTGGGTCAGCGCAACTCCAGCACGTCCTGCATGTCATATAGCGCCGGCTGTTTGTCCTTGAGCCAGAGGGCCGCGCGCACGGCACCCTTGGCGAAGGTCATGCGGCTGGAGGCCTTGTGGGTGATCTCGACCCGCTCGCCTTCGCTGGCGAACAGCACCGTGTGATCGCCCACCACGTCGCCAGCGCGGACGGTGGCGAAGCCGATGGTCTGGCGATCACGGGTGCCGGTCTGGCCTTCGCGGCCATAGACGGCCACCTCTTCCAGATCGCGACCCAGTGCCTGGGCGACGACCTCGCCCATGCGCAGCGCGGTACCCGAGGGTGCATCGACCTTGTGTCTGTGGTGCGCCTCGATGATCTCGATATCGACCTCGTCACCCAGCACGCGGGCAGCGGTATCCAGCAGCTTGAGGCAGAGATTGACGCCGACGCTGAAGTTGGCGGCGAAGACGATGGGGATTTCCTTGCTGGCTTCCAGCAGGGTCAGCTTCTGCTCGGCGGTGAAGCCGGTGGTGCCGATCACCATGGCCTTCTTCGCCTTGCGGCAGAGCGCCAGATTCTGCAGGGTCACGTTGGGGTGGGTGAAGTCGATGAGGACATCGAAATCATCCAGCACCCGCGCCAGGTCACCGGACAGCATCACCCCGTTACGGCCGATGCCGGCGAGTTCGCCCGCGTCGGCACCCACCAGGCTGCTCTCGGGACGATCCACCGCCGCAGTCAGGCCGGCAGCGCCCTGGGTCTGCTGGACCGCTTCGATCAGGGTCTTGCCCATGCGCCCCGCGGCGCCCATTACAGCTATACGTCGCATCATCAGCTCCAGGCTGCTGGCCGGGCGCCGCCTCGCGACGACGCCCCTGCCGGTTTAGAGGTCGTCGAAGAAGCGCTTCATGCCGTCGAACCAGCCACTGGCCCGGGGCGAATGGGAGCTGTCGCTCTGCAGGGTGTTGCGGAACTCCTCAAGCAGCTCGCGCTGGCGCCGGCTCAGGTTGACCGGAGTTTCCACCACCACCTTGCACATCAGGTCGCCGGCGCCACCGCCACGCACGGGCGTCACGCCCTTGCCACGCAGGCGGAACATCTTGCCGGTCTGGGTGCCCTCGGGGATCTTCAGCTTGACGCGGCCATCCAGGGTCGGCACTTCCAGCTCGCCACCCAGGGCAGCATCGGTGAAGTTGATCGGCACCTCACAATAGAGATGCTTGCCGTCGCGCTGGAAGATCGAGTGCTCGCGCACATTGACCACCACGTAGAGGTCGCCGCTGGGGCCACCCAGGGTCCCGGCCTCGCCTTCACCGGTCAGGCGGATGCGGTCGCCGGTGTCGACGCCCGCCGGCACCTTGACCGACAGGGTCTTCTGCTCTTCCACGCGTCCCTGGCCATGACAGGCGTTGCAGGGCTCGGGAATGATCTTGCCGCTGCCGTGGCAGCGCGGGCAGGTCTGCTGCACCGAGAAGAAGCCCTGCTGCATGCGCACCTGGCCGATACCGCCGCAGGTGGGGCAGGTGGAAGCCGAGGTACCCGGCTTGGCGCCATTGCCGTCGCAGACCTTGCACTCGACCAGGGTGGGCACGCGAATGGTGACCGTGGTCCCGCGCACCGCCTCTTCCAGATCCAGGTCCAGGGTGTAGCGCAGATCGGCGCCGCGCTGCGGACCGCCACGACCACCGGCGCCACCGCGGCCGCCGAAAAAGTCACTGAAGACGTCACCGAAGATGTCGGAGAAGCTCGCGCCACCGGCCGCACCACCGAAACCACCGCCGCCCATGCTCGGATCGACGCCAGCATGGCCGTACTGGTCGTAGGCCGAGCGCTTGCCCGCATCGGACAGCACTTCGTAGGCCTCGGCGGCCTCCTTGAACTGCTCCTCGGCAGCCGCGTCCCCCGGATTGCGATCCGGGTGGTATTTCATCGCCAGGCGTCGGTAGGCCTTCTTGAGCTCGGCTTCGCTAGCGCCGCGCTCGACCCCGAGCACCTCATAGTAATCACGTTTGGCCATAGACTTTCTGCACCTTAAATTTTCTCACCCTCCAGACACGCCAACGCGGGAGCAGGCTCCCGCGTAGCGGATCCGACGGGCACGAAGCCCGTCAGGTGCGGTAAGCACGGGGCTTACTTGTTGTCCTTCACTTCCTCGAACTCGGCATCGACCACGTCGTCGCCGGGCTTCTTGGCCTCACCGTCCGCCTTGGCCGAGGCGCCTTCGGCACCCGCGGCAGCGCCCTGCTCGGAGTAGAGCTTCTGGGCCAGCGGCGCGGAGGCCTGGGACAGGGCATTCATCTTGGCTTCGATGGCGTCCTTGTCGTCACCGCGCACGGCGACTTCCAGCTCGCCAATGGCCTTCTCGATGGTGCTCTTCTCTTCGGCCGTGGCCTTGTCGCCTGCCTCGGTCAGCATCTTGCGGGTGCCGTGCACCAGGGCATCACCCTGGTTGCGGGCCGCGGCCAGCTCTTCGAACTTGCGATCCTCGTCGGCATTAGCCTCGGCGTCACGCACCATCTGCTGAATCTCGTCCTCGGACAGACCGGAGGACGCCTTGATGACGATGGACTGCTGCTTGCCAGTGGCCTTGTCCTTGGCGGACACGTTGAGGATACCGTTGGCGTCGATGTCGAAGGTCACCTCGATCTGCGGCACGCCACGGGGCGCCGGCGGGATCTCGGCCAGGTCGAACTTGCCCAGCGACTTGTTCTGCGCGGCCTGCTTGCGCTCGCCCTGCAGCACGTGGATGGTCACGGCGCCCTGGTTGTCGTCGGCGGTGGAGAACACCTGCGACTTCTTGGTCGGGATGGTGGTGTTCTTCTCGATCAGCGCGGTCATCACGCCACCCATGGTCTCGATGCCCAGGGTCAGCGGGGTCACGTCCAGCAGCAGCACGTCCTTGACGTCACCGGCCAGCACGGCGCCCTGGATGGCCGCACCAATGGCGACGGCTTCGTCCGGGTTGACGTCCTTGCGCGCTTCCTTGCCGAAGAAGTCGGCCACACGCTTCTGCACCAGCGGCATGCGGGTCTGACCACCCACCAGGATGACCTCGTGGATGTCGGAGACGTCCAGACCAGAGTCCTTCAGGGCAGTACGGCACGGCTCGATGGTGCGCTCGACCAGCTCTTCCACCAGGGACTCCAGCTTGGCGCGGGAGACCTTGACGTTCAGGTGCTTGGGACCGCTGGCATCGGCGGTGATGTACGGCAGATTGACGTCGGTCTGGGTAGCCGAGGACAACTCGATCTTGGCCTTCTCGGCAGCTTCCTTCAGGCGCTGCATGGCCAGCGGATCACCCTTGAGGTTCATGCCGCTTTCTTTCTTGAATTCTTCGACGAGGTAGTCGATCAGGCGGATGTCGAAGTCTTCGCCACCCAGGAAGGTGTCGCCATTGGTGGCCAGCACCTCGAACTGATGCTCACCATCGACCTCGGCGATCTCGATGACCGACACGTCGAAGGTGCCGCCGCCCAGGTCATAGACGATCACGGTGTGGTCGCCCTTGGCCTTGTCCAGGCCATAGGCCAGAGCCGCCGCGGTGGGCTCGTTGATGATGCGCTTGACGTCCAGACCAGCGATGCGACCGGCATCCTTGGTGGCCTGGCGCTGGCTGTCGTTGAAGTAGGCCGGTACGGTGATGACCGCTTCGGTCACGGCCTCGCCCAGGTAGTCCTCGGCGGTCTTCTTCATCTTCTTCAGGACT
Source organism: Pseudomonas sp. Snoq117.2 (assembly GCF_900110545.1). Taxonomy (NCBI): domain Bacteria; kingdom Pseudomonadati; phylum Pseudomonadota; class Gammaproteobacteria; order Pseudomonadales; family Pseudomonadaceae; genus Pseudomonas; species Pseudomonas sp. Snoq117.2. Next base: position 11,697 of record NZ_FOED01000017.1, on the reverse strand, counting down.
TCGGCAGACACCTGCGGCGGCGCCATCTTCTGGCCCTTGGCCTCGACCCAGGCGTCACCGTTGTCGGCCTTGACGATCTTGTAGGGGACCATCTCGATGTCTTTCTGCACGACGTTTTCTTCATAGCGCCGACCGATCAGGCGCTTGACCGCGTACAGGGTGTTCTGCGGATTGGTCACCGCCTGGCGCTTGGCCGGCTGGCCAACCAGGGTCTCGCCATCGTTGGTGTAGGCGATGATGGACGGCGTGGTGCGGGTGCCCTCGGCGTTTTCCAATACCTTGACGTTGCCGTTTTCGAGGATCGCGACGCAGGAGTTGGTCGTCCCCAGGTCGATACCGATGATCTTGCCCATGTAGTCTTCTCCAGAAATCTCAGATTCCGCGCGGCCCGCTCAGGGGGCCTTTGATGTTCGCTTGCCTACCAGATGGGGCCGAGCGAAAGAATTTCAAGCCTTTTCGTCAATGCTCGGCTGCTGCGCTGCAGGGGCCTTGCTGACTACCACCATCGCCGGCCGCAGCAGGCGACCATTGAGCAGATAGCCCTTTTGAAACACCTTGAGTACGCTACCCGGCTCGGCGGTGGCGCTCTCCTCCATGGCCATGGCCTGGTGGTGTTCGGGATTGAAGGGCGCGCCGTGGGGATCGACGGCCTCGACCTGATAGCGCTTGAGGGTGTCCTGCAGCATCTTCAGGGTCAGCTCCATGCCTTCACGCATGGGCTTCAAGGTCTCGTCGGTGGCGTTGGACAGTTCCAGGCCACGCTCCAGGCTGTCGAGCACGGGCAACAGATCGCCAGCGAATTTCTCCAGCGCGAATTTGTGCGCCTTCTCCACGTCCTGCTCAGCGCGACGACGCACGTTCTGCAGCTCGGCGACGCTGCGCAGCGACTGATCCTGGGCCGCGGCGAGCTGCTCTTCGAGCGTGGCGATGCGGGCGGCGACGTCCTCGTTCTGGACGTCGCCCTGGGCCGCGGCCTCGTGCTCGGGGTTCTGGGAGTTCTGTTCGTCGGCCATGGGAGTCCTCCTGTGATATTGCCGGTGGGCGCGCCCTCTAATGGACGACGCCTTGATCGATGGCGCCTATATGGGGCCGCCGGCCGGCGCTTCAAGAGCTGTATGGATTGCCAGTACCCAAGAGGCACTGTATAAACAACCAGAAAACCGCTTTCGGAGATCGTCGCATGCTGGTGCATCTGTCCGTCCGCAACTACGCCATCGTCGAACACCTCGACCTCGACCTCGAGCGCGGCATGACCGTGATTACCGGCGAAACCGGCGCCGGCAAGTCCATCATGCTCGACGCCCTCGGCCTCACCCTGGGCGATCGCGCCGACAGCGACGCGGTCAGACCCGGCGCCGACAAGGCCGATGTGCTGGCCAGCTTCGATACCACCGATATCCCCGAGGCGCGTCAATGGCTTGCCGAGCGCGACCTGGAACAGGACGGTCCCTGCCTGCTGCGCCGCGTCATCACCCGCGAGGGACGCTCGCGCGGCTATATCAATGGCTCGCCCTGCCCGCTGGCTGATCTCAAGACCCTCGGCGGCCTGCTGATCGACATTCACAACCAGCATGAGCACCAGTCGCTGCTCGGCCTCGACACCCATCGCCGCCTGCTGGACGAGTACGCCGGCGCAGGCGAACTGGTCCGTCAGGTGCAGCTCGCCGCCCAACGCTGGCGCCAAGTGCGCCAGACCCTGGAGCGTCTTACCCGCAATGGCGACGAGCAACGCGCCCGTCATCAGCTGCTCAGCTATCAACTCGAAGAACTCGACAACCTCGCCCTGGCCGAAGGCGAGTTGCAGGCGCTCGAACAGGAGCAGAGCGATCTGGCGAGTGCCGAGCACATCCTGCTGGCCTGCCGCCAGGCCATGGACCTCTGTACCGAAAACGAGCAGGGCAACGCCCTGTCGGCACTCAATGCCAGCGTGGCACGCCTGACCGCCTTCGACCGCCCGCCGGCGCAGATCCAGGAAGCCAGCAACCTGCTCGCCTCGGCCCAAATCCAGATCGAGGAGGCGATGAACGAACTCAATCGCTTCGTCGATCACTTCGAAGCCGACCCGGAGCGCCAGCAGGCCGTTCAAGAGCGCCTCGACAGCGTCTACAGCCTGGCCCGCAAGCATCGGGTCCAGCCCGAAGCCCTGCTGGAGCTGCACGAACAACTGCGCAACGAACTGCAATCCTTGGACGCCGACGACGTCGCCCTGGAGCGTCTGCAGGAAGAACTGGCGGCCTTCGAGCGCCACTACCAAGAGAAGGCCGGCGAACTGAGTCGTTTGCGCGAGCAGCGGGCGCCGGAGCTCGCTGCCGCGGTCGAGACTGAGATGCAGCGCCTGGGGATGCCGGGGGGCCGCTTCAGCATTACCCTCACCCCAGGCAGCACCGGTGAGCCCCAACCGCTGGGCAACGAAGGCGTCGAATTCCGCGTCAGCGCCAACCCGGGCCAACCCCTGCGCCCGCTGGCCAAAGTTGCCTCCGGTGGCGAGCTGTCACGGATCAGCCTGGCCATCCAGGTCATCACCGCCCAAACCTCACGCACGCCCACGCTGGTATTCGACGAGGTAGACGTAGGTATCGGTGGTCCGACCGCCGAGGTGGTCGGCCAACTGCTGCGGCAGCTGGGCGAGCGCGGCCAGGTGCTGACGGTGACCCACCTGCCCCAGGTGGCGGCCCAGGGCCATCAGCACCTGTTCGTGCACAAGGAGCGCGGCACCGACGAGACGCGCACTGCGGTGGCCAAGCTGGACCGCGCACGGCGCGTGGAAGAGGTGGCGCGCATGCTGGGCGGAGTCGACCTGACCCGCGAATCCCTCGCCCATGCTCGCAAACTGGTGGTCAGCCGCTAGACGCAGGCTGCCAACAGACATGAAAAAGGCGACTCGAAGTCGCCTTTTTCATGTCTGAATCTTCACTTGCGCTGACGGATGTACAACACGAGGTTGTGATCGACCAGCTCGAAACCATGCTCTTCGACGATCTCGCGCTGACGCTTTTCGATCGAGGCATCGGTGAACTCGATGACTTCGCCGGTATCCACATCCACCATGTGATCGTGGTGTCCGGTGTCGGCCAACTCGAACACGGCGTGACCGCCATCGAAATTGTGGCGCACCACCAGGCCAGCCGCTTCGAACTGGGTAAGGACCCGATAGACCGTTGCCAGCCCCACGTCCTCGCCTGCTTCCATCAGCGCCTTGTAAACGTCTTCAGCGCTCATGTGGCGCTGCTCGGTGGTGTCCAGCATCTGCAATATCTTGACGCGCGGCAGGGTCACTTTCAGACCCGCTTTGCGGAGTTCGTTGTTCTCTACCATGCTCTTTCTCGGTGCCGAGTGCTTTCGCAGCCCTCGGGAATACGGGTATGATCGGTGCTTCGTTGCCCAGCAAGATAGTGGAAGTCTCCCACCGATGCAAAACCTCAAGCAAACGCTGACCGGGCTCTCTCTGATGGGCCTAGCCATGCTCGCCGGCTGCTCTCTGCCGGGGGTTTACAAGATCGACATCCAGCAGGGCAACGTCGTCACCCAGGACATGATAGACCAGTTGCGCCCCGGAATGACCCGACAACAAGTCCGGTTTATCATGGGTTCGCCGCTGATCCAGGATACCTTCCATCCAAATCGCTGGGACTATCTGTACAGCCTGCAGGCCGCCGGCGGTCAGCGGAAACAGGAGCGTGTCAGCCTGGTGTTCAATGGCGAAAACCAGCTGAGTGGTCTGGCTGGCGATTTCATGCCCGGTACCAGCCGTGAACAGCAGATCATGGGTACCGACAGCGGCACTACCGTGGATCCCACTGCGCCAGCACAACCCACTGCCCCTGCAGCAGCGCCGGAAACGCCAGCCGTGCCCGGTTCGACCGAAGACAGCATCCAGAAGGAAATCGACAGCGCGCGGCCAGCCGCCGTACCGACTCCCGAACGCATTCGTACCGACGGCCAGTGATCCCTAGCTAGAGGCCAGCCTTCAACCTGGCCTCTTCCGCACGTCGTTTGCGACTTTCCTTTGGATCCGCGAGCAACGGGCGATAGATCTCCACGCGGTCCCCCTCTGCCAGCCTTCGCCCATCCGGCTTGACGACCAGCTTGCCAAAGATACCGACCCGATAGCCCTCGCGCTGCTCGGGTGGCAGCTGTTCCAGCAACCCCGACGCCAACACCGCCTGCTCGACAGTGGCACCCTCCTCCACCTGCAGACTCAGCAGCCATTGCCGTTCTGGTAGTGCCAGCGCTACTTCGATGGCGAAGCACTCAGCCATAGAGGGCTCGAGCACGCTGGCAGAAGGCATCCACCATGGTATTGGCCGCTTGATTGAACAGTGGCCCCAGGGTCGCGCGCACGATGGCGCTGTCGTATTCGAAGGACAGATCCAGCGAGATCTTGCAGGCCTTGTCCCCCAGCGCCTTGAAGGACCAGACGCCATGCAGCTGCTTGAAGGGCCCCTTCTCCAGATCCATGGTGATGGATTCGTCCGGCACCAGGGTATTGCGGGTCGTGAACTGCTGGCTCAGGCCACCCTTGGCTACGGTGAGACCGGCGCGCATCAGGCCTTCGTCCTGCTCCAGGATCTGGGCGGACGAGCACCAGGGTAGGAACTCCGGATAACGGTCCACGTCATTGACCAGCGCATAGAGCGCCGAAGCAGGATAGGGCAGCAACGCCGAACGTTGGATGTGCGTGCTCATCGGAACCTCGTAGAATAGCGAATTCGGTGTCGGACCTTGAATTTGAGGGCGGCGCACGCAATTTACTCCCGCATCAGCCTGCCGCAGTCCAGAACCGCGGTATTGTCCGTGTTTGCTCATACCCGCTCAAGCGCGTGGCGACATTTCCCCCGACTCGCTGTACCCTGGAATCATGGCCAAGCAAAAGAAAGTCTCCCCCGGCAGCATCGCGCAGAACAAAAAGGCGCTACACGAATACTTCGTCGACACCCGCTTTGAAGCAGGTGTTTCCCTGGCAGGTTGGGAGGTCAAGAGCCTGAGAGCCGGCAAGGCACAGCTGACCGACAGCTATGTGCTGCTCAAGGACGGTGAAGCCTGGCTGCTGGGCAGCCACATCACCCCGCTGCAGACCGCCAGTACGCACGTCATCGCTGATCCGACCCGGACCCGCAAGTTGCTGCTCAACAAGCGCGAGCTGGGCAAGCTGTTTGGCGCGGTGCAGCAGAAGGGCTACGCCTGCGTCGCCCTGTCGCTCTACTGGAAGAAGCACCTGGTCAAGTGCGAGATCGCACTGGCCAAGGGCAAGAAGGAGTTCGACAAGCGCGCCACCGAGCGCGAGCGCGATTCCGACCGCGAGATCCAAAGGGCCATCCGCAAGGACGCCAAATAGCCAAGCGGCCGAAAAACGTTTCGTCAGCAATGACTTGCGTCGGACGGCCGGAATTCCTATAGTGAACGACCAGCAAGTTTTGGGGGCGATTAGGATTCGACGCCGGTAACGAAACTTGAGGGGCATGCCGAGCTGGTAGCAGAACTCGTAAATTCGCTGCTGCAAACTTATAGTTGCCAACGACGACAACTACGCTCTAGCTGCTTAACGCGGCTAGCAGTCGCTAGGGGATGCCTGTAAACCCGAAACGACTGTCAGATAGAACAGGATCGCCGCCAAGTTCGCTGTAGACGTAACGGCTAAAACTTATACAGCTCGCCCAAAGCACCCTGCCCGTCGGGCCGCAATGGGTTAACTCAGTAGACAGGGCTAAGCATGTAGAACCGATAGCGGAGAGCTGGCGGACGGGGGTTCAAATCCCCCCGCCTCCACCAAAAAGAAAGGGCAGCCACTGGCTGCCCTTTTTCTTTGCCTGATCAACGAGGCCCTAGAAAGGAATGTCGTCGTCGAAGCTGTCGTAGTCCTGCTGAGCCGGCTGCTGCTGGGGCTTGGGCTGCTGCTGAGGACGACTGTTGCCAGAGCCGCCATTGCCACCGTTGTCGTACTGCGGAGCCGACTGCTGGGGACGAGGGGCACGCTGCTGCTGGGGCGCAGGGGCGCTCTGGTTGTATTCATCGTTGCCACCGGCATTGCCACCGCGGCCACCCAGCAACTGCATGTTGCCGTTGATATCGACCACGATTTCGGTGGTGTAGCGATCCTGACCGTCCTGACCCTGCCACTTGCGGGTACGCAGGCTGCCTTCGACATAGACCTGGGAGCCCTTGCGGATGTACTCGCCGGCGATCTCTGCCAGACGACCAAAGAACACCACCCGGTGCCACTCGGTACGATCCTGCTGCTGGCCGGTCTGCTTGTCCTTCCAGCTCTCGCTGGTGGCGAGGGTGACATTGGTCACCGCATTGCCATTGGGCATGTAACGGGTTTCGGGATCGGCGCCGGCGTTGCCGACGAGGATGACTTTATTGACGCCACGGGCCATATGAATCTCCTGATAAGGCTGTCGATCAAGCGGCGACTGGCGTTTGGCTAACCAGTCGCTCCAATTGCGCCCGATCGACGATTTTAGTATCGATCTTGATGTAGACGGCCTGTTCTTCCGCCACCACTACCGCATCGGTCACTCCGGCCAGGGCCAGCAGGCGTCCGACCAATCCCTGGTCGTTGACTAGCGCGGGCGTAACCGGCAAACGCAGACTGGTGACATAGGGCGGTTCCCGCATCGTACCAGCTACCACCGCCCATCCCAGGCAAATCGCCGCACAACCCAGGAAGACGGTGGAGAGGCCACCATGCTGGAACAGCCAGCCACCGAGGATACCGCCCAAAGCGGAACCAAGGAACTGACTGGTGGAATAGATCCCCATGGCGGTGCCCTTGCCACCGGCCGGGGCCACCTTGCTCACCAGCGACGGTAGCGAGGCTTCCAGCAGGTTGAAGGCGGTAAAGAACACCACGATGCCGATGACCAGGGCCACCAGGCTGTTGCTGAAGAAAAAGAAGTACAGCTCGCACAGCACCAGCACACTGATGGCGCCTACCAGCACACGCTTCATGCGCCGCTTCTTTTCACCATAGATGATGAAGGGAACCATGGCGAAAAAGCCGACCACCAGCGCCGTAAGGTACACCCACCAGTGTTCTTCCTTGGGCAGGCCGGCATGGTCGGCCAGGGCCAGCGGCAGGACGACGAAACTGGCCATCAACACCGCATGTAGCGCGAGGATGCCGAAGTCCAGCCGCAATAGATCGCGATTGCGCAGGGTCGCGCCCAGCGCCTGACGCGCCAGGTTCGACTCCCGGTGGGCGAAGGGCGAGGCCTGGTGCGGGACCAGGAACAGCACGATCAGCAAACCGGCCAGCGCCAGTCCGCAGGTGGCCCAGAACAGCCCTGCAAGACCATAGGCACGGGTCAGCAGGGGGCCGGCCACCATTGCCACGGCAAAGGACACCCCGATACTCATGCCGATGGTGGCCATGGCCTTGGTACGGTGCTGCTCGCGGGTTTGGTCCGACAGCAGCGCCATGATGGCGGCCGAAATGGCGCCGCCACCCTGCACGATACGTCCGGCGATGACGCCCCAGATGGAATGGGCATTGGCAGCGATGGCGGCACCAAGGGCGAACACCAGCAGTCCACCAATGATGATGGGGCGCCGGCCGATGCGATCGGACAGCGTCCCCAGGGGAATTTGCAGGACCGCCTGGGTCAAACCATAGGCACCTATGGCGAGGCCAATCAGCGCCGGGGTGGCATCCGCCAACTCCTGACCATAGGTCGCCAGGACCGGGAGCACCATGAACATACCGAGCATACGAAAGGCGAAGACCAGAGCCAGCCCAAAGGCGGCACGGCGTTCGACGCCGTTCATGGCTTCACTGCGCTTGTCGAGCATTAATAATCCTCTCGTCGGCGACAGGCTTTTACGTCGCCACACAGCTTTAAAACAGTCGTGACAATGACCATTTAGGGAGGAAGCGGTGAAGATAGCCGAGCGCTCGTCCGAACGTTCCCGACCGCCAGGATCACGAACGCCCGATCACCGCTGTCGGGCCACTAATTTTACCAGCCTTACCCCCTCTCTCACAGGCGCGGCAGATAGCCGCAGCCTGGGAAGAGACCTCTTTTCTATTGAAGCGTCGCCAAAACGAGGCAGAAGTCTACGTGGATAAAATCCTCATCCGTGGGGCCCGCACCCATAATCTGAAGAACATCGACCTTACCCTTCCCCGGGACAAGCTCATCGTCATCACTGGGCTGTCCGGCTCCGGCAAATCCTCGCTGGCCTTCGACACCCTCTATGCCGAAGGCCAGCGCCGCTACGTGGAATCCCTGTCGGCCTATGCCCGGCAATTCCTGTCGATGATGGAAAAGCCCGATGTGGACACCATCGAAGGCCTGTCGCCGGCGATCTCCATCGAGCAGAAGTCCACCTCGCACAATCCACGCTCCACCGTGGGCACCATCACCGAGATCTACGACTACCTACGCCTGCTCTATGCCCGCGTCGGTACGCCCCGCTGCCCGGAGCATGATGTGCCCCTGGAAGCCCAGACCGTCAGCCAGATGGTCGATCAGGTCCTGGCCATGCCGGAAGGTGAGCGACTGATGCTGCTCGCCCCCATCGTGCGCGAGCGCAAGGGCGAACATCTCTCGGTATTCGAGGAATTGCGCGCCCAGGGCTTCGTCCGCGTCCGCGTCAATGGCCGCCTGCACGAGATGGACGAACTGCCCAAGCTCGACAAGCAGAAGAAGCACACCATCGAGGTGGTGGTGGATCGCTTCAAGGTGCGCGAAGACCTCCAGCAGCGCCTGGCAGAGTCCTTCGAAACGGCCCTGAAGCTGGCCGACGACATCGCCATCATCGCGCCCATGGAAGGTGAAAAGGGCGAGGAGATCGTCTTTTCCGCGCGCTTCGCTTGTCCGATCTGCGGCTTTTCCATCGGTGAGCTGGAACCCAAGCTGTTTTCCTTCAACAACCCCGCCGGGGCCTGCCCAACCTGCGACGGCCTGGGCGTGAAGCAATTCTTCGACGCCCGGCGAGTGGTCAACGAGGAGCTGAGCCTCAGTGAGGGCGCCATTCGCGGCTGGGACCGGCGCAATGTCTATTATTTCCAGATGCTCGGTTCGCTGGCGAGTCACTATGGCTTCAGCCTGGACGAGCCCTTCAAGGGTCTCGATGACAAGCACCGCAAGGCGGTCCTCAGCGGTTCCGGACGTGAAAGCGTCAACTTTCGTTATCTGAATGACCGCGGCAACATAGTCAAGCGCGCCCACCCCTTCGAAGGCATCCTGCCGAATCTGGAGCGGCGTTATCGCGAGACCGAATCCCAGAGCGTGCGCGAAGAGCTGGCCAAGTACCTCAGTACCCAGCATTGCCCCGACTGCAATGGCACCCGCCTGCGGCGCGAAGCTCGGCATGTCTGGGTCGGCGACAAGACCCTGCCGGCGGTCACCCGCCTGCCAGTGGGCGATGCCACCCAGTACTTCCAGGATCTAGCCCTCAAGGGCCAGCGACAGCAGATCGCCGACAAGATCCTCAAGGAAATCCGCGAGCGCCTGCAGTTCCTGGTCAACGTTGGACTGGACTACCTGACCCTGGATCGTAGCGCCGATACCCTGTCCGGCGGTGAAGCCCAGCGTATCCGCCTGGCCAGCCAGATCGGCGCGGGCCTGGTGGGCGTCATGTACATTCTCGACGAGCCCTCCATCGGCCTGCACCAGCGCGACAACGAGCGCCTGCTGGGCACCCTGACCCACCTGCGCGACCTGGGCAATACGGTCATCGTCGTCGAGCACGACGAGGACGCCATTCGCCTGGCGGACTATGTCATCGACATAGGTCCAGGCGCTGGCATCCATGGTGGTCAGATCATCGCGGAGGGCACGCCGGACCAAGTCATGCAGCACCCCGACTCGGTGACCGGTCAGTACCTGTCGGGCCGCAAGAAGATCGTGGTGCCTGCCAAGCGTACCCCGCGGGACAAGAAGAAGCTGCTCAAGCTCAAGGGCGCCCGCGGCAACAACCTGCAGAACGTCAACCTGGAGATTCCCGTTGGCCTGCTGACCTGCGTGACCGGGGTATCGGGCTCCGGCAAGTCGACGCTGATCAACAACACCCTGTTCCCCCTAACCGCCACGGCGCTCAATGGTGCGACGACCCTGGAGGTCGCGGCCCACGACAGCTTCGACGGTATGCAGCACCTGGACAAGGTGGTCGACATCGACCAGAGCCCCATCGGCCGGACCCCACGCTCCAACCCGGCGACCTACACAGGTCTTTTCACCCCGATTCGCGAATTGTTCTCCGGCGTCCCGGAGTCCCGCTCCCGCGGCTACACCCCAGGGCGCTTCTCCTTTAACGTCAAAGGCGGCCGTTGTGAGGCATGCCAGGGTGACGGCGTGATCAAGGTGGAGATGCACTTCCTGCCGGACGTCTACGTCGCCTGCGATGTCTGCAAGGGCAAGAGATACAACCGTGAGACCCTGGAGGTGAAGTACAAGGGCAAGACCATCACCGAGGTCCTGGACATGACCATCGAAGAGGCCCATGCCTTCTTCGAATCCATCCCCGCCCTGGCGCGCAAGCTGCAGACACTGATGGATGTGGGTCTGTCCTATATCCGCCTCGGCCAGAGTGCAACAACGCTGTCAGGCGGTGAAGCCCAGCGTGTGAAGCTGGCCCGGGAGCTGTCCAAGCGCGATACCGGCAAGACGCTGTACATTCTCGACGAGCCCACTACGGGGCTGCACTTCGCCGATATCCAGCAGTTGCTGGACGTGCTGCATCGCCTGCGGGACCACGGCAACACCGTGGTGGTGATCGAGCACAACCTGGATGTCATCAAGACCGCCGACTGGCTGGTGGACCTGGGCCCGGAAGGCGGTTCCAAGGGTGGTCAGATCATCGCAACGGGTACACCCGAGGAGGTTGCCGCCAACAAGAAGTCCTATACCGGCCACTTCCTCAAGCCCTTGCTGGAACGTGATCGGGAGTAGTCCCGAGTATCGACCAGAACGCAAAAAGCCCGGCACATGCCGGGCTTTTTGTTGCTCTGTCTTTGTAGGTTGGGCTGAGCGCAGCGAAGCCCAAAAGGCGAACGCTGGGCGTGCGCACGAGCTTTGGAAAGGAAAGCTTAGGTGAACTTTAGGGAGGTGAGGCTAGATGTTGGGCTTCGCTGCGCTCAGCGCCAACCTACGCCGGTCCCTTGCCGCTTCAAACACGACAGCCCGGCGTAGCCGGGCTGTTATGGCTCTTAGGCTCCAAGCAGCACCTTGGCTGCCAGGTAGCCCTCAAGCTCCCAGCCACACCGCTCCTGGTCCCCTCTCCCCCCGGGAGAGGGCTAGGGTGAGGGCAACCGCAAGCACCTAGGCTACCGCCTGCGCTACTCCCCATCCGCCCAAACCCCTTGGCGTCCAGCCAAACTTTTCCCGCCTCAAAGGCAACACCCCCGCCAGAATGAACTGAGCGGGGGTGCTGGGTGTTAGGCGCTTGACGATGACCTACTCTCACATGGGGAAACCCCACACTACCATCGGCGATGCATCGTTTCACTTCTGAGTTCGGGAAGGGATCAGGTGGTTCCAATGCTCTATGTTCGTCAAGCAATTCGGTTGGCTGGCCAGGCGTTGAAGCTACCTGGCTGGCCCAATTGGGTCGGTGATCGAAGTAGACAACTCGTCTTGGGGTCTTGCGAACCCACGCGCCGTTTTCGGCGTCGTCTTCCTCACGCTCTGACCTGCGGTCAGATTGTTTGGGTGTTATATGGTCAAGCCTCACGGGCAATTAGTATCGGTTAGC
>NZ_FOED01000020.1:0-45013 GCF_900110545.1 Pseudomonas sp. Snoq117.2 | reverse complement strand
CAGTTGCACTCCTTGGCAAAGTACGCGGCGGCCTTTTTTAAGATGTCTCGCTCTTCAGTCACGCGCTTGAGTTCTGCGCGAAGCTTGCGCAGTTCGGCTTGCTGCTCATCGTCTTGCTGACGCTGCTCTTGGGGTTTGCTGTAGAGCTTGATCCAGGCGTAGAGGCTGTGAACAGACATGCCCAGGCGCTGGGCAACATCGGCGACAGGATTGCCTTTCTCGGTCACTTGCTTGACCGCTTCGATCTTGAATTCTTCGGGGTAACGCTGACGACTCATGGCACCTCCTATTTGGGCCTCATTATGAGGCTTGGAGGTGTCTACGAAACCAGGGGCGATTCAGTTCATGTTCGCTACCGTTGCATGAGGCTGTATTCGGATCCAACCCATCGTAGATCACTTGGAAATCAGCATGCACTGATCTAAGGCTTCCGCAGATCACTCGTCCGGACTGTCAGAAACTCGAGTGATGTGGATTGCGTTCGCGCCATCGTCACCGGTCAGATACAGGCGCAGGGCAAAAAGTAGGTCTGGCGTAAGGTCACCCTCGGGTTTTTCGATATTGATCTGTACCCTGCAGGACATAACGACAGTCGATTGCGCAACGAGTTCGCTCACCCGTTCGACGCTGCGGGCCAAGGCCTTGGTTATCTGTTGATGAGGTTGGAGCAGCATCCTCAGTTGGGTATCCGCGGCATCACGCGTGCGAAGCACACCCAGCAGGAGTTCAAGCAACTCGGTGTTGGCGCGCATCCAGTTGACAGCAGCTCTGTCGCCATTGGCACTTTTCTTCTCAGGACATGGATTGATTTGACCCAACGCCAGGTTGAGAGACGTCAACACCATTGTCATTTGCGCAGAATCGAACTGCTCAACGAAGTGCCGGTCTCGCCATATCGCGCAAGCAAAGGTGCGCAGGACGCTTTCCGTGATGTTTCGCATGAGGCCCGAGAAAAGGGCTCGCTGCCAGGGTTCATCCAGGCGTCCCAGCGCGAAGCCAATGGCTTGCGGGTTGCGAATGCTGCCCTTCTCGAGCTCCCCGGCTAGGTGCTGGATGAAGGTGCTTGGGGCGTCTTTGTGCATGCAACACATCAACACGAAAATCGCGTTTTTCACCGATGCTGGAAGATCGTCCTCCTCCAGCAGCGAAACGAGATAGTCAATATGGATGCGGGCTGCTTCGGCAAAGACGCCGGGGCAGTCGGCGTCGTCGATGGAGTGACCATCGCGCCATGTCTGGATGACGGGGTAATACAGGGATTTGCGGATCTGGGTGACGAGGTTCTTGCTGGTGGTTTCGTCGAACCGCTTCAGTCGTTGCATTTCCTCGTGATGCTCGCCTGCGACGCGGCGGCCAGAACACTTGCCGTCCTGTTCGTGGCGTTCGAATGAAATGCTGTCGCCGACGCTGAAGTCCGTGTACGCATGTCCGTCCAGGATATTTTTCTGATGAACGAACACGCGTTCCTGTGTGGTGCTGGTGGTGGCGAAAGTGAAATAGCCTCCGTTCTTGTCAGGGCGCCACTCCCTGCAGATCACGGCCTTCGTCCTGGCTCTGGGGCGGATGTAGATATCCTGGTCCAGTCGCGCGATCGCGCGGGTTATCCAGTCGAGCAGGTCAGTGGTTTCACTGCTGCCGGGTTTTGGTACATGGCGCAGATCGGCCCAGGCCATAGGAGCGGGATACTCCGGAGCGGGGGCGTCGGTGACCACCAGATCCCTGGTACGCCGCCAGGTGGCTCGCACGTGTGCGAAGGCGCCATTGCGCGGGATGAACGTCAGTTGATAGGGATCGTCGGCCCCGTATTCGAAGGTCAGGTGGAGCGCACAGTCGACACTTTCCTCCAATGGAAACGCGGAAGAATCCAGGCGGGCCGAGTAGCCGAGGTCTTCGCTGCTGTCGCCAAGGAAGAGCGGGAACTGGTAGAACGGTCTCTTCGCCGGGAGGGTGAAATCTTCCTTTACCTCGATGCTGACCGGTCTGCCACGGATCGGAGTGACCGTCGTGCCGCGGGATACAAGCTGGAAGCGCTGCTGACGTCCGTCCTTGAGTGCCTTGATCGTCAGTTCAGGTATCTGGTCGCGCCACAGGGGGATCTCTCCGGCACGCTGTTGCAGCGCATGAAAATGAAGGCCTCCGGATACCGGGCTGTCCGTCACGGTGATGGAGAAGGCGAAGCCGCCGATGCGTGGATCCTGTTTCAGCATCGAGGTATCGAGGGAGGCCGGCCTGGCCGGGACAGCCGGCGGATGCCATTGGTCCTGGTCGTCGATGGAGGCGATGGCGCAGCCGGGTTCTGACTCCTGCGCAGGAGTGTCCGAGAGGATCACCGGAGGATGCCGCTCCCAGTAGAAACCTCTCGTTTCCGGGAGCTTGTCCTTGAGCGCCGGATCGAACCTGGCGACCAGTCTCGTGACGCAGGTCGTGCCGCCGACGTTGTCGATCACGACTATCGGAAAGCCAGCGTTCACTTTCGAGTAGTCCACGCGTTGAACAGCGGCGGCAATACTGCGGGGGAGCGGCACCGCGCCCTGGAAGCGAGCGTTGAGATTGCGCCGGGTGACGTCGAGTTCGAAATCACTGAGGGCATCGGGCACGAGCCAGATCAGCGTGTCGCTCCTGAACACCTCGTGCAGTCTGGAGGTGAAGGCGCGTGCAGCGCGGTCCAGATGCTCGGGAGCGGCTTTGGAGAAGAACAGATCCGTCGGGAACAGGGTCGTCACCTGTGGATGCCGATAAATCGCGTCTGAGATGAACAGGTCAAGTGCTACTTCGGTGTTCTCGCCTTGCCATTGTTGCCATAGGAAAGACCCAGGCAGGTACCTGGCCGCTTTACCCGCGGCATAGCGTGGGAGTGAAGTCGCCAGATCAACGCACACCGGTGTCCGGATTTCGATCCTTGTGTCGCGCTTGATCTTTTCCGGTACCGATTGCATCGCGACGCTGTTGAACCAGGGGCGGATCTCGAAGGTATCGAAGTCGAAGAAAATCGGCATGTCTGCCAGGTAGTGACGACCCTCGCTCCATATCCGGCTGTAGGTGATCCAGCGATGCCGGGTCTGGCGACGCGCGTGGACCTCGGACAGGTCGCGAGCGGTGTCATCCTCCAGGGTCTGCAGCCAACGCCAGGCGTCCCATACCCGTCGGTAATCGCGATGTGACAAAAGCGTGTTGTTGGGCGGCAGGTTCTCCCAGCTCCCGATGTCCCGCGTTTCTCCGGAGCGCAGCCAGGACAGGATCGTCAACAGCAGGTCGTCCTGTCGATCATGGCGCTCGCCGCACAGCTCCAAGTGTTGCGCGAGACGCACCATGCATGCCTTGAACAGGCGGTTCTCCGGCAGGTCGACGGACTGGAACCGCCGAACACCTTGCAGATAGGGGTTGCCTGCGAGCTTTTCTCGCAGGTTGCGTCCGGGGCGATTGCTCAGCTTGATGAAACTGGTGGCATCGAGTTCGCGCACCGCATGGGCGGGCAGTAACGCTTGATCCCGGCGAGGTGCTTCGTTGAGGCCGCGGACAAGCCGATCTACCGCCGCGCGGCAATGTTCGGTGATGCGCCAGAGGCGGTCGCGGCACGGGGATCCTGCCTCGGGCGGTGAGTATCTGGCGATCCTGGCCAGAAATACCGACAGTGATTGAGGCAGCGCCTGCCCGCTCCTGGGGTCGAAGTCGACGACATGGCAGAACCAGTCCGACTGCTCGAGAACCTCGCTGATGGCGGCGCTGTCTTGCGCCACGTTGCGGCGTACGGAGTCAAAGCTCAACAGGCGTTCACTGGTCATGGCCGGCGATTCTCCCTTTCCTGGCGTTTTCCTCCAACGTCCTGCGCAATTCGTTTCGTTTCTCCGGGGACTTCAGGTTCCAGACCCTGCGGCGCTCGTCCGGATCCGTCAGGCCTGTGTTGAACAGGGAAGGCGGTTCTTCCAGGGTGTTTGAGGTCGGAATGGCGGGGTGGGCGTCGTGTTCCAGCACCGCTGGCGAATCAGATGCGTTGAGATAGTTCGCCGATTGCCAGATGAACTGGCCGTAGCCCAGCTCGCAGGCTATATCGAAGTCCTCGGTGAGGTTGAAGGGACGGCCACCGATGCCATTGACCAGTTGGTTGCGGATCTTGTCGAGGCACTCCGTCTTGCTCTTGCCGCGAGTGTCGATGCCACGCAGCTTGGGCATGACCTTCTGTACCAACTGGTCTTCGAACGCAGTATGCATTGCGTCGGCAAGTCGGGATGGGGACGTGTCATTCTTGGCCGCCCGGACCTCCGGGTAGTTGGCCATGTAGTACTCGATGGATTGCCATACCCGATGGCCAAGTGCCCGACCAGACACGGATAGTGCTCCATTCAACGCCTCGATGAAGGCCATGTACGGCTTGACTTCGTCCTCCGAGAAGCTGCTGCCTTCTGCCAGCCAGCTTTGCCAGGCGGTTTTGTGCAGCGCCGGGCCGCGATTCCGGTCATCAAGCGGCAGCAATTTCAGGCGGCGTTTCAATTCGGTCGGCCGCGGGAAATTGACGATGATGGAACGGTCCAGAACCTTGTCGGAAAGAGACTTGGTGGTTTCATCCTGGTTCATCGTTCCTGTCCACAGCACATTCCGGCCCAGCGGCAGTTTGTAGGCTGGCATGCCTGCCCCGACCTTCACCGGCAGCCAGGGCACGTCGTTGCCCTTCCTGCCACGGCGCAGCTCGAGCTTGCTCAGGAACTCGGCAAAGTACAGCTCCGGATGGGCAAGGTTCATCTCGTCGAGCAGGACCAGGCACATAGCCTCGGATAAGCCGGGGTAGTCCTCGCTCCAGGGCTTCTGGCTCTGCGCGAGGAAGTTCAGTACCGGTTGGGCGTCGAACTTGTTGTCGATCGAGTTGAAGAAGCCGAGCATGGACTCCTGCGAGTCCCAGTTCGGCTGGACCGACAGCGGCTCGAAGAAAATGCCGCCGAAGTGGGCGTACAGGCGGGGCAGTTCGGACTTGCCGGTGCCGGAGACGCCCGAGAGCACGGTCAGGGGCGACCACTCGGCGGTCTTGAGCGCCGTGTGGAAGGCGTTGAGGATCCGTGGGTTGAAACTTAGGCCATAGTTTCTGCACGCATTGCTGATACCCTTGAGCCAGATCAACTCGTCGATCTCCGCCTTCACCGGCAGCGTGGCACGATCCACGGCGAAATGCGGCCGTTCGATTTCCTTGTGCCGTGCCTCGACCTCGGCAGGGCGTTCATAGGCGGCACGGAGACGGTTGAGTTCGGCTTGTGCTTCGTTTGCTGCGCCCTCGAAGATCGAAGCCTTCTGCATCAAGGACTGGTTTTCCGCGGAGAGCTCGGAGTTCTTCCGGCGTAGCTGGCCAACCTCCGCAACGGCGGTGTCATTGCTCGCGATCTGTCGGGCAAGTTCATCCGCCCGGGCCTTGTGGGACCTTATTTCGGTTTCGAGTTCGAGGGTTCGCTTGCGCATCTCCTCGGTGGGCCGGTTGGCGAGCTCCTCACGCAGGCGCTTCAGTTCATCGGTCTGACTGTTCAGGTCCCGCAGGATCTCGGACGGGTCTTTCCCTCCGAGCTGGCGCTTCAACTGCTCGAAGACGCCCAGCAGGTCGGCCTGTATGGCAAGGGTTTCACGCAGGCGCCTGTTGTCCTCGATACAGGACTGCTTCTGCATTTCCAGTGATCTGCGCGCTTCCTCTAGGTTGCTCTCGAGCTCATCGGCGAATTGTTCACTACGCCGCTTGGATTGCTGTTCGAGCCGCTGTTCCTTGCGTTCCAGATTGCGCTCGGCGGCTTCCAGTTCCATCGCACGCCCGTGTACTTCGCTCTGCAAGGCGCACAATGCCCCCTTCTGTTTAGCCAGCTCGGACAGTTCTGCATCCAGTCGTGCGCGAGCGTCGTTCTGTTGTTTCGTCCAGGCCTCACGCAGCCTGCTCAATTCGTCGCGGATGCGCTCGCGCTCGGCGTCGCCGGCTGCGGATACTTCTGACAGGCGCCTGGACCGGAGATTGGCAAGTTCTTCTTCCAGAGCCGATAGCTGCTGCTCCCGGATTTCTGAAATCCGGCGCTCGCCCTCGGCGCGTTTCTGGCGCAACTCCGCATTCAAGGCGGCGCGCTTCTCGTCATGGTCCGCTGCGTGTTGCTGTTCGGCGAACTTGAGCTGATCTTCGCGCCGGCTGAGTTCGGCGGCTTTTCTGGCGAGGGCCTCTCGCTCGGCAGCTATCAGCTGTTTTTCTTCCTCCACGGCGTGCTGGCCCTTGGCGATAGCCTCGGGGAGCGCGATCTCGGTGTCGCGCAGCAGTTGCGCGGCGGCATCCTGCTTTGTGACGTCTTCCCTATTGTCGGATTGCTCCATTTCCTAA
The DNA here is from genome assembly GCF_900110545.1 of Pseudomonas sp. Snoq117.2. Classification (NCBI taxonomy): domain Bacteria; kingdom Pseudomonadati; phylum Pseudomonadota; class Gammaproteobacteria; order Pseudomonadales; family Pseudomonadaceae; genus Pseudomonas; species Pseudomonas sp. Snoq117.2. The sequence continues at coordinate 38,682 of NZ_FOED01000020.1, read as the reverse complement.
AACTCGATCAGTGCTTTGATGATTTTGTACGATGCCTTGCGCAGCTTCGCGACATCTGTGCTTGCTAATGGCAGTGGCTCATTACCGTGTCCGCGTCTGGCTATGAGCGCGGCTGCATCGTCGACGAAGGACGGTTGGGTCGCTGCGATCGACTTGAGGAGCAGCTCGTCAGCCATCAGCAGGAAGGCGATCATGCAGGCCCCGAGCGACTGGCCGCTGCCTTGCAGCGTCTGGCGTACAGCCGAAGCCCTGACGGTGCGCAGGCTTGGCGGCAGCCGATGGCACAAGCCGGACCCGATGGCCCTGTCTTGCGCTGCCTCGATCAGCAGTGCATCTGCCATGTCCGGTGGCAGCCAACGGTTCAGCGACAGCTCGAGGACGGACTGCATTGCTGCATAGAGGTCGCGGACGAACGCCAGGACATCTTCTCCCTCCTGGCAGGACAGGAAGACCCGTTCGGCATGGACGAGCCGCTCCTTCACGTTCGTCCCGAGGCGGTTGAATGCGCCGAAGCCGAACTCGTCCTGGATGCTCGCGCGGGCATCCAGTAACACGTCCGCGTAAGCGTCAGGGTTGCTGCTGGCGGTCGGCTCGCGGGTGAAGGTCACTTCCTGCAGCATGATCTCGATGATTTCGCGCACCAGTGGTTCTGCCAGCAACTCCGATTCCGGGGCGTCGGCACTGCCTTTGCCATGTCCCTTTTCGTCACGCGCCTTCTTGATTTCGAGTAGGCGGCTGATCAGTGCAGGATCGCGCGCAGCCAGACGTCGCAAGGGGTGAGAACCATCGAGCTGCGCGCGAAGGATGCTCAAGGCAAGCACCGTTTCCAGCTCTGCCTTTCCCTCCTGGAAGTCCCGCAGCTTGCCCTCCCGAACAGGCCTGAAACCGGATCCCGGTGGTAACAGCCCGACCTCGCTGGCCGCCCGACCGAGCAACTGCGCATGCTCCGCCTGCGGGGTGAATCTCAAGCGCTCGATATCACCTTCGAAGGGGCGCTTGGCACAGGCGTAGAACAATGACCACTCCACGGAGGCATAGAGCTGGGCGATCGAGCGGAACGCGGCGTTCGGCAGCAGCCGCAAGTTACTGATGAGCTTGGGGTATCGCTGCTGGTTGGCAGGCGTGTCGAACGGTTCTTTATTACGGGGATCCTGGGATGGCGAGCGCGGCTGGCTCAGTGAGGCTTTCCACTTGCCCAGCCACTCCGTTGCGTATTCATCCTGTTCGAGCAATTGTTCGAATGCCCGTTCGAGCACCAGTGAAAACCCGTTGCCGAAGGGATCTGCGATACGGAATTCGCCGTCGCTTTTCTGAATGGCGATAGGGCAGTCCAGGTAATACCGTTCCGGCTGCTCCACGATCATGATTTTGTGCAGTGCAGGCGTTCGCTCCGCTTTCCCGAACTCCGCGGCCCTTCTTTGCATCGCTCGCGTCACCTTGATCACATCCCGCTGGGTGGGCGGCATTTGCTCGGCAGCGAGAGCGCGAATCTTGTAGGCGGCCTGCTTCTGTTCCTTCTTGCGCAGCGGTTGGTGTTCCAGCAGTTGCATGAAGGGCAGGACCTGCCCGCTGACGAGCTCGCGAAACAGCAGCGCGGTCACGAATGCCGTAGCGCCGGCTTCGCTTGCAGCGTTGCTGCCGGATGCTTCAAGGACGTCGTTGAAATCGTCGATCAACCCTCTGTCCCGAAGACGCAACAGGATGCTTTCTACCAGGTCGCGCGGAATGCAGGTTTCCTCGGCCAGTGCCTGTGAGGTCATGTTTCCAAGGGCGAGCAGGCTGAGGATGACCTGCTCGAACGGGTTGAGGCTCAGGCCGTCTTCGTCAGGCTTGGGCAGGGTGATCCGGTAGGCGTCGACGGGCCAGGACAGATTGCGGCGTCGGCCGACGGTTGCCCCGAAGGGGGCAGGGGTGCCGTAATCCAGAAGTTTCAACATTCCAGCACGACTCCTTGTTCACGGCAGAGCTTATGGAAATCAACGAGCCCAGGAATGAACTCGGCTGCCAGGTCGCCTTCCAGCAGGCACGGGTCGCCGACCACTACCAACAGTTTTTTCTGACGGCTCATCGATACATTCAGGCGGTTGTAGAGGCAGAGGTGACCGAATAGTGATTGCGCCTGTTTCTCGCGGTCATCGGTGGTGGATTTCCACGGCTGTGGCACGGTCCTCACCGTCGACAGGAAGACCACGTCGAACTCCATGCCCTGGAACGAGTCCACCGTGCCGATACGCAGTCGCTTGTCATTGTTACCGAGTGTGCCGAGTTGCTGCCTGATGTATTCGGCCTGCGCCTTGTAGAAGGAAATCACCCCGAAGGTCAGGTCCTTGCCAGCCTCGCAATTCATCCATGCGAGTAACTGGCGGACGATCAAAGTGGCCTCGATCGGGCGAATCCAGCTGGTTCCGCTGCGTCGGTGCTTGCCTTTCTCCACGGGTACCGCCAGCCACGCGGCGGGTTTGCCGCCGGTATCGGGGAGGGCGTGGGCGAAATCGACTGTAGGCCTTCCGGAGCCGAACTTCTCGGAGGGGTCGAAGCGCTCGTAGAAGTTGCGGCTGATGAAATCGCCCAGCAGCTCATGCATGCGGTACTGCCTGTCCAGCGTGACCCGACGAGTGATCTTGTCGCCGTCCTCTAGGGTCTTCAGGCGCTCCGAAAACAGGTAGTGGAACATCGACTTTTTCAGCCAATCGGTTTCCGAAGGGCCGCTTTCGCCGTCTTCCATCCGGCGTGCGACCTCGTCATCGATGATGTGCGGCAGCTGGCGGTGGTCACCGACTAGGATGATGCGCCTGCCCTGTGCCATCGGCACCATCAGGTCGCGTGGCGAGACACGTGCGGCTTCGTCGACGATCACATACTCGTATTCCAGTTGCTGCTGGTTCAGGTTGGTGTCGCCCTCCCGAATGCCCTTCTGGAATTGCATGCTCCGGTTGACGCTTTGCTGGCAAGTCGCGGCGAACGCGAAGCTATAGTCGGATACAGCCTCCAGCATGGCGCGAGGGTTGTTGTCGAGCTGGGCGAGAAACTCGGCCAGTGCGGCGGATTTCCTGTCCCGCCCCGAGTGTCCCTTGCGCTTGATCTGCTCGATTGCGAGGCCTGCCAAGGCGACGATCTCGTCGTTGGCTTTTTCGATGCGGAAAACCGGGGGGGCGCTGAAGCGGGCGAGCAGCGTTCTCTTCAGTCTTGCCAACCGTTGCAGGAACGGCGGGAGGCCATTTTCATTGCGCCACAGGCTGGCATCGTCGAGCAACGCAAGGTCCTCGCGGTCCAGCACCTCGCCGAGATCGGCCAGCGCGTCGGCTGCGCGTTCGGGACCGTCGTCGGCGAAGCTTTCAGGCCGGCAGCGGAGGCGACGCACGACGTCGAGCCATTGGTGGCTGGCGCCGTTGAGCTTTTCTTCCAGGCCCATTTTCTTCTGCAAATTCTCGGCCTGACGCACCCGCTCTTCGCCCAGGACCGCAATGCCGAGCGCTGCGATCCGGGAGGCAAGGCGGGCGCCGAGCACCCGTGTCGGCGTCTGAAGGTATTGCAGGTACAGGTGCCGGATCTCCGTTTCCTGCTCGATTTCGGCGATCTGCGGGTTTCGTTCACGCAATTGGGTGGCTAGTTTTCCACACCACCCATCGAGTCGTTCCTCGAAGAGGCTGGCGTCATCCGTGGCTGCATTGGCGCGCTTGCCAAATTTCGGAACGGGGAGGCTGTTGAGCGAGAGGCGCTCGATCATGTTCTCGACCGCGTCGTGCTGGAACCCTGTCAGCAGCACCTGGCCCTTGATGGTAGTACCACGCTTGTCTGCCATTTCGTTCAAGCGCTCGAGAATGGCAGCGATGACCGTGGTCTTTCCGGTTCCGGGGGGGCCCTGGATAAGGGCAATGTCCGGCGTTTCCAAGGCACAGCTGATGGCATCCAGCTGTTTTGGCGTGGGAGTGTTCTTGAAGACCTTGTTCAGGACGAACGCCGTCAGCGGCTTGACAGGTGACGGCCTGCGAGTCTGGGTAATGACGCCTTTTTCCTCGATCAGCGGTCCGAGCTGGGGGTTGGCTGCCCGGCCTTCGAGAATCAACCGGCGCGCCACCAGGCGGCGCTTGATCTGGGCAACTTCGCCTGCGAGTGAAAGGATGAGCATGCCCGACTTTTCTGGAAGCCGTTCAGTCTTCAGCTTGAGCGTGTTCGATGCCTTGTCGAACTCGACTACCTTGTAATGCTTGGGGTTGGCTTGTAGTTCATCCTGAGGTGAAGAGGGGGGATTTTCCGCAGAGCGCTCGATGCCGCTGGCGAAGTCCTTGAAGAGCAGGGTGGGGTCGAGCAGATAGTCCGGGAGCTCCTCGACCGACCGGAGTTCGCCGGCCTGGCCTTTATCTAGGACTTTGAGTGCGGCCTCGGAGGCCTGGGTCACGCGTACGGCCACGGTTCCGTCTCTGTTCTCGACGGCGCCAGCAACGTGCAAGACTCCCACTTGGCGTGCCTTCTCCAGCAGCAGTTCGCCTTCGAGGTCGCCGAACTCGTCCCATTTCCTCAAGTAACTGACTTGTTCCTGCGTCAAGGCTGTCATCTGGGCTTTGGCAAGGAGCCGGATATGTCCGGTTCGGCTCCAGTCGGCGAAGTGAAGCTTGCCTTTGACTAGGCGTAGCGCGCGGTCCGGGTGCTTGCGGGCCTTGGTCAAGCGCGAGGTGAGGAAAATCGATTTGCCTTGGGATAACAGCTTCTCTGTCGCAACGAAGCGCAATCCATCCCCGCTGATGCAGAACGAGTTGTTGCGGGTTGGTTGCGCGCTTCGAGCGGGCAGTACGTCGCCGGGCGTTGCGTCCTGGGCGGCTTGCGATTCCGGGTCCGACGCCAGGTCGGTGTCGTCACCGCCTGCTGCTTTCTCTTCCTGGACGGGGTCGGGCTTGAGCATTTCGTCGATGGCCGGACCTGCGGTCAGGAAAAAGAAGTCGCTGTCGCCTTGTCGAAAGCAGAAATGGCGCTCCAGCAGCTTATAGAGCTGGTCACCCTTGGGGCCGCTCCTGCGGCGCTCGAGGCTTGCCATTGCCTGTTCGACATAGTCGTCCACGCCGATTTCCAGTTCACCCATCTCCAGGCACGGGCCGGAGAAAAAGGCGATCTGCAGTTCCATGCTTCCGTCGGCAGCACGATTGGTCAGTTGCGCGAGCAGAGCGCGGCCAATGGCGAGTTCGGCGCTCAGCCGCCGGGTATCGATCGGTGTGATGGTCTGCACTGCGATCATTGCGTCCTTGAGACGCAGCTCGAACTCATCGGGACGCGAGGGATCGTTCTCGATCGAGTAGACGGCCTGGTCGCGCCAGTCTGCCGAACAGTGGTCAGCCGGTCGGACGCGGATGGTAAGGATATCGGCCGGTATGTCTTGGAATTTCATTGCACGCCCGCCTCGAAGGTGAAGGTCAAGCTGTCGGGGAAAGCAGGAGTGCCTCGTACAGGACGCGCCGTCCTGGTGTTGAAGTCGAGGTCGACTTCGTACACCTGGGTCTCGTTATGATCGAACGAGAAAGGATGGAAAAGTCGGTGCGGCAGGGGGAAGTGCCGGGTGCTGGCGGGAATCACGATCTCACCCCGCGAAGTCCGGGCGCAGGCGAACGGCGGACGGGGTGCGCCGCAGTAAGGGCAGCGGGTGTGTTCGTCGGCCAGGTAGCTCATTTTGCAGGCATCGCAGTGCAACGAGCGGTCGAACGCCTTTTTCAGTTCCAGTGCCCAGAAGGCCATGGTTGGACGGCGATGCGGCTGTAGTCTTCCGGCCCCGAAGGTTTCTTGGAAGAGCCTCCGAAGCCCGGGTGTGGCGACCAGCTCACGCGGCAGCCCGCCACCCCCGGCGTTGGATTTGTCCTGCGCGTCATCGATGAAGGGCAGATAACCCGCGTACGCCTGTTCATCCAGGTCGGCGGTCTGGCTATCTTCGTCTGGCTCGGAGTCCCAGCCGCTGTCATCTTCCTCGGGTTCGAGCACTGCCTTGCCGATGAACGGATGGCAGAGTGCAAGGGTCTTGAAGGCCATGACCGCGAATGCCCAGCAATCCGAGCGTGGGCGCGAGGCATCGGTGCCACGCACCACTTCCGGCGCGCCGTAGGCTGGTGTGTAGACCGAGACACCTCCGCGAGCCATTTCGAACCGCAGGTTGTCGGCATCGATGAGCCAGACATCGTTCGATTGCGCACCGATGAAGGCGTTGTTGCTGGAGATATCGCCGTAGACCATTCCCGAGCAGTGCAGGCGGGCGAGGATGGCAGCGCACTCCGACAGTGCGAACAGGCGACGGCGGGTCGAGCCCGTACGAGCGTAATGGACGAGACGCAACGCTAGGTCTCTGCCAGGGACCTTCGCCAGCCATTCAGGAAGGATGAGCTGCTGCACTTCGAGGACCTTTTTCGTCTTGCCGTCGAGATCGAAGACGCTGAAGGGCGTCATGTCGTTGAGCAGGCGCATCACGTACCCTGGCTGATCCCGCAGGATGGCCAGCGGTAACGACAGTGGAATGCGCGGCGGCAGGGGCAGCAGGCGGATGTTCTGGAAGCGGTGACGCAGGTCGCTGCTGGTGTCCGGCTCACCCTGGGGGTTGAGCGGTTGCTTGATGGCCAGGTCCGCGTCCTTGGTGCGGAACACGACGCCTTGACCACCCCTGGCGAGCTCATCGGCTAGCGTATGGTGATTACCGTATTCGTCGCACAGCGGCGGTGTTCCTTCAGTCTTGTCCAGGGGTAATCTCCTCGCGACAGAGACAGGCGATGGTCTTGTCGTCGCTGTGCTTTGGGGTGGGCCATTTTTCGAGCATCGTTTGAAGACGCCGGTTGGCGGTGACCGCTGTCAGCGAACGGTGCGCATCGATCACGCCGGTCACGAAGCCGGGATTGTCCTCCAAGTCGTCTGCCACGCCGTCGGAGCAGAGCAGGATGGCCAAGCAATCCCGCTCCGGCAGCGAGGCGACCTGCCAGTCCCGCTCGGACACGCGCTGGGAAAGTGCTGCCGTGATGTTGGAAAAGCCTTGCGACTTGTCGTCCGCCAGGGACATCACCGAACCATCCGATCTGATTGCGGCGACCAGGCCATCGCCCAGCATTCCCAAGTGGATCACGCCGTTTCGCGCCCGGAAGGCGAACAGGCACGTAGCGGCGCAATCACGGGGTTCGAGTGGTGCGACGAGAGACAGCCAGTTCGACGTGATGCGTTGCAGCAGGGACGCCGGGTCGGCTTCGGTGCGGGAGCGGCAAGCCTGTGCTACAGCCTGGCAGGCCGCCTTGCTGCCGAAACTGGAAAACGGCTTCGAGCCGAGGCCGTCGGAAACCACGATGGCATCTCCCCAGCTACGGTGGAAGGCTGCCCATGCGTCCTGGTTGGGGAGGCCGGCAGCCAGGTGCGCGGGGCCTGGAACGCTGGCGCCGAAGCTCTTCCACAACGTCATGCCGAGGGCGCTTCCAGCCATCCGTCCAGTGCCGCGAACAGGGCCTCGGCCAGGAAAACGTCCGGACCTTTGAGCTGCGGATTGGCATCGGCGCCGGTCTTGATGACGCGTACCGAGTCGTGGGGAAGCCCCGCCCGCCACTGTTTCAGGTGCCGGGTTTCGGTGCTGGACCAGAAACCGTCGGTCAGGAGCAATACTTTTCCGTCGGGTGAATCACCCAGCAGGCGGGTTAGGGCGGTTGCGTTGGAGGTACCGCCGCAAACGAGCATGTGTTCCGGGTAGTCGTCGGTTATGGTCCAGTCGCTGAAGACGGCTTCGCTTCCCCAGGCGCACAGCCTGACCTGTACCCCTCCGCCGGCCAGATGTATCCACTGGGCGATGGTCGTGACCGCCGTTCTCGTGATGAATGGCTTGCCCCCCTCGCTCATGCTGCCGGAGGTGTCGCACACCAGAAAGAGTGTCATGCCGGCTCCCCGGCCAGCCTGGCGCGTGCGGCGATCCCGCTCATCAAGCTATCGAGCTGCTCCAGGAAGGAACCGCCGCAACAAAGTGCCAGCTTCGCGTCGCTGATTTTTTTGCGCACCGAGTCCGACCTTGGCGGGAAGCAGCAGGCGACGATTCCACGACCTTCGACGCCACCATAGAAGCGGACGAGGTTCTGCAGCTTCATCACTTGCTCCTGCGTGACCTTGCCCCCTTTGCATTCGACGATGTATAGCGAATGTCCGTCGGTGAAGGTGACGTCGAGCTCGTTGTGTTGCACGTCGCGGTGGAATGAACCGGTCATGTCCTGGTTGAGTTGCAGGGTGAGGTTGATTCGAAGGTCCCGGATGATGCCGCGCTCTTCGTAGGGTTTGCACTGTAGATAGACGAACTCTTCGAACCAACCACCGGACATGTATTTGGCGAAACCCGTCCAGTGCTTGAAGTGCAGGTTCAGGCCGTTGCCGACAACCGATGCCTCGGCTTCCCGAGTGAGGGTGAATACGAACCCGTGGCATTCGATGCGAAATGGTGTCAGTGGCTCACCTCTTTGCAGGCTTCTTTCGTGTTCGTTGTTGTATCTGCACAAGGCGGAGTAGGCGTCAGCGATCTTGCTCCGGTATTTCCACAGTGTCTTGGTCAGGCGGCGCCGGTCCGCCGATAGCTCGTCCTGGGGATCGACGGTCGACACTTTCAGCCCATCGCCATTGAGCAGCAGGAAGGTTTCAATCGAGTCGATGGGCCGGATGGTCTCCCGACGCAGGCTGTCGACATAGGTCACGCGCTGGTTGCGGCTGTCGAAGTAGAAGGGCACGGCACCCAGTGCCCTGGCTGCGGAAAGCGCGCCTGCGAACATCAGCTTGGTGCCGCCCGTAAGGTTCACGCCGATACGCGCGCCTGGCGGCAAGGTTCTGGCATGGGCAATGATCCTTTCCTGTACGTCCTTGGCATCCCACGGGTCGACGGGGAGTTCGTAGAAGTCTGCATCCTGGATGAACGCGCGCATGCAGGTCGCTGGAAAGTCCTGGGAGTTCACGAACACATGCCGGTTCGAGGCGAACTGGCGGATGCCCAGCAGCGATGGCATGCGTTGCTCGCCGAACAGGTGATAGGTCACGGCGAACCCTTCGTGGGCATTGCCGATCGCCGCCTGGCTGGCGCCGTGGCGCTCCAGCCAGGCGGCGGGCAGGGCAATGGCTTCCGGCGGTTTGCCGACAACGGGCGAGACTATGAGGCGTTTCTTCAGGTGAGGATGGGCCAGGGCCGCCAGTGCCCACATGAACGCCATGACCGGCGTGCCAGGGCTCAGGTACAGCGTCACGAGTTTCTCGCCGGCGGCTTTGGCGACGAAATCCAGGGCGCGCATGGCACAGGCGTAGATGCCTTCTGAGTCGTTCAGCTCGCGGGGTGTTTCGCTCTTCAGCGAAATGCGCGCCTGCCTGCCGAACCTTGGCAGTTGCGCCTCCAGCCAGCGGGCGAAGTGCGCGTGGGCGGCAGGCGTGTTGGCGAAAGTGGAGACGAAATCGTTGGTAACGCCGCGATCCTGTTGCTGGTTGGCAGCATGGATCGCCGCCAGCCGGGTCGCCAGGTCCGCGCAGGTGGGTGTCGACACGTGATCCTGGAGGTCGTTTCGCGTGTAGCCAAGAATGACGATTTCGCTATAGTCCTCTGCCGCCAGCGCTGCGGCGATCGGACCTTCCGTGCTTTCGAATCCCAGCGACGCGCGAAAGTCCGTGATGCCATACCAGGTGAGTAGAAACTTCTTCATAGGGAACTCTTGGCGACGTAGGGGCGGAACCAGGTCGTTTCACAGGTCATTCGGTTCACCAGAACGGCCCGGTTGGGCTTTTCGAGACCTTTGAACTTGCCGATGCCGGTGGAGACCAGCGAGCCGGCGTCGTCTTCGCTCATGCAATACCCCAGGCGCAGTTCGAAGCACGAAAGAAGGTCCTTGCAGGTCGATGCGCAGCGCTGCCAGCGCTCGACGAAGGCGAATACGAACACCCCCTGGCGCGGGCCATCCTCGGCAATGCGCTTGAGGAGATCGCCGGGGGAGGGTGGTTCACCCGGCTTGGGGGGCCTGAACGGGGTCGGTGGGTGCAACAGTCTTTCCGAATCGAGACCGTCGATGATCAAGGCGACGCGGCGACTGCCGATGGCATCGGCTATCGCTTGCAACGGGAGTGCCGCGATGTCGTCGAACACTTGCACGGGACCGCCGGGGGCGCGCATCTCTGAGGTGAATTCGCCTTTCGCGGTGACGCCGCGGGCGTTGAAGAAGATGATCTCGTCGAAACGGCTGGATGCCACCAGGCTGGACAGCGTTGCGTTGAGCAAGCCGTCGTGGATGGCATCGTTGTAGCCGCTGAACAGGACATTGAAGGCCGGGCGCTGGATGAGCGGAACCGTGAGCATGTCGGCGTCGAACGTCAGCTGTTGCCCGAGGAGCAGGGCGCCGTCCCCTGAACAGACGTTCTGGTAGGTAGTGGCGCAAGGCGGCTCAGGCAGGCGGGCGCCATTGAAGATCCGGGTCTTGTCCACCATGCCCTGGCGCGCGGCTTGCTGCGCCAGCGTGCTGATGTGTTCGAGGCAAGTGTCGCTGTCTGCCAGGGGTATCAGGAACTTGACGTTGCCGGACCTGGCTCCGTTGGAATTGTTGATGATGCCTTCGGGCGGGCTCTGCAGCTCCGACGCGGCCCAGTTGTTCGCGCCCAGGATCATCGCCGAGTCTTCCTGGCCGCAGGCCAGGGCAATGCGGCAGCCCAGCTGGGTGATGATGCTGCCCAGGGACATGGCGTTGATGCCCTTGAGGGTCTGTGTCGCGAGCAGGACATGAATGCCGAATGAGCGCCCCTGCTTCAACAGTTGCGACAGGAATTGTTCTGCCGCCTCCGCTACCGGGCGTGTGCCGGCGAAGAGCACCTGGAACTCGTCGATGACCAGGAGGATCCTGGGTAGCTGCTCACCTGTGCTGGCGCGGAATTTGGCGAAGTCGGAGACCTTGTTTTCCTTGAATACGTGTCCGCGCCTCTGCAGTTCACCCACCAGGTGGCGAAGGACCGTGACGCCGTATTCGGGATCGCTTTCCGTGGCGACCAGCCGGGCATGGGGAAGGGGCGGGTCGGCATAGATGTTGAATTCCGTCGATTCCTTGTAATCCAGCAGGTAAAGGTCGACTTCCGCTGGCGAATAGCGCTGGCACAGGGAGTGGATCAGGACGTGCAGCAGGTTCGACTTACCTGACCCGGTCTTGCCGGCGAGCAGTGCATGGTGTTCGGACGTCGTGGCACCGAGGACGAAGGAGGCGGGCGCGCCGGCGGCCGTCCAGCCGATCGGGATGTCGAAGCCTGCGCAGGTCGTGGCGCCCTTGGAGAAACCAGACCATAGATCCTCCATGGACCGGCTGAAGCGCGCCTGCCGGGCGCACTCTTCGGCGAGCGCCGAAAGGTAGGGGCCAAGCTGTTCTTGCCTGGGCCATTGCTCGGACTTGCAGCTCGATGAAAGGCCGTTGCGCGCGACGGACGAGGTCGCGAACAGGGCGTCAAACGCTGCGACCGCCTGTGCTGCGGTTGCGCGGAATTTCTCGTAGCGCTGGTCCTGCAAGCGGTGCTCGTCGATCGCGATGATCGGCAGGACGCCGCAGCGCGGGCCGTTCTCGCACAATCGCTGGAGGAACCACAGGCTTTTTTCGGACAGTTGCTCCGGCGCATCGAACAGCACCAGCACCTTGTACGCAAGACGGCAGTCGGGGTTCTTCGCGTTGTACGCCGACCAGTTTGCGGACTCGTCATTGAAGCGATGCTGGAGCAGTTCCTCGATGTCATCCGTCAGCCGGCCGAGCGCAGACTCGATCTCGTCCGCGCGCGTCAGCACCCGTTGTTCCGGAACCAGTTGCTCGACCTTGAGCAGGGGCAGGAACGGCTCGACCGATTGTCCCAGTCGCAGCGGATCGATGAATGTCAACTCCAGCTGCGCCGGGGGCAGGGCAGAGAGCAAGCGCAGCAGCAGGCCGGATACCCACTGCGTGTGGCCCGTGTGGCCTTGGGAAAACGCCAGGGCGCTGGAGAACGGGAAGGGGATGGCATTTGGCGTCGAACAGCAGAGATCCTCGAAGCTCAGTTGCCGGGAGCCGAGATACAGGCGCGCAGGCATTTCCGTGACCGCCCATGGCGTCGTAGGGACCAGATCCGTCAACGCTGGCTGTTCGCGGCGAAGCCGCCCGCTCGCACGCAGCGCATCGGTGGCGATTCCCTCCCATTGCCGAACGAAGGCTAATCGCCAAGCCGTTGTCCGCTGGGTGCGGCTGGTGGTTGTCTGTCTTTCTTCATCAGCGAGCCGCCGTAGGGCCTCTTCCGTTGAGGCGGCCAGGGCGGTTTGCACGTCTTTGCGCAGCCCCTGAAGGGTTTGCTCTTTCCTGGTCGCGGCCGCATCGAATTCGCGGTCGATGCGGGCGAGGCCTTCCTGATAGTCGGCGATGGCTTGCATGGCCCGGGAGACAATCGGGTCCGGATGCTCCGGCGATCCCTTCATGCGTCACGCTCCCCTTGAAGTGCGCCGACGCCTTGCGCTTCCTCGAGGAGACCGTCGATGGCCGTGACCTGACGCTGGTAGTCTTCGCTGAAACTGCGCAGGCAGGCGATGTTCTCCTGGATCGGGAAGAGCACTTCGTTGGCGATGGAGGTGCCGAATCCATCCCGCACCCCAGCGTTGAACCTGTTTGCGCAGGCCGCCATCAGTCCCATGACATCGTCAAACATCGGCATCTCCCGACTCATCGTCCATGGGGAGTTCCAGGACATGCGCATCGGTGGCGATGCCTGGAAGCAACGAAGCACAACGCTCGCCCGGCAGCAGGTAACCGGATTCGAAGTCCGGATCCTCGCGCCTGATTTCGCTCAGGAACCTCTGCCACCGCTCCTCGGACAGGTCGATCGAGCGGCAGCCTGCGGTCAACTCCAGCAATTGCGCCGTGGCCTCGTCCACGTCATCCATGTCGCCGGTATCGACCGAGCGCTGCAACTGCTCCACTCCTGCCCGGACCTGTTCAAGGATGGCAGGCTCCACTACGGCAAATCGCACTTTCATGGCTGTTCTTCCTGGCTCTGGCGGATGAAATCAAGACAGGACAGGTCTATCTCGTTCTTGCTCGGCAGCATGCCTATCAGAGGCGAGCCCGCCTCGCGCAAGGCATCGCGCAGTTCTTTCTCTTTCTCGGGCGAAAGGTCCTTGATGTCCCGCGAGCAGAGCGTGCATTGCGCATCCGCTTGCTTGTGTCCTTCGGCCTGGAACACCATGTGGTCCTTCTGCGCGTAGAGGTACTGGGCCTTGCCGCACTTCACCTCCAAGGCCAGCGAACCGCCCACCGGTGCCCCCATGCCCGGACCACGCCCCAGTACGACCGGGACGCGCAGGTCGGTTATCAGCAGGTCGGTCTTGGTGTACCGGCCGTCGTCGCCAACGAACGTCCGCCCTTGTGTCTCGATGCGACCACCCAGTGGCGCCAGGGCGTGGCGAGCCAGTTGCTCACCGAATTCGCCGCACAGCTCGATGCGGACCTTGCGCACGACCCCGTTGCGCTCGACATCGCCTTTCGCGGCAACCCATTGCTCGCGGAATCTGTCGACCTTCGCCCGATACTCGGGATTTCGTTCGTACAGGTATTCCTGGAGCATTTGCCGATGCTCCGCCGACAGGTTCATTCGATCCCGCAGTACATCCGGTGTGACGACGCCACCCTGTTTCACCGGGTCCCACTTCAACCAGGAACGGAAGTCCGCAGCGACGGGATGGGTCGCGAGGTAGGCCTCCAGCGCTTGCTGGGCCGCAGAAAGGCGAGCAACACCGAGATCGATGGCCTGGCCGACGCCGAGAAGCCGTGCATTGCACTCCTGCTGCGCATGCGCCAGTGCCTGCGCAGCCATCGAGGCTGCCTGCCTGGTCATTTCCAGGCGACGTTCCATGGCCATTCGGTTCTCCATGGCCCGTTCGAGGTCGGCCCGTGCCTGCTCCAGCGCGTTGCAGGCCTGGTCCACCTCGGCCCTGGCCTGGTCAGCGCAGTCGTGCTCCCAGGAGCAATCAGGACTCGACCCGTCTTTGTCGAGCGGTTGGGCGATACAACTGGACAGCGAACTCTCGGCGGCGTCGAGACTGGCGTATGCGGTGTCCACGGCCTGCTGGGCGTCCTCGGACGCCTGGCCGGCGTCTAGTTCCTGCTGCATGGCGTCGTCCAGCAAGCTCTCGCTGTGCCAGGAGGCGTTTTGAGCGTCTTCGTACTTGTGCTCTGCCAGGGCAACCTGTGCACGGCAGGATGCCTCCAGGGCCTCATGAACGGCCTGCAGGTCGCGCACGAGGTCCTCGAGGTTTTCCACTTGTCCTATGGATACGAGTGCCATTGCCCTAGCTACGTCCTCAGCTTTGAAGGTACTCGCGCAGGCGCGACGCCAGGGCGATCAAATAGGGCACCTGTTCTGTCGCGTTCGCATTGAACTGATGGAGTTGCTGGACGAGCATGTTGAACTCCTCCTCGAACTGGGAACGTTTCTCGTCCTGCCAGGTGTCACCGAGCGACAGGAATGCGCCATCTAGGGCGCCAACACTGTCGTTGAGCGAGTCGGTGAATTGCTGTAGTGCATGCGCAAAACGCTCCAGCTCTTCCGGATCTCCGATTGCCTGTGCCATTACCAATAGCCTCCATCATCTGCATCGGGTGCCGTCGGCACCACTGAGCCCTGTCGGGCGCCGATGGTCGCTGGCTGAACATCAATCGAACTCGCTGGCGGGATGGCGTTAGGTGCCTGCGATTTGGTGCGGATGGTCACCGACATGGTCACGAACTTAAAGAAGTCCTTCATTTGCCGGGCATTCTCTGCGTAGAAAAGCGGGTTCTCCGTGCCCTCGATGAATGCTCCGAGAACTGCCTCGTCGGCGTCGGCACCGATGGCCATGGCCATGCGATCGCATTTCGCGGATCGTCCTTCGTTTACGAAATCACGCAACGCGCCTTTCCAGCTATCGCTCGGTTGTCCGTCCGAGACCAGCACTACGGTCGGACGATAAGCGCGCGATGGAACGACGTTCTTGTCTTCAATTATTGCTTTGGCCATTTCAAGCGCGACACCCAGTGGAGTCATGCCGCTGGCTGAAAGTGTTTGCCACTGAATGTCGTTGGCACTTGCTAGGGGTTGATGCAGCGTGACTTCTGAGCCGAACGTGATGATTGAGACCCAGATTTCGGTCTCGCTGGTCTCGTTGCCGCGGAACACATCGAGCATGTCGCGCACAGCGGCATTGAGGTTTTGAATCTTTTCGCCGCTCATGCTACCGCTCACATCGAGCAACAGAAGGACCGGTAGTGGCTTGGCGTTGGGAGCTGTAAATTTTGAGGGGTCAAAGGGAGTGTTCAAAGGCAAGACTCCTTAATCGATAAGAATGGATAGGCCGCGTTGCATACCGCGATGATTGCGTCGGAGGGTTGAAATATAGATGTATGCGTTGCAGAGGATCCTCTATGGAGGTGCCTCAGTCTGCTTGCGTATGGCGCTACCACTGATGTGTGGGAAACAGTGGGCTGGCTGAGTGCGCGTATCCTGATCTGGCAGGATATTGTCACCTGTTGCATGAGACTTCCTTGTTCTGAGTCGTCAACAGATAAACAGCTGTCCGAAGCCGAGGAGACCGATGTTACTCAGTTGGGTGGCGACGTGCTATCCGTTTGTTGGTGCTGGCCTTACCTGATTCATGTGTCGATGAAGGTCTGACGCTGGGTCCTGATGGCGCTCTAACTGTCAGTACTGTGATGGGTTACAGGTCTGTCGAAGATGTCCTGCACGCCACGGTTACGCAACTCGGTTACCACCTGCAACCAGAACTTGGCGCCCTCGTTCTGGGCGATCCATAGGCCGAGGATTTCCTTCTCGCCAGCCAGATTGATGCCCAACGCCAGATACACCGCCTTCACTCGCACGGCGCCTTCGCGCACCTTGGTGTGGATGCAGTCGAGGTAGACGATGGGGTAGACCGCATCGAGCGGGCGCGACTGCCAGGCCTTCACTTCATCGGCTACGGCATCGGTCACCGAGGAGATCAGGCTGGGCGACACCTCGGCACCGTACATTTCCTGCAAGTGCGCCTGGATCTCGCGCACAGTCATGCCGCGGGCATACAGCGAGAGGATCTTGTCGTCGAAACCCGCCCAGCGGGTCTGGTGCTTCTCGACAATCTGCGGATCAAAGGTGCCATGCCGGTCGCGCGGCACTTCGATGGGCAACTCGCCGAACTCACCCTTGAGTTTCTTCTTGCTGAAACCGTTGCGGGTGTTGCCAGTTGGATTGCTTACCGGCTGATGCTTATCGTGGCCCAGGTGGTGGGTCAGCTCAGCATCCAGCGCACGCTCAACCAGCTTCTTGGTCAGTTGCTTGAGGATGCCGTCAGCACCGATCAGGTCTTCAGGATTCTGGTAGTTGGCCAGGAGCTGATCCAGCAGCTCGTCGGTGATGGGATGTTGCGTCTTGCTCATGGTGTCTCCGGTTCGGAGCGACAGTGTCGCTCATGAGCCGGTTACACAAAAATTCGGACACCCTCGTACGGGGCGTATAGGGTTTGGTGCGGATATGTTTCAGTCCAAGCCGAGCGCACAAGCGCCGAAACGAACGAGAGCGGTAGCAGGCACCGTTGTCTGTCATGACGCGTTCAAAGCGGATACTCAGCCCGCGGTAGTAACGCACCGCCTGTACCAAGGCTCGACAGGCGCTGCTGCCGCGCTCGTCCTGGTGCAGGCTGGTGAAGGCCAGCCGGGACGCATCGTCGATGGCCACATGGACGAACTCCCAGCCGGCGCCATCGCAGCCCTGCTGACGATTCCCTGTCACTCGGTGGCCAGGCCTCCAGAATCGGCCAAGCTTCTTGATATCCAGATGTAGCAGGTCGCCGGCATTGGGGTATTCGTAGCGCACCACCACAGGAGCGGGTTCCAACTCGGCCAAACGATGAAAGCCTGCCTGTTTGAGACGACGCGCAACGGTACTGACGGCCACGCCGAGTAGTTGGGCGATCTGTTGATAGGTATGGCGAGATCGGCGTAGCTGGATCAACTGTGCGACCCGATCATCCGGTGTCTCATGCGGGCATGAATGCGGACGTGATGAGCGATCCATCAAACCGGACTCGCCCTCCTCACGAAAACGCCTGAGCCATTTGTAAGCCGTGCGAACACTAACTCCCGCCGCTTGTGCCGCATCCTCGGCACGCAGCCCTGTGAGCATGCGCTGGACGAGAAGGGCTCGACCTCGAGGGGTAAGACGGGCATGTTTATGCAGGTTCATCCGGGGCTCCTGGAAGGCTGTGTTGGTCGCGCTTCCAGAATTCCGGGAATGCCCCGGATGAACAACCTACTGAGAGATCACACCTAGCCCAGTGGCCGCCGCCACATCCTGACCCTGCACGGCGCTCTGCATGTCCCAGGATGCCATTGCAGCGTTGGCGTATAGGCGCTGGAACAACGCCGGCGCCGACGGCGTGGCAAAGCACAGGGCGAGGAAAGCGCCGATGGCATCCAGATGCGTGCACAGATCAGATGATACCAAGTCCCTGTAGATCTCCAGGTGCGGCACGATTTGCGCCGACGCGAGCTCGATGACTCCGTCCACGTAGACCGCACCGAAAATAGCGCTGTCCCCATAGGCGGCCAGGTAGTTGGATATGACCGTAGTGCCCAGGAACCACCCTACGAGCACGGGTTCGCGCGCACCGGTAGCAGCAATGACGGCCGCTAAATCGTCGGCCCAGCGCCGATCCTCCCGATAAGCCGCAGCATCGGACGACTTGCCGGAAAGGCCATGGCGCCCGGTTGGTCACACAGCTCTCGGTCGAGGGCTACCGCGCCGCGTGCCAGCGCGGCGGGCTACGGCTGCCAAAGATCATCCAGGCGTGAGACGTGCTGCAATACGCCTTGGCCAACTACGAGGCGGCGATGGATCACGCGGCGCGCTTGGCGCTGCACGAGAAGCCTTTCATGTCATAAGGCTTCGGCTGTAGGATCAAAAGTCATCGAGGTTGTGGAACACTGTTTCTAGCAATCTGCTCAACCGTTGGATCTGCGCATCGGTTAGGCCTGTAAAGCTGCGTTTGAATAGCTCGCTGGTAGCGCCCTGCATGCGTTCGATATTCGCAAGACCCAATGTGGTAATACTCACCTGAGTTACGCGGCCGTCTTCCGAACACGTGGCGGTGTCGACTAGGCCATCTTCTTTCATGCGATACACGATCTTGGTAATTGTCGGAAGTTTAGCGATGGCATGGGTTGAAATCTCCGATATGCTCGATTCACCATTTTCCTTAAGGATCCAAAGTACCCGCCAGCGCGGGACGTCGAGGTCGATCTTCTTCAGCACCCGCTCCATGGATTGCGTGTAGCGCCCGTGTACGCGAGCTAGCCAATAGAAGGGAAACTCCTCTTTGCAAAATTCTTCACTGGTGGGGTCGTAGCGGCTGCGGCTTTTTTTCGGAATGCTCATCAATTACTCAAGCTACGGGCAATAACAGGTCTCACAATAATAGACATTTTCAGCAAATTGAACATCACCCTCTGGACAGGGGAGTTTGCTAGAAATGGTTGTTATCATGATTCACACGTCGCTGCCATAGCCCGGTGGGCAGCTGATCCAAGCGGGCCAAGGCAGAGCCCCGGCCGGTCTTAGTGCGGCACGCCCCGACGCGCTAGAAAGACTCCGATCGGTTTGAGGCGAGAGGTTCATCCGTTTGGCTGATGTACTCAGGGCGCGCTTGCCAAAGTCCTGAGCGCTCAGCCTTCATCTTGCGCAACATCGCCTCAAAAAACTTGTTAGCAAAGCCACTTTCGCGAATCAGCATCGCGGTCAGATCTGAGCACTTGGCCGCAATGCCCGGTTCCAGTAAGTGGTCTTCGCCACCCAGCGCGCCGGCAGCGCACTGGTTTTCCGCTGCGCGCTGCACGGTCCATAGCAGGAAAAGAGTCTTCTCGATACTGCTTTCGCCTACTGCAATGCCGTGGTTGCGCAGCACCAGCACATGCTTATTGCCCAGGCTTTGGACCATGCGCGCTTTTTCATCGTCGAACAGGGTGATGCCTTCGAAGGTATGATAGCCCACCCGGCCATATAGCTGCGCGCCGTAGAAGTCCTCGTGGGTGAAGCCACGGACTTTCTGCACGACGGCGGAAATGGGCGTGGTATGGGTGTGAATCAGGCAGTGAATATCCTCACGCGCAGCGTGTACGGCGCTGTGCAGGGCAAAGCCGGCGGGGTTGGCGTCGTAGTCGGAGGCCTCCAGTTTGTTGCCGTGCAGGTCGACCTTCAGCAGGTTCCGCGGGGTGACTTCGCTGTAGTTCAATCCAAACGGGTTGACTAGATAATGATGCGCCGGGCCGGGCAAGCGCGCGGAAATGTGGTTGAAGATCGCTTCGGTCCAGCCGAACCAGTCCACTAGGTGGTAGCACTGGGCAAGCTTGACCCGCAGGGCCCATTCGTCGTCGTCGATGTGTGCCGGTTGGGTGAATCCATCGTGTTTCATACGGAGGCCTTTTGATCAGTGGGCAGGCTGGCTGCGAAAACGCGCCAGGTTTAAGATGTCGCGTGTGACCGGCATGCCCAGGCCCTGGCGCTCGGCCAGCTCCACCACTGCATCGCCAATCGCCGCCAGTTCCAAGGCGCGGCCCTGTTCGTAGTCTTGCAGCATCGAGGTACGCACCGCGCCCATGCCGGCGCCCAGCTCCATGAAGCTGGGCGGGTCGATGCTCACCCGCGCGCCGTACGCCGCTGCCGTGAGTAGAGCTTCGTTGAGCACCTTGCTCACCACGCTTTTCAGTTCTGGCTCACCATACAGCTGCGCCAGGGTGGCGCCGGTGACCACCGACAGCGGGTTGGAGGTGAGGTTGGCAATGATCTTGGTCCACAGGGCATCGCGGATGCGTTCGCTGGCGCGGGCTTCGATGCCCGCGCGTTCCAGTAGCGCACACACCTGGGCCAGGCGGGGGCTCTGCTGGTTGTCCGGCTCGCCGAGCATCATCAGGTGCGGGTTGGGCGCCTGCACCCGCCCGGGGGCGAGCACTTCGGCGGTGATGAACACCACCGCGCCGAGCACATGCTTGAGGTCGAGCGCGGCGCTGAGCGCGCCACCGGGGTCGACCGCTTCAACGTGGCTGCCGGTAAAGCGCCCGCTATCGCCATGGAAGTACCACCAGGGCACGCCATTGACCAGCGGCACCACCACGGTGTCGGGCCCCATCAACGGCGTCAGGGTGGGTAGCAAGCTGGCCAGCGCTGGCGCCTTGGTGCAGAGAAAGACCAGGTCTTGCTCACCGAACACTGTGGGGGCGCTGGCGGCATTGACCTGCACCTGGTGCTCGCCGCCGCGGTCGCTGAGGTGAATGCCGTGGGCGCGGATGGCCTCCAGGGTGTCGCCGCGTGTTAGCAGGTTCACCGGCTGGCCGCTGGCCGCCAGCCGGGCGGCGAGGGTGCAGCCAATGGCGCCGGCACCGACGATGCACACGCGGGGTGTAGCGGGGCTGTTCATAGGCAATCCTTAGCTGGCCAGCATGGTTTGGTGTTTGCTCGCCGCGCCCAGGTAGGCGTCGATCACCCGTGGGTCGTCGGCCAGTTGCGCGGCGGGGCCGTGCATGGCCACCTGGCCGGTTTCCAGCACATAGGCGTAGTCCGCCACCTTCAAGGCGGCGCGGGCGTTTTGCTCGACCAGCAGAATTGACACGCCGCTGGCGCGCAGTTGCGCGATGATGCGGAAAATCTCCCGGGTGATCAGCGGCGCCAGGCCCAGGCTGGGCTCATCGAGCATCAGCAGCTTGGGCTTGGCCATCAGTGCGCGGCCGACCGCGAGCATTTGCCGCTCGCCGCCCGATAACGTCGCGGCGGCTTGTTTGCGCCGTTCCAGCAGGCGCGGGAACAGGCTGTAGATTTCCATCAGGCTGGCGTCCAGGTAACGCTCGCCACGCCGGTAACGCAGGAAGCCGCCGAGCTTGAGGTTGTCTTCCACGCTCATGCTGGAAAACAGCTCGCGTTTCTCCGGCACCAGGCCCAGGCCGCGGCCGACCAGCACTTCTACCTCCGGTACCGCCTCCAGCCGGCCATCGAAGTGAACCTGGCCGCGTGAGCCGAGCACGCCCATGATCGCCGAGAGCAGGGTGGTCTTGCCGGCGCCATTGGGGCCGATCACCGTAACGATCTGCCCCTGGCCCACGCGCAGGCTGGCGTTGCTCAAGGCTTCGACCTTGCCATACGCCACGCTCAGGTCGCTGACATCCAACAGGGGGTTGGCTACGTTGTTCATCGCGTCACTCCACGCCGAGGTAGGCTTGCAAAACCGCCGGGTCGGTTTGAATGGTCTCTGGCAGGCCTTCGGCAATCTTCTGGCCGAATTCCATCACGGTGATGCGGTCGACTAGGCCCATGACGAAGTCCATGTCGTGCTCAACTAGCAGAATTGCAATGCCTTCATCGCGCAGGCGGCTGAGCAGCGCGGCCAGGGCTTCTTTCTCTTTATGGCGCAGGCCGGCGGCGGGCTCATCGAGCAGCAGCAGGCAGGGGTCGGCACACAGCGCGCGGGCGATCTCCAGAATGCGTTGTTGGCCCAGCGCCAGGCTGCCGGCCTCTTCGAACAGGTACTCGCCCAGCCCCACGCGCTCCAGTTGCCGGCGCGCTTCGCTGAGCAGCCGCGCTTCCTCGTTGCGCTCCAGGTGCGCGAAGCTCGCCAGTACGCCGCCACTGGCGCGCAAGTGGGCGCCGATGGCGACGTTCTCCAGCACGCTCATGCTCGGCAGCAGCTTCACATGCTGGAAGGTGCGGCTCATGCCCAAGCGGGCGATGTGCCGTGAGGGCAGGCCGTTGATGCGCTGGCCCATGAACAGCACATCGCCCGAGGTGGGCACATCGACGCCAGACAACTGATTGAACAAGGTGCTTTTGCCGGCGCCGTTGGGGCCGATCAACGCCAGAATCTCCCCGGCGTGCAGGCTCAGGTTCATGTCCTTGTTGGCCACCAGGCCGCCGAACTGGCGGGTCACCTGGCGGGCGTGCAGAATCAACTCGCCGCGCGCCGGTTGCTGGCGCGGTGCGAGGGCTTGCGGGTCAAGCGCCGGGGCCTGGCGTGGCCGGCCTTTGGCCAGGCGCACCAGCAGCGACCACAGCCCGCCAGGCAAGCGCTGCATCATCAGCACAATGGCCAGGCCAAACACGATGCTTTCATAGTTGCCCTGGCTGCCCAGCAGCAGCGGCAGCAGGTCTTGCAGCCACTGCTTGAGCAGGGTCAGCACGCCGGCACCGAGCAGGGCGCCCCAGACGCTACCCACGCCGCCGATCAGCGCCATGAACAGGTAGTCGATGCCCATGCTCAGGCCGAACGGCGTCGGATTCACAAAGCGCTGGGTGTGCGCGTACAGCCAGCCCGAGGTGGCGGCGAACAGCGCGGCGGTGACGAAAATCACCAGCTTGGCGCGAAAGGTGTTCACCCCCATGGACTCGGCCATCACCTGGCCGCCCTTGAGCGCGCGAATCGCCCGGCCCTGGCGCGAGTCGAGCAGGTTGCGGGTTATCAGCACGGCCGCCAGCAGCACCGCCCAGACCAGATAAAAACGCTTTTCGCCTTTATCCAGCAGCACGCCGAACAGGCTGATCGCGGGCAAGTCGGTTATCCCGGTTTGCCCACCCAGGCCATCGAGGGTGCCGAACAGGTAGTACAGCGACAGCCCCCAGGCGATGGTGCCCAGCGGCAGGTAGTGGCCAGACAGTTTCAGCGTCAAGGCGCCCAGCAGCAGAGCGACCACACCGGTGAGCAACAGCGCCAGCACCAGCGCCAGCCACGGCGAGCCGCCGGCCCAGGCCAGCCACGCCGGCAGTTGAGTGCTGGTGGTCAGCACCGCGCTGGTGTACGCGCCCAGGCCGACGAACGCGGCCTGGCCAAAGCTGGTCATGCCGCCTACGCCGGTGAGCAGCACCAGGCCAAGCACCACCAGCGCGTACAGGCCAATGTAGTTGAGCAGGGTGATCGGGTAACTGGGCAGCACCCAGGGCGCCACCAGCAACAGGGCGATAGACAGCGGAATTAGCAGGCGCGGGTTCATGCCTCTTCCTCCACGTGATGGCTGCGCAACGAACGCCACAGCAGGAAGGGGATGATTAGGGTAAACACAATGACCTCTTTGAAGTTGCTAGCCCAGAACATGGAGAAGGCTTCCACCAGCCCGACCGCGACCGCGCCCAATGCCGCCAGCGGGTAGCTCACCAGGCCACCGATGATGGCGCCCACGAAGCCCTTGAGGCTGATGATGAAGCCCGAATCGAAATACAGCGTTGTGATCGGCGCAATCAAAATGCCAGACAAACCGCCGATGAAACTGGCCAGGCCGAAGCTAGCCTTGCCGGCGAGCTCTGGCGAGATACCCATCAGCCGTGCGCCGTTACGGTTCACCGCAGTGGCCTGCAGGGCCTTGCCGTAGAGGCTGCGGCCGAAGAACAGGAACAGCGCGATGATCAGCATCAGCGACAACGCCAGCACCCACAGGGCCTGGCTGTTCAGCGGGATGTCGGCCAGGCTGAAGCTGGCCTGGGAGAACGGCGTGGTACGCGCCCCCTCCGGGCCGAACAGCAGCAGGCCGATACCGACCATCGCCACGTGCACGGCAATCGACACGATCAACAGCACCAGGGGCGTTGCGCCGGCAATCGGTTGAAAGAACAGCCGGTACAGGCGCGGGCCCAGCGGCACCACCAGGCACAAGGTCAGCAACGCTTGTGCGGCCAGTGGCAACTCGGCCAATGGCAACTGGTACACCGCCAGCGTCACCAGTGCGGCAAACGCCAGTGAGCCGAGCATGCCGGGGGTGACCCGCAGTCCGCGGCCGGCCCGGTAGCTGGCGGTAAGCTCCAGCAGGCACTGCACCGCGGTGAGTACCAGCAGCAACCAGGCCAGCGGGGTGGGTTTACCGGCTTGCACGGCGGCCATGGTCAGCGCGCCGTAGGTGACGAATTCACCCTGCGGGATCAGCAAGATGCGGGTGACGCTGAACACCAGCAGAATCGACAACGCCAGCAGCGCGTAAATGGCGCCGTTGGTGATGCCGTCCTGGCCGAGCAGCAGGGCTATTTGAGCATTCATGACAACACAGTCTCCAACCGCTTGCGGCAATTACTTGAGCAACACCCACTGGCCGTTCTTCACGGTGATCAGCTCGCGGCCGCGTTCATCGAAGCCGCTGTGGTCGGCAGGGCTCATGTTATAGACGCCTTGGGTGGCGGCTAGCTCGTGGGTGTTTTCCAGGGCATCACGCAGCGCCGCGCGGAACTGCGGAGTGCCCGGCTGGGCGGTTTTTTCGGCAGAGGGGATGGCCTTTTCCAGCAACAGGCCGGCGTCATAGACATTCGCACCGAACGTGGCCGGGGCTTGCCCATAGGCCTTCTTGTAAGCGTCCACGTAGCCCTGAGCGATGGCCTTGGACGGGTGGCTGTCGGGCATTTCGTCCAGCACCAGCATCAGGCTGGCGGCCAGAATGGTGCCCTCGACCTTCTTGCCGCCCAGTTGCAGAAACGCGTCCAGCGCGGCGCCGTGGGTCTGGTACATCTGGCCTTTGTAGCCTTGGTCGAACAGTGTGGTTTGCGGCATCACCGAGGAGCTGCCCGGCGCAGCGACCAGCACGGCATCCGGGCGGGCCATGAGGATTTTCAAGCTCTGCCCGGTCACCGAGGTGTCCTGGCGCTGGAAGCGCTCACTGGCGACCAGTTTGATGCCGTTTTTCTCGGCAAGGGCGCCCATCACCTTGGCCCAGTTTTCTCCGTACGGGTCGGCGGTGCCGATGAACCCCAGGGTTTTCACCCCGCGCTGGACCATGTTCTGCACCAGTGCCTGGGCGATCAGGTCGTCGTTCTGGGTGGTTTTGAACACCCACTTCTTCTGCTCGGTCATCGGCAGCACCACGGCGGCGGTGCCGACCGGGGCGAGCATCGGCGTGCCGCTTTCGGCGGCGAACTGAATCACCCCCATGGCATTGGGCGAGCCGCTGGGGCCGATGATGGCGTCAACGTGCTCTTCGTCGATCAGCTTCTTGAAGGCTTTTACCGAGGCGGTGGGGTCGCTGCCGTCATCCAGGGTGATGTAGCGCACGGTTTGGTCGCCGATCTGCGTGGGCATCAGCGCCACGCTGTTTTTCTGCGGAATGCCCACCAGGGCAATCGGGCCACTGGCGGAGGTGATCACGCCGATTTTTACCTCGGCAACACTGGGCGCGGCCCAGCCAAGCGCCAGGCCGGCGGCGCCAGACAACAGGGCGGCGGTCATCAGTTTCTTCATAAGGCTCTCCATCAGGGCAAGGCGGCGTGGGCGACGAATAGCCCGGTGTGGTGAAGGGGCGATAGCAGGTTGCATGCCAGCGTTTGGCGAGCAGGGTGCTGGGCCGGCGCTGAAACACAGGGGCTGAACGCGTAAGGGCAGGGAGGCCGAAAGGCCGGGAATTACACGCTTTGTAGGCGCTTTTTTGTCTGTTTTTTGATTATTTTTAAAGTGATTTTTTCACGCCTGAAAATTATTTTTAGAGGGGCGTTGTGGGGCTGGAATCTGCGTCTGTGGTACGCCGTTCGTCAACGCAAAATCCATTCAAAACGATGTTGCTTTTAAATAAATTACTTATTTATCAATGACTTAAAGCTATTCAACTGTCGTTTTTAATTATTTCCGAAAATGCGCGGTTACGGTGCCTTGGCGGTTTTTCTGCACCATTTTGGAGTTGAATATTCCATTGAAAAATCAGTTGACGATTCACGTAATTTTGCCTGATGTTGGAAAAAGGCCGGGGAGCACGCCCTGGCAATGGATCAGTGATGAGAGGCCCGCATGGCAATCGTGGTAGCGCAACTTTCCCTGGGCGGCAGCGGCCCTCGGGTGATGGTCAAGGACACCCTGGATGTCGCCGGCAGCCCCACCCGAGCCAGCAGCCGTGCGCTGGAAAACGCTGCACCTGCCAGCGCCCATGCCGAGGTGGTTGAACACCTGTTGGCGGCGGGCTGCCAGTTGGTCGGTAAAACCAGCTTGCACGAGCTGGCCTTTGGCACCACCGGCATCAATCGGTACACCGGCACCGCCGCCAACCCACGTTTCCCCGGGCGCATTCCAGGCGGTTCCTCAAGTGGTTCGGCCGCCGCCGTGGCCGCCGGACTGGCCGATTTCACCCTGGGCACCGACACCGGTGGCTCGGTGCGTATTCCGGCGTGCTGCTGCGGTGTGTTCGGCTTCAAGCCGAGCTTCGGTCGGGTCAGCCGCCAGGGCGTCATGCCGACTCACAGCAGCCTGGATTGCGTCGGGCCGTTTGCCAACAGCCTGGCGATGCTGGAGACCGCCATGGCCGCCATCGACCCGCGCTGGCAGGCCCAGGCCGCGCCCACGGCGCTGCGGATCGGTGTGCTGCAGGTCACCGCCAGTGCGCCGGTACAGGCGGTGGTCAGCCAAGCGCTGGAGCGCTCCGGCCAGGCATTGCACATGGTCACCCTGCCCAGTTTTGACGCCGCCTATGCCGCCGGCATGGTGGTCATCAACCGCGAAACCTTCGAGGCCTGCGCCCCGTTGCTGACCACCGGCAAGGTGGCGGCCGATGTCGCCGGCCGTCTTGAAGCGGCAGGCTCCACCACTGACGCCGCGCTGGCCGAGGCCGAAGCCGTCCGCGCGCGTTTCACTGCCGAGGTAGACGCGGCGCTGGCGCAGTACGACGTGCTGGCGCTGCCGACCATGCCGGACTTCCCCCTGCGCCTGGAAGACGCCGCCGACACCCGCGCCGTCCTAAGCATGACCGCCTTCGTGCGGCCGTTCAACCTCAGCGGCCACCCGGCACTGAGCATCCCGCTGGGCAGCCCTGAAGGCCTGCCGGTGGGCCTGCAACTGATTGGCCGCCAGGGCGCTGATGAAGCCCTGCTGGCGGCGGCGAGCCTGTTGCTCGCGCGCCTGTACTGAACCTGTAGCGTAACGATGGAGCTCAACATGAATTCGCTCAGTGCGCCGGCCCCCGCCGTCGCCTTATTGGCCAGCGGCCCGGCCTTTGAAGCACTGCTGAATAATGTGCGTGAACGCGCCCGCCGTGGCGAGTTCGACCGCCAGCGGCATATTTCCGCGGATGTGATCGAGGCCTTCAAGGCCCACGGCGTCTACCGCGCCCTGGTGCCGGCGCGCTTTGGCGGGTTGGAGTGTTCACCCGCGCAGTTCTGCGAAATGATCGAACGCATCGCCCACGCCGACGGCTCGGCCGGTTGGGTAGCCAGCTTTGGCATGAGCCCGGTGTACCTGGCCGCATTGCCGCTGGACACCATTGCGCACCTCTATGGCAACAGCCCGGACACAGTGTTTGCCGGCGGGATCTTCCCGCCGCAGCCGGCCGAGGCCGTGCCCGGTGGTTTCACGGTCAACGGCCGTTGGAAGTACTCCAGCGGCTCGATGGGCGCCGATCTGGTCGGCGTCGGCATCGCCCCGAAAAACGGCGACACCCTCGACCTGCCGCGCCTGGCGGTCATGCCGCAAGCCAGCGCGCGCATCGATGCCACCTGGGACACCGTGGGCCTGCTCGGCACCGGCAGCCACGACCTGGTGGTCGAGGACGTGTTTGTCCCTGAGGACTGGACGTTTGTACGCGGCGGCAAGCCTAACCTGGACGAGCCGTTCTTCCGTTACCCGTCGTTGTCGTTCGCCACGCAAGTGCTTTCAGTGGTGGGCCTGGGCGTGGCCCGCGCGGCGCTGGACGAACTGGCCGGCATGGCCAGCGGGCGCATTTCCGTGACCGGCGCCCCGGCGCTGGCCGACCGTCCGCTGGCGCAAGTGGAGGTGGCCAAGGCCGAGGCCGACCTGCGCGCCGCCCGGGCGTTTTTCTACGAGGCCATCGAGCAGGCCTGGGCTCACGTGCTGGCCGGCGACCCGGTACCGGTGGCGGTCACCAACCTGCTGCGCTTGTCCTCAACCCACGCCACCCGTGTCGCGGCGCAGGTTGCACGCAGCGCACAGATGCTTTCGGGCATGAGCGGCGTGTACCACAGCAGCCCCCTGGCGCGCTGTGTCAACGATGCCCAGGTGGTGACCCAGCACGCCTTCATGGGCGATGTGACCTATCAAAACGCCGGCGCGATGTTCTTCGGCAAACCGCCCCTGCCGGGCTACCTGTAACTTTTTTGAGGACTCTCCCATGAGCGAGAAAAAGCCGTTGCGCGTGCTGTTCTGCATGGGCATCAACCAGAACTTCTTCGACGCCCCGCGTGACGAGCAACTGCAGGTGTGGGGCGCGTTCAGCGCCATGTGGAACGGTATCCACGACCTGGCCGGAGTAAACGTGCTGGGCAACATGGATGACGACCAGAGCATGGTCGGGCCGTCCGATGGCTTCCCCTGGACCACCTACCTGCTGGCCGATGTGCCGGACATCGAGACGGTGCATGCCGCCTGCAACCTGTTCCGCAGCACCGCCGTGGGAGAGGGGCCGTACAAACTGTGGCGCTACGCCAAGGTCGAGGCCCGGGTGGGCCGCGAGCTGATCATCCAGCGCGCCTGAGGCCATCGCCATGAATGAACAGGACCTCGAGCGCCTGCACCGCCTGGAAAGCGAGCACGCCATCCGCGCCTGCATGAACCGCTACATGGCGCTGTGCGACGCACTGGATGAACACACACCGCTGGACGAACTGGCCGGGCTGTTCACCGAGGGCGCCGTGTGGGAAGGCAAGGGCGCCAAGTACGCCAGCAGCTTTGGTGGCTACCAGGGTCGTGCAGCGATTCGCGCCATGTTCGCCACCTACATGACGCCGCCGGCGCACTTTGCCTTGAACGTGCACTTTCTCACCAGCGAACTGATCACCGTGAACGCCGAAGGCGCCCACGGCAGTTGGGTGATGCTGCAAGCCAGCACCTTTGCCAGCGGCGCCTCGCACCTGAACGCGGCGCGCTTGAGCGTGCGCTTCGCAGTCGAGCACGGCCAGTGGCGTATGGCGCATTTTCAAACCGAGAACCTGTTCGGCCGGCCCATCAGCGCCTGGAACAGCCAGGCACCGTTACCCGTACCCGAGACGCACTGAATTGACCAGCAGCCGGCCAATCGAGGCCGGCGAGGAGACACCGTGAGTAACCTGATTCCCGCCACTAATCTGGCCGTGGACCCCGCTGAGCTAGTAAAGCCCGACCGCGTCCACACCTCGCTGTACAACGACCCCGCGCTGTTCGACGCGGAGCTGGCGAAGATTTTCTACAGCACCTGGGTGTGGGTCGCCCACGACAGCGAAATCCCGGACAACGGCAGCTATAAAACCACCTACATCGGCAAGCAGCCGGTGATCGTGGTGCGCGACCGCAAAAAAGACGTGCACGTGCTGCTCAACCGCTGCCGCCACCGCGGCGCCACCGTGTGTGAGCACAAGAAGGGCAAAACCAACAGCTTCGTGTGCCCTTACCACGGCTGGGGCTACGCCTTGGACGGTTCGCTGCGGGGCATTCCGCACCCGGAGAGCTACGGCGACTGCATCGACAAAAGCGAACTGCCGCTGGTCAGCCTGCGCACCGAAAGTTACGCCGGGATGATTTTCGCCACCTTCAAAGACGACATCGAGCCGCTGGTGGACTTCCTGGGCCCAGCGAAAAAGTGGATGGACCTGTTCATGAAGCAGGGCGCCGGCTACGGCATCAAGGTGCCGGGCGAGCACCGCTTCCGCTTCCCTGGCAACTGGAAAATCCAGTTGGAAAACACCACCGATGCTTACCACTTCCCGCTGGTGCACAAGAGCTTTTTGAGCTCGGTGGACGAAGAAACCCTGGCGCTGTTCGACTTCGTCGAAGGCACGGGTTATGTCGAAGACCTGGGCAACGGCCACAGCGTGATGGTGATGATCCCCGACCTGATCGACCTCGAAGCGGACCTCGACCGACCGATCCCTGAGCGCTTCGAAACCCTTGCCGCCGAGCTGCGCAGTGAAGGCATTGACGAGCAGCAAGTACGGCGCATTGTCCGCGCGGTGGGTGGCACCGGCTTCAACCTGAACCTGTTCCCCAATGTGGCCTGCTCGATGGCGTTCTTCCGTGTGCTGCAGCCGATCTCGGTGCATGAAACCGAGATTCACCACTCGGTGATCACCATGGACGGCGGCCCGGCGGTGGCCAACCGTTACCGCCTGCGCCTGCACGAGCACTTCCAGGGCCCGATGGGCTTTGGGACCCCGGACGATTCCGAAGCCTGGGAGCGCGTGCAGAAGGGCGCCAAGGCCGGCGAAGACTTGTGGATCATGCTCAACCGTGGGTTGCCGGGCGAGAAGGCGAGTGAAGATGGCCTAGTCTCCGACGTGAGTGCCGAAACCGGTATGCGCGCCGCCTACCAGCAGTGGAAAAAAATGATGTCGGTGGAGGCCCAGTAAATGAACCTGCAACTGCTTAACGAAGTGACCGCGTTCATCTGGACCGAAGGCGACATGCTCGACCATGGCGAGTACGCCACCTGGCTGAACCTGTGGGCCGACAAAGGCACGTACATCATCCCGATCGACCCCAAGGCCGAGGACTTCGAAAACACCCTCAATTACGCCTACGACGACCACCACATGCGCGAACTGCGTGTGCAGCGGTTGACCGGCGGTGAGTCGATTTCCACCAGCCCGGCGCCGCGCACCGTGCGCACGATTTCGCGCGTTCGCGTGCTGGCCGACGACGGCGCCACGGTGACCGTGCGCTGCGCGCAGAACCTGCGCGAGTTCCGCAAGGAAACCCTCAAGCACTACAGCGCCGACCTGGTCTATGAATTGGTACGCGCAGAAGGCGGTTTCACGATCCAGCGCAAGCTGATTCGCCTGATCAACAGTGACGATACCCTCGCCGGTATCGGCTACATCCTCTGAGGGCCGCGCCATGAATCACGTTGCGTTAGTGACCGGCGCGGGGCAGGGGCTGGGTCAGCGGTTTGCCGCGCGCCTGCTCGCCGCCGGCTTCAAGGTGGTGGTCAGCGACCGTGACCTGGGCGCCGCCCAGGCCTCGGCGCAGGCCTTGGACGCCAGTGCTGAACGGGTGCTGGCGGTGCAGCTGGACGTGGGCGACAAGGCCCAGTTCGAGGCGGCCCTGGCCGCTACCCTGGCACGTTTCGGTGCCTTGCACGTGGTGGTGAACAACGCCGCCGTGACCAAAACCACGCCGCTGATGCAGATCACCCCCGAGGAGTTCGACGCGGTGGTCGGGCTGAACCTGCGCAGTGTGTTTCTCGGCTGCCAGGTGCTCGGTGCCTACCTGGCCGAGCAGGGTTACGGGCGCATCATCAACATGGCCTCGCTGGCCGGGCAGAACGGCGGCACCGCCACCGGCGCGCACTACGCCGCAAGCAAGGGCGCGATCGTCACCCTGACCAAGATCTTCGCCAAGGAATTCGCCAGCCGTGGCGTCACCGTCAACGCCATCGCCCCGGGGCCGATCGACTCGCCGGCGGTGCACAGCGCCGTGCCGGCCGAGCGCCTGCCCGGGCTGCTGGCGAACATTCCGGTGCAGCGCCTGGGCGATGCGGATTTTCTCGGTGACGTGATCGTGCAACTGGCACAACCCAACGCCTACTTCACTACCGGGGCCACCTGGGACGTGAACGGCGGGCTGTTCATGCGCTGATGTTTTTCACAGGTAACCTGCCATGACTGAACAACTGTTAGACGTAATCGTGCGCAAGCGCGAACTGCAGGGCGACGGCGTCGTCGTGCTAGACCTGACCCGCGCCGACGGCGGCCTGTTGCCCGCCTTCGATGCCGGCGCGCATGTGGATATTCACCTGAGCGAAGGGCTGGTGCGCCAGTACTCGCTGTGCAGCGACCCCAGCGATGCCCGCGTATACCGCCTGGGCGTGCTCAAAGACCCGGCCTCGCGCGGCGGTTCGCTGGGCGTGCACGACACCCTGCTGGAAGGCCGTGAAGTGCGCATCAGCGCGCCGCGCAACCTGTTCCCGCTGGCCAGCGACGCCCGTCGTTCGCTGCTGCTCGGCGGTGGCATCGGCATCACCCCGATGATCGCTATGGCCTATGCGCTGCATCAGCGCGGTGAAGCCTTCGAGCTGCACTACTGCGGGCGTTCGCGCAACCGCAGTGCGTTCCTTCAGGAGCTGGCCAACGCGCCGTTTGCAGCGAATGTGGTCACCCACTTCGACGACGAAGGCAGTGCACTGGACCTGCCCGCGGTGCTCGGCCAGGGCCAGGCCGGCGTGCACATGTACACATGCGGCCCGGCCGGCTTCATGGACTGGGTCATCGCCGGGGCCCAGGCCCAGGGCTATGCCGAAAGCCACATCCACAAGGAGTACTTCCAGGTCGAGGTGGACAACAGCGGCGCCAGCTTTGAAGTGGTCGCGGCGCGCAGCGGCAAAAGCGTTCAGGTGGCTGAAGGCCAGAGCATTCTGGAGGCGCTGAAAACCGTCGGCATCAAGATCGATATCTCTTGCGAACAAGGCGTGTGCGGCACGTGCCTGTGCGATGTGCTCGAAGGCGAACCGGACCACCGTGACGTGTACCTGACCGACGAGGAAAAAGCCGGCAACGACCAGATTCTGGTGTGTTGCTCGCGGGCCAAGTCGAAAAAACTCGTGCTGGATATTTGAGGAGACCCCCATGGTTGAGGTAGCAGAGTTTCGTAATGCCATGGCCCTGCTCGGCGGCGCGGTGTCGGTGATCACCACCGACGGCGAGGCGGGGCGCTTCGGCTTCACCGCCTCGGCGGTGTGCAGCGTCACCGATTCACCGCCCACCTTGCTGGTGTGCATGAACCGCGGTTCGCACTCCAACGCGCAGTTCAAGGCCAACGGCGTGGTGTGTGTAAACGTGCTGGCCGGTTCGCACCAGGGCTTGTCCGGGGCCTTTGCCAACAAGGCGCTGAGCATGGATGAACGCTTCGCCAGCACCGCCTGGACCACGGTCGAGACCGGCGCCCCGGCGATGGTCGAGGCGTTGGTGAACTTCGACTGCCGCGTGGCCCAGGTGCATGAAGTGGGCTCGCATAGCATTTTCTACTGCGAAATACAGGGCATCCGCCACGGCGGCACCGACGAAGGCCTGGTGTATTTCAACCGTGCCTACCATCGCTTGTGTGACGCCTCAAAGGCCCTCTGAGTCAACCCGCAGCGCTGCTTAAAACAACATCAAGAACAGTAAGCCGGCAGCCTTCGAGGCTGCTGGCGAGGGTCACCGCACCCCCACGCCTGACCATGAGCCGCGCCACCAGAGCGCGCCGTGGCCTTTCCTGCCGAGTTTCACCTTGTTGACCTGCTCTCACCACCTATAAGGCCCGCGCTGGGCCAGAGAAGGAGCATCACATGTTGTACTCGTGCATTGCACGCAGCATCCGTTTTGCCAGTGTCATGGGGATGACCTTGGTACCCTTGGCGGCCCATGCGGACCTGTTGGAAGACAGCCACCTGAAGGTGGACATGAAAAACCTTTGGCTCGACCGCAACTTCACCGAAAGCGGCGCCACCACCAACAAGGTGGGCAACTGGTCGCAAGGCTTCGACCTGCAGTTCACCTCGGGCTACACCACCACCTCGTTGGCCTTTGGCCTCGACCTCGATGCCCAGTACGCCTACGTCTTCGATTCCACCGGCAACGACGGCTCGCTGCCGTACGACGCCAAGAACGGCAGCCCGGACGAGTACAGCCGCGCCGGCGCCACCTTCAAGATGAAGTACTCGAAAACCGAGCTGAAAATCGGCGACATGCGTCCGGAACTGCCGATCGCCTGGCACGACCCCAGCCGCCAACTGGACACGGTGTTCCAGGGCGCGGTGATCGAATCCAAAGAGATTCCCAACCTGACCTTGACCGGCGGGCGCTTCTGGTCGGCCGTGACGCGGGATTCGTCCGACCACGAGAAATTCTACAAATACGGCTCCACCGATAACCTCGACAGCGACGGCCTGGATTTCGGTGGCGCCACCTACAACCTGCGCCCGAACCTGCAGGCCAGCTATTTCTACGCGGTGATGCACGACATCTACAAGCAGCAGTACTACGGCCTGACGCACTTAGCCGACTTAGGCGGCGGCTTCAAACTGCGCACCGATGTGCGCTGGTTCGACAACAGCGAAGACGGCAAGGCGGTGGCCGGCGATGTCGACAACCGCGCGTTGTCGTCCGGGTTCACCCTTACGCAGGGCGGGCACAAGTTCATCCTGGCCTACCAGCGCATGTACGGCAGCACCATCTTCCCAACGCCCAATGGGTACATTCCGCAGTTCTTCCTGTTGAACTGGGCCAACCAGCCGTTCATGCGCCCGCAGGAGCGCTCGGTGGGGCTGGGTTATGCCTACGACTTTGCTGCGTTGGGTGTGCCGGGCCTGAGCGTCAATGCGCGCTACATAAAAGGCACCGACATCCTGCGTGCCGGGCTCTCCGACGGCACCGAGAACGAGCGCGACCTGGGGGTGCGTTACGTGGTGCAAAGCGGGCCGCTCAAGGGCCTGGGCTTTGAATGGAAGAACTACCTGGTGCAGCAGAACTTCGGCAGCGACTTCAAGGAGAACCGCTTCTACACCACCTACACTTGGAACGTCTGGTAAGGGAGCCGGCCATGAGCACTGCAACCCCGCTGCGCCGCATTGTCACCGCGTCGGTGATTGGCAATGCGCTGGAATGGTACGACTTCTTTCTGTATGGCACGGCGGCGGCGCTGGTGTTTGGCCCGTTGTTCTTTCCGGCGGGGACCGACCCGGTGCTCGGCACCCTGGGCGCATTTGCCGGCTTTGCCGTGGGCTTCGTCGCGCGGCCGGTGGGCGGGGTGCTGTTCGGCCATCTGGGGGATCGCCACGGGCGCAAGCTGGCCCTGGTGATTACCCTGGCAATGATGGGCCTGGCCACCTTCTTGATGGGCTTGCTGCCCACCTTCGAACAGGCCGGTTACCTGGCGCCCCTGGCGCTGGTACTGCTGCGGCTGGTGCAAGGGGTGGCCTCGGGCGGCGAGTGGGGCGGCGGGGTCTTGATGCTCAGCGAGAGTGCCCCGCCGGGCAAGGCCGGCTTTTACGCGGCCTGGAGCCAACTGGGCGTGAGCGGCGGGTTTGTGCTCTCGGCGGCCGCCTTCTACCTGGTGCAACAGTTGCCGGCGGAGCAATTCATGAGCTGGGGCTGGCGCGTGCCGTTTCTGGCCAGCGTGGTGATCTTCGGGGTAGGGATTTACATCCGTCGTTCGCTCCCGGAAAGCCGTGACTTCAGCAATGCAAAACCGGCGGCCAGCGAGCATTTACCGGTGATGCAGGTGCTGCGCGAGCACCCCAAAGCGGTGCTGCAAGCCATGGGATTGCGCCTGGCGGAAAACGGCGGGGCGTATATCTTCCTGTCGTTTTCCATGGCCTACGCGAAATTCAGCGGCCTGGCCACGCAGACCGTGCTGATGGGGGTGATGCTGGCCATGGTGGTCGAGGCCTTCGCCATTCTGTTCTGGGGCTGGCTGTCGGATGTCATCGGCCGCCGGGCGGTGTACCTGTTCGGCTCGCTGGCCCTGATGGCGTTGGCCTTTCCGTTCTTCTGGCTGTTCGACACCCATGACCCGGCGCTGGTGTACCTGGCCTTGGTGCTGGGTTTGCCAGTGAGCCACGGGGCGATGATCGGCACCCAGCCGGCGCTGATGGCCGAATTGTTCCCCACCCACGTGCGCTACACCGGGCTGGCCCTGGGGCATGAGATCGCCTCGATTTTTGCCGGCGGATTTGCGCCGTTGATCGCCGCCGGGTTGTTTGCCAGTGTGCATGCGGTGTGGCCGGTGTCGGTGATGTTGCTGGTGTTTGGCCTGGTGACCAGTATCACGCTGCTCACCTTGCCCCGTCAGCGTGAAGCGACGCTTATGCAGTCTGCTTGACCTTTGTTTTCGTCGCCCGGATGCTCGACGGGCTTTTTTCTTGAGGCCTGCCTGTGGGCTGTTTCTATCGTGGCAACAACCTTTCCCGAGTCCACAGCGTCGATGAATTGGCTGGCCTCACCTGGTAGCGCTTACCTCATTTCGCCTGGGAATACCTTCAGGGAGGTGCCGAAGACGAGCTGGGCCTGAGCGCCAACCGCGAGGTGCTCAAAACTACGCGCCTGCACGCCCATGCGGTGGTTTTAAGCCAATCGCTGGGGACGGCTACGACCCTTTGGACCATCACCCCGCTGTGGCCGTTTCTAATTGGCCTTACCGGCTACAAGGGTAAGCTGCATAAGCACGCCGACCCGCACCTTGCGCGTGCGGCGGCTGCGGTTGGGGTGCCGTTTTGCCTGAGCACAGTGGCCTGCTAAGCCATCGAGACCCTCGCCGAACAGGTGGCGGGGTTGAACGCTTGGTATCAGGTATAGATGCGCGATGCCCAGATGAAACAGAGTTTTTTCGACCGTGCCGGTGCCGCCGGGGTCAGCAACCCTGCTGGTGATCAGCGATGCCATGGTGCTCGGCAAACGGGGATGGGAGCGGCGCCGCTTTGCCAAGTCATGCGTGTTGTCGTTCCGACAACGCTTTAACATGCCGGGTAACCCGCGCTAATTGAAGCAGGCGTTGTAGCCGCAGGGCTTACCCATGGTCGGCGCAATTAGCGCCTGTTTTTGCCGATTGATGAGCAGCGTGCGTTGGGTTGGATGATCTTATCTGTGCGCAAATGGACAGTGCACTGAAGCGGGATTTTTTCGCCCGCCCGCGCGCAATGGCCCAATAGTTACTGCTAAAAGAGGTGCTGCGTCCAGCCTATGCTGAGCGCTGCGGTACGTTCGGCCTAGATGCATTGTGGTCAGCAATTACGGTGGACGCCAACTGGATGGCGCGTTGAGCAGCCTGGAAGCGCTGACCGCGATTGCACCGGTGGCGCACGGCAAACTCCCGCTCCTACTGGACTGCGGTATTCGCCGCGGCGCGAACGTCGCAAAAGCACCATGTCTACGGGCCGGTGCAGTCCTGCTTGGCTGCGCCACATTGTACGGTGTCGCTGTGGCCGGTCAGGCCAGTGCTGCACGAGCGCTGAGCTTATTGAAAGAGGAAGTGGAGCGCTGCATGAACCTGATAGTTTGCCGTTAACGACCGAACTGGCGCCCTCGTAGGTGGCTGGAAACGCTGGAACCATCTTTAGCTTGTCCGAGACCTCGTATGCATTTGTATGAATTGATCCGTTTTACTCTGCGCGTCCGTACCCCGGTCCAGGCCTTACCACGCTTGCGCGCCGCCTTGACGGAGGCCGGCACGGGGGTGCAGTTGATGGGCTGCTGGGTGTCGGAAATTGGCCCACAAAATACCGTAGCGGTGTTGCGCGGCTTTATCGATAACCAGGCGCGCCAAGCCGAGCGTGAACGGGTACTGCTGGCGGCGGATGCCTTTGGCATCGGCGAATTCGTATTGCACCAGCACATCGATGATTACAGCTTGTTTCCCTTCCTAGAACCGCTGGCACCTGGCGCCCATGGCCCGTTCTATGAGCTGCGCGAGTACAACTTGACCACCTCCGGCCTGGCCCCGACTCTCGCCGGATGGCGCAATGCGGTAGGGCCGCGCACTCGAGTGCAGTATTCACCGGTCTATGCCGCGTTTTATGCCACCAGCGGCTTTCTGCCAAGGTACCTGCACATCTGGCCTTACGAAAGCTTGGAGCAGCGCTTGCATGTGCGCACTCAGGCTGTTGCCGACGGTGTTTGGCCCCCCGAGAACTCGGCGTCGCAGTTGCGTGAAATGCATTCTGTGGTGTACCTGCCTGCTGAGTTTTCACCTTTGAATTAAGCGCCGCCGGCGTGCCATCACGTGCAGACAACAACTCGCTTAGCTTGAACAATGTTCGCCCGATCCGCCTGGGGTCCAATGCGAGTGATTCAAACGACTGTTCCGAGAGCGAGGCCTGCATGTCCACCCCAAGTTACGACCACATCGTCATTGGGGCCGTATCGGCCAGCTGCGTAGTAACAGCCCAGTTGATCCAGGAAGCCAACGCCAGTGTGCTGGCGCTCAAGGCCGGCGGGCGAGATAGCAGCCCGTTCCAAACGATGCCGGCCACGGTGGTGAGGGTGTTCCAGCAAAAGTCATGGCCCTACACGACGGTGCTCCAGCCGCATTGTAATCATCGCGAAACGATCATCGCCCAAGGCAAGGTGCTCGGTGCCGGTAGCTCGGTCAACGGCAAGCTCCTCATATCCGTCGTCAAGGGTGGCGACGCTCTCGTCGCTGCAGACGCACAGCACGCGCTCCAGATCCGATCCAACTCGGCGTTGCTTATCTAGGCCTGCAGCGTCTGGCTGACCAGCGCGAGCGAGGGTAGAAAAATGACGATGCTTTGAGCATCGAGCGCCGCTGCGACACCCTGCGCAAGCTGAGTCTTGCCGGTCCCACACGCCATATGCACCTGCAGCCGGGCTCGCCGCTTGAATCCGTCCAGGATGCAGGCGCGAGCTTCGAGCTGGTGAGGGGCGAGGAGGCTGGAGGAAAACTGCATCGGTAGTGGGCGGCGGTGAAGTGATAGGGGAGGGGGGTGATTATCGCACCGAATCGGCTGGTGCTTCAGGTGCGCGCCGGCGCACAGGGATACCCCGGCGCTGACGGGCGCTGGCATATCGGGCAGGGGTCCCTCCATGCTGCGCCGCCAGGTCCTCATCTGACCAGGTACCTAACAGGCCGGTGATTTCCCTGAGCGGCGTCTTGTTCGAAAGCACCTGCTCGCCGCGGCGGATCGCCTGGATCTGCACCACGCCGCAGCCAGCCCGGGCGGCTAAGGCCTCGTCAGATAGAAGGGGTAGCAGCGCCTGCAACTCGGCCGTCCAGTTCAGGGCGTCGCGGGTCGCCGGAATGCC
>NZ_FOED01000019.1:0-49994 GCF_900110545.1 Pseudomonas sp. Snoq117.2 | reverse complement strand
TCGACCCAAAGCTGACGGTTTCGGCAGGTTGTTTATGGCCAGAAGTGCCCTTCGCGCTTTCATTAACCTGGATCAC
Source organism: Pseudomonas sp. Snoq117.2 (assembly GCF_900110545.1). Taxonomy (NCBI): domain Bacteria; kingdom Pseudomonadati; phylum Pseudomonadota; class Gammaproteobacteria; order Pseudomonadales; family Pseudomonadaceae; genus Pseudomonas; species Pseudomonas sp. Snoq117.2. The sequence goes on along the minus strand of NZ_FOED01000019.1, from coordinate 49,918 downwards.
GGTAAGTTAGCGTAAGCCAAGTGGTATTGTGGTCAGCCTTGAATCTCGCCGCTTCTATAGGAAATCTCAATATGAACGAGGCAGCCTAGTTGGCCGCAGCGAAGGACCTGGCTACCCGGTAACGCGCCCTGCTTCTGCAGTACGCCAGCACCCAGGTCGCCACTATGCAGGATGCCATAGACATGAAGATCGCCAGTGACGCTGAGGTCTAGGCATTCAGGTCCTGTAAGACCTACCGGGTACCGCTCAACCGCGTGGACAGCATCCGCGCCGTTCCAGCAGAAGGTGATTGGCTCATCAGCTCGGATCCGGCCGCAACGGATCGATACCTATCGGCGAATGGGTAGCCAGTCGTCGCGGTTATGGCCACGGACGGACAAGCGTCGCTGGTGACATGGTATTGCCCTGGAATATCTTCAGCGATCAACAAGCAGGGAAGCTAGCCATGCGGACCGTGGCCCACCACGTTAAGACCTTTCGACGGGAATTCCGACTCATACCTAGCTTCGTCTGGGGATCGCGAATCTTTATCCTCTTCGCCTCATCGATGTTGCTTGTCGTCCTGTCGATAGCGCTTTTCTTCTACCACCACGTCTATCTGCAACTTCCGACCTACGCCAATCTCTCCTATTGGACTCTCTTTTGGGAGATCCCGATGCTGCTGGGCCTCGCCCAGATCCTGATAGAGGTCGACCGGCGTCGCTTCGCCCGAAATCACCCGGGCAAGAGAATCTTGGGCATCCGGCAGGCCATGGCGGCAACGGATCGAGCGAAGCGGCGAATGATCTCCGAACAATTCGCTGGCCGAGAAGACTTTGCCCAGCTGGCCAAAGAGCTCATCGAACAATGGGAGTGGCGTCAGGCTCTTGAGCAACGCGCCGGTAGCCCCGCAACCCTTCGTACACGCCACTTTTTCAGCCTCCCGAGTGCAGGCAATTTCGCGACGTACTTGGGTGGGCTTCTCGCTGTGATAGCGGCAGTGGTCGTGGCCCTCATCGACAAGGAAACGTTCTATCCTGCGATTCCAACACTCTGGTCGGACTTCTCATTCGCCTACTCGGCATTGTTCCAGATAATCGTGGTACCGATAGCCACGTGCGTCCTACCTGTGGCGTGCATTCTCGATATGGTTACCGGACTAGGGCACAGAGCAGTCGAGCGCGCCAACGACGACTATCTCAGCGATGCCGGGTTTTACCGGTACATCAAGGAGCTGGTGCTACTGGAAGAGCAAAAGCAGCGCCGTGGCCTGATGACTACCACCGGGTGGGCATACTGGTCCATCCGCATTGGTACCGCGCCGCTTGGCGACGTACGCCGCTTGTGGCGAAACAAGCGCCGCTCGGTACGGCTGGCGAAACGTCGCCGGTCTAGCGGTTGATAGCCTACCCAGATGCGTTCTATGACCTCCATCGCAAGCGGCGTCGAGTGAATTTGTAGCTCACGGTCCCGGGTCTGCGACACCTAGGCAAGCAGTAGGTGCGCGCATACGAAGCTGGAGAGCACTGTTCCATACCTGGGGATTGAGGTTGATGACACATTAGAAATGGCGGAACAGACTGACGTTTGATCTTGTGTAGCGCCGGCTAAAGTTAGACCAGTCGCTAACTGGCCATTGGCTGCCATCCCCCGACCGCAGCTTTGGGTCGGATAGCGACGGCCCCGCAGCCGTCGCCAGGTCATGCGGCTAAACCTCTGTCTGTTCGGCCATCTCCAGAGCATCGTCCACCTCGATGCCAAGGTACCTGACAGTGCTCTCCAGCTTCGTATGGCCCAGTAAGAGTTGTACGGCCCTAAGGTTCTTTGTCCTGCGGTAGATCAGCGACGCCTTGGTTCGCCGCAGGGTATGGGTTCCGTACAAGGCTGGATCCAAACCAATCGCTGTCACCCAGGCTTTGACGATCCGTGCGTACTGTCGGGTGGAGATATGCTCGGAGTGGGCAAGCCTACTTGGGAACAGGAAATTCTCGCTTCGAAGCTTGGCATGGCGTATCCAAGCCTCCACCGCTGAGCGTGTTTGCTCTGTGATCTCAAACTGCACCGGACGATGAGTTTTTAACTGCATCACGATAGCTCTCGGTGAGACGTGCTCCCCGTGGGCTATGTCCCGCACGCGCAGTCTGGTGAGGTCACAGGCGCGCAGCTTGCTATCGATTGCCAGGTCAAAAAGAGCCAAGTCCCTGGTCTTCTCCGCAAGCTGGAGTCTGACGCGGATAGCCCAGATATCCCTAATCCTGAGCGGGGCTTTCTGACCAACGAGCTTTCCCTTGTTCCAAGGCTCGCGGCTAACGACTGTTATCGCTTTCATGGCTTGTTCTCCTCAGTGAGGGTGTACAAGCATGGGCCCGACCATGGGACGGAGCTATCCGTCCCATCAGCCGGCCACCGAGGTGGAAACGGCCAGAAACGGCCTTCAGTTTCGGATAACGACCCCGGTGACAGATGTGACCACTAGCAGGCTAGGCGATGACGCGTAGTACGCAATCAGATGACACGCGAAATCTAGAGGCTGGTTCGCTATCGCTTTTATTGCTGCAAAGCGGTGAGGCACATATCAGTGGACGCTTGGTCTCACTGCTCGCATGGACTGGCCCAATCTACCATAAAAGTAGATCTTCCTTTCACCGTCGTGAACCGCCCTTGCTTTACAAGTTTCTGCAGCTCTATTTCCGAGTCATCATCCATGACACACGGCTGACCGGAGCGCTAGCGCTTTAGGTTGGACGCCCGAGGGTTGTTCCATGTAATCAGGCGCTCGAGCAGATATGGTTCAGGGCAATCGTTTGCAAGCGCTGACTTGATCCCGGAGGGGAACTTGACATAGAGCAAGCACCATACCGTTGCCGGTGAGCCATATGACGGGGTTCCGCCGTTCAGATCAGAAAGATCCTTTTCAGTACCCCAAAAGCACAAAAGGCTCGCTTGTGCCGGCCGTTAAACAATGCAGAAAGTGGGACGATAACCAACTGTGGATCACGCATTGGAGAAAGCGTCATGGAAAGCTTCTTACCTATACCAGATAGCCCGTCGCGGCAATACCTGCTCTGCGTGCATCGCCACCTCAATGCCCGTCTCCATGAGCTTCACCGATTAAGGATGGATGACCCTAAGCTGGCTAAGATTCTCCGAGAATTCGAAGACCTCACTCAGCTCACCAAGGAATTGGTAGAGGAGGTAGCGATAAGACTAGCGACTGAGCACATCTCCCCTACATAGCAGGAAAGCTTCCCACTGAAAAAATTGCTTAACGCTTACGCTTGATCGAAGCGTACCTGGCGCAGGTAGCCTGGACGCATCGATCATATAAGGATGAAGCCATGCGTTATGAAGTTGAGCAGCTAAGGTTACATGCCTACGTCCAGGCGTTTTTCCCATCCGATTTCGAAGTGTCCCTTAGACGAAGCCTTCATGATCCGGATGATCGGGTCCTTATCGTTCGAAACCGCATTACCGGTAAGACAGCCTCTTATAAGGGGTCGGCATTATCGATCCTTGACATCTGCTCGATGGAATCCATTGCGGCCAGTATCCGCGGCGAACTTTGCCCGTAGGCCACTAAAACGCGTACATGGCTCACCGATTGCGCGCGACAGAGGATGGAGCGGAAAGGCGAAAGTAGAAGACTAGCAATGAAAAAGTCGGCGCTAGTGATGCCGCTACGAATTAGAAAGATAGAAGGCATGGGAAGGGCAGTGCCATCCATAGCGCGCTCGGACTAAACGCATCAAGCAGATCACTGCCAATGCCGCCATCCGCCCCATTTGCTCACAGGACTGGCGCCGGACCACCAAGGTTGCTTTGACTGCCCAGAAGACGCCAGCGCCTGCAGTGAAGGCGAACGTAATTGCGGCCGCCGCCAAGATTAGTCGCAATGGAGAGGTAGCCGCATTGCAGGAAGCTTACGGTGAAGTCAGGACAGATAGACCCAGCCAGTCTCAGACCGAGCAGCAGGAAGAAAGCTGGTTGGCTCTACGCCCGGAGCCCCGCTAGAAAGCGACGAGTATAGGTTGAGGCGATAAAGACCGCGTCCAGGGCTAGCAACACCGCTAGCTTCTCGTGGCTAACATATCGACTCCTACGAAATTGTAGATAGCCGCTCGCGAATATAATCGTCTTTATGGATTGTCTGTGCATCAAAGGAGATTGTGAGTGCGCGATTGTTGGAGGGCGAATAAAAGTGCGCGAAGATAGCGCCATCAGGAGCGGGTGGACTTACTAGCAACGTATAGTTAATGAGTTTGCGTGACAGTTTACTTGCTAATTGTTGCGAGTGGGCAAGCGTATAGTGAGGACTCATATGCATTACCTTGGTCTATTTTGAAGAAAATTTCTAGTGAGACACATTAATCAATATATCATAATCTTAAGTATGCTGCAGCTTCTCCAGCAGCCGATCAATAGTCGCGCGGCTAAACGAAGAATAGCACTTTTTAATATCAATCACATGCTGCCGCTGGGCGGACGCAAGACTCCTATTAAGCTTTTCAAGAATAGCAAATACATGAGGCTGCTTTAAACGCGGATGTTCAGGCAATTCCGAAGGTTCTGACCATGCTGTAACAATGGATATATTACTGCTTGCGCGGTGACTCTCATGCATGCTAGTTGTCTCTAAGCTTTTATGAGTCGCTCATCAAGCGATAATTGCGCTTTGGTAGCATGAGCCCACCACTCAACTCCGGAATGCGATTCTCTTCAATAGCAAGCCTAATTTTCAATTCTTCGACTAAATCAAGAACTCTCGCTGTAATGTACTCGAAGTGACGTAATTGCTGCTGAAAGTCAGGGCTTCTAACGTCCATAGCACGCAGGCGGTCAATTTTTTGTGACAAGAGGACATGAACGCCAAGTAAATAATCTCGATCAAGAGATGCAGGTATAGGAAGATAACGAGTCATCGACGAGCTCCCGAGCAGTACCTATTGCTGTAAAAGATATCGTGATAACGAGGAGCACGTTCTACCACTAGTCGCCGACAAGCAATGTCTCGATTGGTCATTTACATGTTGACAGGTGTAAATATTCTGCCCCCATGAGGCGCGGCGCGTTTTTAGGTCCTGATTGTGAAATTAGCGTGAAATACAGGTGAAATTTCCAGATTAAAAACTCTTCGAGCTAGCGCAGTTGCATCTACAGATCAGTTTGCCGCTCCCTGCAATCAGACAGGCGGGCGTATAGACCTCACTTGCATTTGCCGCGCTATTTCAGGTGGGCACAGCAGCTCTCCGCAGTGACTAAGTCGCCGGAGACGCCGCCGATCTTGGAAGTCAGCAGACGCCGGTGGTGGCCAGGGAATCAAAGTCATCGCAGATCCAAATGTCTGATCGACACAGGGAAGCACAGGTCCCGCAGCCAGCGGACGTGCTCAACTAAGGCAGGTCAAGAGAGACGGTGTTGGCGATCAATTGCGGGCCTGAACGGCAGCTATGGGTCGATTGCTGTCAGTGGCTATTTCAGGTTTGGGTAGCTTCAGAATGTCGCGGCAATCCTGGAAATTGACGCAAGGCGCTGGGTAGCCGCCTGCTTGCGTTCTGAAAAGCTGTGTCAGGGTGGAGGCCAGATATCAACCAGGAGCCTTACCATGAAAAGCGAAACCCTCCCCTCCTCTACCACCGATACGGCACAGAGCACCGTCGTACCGGGCCGCCTGGTCTTTCATCGCGACGAGCCGTCCCGCTTCGGTGCCATTGAAGTAATGAGTCAGGATGGCCTGGTGAAGGGCCTCTCGATGAAGCAGCACCAGATCCTACCGTTTGAGCCGGAGGCGCTCCTCACTGCCGCGCAGCTGGCCGAAGTCATCATTGATCTCGCCGGCAAAGCGGCGACACCGGCGAGCGCTGACCAGTTGGCGGCCTACGCTCGTACCTTGGCTGAGGCCTATGGAGCGCACAGCCAAGCGGGTGACCTGGCCGTCGGCGACTTCGCGTTCTATCACGAGGATCCGGATGCATACGGGCCTCTCGCCATCCAGGCGGTCGCTTCGAAGGTCAGCGCCTATAGCAAGTACAAAGAGCTTGAGTTGGACTTCGACCAGGCGGATCTGAGCACTGCCGACCAGCTGGCTGAGGGGCTCATCTGCGCTCTCGCCATCGAAAACGCCGAGCTGCGCCAGCTGAAGGTGTCAGCTCACGCAACAGCCCTCGCCGCGGCATTCGCCAGCTAGCCATTCCGACCGACCCTAGCCCCCGCCTCAGCAGGCCCTTGTCGCACGTGCCTGTCCTCTTGCTTACCCTCTCGCCGGCACACCCGGCGAGTTGTCTCGCACCTACCTACCATCGTACGGTGCCGGGTCTCGCTATCGCAGATCCGCGTTCTGCAGGTAACCCTCTAGCCACCGCAGCGGGATCCGAGGATGCTCCCAGGTACCCCTCGGCAGCACCGGCTGGAGGAGGTCAGGCAGCGCACGCAGTCGCTCGGCGTTTTCCCTCAACGCCAGCCATAGCCTCTCCGGGTCGTCCCATACCGCCAAAAGCTGGCAGACCTCCCGCCAGTTGATGGTGCCGGCCTGCTCCACCGGCGCCGGCCACTTTGTCGCCCGGGTTACACCCTGCTCATCCATCACCATTGGCGCCAGGTCGTAGATCGGCGCCAGCCGTACGCCCTCTCCGTCGCGCAGGATGGCGGTATTGCGGCCGTGGTTGTCCGTGTTGCCGACCACCTGATTCAGAAGGTCTCGCAAAAGGTACTCATCAAGTAGGCCTGGAATGGCCGCTTCCTGGCCGGAAGCCCGCCACACCCTTACCAGCGCCTCAATAGCGTCGAGGTACCCTAGGTAGCTCCCGGGCACCAGCGTGTCCGTCAACGAATAGATTGACTCGACAGCGACCCGCTCAAGACCCGCGGCACCTGGCCGGCGGTCGAAGCGCGGCAACCATAGGCTCGTCTGCCTACCCTCCTCAAGCGCAAGCCCATTAACGGGGATCGTCTCCAGCCCCAGGCTATCGAGCGCCAGGTAGTAGCGGTATTCGCTACGAAGCACGTTTTGGTCAGAAGCGCGCCCCTGGTTGCGGGGAAATTTGACGAGCCAGTGCCGAGCGGCCAAGTCATCAGCAAGCGTTCCGTCCAGGCGAAGCTCGCCCTGATTACCCTCGGTCAGCAGCAGCTTTGGCGCATTGCCTCCGGCGCCGGTGGCGCTTCCCAAGGGGACACCTTGCGGACAGGGGCGGAGCGGACGCATAGCCCGCTGATTGGCGATGGAGGCCAATCGTGGTTAGCCTCAATTGCCGGTGGCACAACTCGCTATAAGCAAGGCCATCCAGTTTGTATGCATACGACAAATCCGAAGCAACCTGATCGGACACCTGGTGCAGGTCGGAAGCCATGACGATTTTGTCGTATGCATACGACAGATCCTGTGCGTCGAGCGCGGACGTGGTCAGCTCAGCGAAGCGATTGACCGTTTTGTCGTATGCATACGACAAAGCATAATCAGCCGTCTAAGTGTTTGTGGCGCTGTAGCTGCCGGGAGCACGGGTAGGACTCTGTCTAACGTCAGGCGAGTACCCACTATCTATTTTTGGAGCGCACGCCCGAGCTCTCGTGATGACTCGTTGGAAGCCCTAAAATTTCTTGCGGCGCTCCTAAACGCTACTAGGCCAGCCACCTATCGATGGCAGCGGTACTGGAGCAAGAAACCTCAGCAAGCCGGGCAATGCGTAACAACTTCTAGCCACTACGTGCTTACTTAAGCACTTATTCGCTTATGCACTTACATGAATGCTTATCACCTATTTATGAGGGAGTACGTCGCAGTGGTGGCCGATCTCTTTTAGGAACTCGTGCGGCCCTCACGCGTCGGACGCTACCGGTGGACGCTCGAACCGGCGACGCGCCTCGGACAGCATCGATAGGCTGAGCTTGCGGACCTCGATCTTGCTCTGCTCGATATGGGCCCTCAGCATCAGCAGGGTGTCATCGCGCTTGCGCAGGCGCAGTGCCTTGAGGATGCTCACGTGCTCGTTGTAGGTCTCTTCGATGCGGGCGCGCTGGGAGAAGTCCAGACGCCGGACGATGCGGATGTGCTCCGTCACCTCGCGGTGCACCCGCAGCATCTCCCGGTTCCCCGTCGCGGCCACCAGCCCGCTGTGAAAGGCTTCGTCCAGTTCGGCAACGGTTTGCATGTCGGTGTGGCGCTGTTCCTGCGGCACGATCCAGACCTGGCACAGGGCTTCCAGCATTTCCGGCAGGTCGACCAGCCCGCACAGCCGATCCACGGCGGCGGACTCGAGCACAATGCGCAGGTCGTAGAGCTCGTCGATACGGGCGAAGTCGAGCGGCTTGACCATCCAGCCGCGGCGGAACTCCACCTCCAGATAGCCTTCGCGCTGTAAGCGATAGAGGGCGTCGCGGACCGGCGTACGGGACACCTGGTAGCGCTCGGCGATCTGCGTCTCTGTGAAGCGGTCATGAGGCAGCAGATAGAAATCGAAGATTTCCTGCTTGATTCTCAGGTAGATCTGCTCGCCCAGGGCGTTGGTCTGGAACTGGGTCATGGGTTATCCCGGGTGTCCAAGGTGTCCAGGTCGATACTGACGTGGGCGGCGACGACCTTCCACTCCCCTTCCAGACACAGCCAGGTCTGCATCTGGCGTCCGACCCGTGCGGTAACGCCATCGCTGAATTCGGTGCTGACGGTGGCGCAGTCCTCGCCGAAGGTGGTGATCACCGTGTGGTGCAGACGTCTGCCCGCCCCGACCGGTTGGCAGAGCCGTCGATACGCGGCGATGGCCTCGCTGCCATAGAGATTTTCCGCCACCCCGAAGCGCACCGTGTGGGGCGACGACCAGAAGTACCCGTCGAGCGTTTCCAGCTCGTTGGCGATCAGCGCCCGCTCGTAATCGCGAAAGGCCGCCGTTACCGCGGCCACTACCTCGGGAAGATTGATTGCGGAAACCGAAGTCATGGCAGGTCCTTGTGCAGAGCGGCTTCCAGGGCCGCCAAAGAGGCCGTCCGGCCGACGATGCCGCCCTGGGCGACGATCATGTCCAGTGTCGCGCGTTTGAACGCCGGGAAATAGCTTTCCGTGGCGTCCTCGATCAGCAGACAACGATAGCCGCGATCATTGGCTTCCCGCATGCTGGTCTGCACGCAGACCTCGGTGGTGACGCCGGCGAACACCAGGTGACTGACGCCCTCGGCTTGCAGTCGCTCGTGCAGACCGGTCGCATGGAACATGCCCTTGCCCGGTTTGTCGATCACCCACTCGCCCTCTATCGGGGCGACCTCGGCGAGGAGCTGGTTGCCGGGTTCGCCACGAACCAGGATGCGCCCCATCGGCCCGGGGTCGCCGATCCGCAGTCCGGGCAGTCCGTGGGCGTGTTTGGCAGGGGGGCAATCGGACAGGTCGGGAAGGTGGGATTCGCGGGTATGGACCACCAGCACCCGGTGCTGACGGGCCAACGCCAGCAGCCGCTGCACGGCTGGGATGATGGCTTTCAGCGGCGTCACATCGTTGCCCAGCGCCGCGCCGAAGCCGCCAGGTTCGATGAAATCCCGCTGCATGTCGATCACCACGAGCGCCGTACTGGCCGGCTCGAAGGCGAAGGTGTCGGGACGGGCGCTCACCTGGATCATACGGCCTCCGCCTGCGTCGCACCGCCCGCCATATGGTGACCCAGCACGGCCCGGTCGGCCTGGGCGATGGCGGTCTCGAAGCCGATATGGCCGTCATGCATCACCAGAATGCGGTCGGCCAGTTCCAGCAGTTCATCCAGGTCTTCGCTCAACAGCAGCACCGCCGCACCGGAATTCCTGGCCGCGACGATCCGTTGGTGAATGAGCGCCGCCGACGCGAAGTCCAGTCCGAACACCGGATTGGAGACGATCAGTACCGCGACCCCCTCGGTCAACTCCCGCGCCAGGACGGCACGCTGGACGTTCCCCCCCGACAGGGTACCGATGGGCCGCTCCGGATCGGCCGGCGTCACCTGGAAGCGCGCGATGAGGTCGCGCGCCTGAGTACGGATGGCTCGGCGATCAAGGCGCCAGCCCTGGCGGCACAGCGGTGCCTGGTCGAAATTGCGCAAGGCCAGGTTCTCCGCCACGCTCAGGCTGGCGATGCAGGCATTGCGCAGCGGCTCCTCCGGCAGGCTGTAGAGGCGCAGGTGCTGCATCTCGCGGCGGGTGGCGTGATAGCGCTGGCCGTTCACCCGGATCTCGCCGGCACCGGCCTTGCGCTGCCCCAGCAGGGCCTCGGTGAGCTCACGCTGGCCGTTACCGGAAATCCCGGCGATACCCACGATCTCGCCGGGGCGTACGGCCAGCGACAGCCCGCTGACCGCCAGCGTCCCCTTGTCGCCTGGCACATCCAGCTTAACCACCTCCAGGCGAGGTGCCGCCTCGATCACGCCGGACCGCTCGAGCTTGGCCGCGGCGGCGCCCGCCTCGCCCATCATCCAGCTGGCCAGGAATTCGGGCGAAGTGTCTGCAACGGCTGTGCTACCAACCAGCCGGCCCTTGCGCAGGACCGTGACGTCATCGGCGAAGGCGGTCACTTCACGAAACTTATGGGTGATCATCAGCACCGAGATATCTCCTCGATGGGCCATCTGCTGCATCAACCCCAAGACTTCATCGGCCTCCTGGGGCGTCAGGACCGAGGTCGGCTCATCAAGGATGATGAGGTGCCTTTCCAGGTACAGCTGCTTGAGGATCTCGAGCTTCTGTTTTTCACCCGCCGCCAGGCTGCTCACGGGACGCTCCAGGTCCAGGCGGAACGGCATGCCCGCCATGAAAGCGGCCAGCCGCTCGCGCTCTTGCGACCAGTCGATACGCCAGGCCAGGTCGCCGCGCGACAGCACCAGGTTTTCCGCGACGCTGAGCCCCGGTGCCACGGTGAAGTGCTGATAGACCATGCCGATTCCGAGGGCGTGGGCGTCCCTCGGCGTGCGGATCTGTCGCTCGCGATCGTTCACCAGGATCGCGCCTTCGTCGAGCGGGCCATAGCCGACGATGCCCTTAACCAGGGTGCTCTTGCCCGCCCCGTTTTCGCCCAGTAAAGCGTGCACGGTCCCGGCCCTGACCTTCAGGGAGACCTCAGCCAGGGCGCGAAAGCTGCCGAAGGTCTTGCCGGCACCGATGATCTCCAGATCCAGGGCGCGCATGGCTCAGTCCCCTGCCAGCACGGCGAGCAGCATGGACGAGTCGCCCACCGCGCCAAAGACCCCACCCTGCATCTTGACCATGTTGAGCGCGGCCAAGTGGTTGCCGTGGTCCGTGGCGCCGCAGCAGTCTTCGAGCAGGATGCATTCGAAGCCGCGGTCGTTGCCCTCGCGCATGGTGGTATGGACACAGACATCCGTGGTGATCCCGGTGAGGATCAGGTTGGCGATGCCGCGGGTGCGCAGGATGAGTTCAAGATCCGTGGCGTAGAACGACCCCTTGCCGGGCTTGTCGATGACGATCTCGCCGGGTAGCGGCGCCAGCTCCGGAATGATCTCCCACCCCGGCTCACCCCGGATCAGGATGCGACCGCAGGGACCGTCATCGCCAATGCCGGCGCCGATGTTCCGCGAGCGCCAGCGCTTGTTGGCCGGCAAGTCGGACAGGTCGGGACGATGGCCCTCCCGGGTATGGATGATGGGAAATCCCTGGGCCCGCATGACCTCGAGCACCGACCTTATTGGCTCGATGGGCGCGCGGGTCAGCGACAGGTCGTAGCCCATGGCATCGACATAGCCGCCGACGCCACAGAAGTCGGTCTGCATGTCGATGATCACCAGGGCGGTGTTGGCCGGATCGAGCCGACCGTCATAGGGCCAGGGGTAAGGCGCTGAGGCGAGCAGACGTGGACTCATGGGTCACTCCTGAGCTGAGGGCGTGAACGGGCGCTCCGGTGCGGGCATTCCGCAGGAGGTGCCATCGGTGTGGACCACCTGGTCCTCCCACGGCAGCCGATAGCGACCCGCCGCCAGGTCATGCATGTAGGTGTAGGGGCAATCCTGGGCGCCGCCCTTGACGGCGGAATAGCCACGGTGGCCGAATTGGTAGATGTTGTTCTCCACGCCCCAGTGCACTCGCGCTTCACGCACCAGGTCCGGACGCATTTCACAGCAGACGATCTCGTCGGCACGACCGCCGCCCTGGTTCATCACGCTACCGTCGAAATCGACGAACATGGCTTCGCCCATCGAGTCGAAGGTGCCATCGGACCCACACATGCAGACGCTCGCGGTCTGCATCAGATTGCAGAAGGCATTGGCCTGGTTGGTGATCTGCCAGGCATGACGGATCGGGGCGGTATAGCCCGCGGTACGAATCATGATCTCGGCACCCTTGTAGGCGCACTCGCGCGCCATTTCCGGGAACATGCCATCGTGACAGATGATCAATGCCAGCTTGCTGCCACGCGGACCGTCACAGACTGGAATGCCCTGGTCGCCCGGCTCCCAGGGCTCGACCGGCACCCAAGGGTGCATCTTGCGGTAGTACAGGCGGATCTCGCCGGTATCGTCGACGATGAGACCACTGTTGAAAGGGTTGCCCGCTGGATTGGCCTCCATGATGGAGAAGCAACCCCAGATGCGGTTATCGACGCAGGCCTGGCGTAGCGCCGCCACTTCCGGCCCTTCCAGGGAGCAGAGGATCTCCGGTGAGGTATCCATGGACAGCCCGTGCAGCGAGTATTCCGGGAAGACGATCAGATCCAGGCTCGGCATGCCCCGCCGGGCCTTGCCGACCATTTCCACCACCCTCTGGGTCTGCGCCCACAGGGCCTCCCGGGTATGGGGATCCGGCAGCGACAGCTGCGCCAGACCGATCACGACGCCATTGGGCGACTTGTTCAAACCACCAAGACCACTGGACATGAGCTTTTACCTCTAGCGGGTGAGACTGAGCTCGCCGGGAGCGCCAGTCAGGGTTCGATTTGGCCGGCAGGTGACGAACATCACCAGCAGCGTCAGGGCATAGGGCGCGGCGGCGAACAGGTAGTAACCCGTACTGATACCCACTGCCTGCAGGGCGGGGCCAATGGCGCCGGCCGCGCCGAACAACAAGGAGGCCCACAGGCAATTCAGCGGTTGCCAGCGCGCGAAGATCACCAGGGCCACGGCCATCAACCCCTGGCCACTGGAAAGCCCCTCGTTCCAGCTGCCGGGGTAATACAGCGAGAGATAGGCGCCGCCGACGCCGGCGAGAAAGCCGCCGACCGACGTCGCCCAGATGCGTACCCTGATCGGGTGATAGCCCAGGGCCTGGGCCGATTCGGCATGATCACCGACCAGGCGCAGCATCAGGCCCCAGCGGGTGCTGCGCAGCCCCCAGTGCAGCAGGATGGCCAGGGCCACACCCAGGAAGAACAGCACATTGATGTTCAGTGCCGAGCGCACCCGCTCATCCGCGGACCAGTGCCCCAGCGAAAACGACGGCAGCATGGGTGCCTGCGGCTGGATGAAGGCCTTGCCGAGAAAGAACGCCAGGCCCGTTCCCAGCAGGATCAGGGCGATACCGAAGGCGATGTCGTTGACCTTGGGTAGCGAGCAGACGATGCCATGCAGCAACCCCAACAGCAGGCCGGTACAGCCTGCCGCGAGCACGCCCAGCCAGGGTGAGCCGGACAGGTAGGACGCGGCATAGCCGGTCATGGCCCCCGCGACTAGGATGCCTTCCAGGCCCAGGTTGATGCGTCCGCCTTTCTCGGTGAGGCACTCGCCCAGACTGACGAACAGAAAGGGCGTACCCACCCGCACCGCGCCGGCCAGCAGCGCCAGGAAGAAGGTCAGCCAATCGAGGTTAGCCATGTTCGGGAACGCCTCCGACCGGGGTTGCCGCCTTCGCCAACAGCCGCAGACGCCAGGCCGTGAGGCGTGGGCTCAGGGCTTCCCAGGCCAGCAGATTGGTGAACAGGATGCCCTCGAGGATCAGCGTCGTCGCATCGGGCAGGTCCAGGCGCCGCTGCAACAGGCTGCCGCTGGCCTCTACCCCGCCCAGCAGCGTGGCGCAGAGGATGATGGCCAGGGGGTTATGCCGGGCGGCGAAGGCCACCAGAATGCCGCTGGTGCCATAGCCGGCGATCAGCGCCGCGTTCGCACTGCCCTGCACCGCCGCGACCTCGAACATCCCGGCGAGCCCCGCCGCCGCCCCGCCGAGCAGGCAGGTCATCAGTACCAGGCGATTGACGGAAAGTCCCAGCATCCGCGCGGTTCGCACGTTGCCGCCGACGATGCCCAGGGCGAAGCCGCTGACACTATGGCGCAACAGGACATAGGCCAGCAGGCAGGCGATGACGCCCGCCACCAATCCCCAGTGCACGGCAAAGGCGTCGCTCACGGTACCGATGAGATAGGTATCCTCGAGCGGTACGGTCGAGGGCTTGTTCAGACTCGCCGGATCGCGCAGCGGGCCTTCGACCAATTGCCGAAACAGCGCGATGCCGATGTAGGAGAGCAGCAGGCTGCCGATCGTCTCGTTGAGGCCGCGGCTCTGCCGCATCCAGCCCGCCAGCCCGATCCACAGACCGCCGACCAGCATGGCCGCCAGGCCCATCAGTACCAGCATCAAAGGCCCGGGAAGCGCGGGTAGCCACAGGGGCAGCACCGCGGCGGCCAGACCGCCCAGTACCAGGGCCCCTTCCCCGCCGATGATGATCAGCCCGGCCCGGGCTGGCAGCGCGACGCACAGGGCGGTCAGCATCAGGGGCGCGGCGCGCTGGAGGGTATTTTCCCAGGCGAAGGAAGAGCTGAAGGCGCCTTCGAAGACCAAGGCGCCCGCCGCCAGCGCCGGCTTGTTCTGCACGGCGAGGAAGAGCAGAAACAGTGCGCCCGAGGACAGCACGGCGAGCAGCGTGGGCAGTCCGGGCAGCGCCCTGGCCGCCAGCCGTTGCAGCTTGTGTTCGAGGCTATTCATGCCACCCTCAGATATGGCCCTGGACGCCTTCGACCAGGTAGTTCATCCGCTCCAGCACCACGTCGGTCTGCGGCTGGCTGGTACCTTCCGCGATGACGACAGTGCCCTTGTTGTCCTTGATCGGGCCCTTGAAGATGACGAAGCTGCCCGCGAGCATCTGGGCCTTGATGGCGTCGGCCTGCTGCTTGGCCGCGTCGCTCACCTTCGGGCCGTAGGCCGAGGTCTTCACGAAGCCGTCCTTGAGCCCGCCACGCATGAAGTTGATCATCGGCTTGCCGGCCTGGGCGGCCTCGACATGGGCGCGATAAGGGGTTTCCCAATTCCACTCGGCACCGGTGAGATAGCCCTCAGGCGCCAGGGCCGCCTGGCTGGCGTGGTAGCCGCAGGTCATGACGCCCCGCTTTTCGGCGGTTTCGACGATCACCTTGGGACCATCCACGTGACAGGTCAGGACGTCGCAGCCGCGGTCGATCAGGCTGTTGGCCGCCTCGGCTTCCTTGACCGGCAGCGACCAGTCACCGGTGAAGATCACCGTGACGGTGATGCTCGGATCGACCGAGCGCGCACCGAGGGTGAAGGCATTGAGGTTGCGCAGCACCTGGGGCACGGGCTTGGCCGCGATGAAGCCGAGCTTCTTCGACTGGCTCATATGGCCCGCCACCACGCCGTTGAGGTACTGACCCTCATCGATGTAGCCGAAGAAACTGCCCGCATTGAGCGGATCCTTACCCTCCTGCCAGAGGCCACCGCAGTGGGCGAAGCGGACATCCGGATACTTCTTCGCCATCTTGAGCACATGGGGGTCGAAGTAGCCAAAGGAGGTGGGGAAGATCAGGGTGGCGCCATCCTGGCGGATCATCGCCTCCATGGATTTCTGCACCGCCACCGTCTCCGGGACATTCTCCTCTTCGATCACCTTGACGTTGGGCAGGGTCTTGATGATCGCAGCGGCCTGCGCATGGGCCTGGTTGTAGCCGAAATCATCGCGGGCGCCGACATAGATGAAGCCGACGACGAGGGGCTTGTCGGCAGCCCGGGCCAGGCTGAACGGGAGTGCGGCACTGGCGCCGATCAGCCCTGCCAGCTTGATGAAATTGCGACGGTCGATAGGATTCATGTCAAGGTCCTCGGTGGGTGTCGGGATCAGAGCGAAGCGCGATAGGCGCGCCAGCCTCCAAAGCGGGTGATGTCTTGGGCGCCATCGAGGCCGGCAGGCTCACAGATGAAGCCCTTGACCCAGCGTCCATCGGCCAACTCGACCGAGCCGATGCCGAGCGGCGCGGGAATCGCGGCGACGAAGGCGCCGAAGAGGCGCAGTGGCATGGTCCAGACCTCGAGGTCGATCGCCGCGCCCTCCTCCGCCACCCTGACCAGGCCAGGCTTGGCCGGCTGGGTATTGGCCAGGGCATAGAGTCGGTAGTGGTCACTGGTGGTGGTGCTGGACAGGCGCCGGGCACCGCTTTCGAGCAGTTGCCAGTTCAGCGGCTGGCCCCAGAGATGCGCGCCCACGACGGCCACTTCCACCTGGGGTTCACCGGCGTCCAGCGGCGCGAGGGCGATGGCGTCGCCTTGGTCTTCGCCTCCGAATAGCGATTGCCAGCGGGCGGCGGTCTCGGCCAGGTACTGGTCCGAACCAGCCCGGCCGATCAGGGTGATACCTGCCGGCAGACCATCGCCCCGGGGTACCCCTGGCAAAGCAAAGGCCGCCATGTTCATCAAATTGACGAAATTGGTGTAGTAGCCCAGGCGCGCATTGCTCTGGACGGGATCCGCCATGACCTCGGCGATGGTGGGCATGCACGGCGCCGTGGGCACCACCAGCAGGTCGAAGCCCGCCAGCAGTCGCTCGGCGTCCCGGGTCAGGGCTTGCAGCCGGTATTGCGCCTCAAAGGTATCGACCGCGGTAAAACGATCCGCGCCAGCCAGGATGCCCTTGACCACGGGATGGAGGGCAGCCGGTCGTTCAGCATAGAACTGCCCTACGGCAGCCCGTCTTTCGGCCACCCAGGGTCCCTGATAAAGCAGTGCGGCTGCTTCGGCCAGGACGGCATAGGGTATTTCGTCGATCGTGACGCTGGGATCCTGGCGCAACCGCGCCAGGCTCTGCGCGTAGGCTTGCGCGGCCTGGCCGTCGCCGAAGAATTCCGGCTGCGCCGGTACCGCCACCCTACGCCGCCGGCGCTGCACGGGCCGGGTCAGGGGTTGGCGCGCATAGGCGTCCTCTGCATCGTAGTGGGCCGCCACCTGCATGACCTGCCAGGCACTGGCGGCATCCGCGGCGAAGATGGACAGGGTATCGACGCTCCGGCAGGCCGGCACGACGCCGCGGCTGCTCAGCAGTCCCAGGCTCGGCTTGAGCCCGACGATCCCATTGAATCCGGCGGGCACCCGCCCGGAGCCGGCCGTATCCGTCCCCAGGGCGAAGGCGACATAGCCCAGGGCGACGGCGACGGCCGAGCCGGAGCTGGAGCCACCGGACACGTAGCGCTCATCGACCGCGTTGCGCACGGCGCCATAGGGCGAGCGGACGCCCACCAGGCCCGTGGCGAACTGATCGAGGTTGGTCTTGCCGACCAGGATGGCGCCGGCATCCAGCAGACGCTGGACGACGTAGGCGTTTTCCCGGGCCACGTAGGCGAACTCCGGACAGGCCACCGTGGTGGGGAGTCCTGCCACATCGATGTTGTCCTTGACCGCGAAGGGAATGCCAAAGAGTGGAAACCGCTCCTGCAGCGCGCCGCCGAGCTCGTTGGCCTGCTGCTCCAACTCCCGGGCCCGCGCCTGCAGGGCCGCCTGCGGCAGACGGTGAATCCATACCTCCGGTCGATCACTGAGCTCCAGCATCTCGAGCAAGGTCTGTACGGTCTGGCTGGGCGTCAGATCACCTGCGGCATAGCGCTGGGTCCGGGTACTGATGGGGTACGGATTCATGAGCATCCATTCCTGTATACAAGTGTGAATTCAAGATTTGCATGCTCTGTGCCAAGTTGTGCTTGGTGTCCAAGGGCGGCTTCTATTCCCCGTCCTTGAGCCTTCAGACACCAGCTAAAAGAACGGAGGTGACGGCCCAATGTGCGCCCCGTGCACCGGTAGCGTGCAGTCGGCTGATGCACGCACCGCTTTGGTTGGCGCCGCTTGGGCGGTTACGCCGGCCGCCAGTCGAGCACCTTCCATCCTGCGGCCTGGGCCTGAGCCAGCAGTACCTCGTCGGGGTTGACCGCCACCGGGTGCTCGACCTTGCTCAACAGGGGCAGGTCGTTACGGGAGTCTGAGTAGAAACTGGCGCCCGCCAGGGACTCGTGCTGCTCCTGAAGCCACTGCTCGAGACGGATCACCTTGCCCTCACGGTAGGTGAGCACGCCCGAGGTGCGCCCCGTATACCGACCTGCGACGACCTCCACGTCTATCGCCAGCACCTCGTCGATACCGAGGCAGGCCGCGATGGGTTGGACCAGGAAGGCCGCCGAGGCCGAAATTACCAGCAGACGGTCGCCCGCCTGGCGGTGGGCCTCCACGGTGCTGCGGGCGTCGGGATAGAAGCGCGGTGCGATGACCGTATCGAGGTAACCGTGCACCACCTCGGCCACCTCCTTGGGCGTCCGGCCAACCAGCGGTTCGAGGCTGAACGCCATGTAGTCTTCCATGGCCAGTTGCCCCTGGCCGTACAGGGCCATGAGCGCCTGGTCGCGGCGCGGGAAGTCCTCGGCGTCTACCCAGCCGATGCGTGCCATCCAGGCACTCCAGAGGCTGGCGCAATCGCCGTGGATGAGGGTTTCGTCGAGGTCGAACAAAGCAAGAGCCATGGGAATTTTCCAGCGTGTTGAAGAGACGCGGCCGCCAACAGCGCGCTGGCGGCCGGGAGGGACGGCTCAGCCCATTGCCGGCGCTACCGCACCTTTGGCGGCCGGACGCGGGGCCACGCCGAGCTCGAACAGATCGGCGACCCGCCGGCTTTCCGCCTCACTGGGCTTGATGGCCAGAGCGCAACCCACAAACACCAGGGCATTGAAGATCACGCCGACGATCCCGCTGGTGAGCGAACCCAGGGCAGCGATGTCGTCCGGGTAGAGCACCGTCAGGACGATGGCGATGAGAATGCCGGTGAGCATCCCCAGGATGGCGCCCTGCTTGTTGCCCCAGCGGGTGAAGATGCCGAAGAACAGCGGCACGGCCAGCTGGATGATCCCCTGGTAGGAGATCTGGGCCAGCAGCTGCAGGCGTGAGTAGTTGAACGTCAGGTAGGCCACCACGGCGGCGGCGGCGATGAAGACGATCATTCCGCCCTTGGCCAGCGCGGTGAGCTGGCGGTCGGTCCGGGGCGTGGTCCAGGTCGCGAGATCATTAGCGAACTGCACACCGCAGACCTGCACGCAGCCGTCGACGTGACCGATGCTCGCGGCCAGGACGATGGCGATGGCCAGCGCCAACAGCCACGGCCCGCCGATATCGAACAGGGACAGGAACCAGCCCTGCTGCGGATGGGCCGCCACGTTCGGGTCCTGGCTGACCGCGGCGGCGAACAGCATGAGGATGCCGTAGAAGCCGCCCACCAGCAGGATGGTATAGACCGTGCCCTTCTTTACCGAGCGGACGCCGCTGGCGGTGTAGATGCGCTGGAAGCTCATGGGCCAGCACATGGAGCCGATCACCCCGGTGAAGATCAGGCTGAACATGTACCAGGCGCCATAGCCGGTGCCGGTGTCTCCGGGAATCAGCAGCATCTTGGCCGGCAGTTCGGCCAGGTTGGCGAAGGAGGCGTTTTCACTGCCCCCCAGCAGGAAGACGCAGAGCGCCGCGGCCAGGACGTAGGCGATCAGGCCCTGGTACATGTCGGTCATGATCAGGCCACGCATGCCCATGCTCACCGTCCAGTATTGGCGGATCAGCACCACCAGCACGCCCGCGGTCAGGCAGGCGGTGATGCCCCAGCTGCCGAAGCTGGCGAACTGGAACAGCATGGCCAGTGCCTGGATGCCCATGACCACCCAGGGGAATACCGAGATACCGCATGGACTCGGCCTGGTTCGGCCAGGGCGCACAGATTAAGCAACGCGCCTTAGATGCCGCACTGCAACTCGCCGCTTAATCGTCACCTACCTCACCCATCGCGCCCGGTCAGCCTTGTGCTGGCTGGGCGTTTTTATGTCAGCAGGTGAATACCATGAAAGCAACGTCATTGAACGGCAGCACCCGCAAGAAACGTCCTGCCCTGCGCTTGGTCAGCACCAAGGAGCTGCCGCGCGAGGACTGGCTGCAGATCCGCAAGCAGGGCATCGGCAGTTCGGATGCCGCCGCTGCCGTGGGACTGAACCCCTACAAGTCGCAGCTGGAGCTATGGCTGGAGAAAACCGGCCGCGACACCGAGCTGCCCAAGGCCGATCCCCACGATGAGGAAAGCCCGATGTACTGGGGCAATGTCCTGGAACCCATCGTAGCCTGGCATTACAGCAAGCGCACCAAGAACAAAGTCCGGCGTATCAACGCCGTGCTGCAGCATCCCGATCCCGAGTTGCCCTGGATGCTGGCCAACATCGACCGTGAGGTGATCGGTGCCGACGACGTGCAGATCCTCGAATGCAAGACCGGCGGCATAAACGGGGCACGCCTCTGGAAAGAAGGCGTGCCCGAGTATGTGCAGCTGCAGGTGATGCACCAGCTCGCCGTCACCGGCAAGCAGGCTGCGGATGTGGCCGTGCTGCTCGGCGGACAGACGCTGGATATCCACCGCATCGAGCGGGACGAGCAGATGATCGCTCGCCTGATCGAACTGGAGCGCAAGTTCTGGCACTACGTGGAAACCGATACGCCACCGCCAGCCGATGGCACCGTCTCTGCTGAAGCAGCACTGCGCTGCCTCTATCCAGAGGATAACGGTCAGGTCGTCGACTTCAGCAGCCATGCCGGACTGGCCGCTGCCTTCATCGAGCTCAAGGCCGTTCGCCAGTCGATTGCCGACAAGGAAAAGCGCGAGGCCGAGCTCAAGCAGATGCTGCAACAGGCCATGGGTGATGCCAGTCGGGCGGAGTTCTCCAGCGGCTACGTCAGCTGGCGCAAGGCCAAGGACAGCGTCGGTCTCGATGTCGCTCAACTGCTCCAGGAAAAGCCCTACCTGCAGGCCAAGTACCCGCTGCTGAAACCCGGTGCGCGGCGTTTCCTGGTCGGCTGATTTCCATCTCCATCAACTCTTCCCCCCCTTGGCCAGTCCATGCAGTTCGTGCTGCGTGGCTGGCCTTTTTTCATTTTCAGGAGAACCCCCATGCTCAAAGGTCTGGCTATCACGCCCCCGGTGCTCGGACGCATCTCTATCGGTAAGGTCGTCAAGAAGAACGGCAAGCGCCTTCCGGAGAAGGATGACCAGTTCACCATCACCTCCCAGGTACAAGGCAATGACGGCTGGTTGCTGCACCCGCTCAATGATGAGCTGCGTCAGGGCAAGGAAGACAAGCTGCGCAGCATCCCGGTACGCCTGCTGTTCAACGAACCGGAGCTGAACTTTCGCGCCGACTACACCCTGTTCGACCGGCAATCCGGGCGGCCGCTGTGCGTGGGCAACGGCGAGATCTGCAAGCGGGTCACCCAGGACGGCATGCAGTCACTGCCCTGCCCTTCGCCAGACACCTGCTCGTTGGCCAAAGGCAATGCCTGCAAACCTTACGGCCGACTGAACGTGATCATTGGTGACGACGATCCGCTGGGCAGCTTCGTGTTCCGCACCACCGGCTTCAACAGCATACGCACCCTGGCAGCCCGGCTACATTACTTCCAGGCCATTTCCGGCAATCGCTTGGCCTGCCTGCCGCTGGAGCTGCGCCTACGCGGCAAGTCGACGCGCCAGAGCCACGGCACCCCGATCTTCTACGTCGACCTCACGGTACGCAACGGCATGGGCATGGCTGAAGCTCTGCAGCAGGCGGGCGAGCTCGCGGCGCAACGGCAAGCCGCCGGCTTCGATCAAGGGGCGCTGGATGAGGCAGCCCGCCGGGGCTTCGGCAATGGCGCCTTTGAGGACAGCGAAGAAGACAGTCACGCCGTGATCGAGGAGTTCTTCACCGCCCCAGAGCCAGCCAGCTCGACCGCCCCCGTTGATTCACAGGCGGCGCCCAAATTCCTCGCAGACAAACTGGAAGCCCTCGCCTCACAGCCCCACTGAATCCCACCTGCCTGCGCTGCCGTCATCGGCCAGGCAGGTTTTCTTGGAGACTCACTATGCTTCTACTTCGATTTCTACTCCACCTGCTCATCTTCATCGGCGCGCTCGCGGCCGCTGCTACGGTGGTGCTGAGCATCTTGCTCATGCTGCGCTTCCCGCCGCTGCTGCTCGCCGTGGTCCTGGCCTGCTGGATGCTGAATCGCCTGCTCAGATTGCTCTGCCCACGCCCGGGCAATCCCTGCTGAAAACCCCCAGCGACAACCGCCAACCAGTCATCACCAGCGGCTGTGCATTCGGCCGTTATTACCACGAGGAACCATGATCAGATGCTTAATCTGCGAGTCCAAGGCCATTCTGACGCGGGACGTTGCCAAGGGCATCGCCCTGCTGGTCAGCCTGGCCGACAGTGCATTGCAGGGGGCTCAGGAGGCGGACACAGATACCCCAACCCTGGGGTCGCCAAATATCACTTCGGAGGGTTCAGGTATTTGTGCCTGCGCTGTGGATCGCTGTTCGATGAGCCGGGTACAGAGGAGGCGTCCGAGCCCGCCATGTAGTCGCCATGATTCAGCGCTCAGTCCTGGCCGAGCCGGGCAACCAGGCGCTCCACCATGTCCATGACAAGCTCACGGTCTGCCGCTGTCAGCCGGGAAAGAAGGTCATGGAGCCTGCGGGCCTGGTCCTCCGGGCGGGAGCTCCCTCGGTCAGCAGGTCGGCTGTTTCGCAGTTGAAGATAGTTGCCAGCTCGACCAGACGCTCATGATGATTCTTGGGAGGACCGACCTTAACAATCGCTTAGCTTGCAATCAATGAGCCTGGCGTACAGGTGTGTTTCAGCCATGCGGCTGGACAAACGCAACGCGCCATGCTGAAGCCCGGCTTCAGCATGGCGCGGGTCACACCCGGGCGGTCAACGTTTGCCAATGCTAGCCAGGTAATCCAGGCAGCTGTCGACGGTTTCCACGTCGGCGAACTTGGCATCAATGTCAAACAGGTTCCAGGCCACCGCGCCCGGTACCCGGTCGCCGATGCACTCTTTCACGGCGATGGTGCGGAAGCCTTCGGCCAGGCCGTCGCACAGGGTGGTACGCACGCAAGCCGAGGCCGTCACGCCGGTCACCAGGATGGTGTCGACCCCTGCCGAGCGCAGGTACCCGGCCAGCGAGGTGCCGCTGAACGAACTGGCGCGCTTCTTCACCAGCACGAACTCGCCATCGACTGGCGCGATGCGCGAGTCGATCGCCCAGAGGTTCTCATCGGCCTGGTTGACCACGTCCACCGGGATCTTGTTGTGCCACTGGCCCATGTCGGTGTTGGGGTCATGGCGGTCGGTGTTCTGGTAGCAGGTGGTGACGTGGACGATCGGGAAGTGGTTGGCACGGAACACCTTCATCAGGCGCTGCACGCCGGGGATGATTTCGTCGTCGATCTTTTCGCAGGTGAACGGGTTGCCTGGGCGGGTCCAGGCGTTGGCCAGGTCGACGTTGATCAGCGCCGGGCGCTTGCCGAAGCCGATACGGCGCTGGAAGCCACGCTCCTTGTAGAGCTTGGTCGATTCTTCGAAGGCGCGTTCGAGCATGGTCATCAGGTCTTGCGACATAGTGAATCTCCCCAGTGGGTCGTTGTGAGCGGTTCGGCAAGGAAGGTTTGCCTTGACCTGGAACTCACGATAATCTCGGCCACTGATGACATCCAATTCATTGTTGGCGAGCATTGATACCAAAATGAGCATTAATATCCGCTTTGATCTCAAGCAGATAAAAGCCTTCGTCCGCGTCGCGCAACTGCTGCATTTCAAGCGCGCCGCCGATGCCCTGTTCATCACCCAGCCGGCTTTGAGCCGCCTGATCAAGGCGCTGGAAAGCGAGCTGGGGGCGGAGTTGTTCATGCGCACCACGCGCCATGTGGCGCTGACCGAGGCCGGTCGGCTGTTCTTGCAGGAATGCCAGCAGGTGTTCCGCCATATCGAACGCGGTATCGACCTGGCGCGTAGCGCCGCGGCGGGGGACATCGGCCACCTGACCGTGGCCTACAACGACTTCGCCATCAACGGCGCGCTGCCGGGCATTCTCGAGCGCTTCAAGGACCTGCACCCGGATGTGACCGTGGAGTTGCTGTACATGCCCTCTCACGAGCAGTACAAGGCGATCCGCGATTGCCTGATCGACGTGGGGTTCCTGCTGGGGCCAATGACCGAGCCGGACATCGCCTCATTGCCGGTGAACCAGGAACGCATGGTGGCAATTCTGCCGTCACGGCACCCGCTGGCCGGACAGGCCACTTTGCGCATCGAACAGTTGCGCGACGAGCGCTTCATCTTCGGTGCGCCCAGTGGCTGGAGCCAATTCCGCGACCAGGCGTTTCAGCTGTGCCAGCGCGCCGGTTTCAGCCCGAACATTCACCAGGAGGCCACCACCAGCATCGGTATCCTCGGGCTGGTGGCGGCCAACATGGGGGTGTCGCTGTATTCGGAATGCGCCTACCGGATCCAGCGCGAAGGCGTGGTCATCGTGCCGCTGCAGGACGAGCATGCCCAGGTGCAGACCATCGCCGCGTGGAACGAGGAATACCAGAGCCCTACCGCCGCGCGTTTCAAAGCCCTACTAGGGCACCGAGCTGCGGAGCTTCACGCCTGATCTGATGGCGTAAGGCCGAAGCGATCGGTACTGGCATCGTAGCGCCAGTCGTGGCCGACACTGCTGGCCAGCCACTGCGCGCCATTGCCGGTGAGCTCTTGCTGGGGATAGCGCCGAACGATCCAGAACTTCATTAGCATGGCATGGATCACCAAACCGCTGACGAAACCGACTACAAATGCCCAGTCACCGGAACAGTACGCCAACACGCTGGCCGCAGCCCACGCTAACAAGCCGGCAGGGTTGAAACCGCGCCAATAGTGGAATTGCCCTTGCAGCTCATACAACTGCGGCACGTTCAACCGGCGTCGCCGAATCAGGTAATAGTCAGCCACCATGATCCCGCCAATTGCCGAGAGGAACGATCCATACGAAAACAGGAAGGCGAACAGGTTATCGAGGATGGCCCACGGCATCGAAAGTGTACCGATGACTCCCGCGATCATCACTGCAGTCGGGTATCTGACTCGTGGTGCTCCAGCATTGACGAAGGTCAGCGCCGCCGGGATCAGGTTGGCTGCAGTATTGGTCGACCACTGTGCCAGCACCACCAGGACCATCAGCACGACCAGGCTCAGCCCGGTGCTCTGGGCCTGGATGACATTGATTGGATTCCAGTCTCCGGCGGCGACGAAAGATGCCGCGCCAATGACCGCGATCCAGGTCTGAGTCAGCGGTAATGCGACCAGTTGAGCAAGAAAGATATGCCGGTTACGAGACAGGAACCCCCGAGCATTGACTGGTGTCCGCACGTAACGGGTGATATTGGGAATGTCGATGGCCAAGGTCGACCAGAAAGCCACGTTAGCCAGGAACAGGGTAATGATGGTCAGCTGCTTGTCGCCGACGAACGTCCAGATATTGACCCCTTTGGTGACTGCCAGCACATCGAGGGTCAGGTACATCCAAACCGAGATGGCAATGATCGCCGGCGCTGCGATGGACGAGAGAAACTCTACCGCCTTGATACCCAGCGCGGTATTGATGATTTGCACCACTGCGAAGATCACATACCACAAGGCCCAGTTGTCGAACCCGGTCAAGTACTCGACGATACCGCTCAGGGCCAGGGCGCCGAGGTAGGTCTGGATACCGAACCAGATCGCCGCGACCAGGCCGCGAAACAATGACGGAATGTGTGTGCCATGCACGCCGAACGGCGCTCGCAAATACACCGCGAAAGACAAACCATGTTCGGTACCGATGTCCGCGGTCAGGGTCATCAGTAGCGCCAGGACGATGTTGGCCAGCAGAATGATCGCTACGACCTGTGGCAGCGGCAGGCCGGCAACACCCGTAGCACCCAGCTGGAAGGTGGCGATCATGAACGCGATACCGATCCAGATCCAGGTGAAACCCAGGGTACCGATCGAGCGATGTCGTCGTTGTACCGGAAGAATCGACGGTTCCAACAGGTTGTGACGGGAGACGGCCGGAGTCGGTGAGACAGAAGTCAATTCGGGGCTGTTCATCGAAGCACCTGTGCATGAATGGAAGGCGCAACCTACCTGCCATGGCGATGGCCGCAGGCTCTTGGGGAAAGGAACGAACGTGGGCAACGGCCTTTGCTGGCGAATAGCAACCCAGCAAAGGCTGCGGCGGGCAGACCTGTGGTCAGCCCTGCAGTTGCTGGCGCCGGGCGCGGGTGGCCTCGATGTCCAGGCGCACCTGCTCGTCGAGCACCACTCCGTACACCTCAAAGGCCTGTTCGAGGCTGCAGAAGTCATCCAGCACGTCTTCGCGCACCTGCTCGGCACTGCGTTCTAGCGGGTTGCCATAGCCACCGCCACAGGGCGAGTAGTAGGCCATCACATCCCCCGCCTTGGACGCGTACCCGGAGAACTTCGACGGCATCGACACCACCTGCCCGGGGCTGGCGACATTGTAGATCTCGGTCTTGCCTACCACCCCGTCGCAGCCACCGAACACCCCCCAGGGCACATCGAAATGCCGTTCGCTTTCGTGGGTGATGAAGCCCGCCGTGAGCACCCGCTGGGCCTTTACCACACCGATGCCACCGCGGTACTTGCCAGCGCCTGGCTGCACATCGTCACGCAGCTCGTAGCGGTCGCAGATCATCGGCAGGTGCATCCCCAGGTCTTCGATGGGGTTGTTGCGGGTGTTGGCCATCAGGTTGTCGATGGCATCGGGCCCGTCGGATTTCGGCCGCCCGCCGTATGCCCCTTCGTTGACTTCGAGGAATACCCAATAGTCGCCATCGGCCTTCACCCCGGAATAGGCAGCGAAGGAGATCGACGCCGAGCTGCCGGCGATCACCCGCTCCGGCAGCACCGGGGCCAGGGCCTTGATGATGAGATCGATCATCCGGTTGCACTGGGTGAAGCGCGCCTCGGCAGCGGCTGGGAACACTGGGTTGAAAATCGTGCCCAGCGGCGCCACGACGCTGATCGGGCGGAACGACCCCTCGTTGGACGGCACCGGGCTGGGCAGCGTGGCAGCGTCGAGCAGCAGCTTGCGGAAGGCGGCGTAGGCGGCCACCTTGCACGAACCTTCGAACGGCACGTTATAGGCGGTTTCGGTTTGCAACGCCGAACCGGTCAGGTCCACCTCCAGGGCATCACCGCTCACTTTTACCGTGACCACCACCGGCAGGCGCCGCTCGCGGTTGCGGCCGTCGTCGTCGAGGAAGCCTTCGGCGCGGTAGTCGCCATCGGGAATCTGCGCGATCTGCTGGCGCATGATGGTTTCGGCGTAGTCGATCAACTGGTTGATCGCGGTAAAGCTGAAGTCCTTGCCGTAGCGGGTCAGTAGTTCCTTGAAGCGCCGGGCGCCCAGCTGCGCCGAGGCCACCTGGGCTTCGATGTCGCGAATCAGCTGGTCGGATGCACGGCTGTTGTAACGGAACATCTGCACCAGCGCTTCGTTGCGCACACCGCGCTCATAGAGCTTGAGCCCGGCCATCAGCATGCCTTCGGCGTACACGTCGCCTACGTCGATGATCAACCCCGGCGTAGCTGCGCCGATGTCGATGTGGTGCGCGGTGTTGCCGGAAAAGCCCACCAGCTCGCCTTCATGGAAAATCGGCACGATCACCGCCAGGTCCGGGCTGTGGCTGGAGCCGTGATAGGGATGGTTGTGCACCACCACATCGCCCTCGTGCCAGGCGCCACCTTGCAGGGTGGCCTCGATGCCGCGCAGGTAGGCCGGGATCGAGCCGATGTGCATCGGCGTGGATTCGGACTCGCAGATGGTCTGGTAGCGGGTGTCGAACAGCCCGGCGCCCATGTCCTGGGACTCGCGGATGATCGATGAGAACGACATGCGGTACAGCACGTGGCCCATCTCTTCGGCGATGGTCTTCAAGGCGCCGCTGATGACTTGCAGGGTGATCGGATCGACCGGTTGCGTATTCATGGCTGTGTCCTCTGGCGTTACTGGCGGGAGATGATCAGGTTGCCGTGGGCGCTCACCCTGGCCACCCAACCCGGCGGCACCAGCGAGGTGGAGTCGTGCTGCATGAGCATGGCCGGGCCTTCGATGTACTGGCCGGCGTGCAGCTTGCTGCGGTCATAGCGTGGCGTGGGCAGGCACTGGCCATCGTCGAACCAGGTGTCGCGCTCGTAAAGGAAGGCCTGGCCGGTGTCGCTGTCGACCGCCGCCGGCAGCGGCTGCCAGGCCAGCTTCTCGGACTGGGAATGGCCGATGACACGCAGGCTGACGACTTCCACCGGGGCATCGGCGTAGCAATAGCCGTAGTCCTGCTCATGCACTTGGTGGAAATGCGCCATGACCTGGGCAATGGCCTGGTGGTCCACCCTGCCGCCAGGGATCAGGGCACGCAACTCGAAGCCCTGACCGTCGTAGCGGCATTCGGCGATGCGGGTCAGCTGCATGCAGGCATCGTCCACGCCATCGTTGCGCAGTTGTTGCCGAACATTGGCTTCCAGTTCCTGCAAGGCGCTTTCGAGCCGATTCAATTGCGTGTCGTCGATGGTATTCAGGGTGCACAGCAACGAGCGCAGGGCCTCGTACTGCAGGTCGGTGGTCAGCAGGCCTGCGGCGGCGGTGATGCCCGGCGCTGGCGGGATGAGCACCGACTTGGCATTGACCTCATCGGCCAGCGCCGGACCATGCACCGGCCCTGCCCCGCCGAACGGCATCAGCACGAAATCGCGGGGGTCGATACCACGGGCCACCGAGTTGGAACGAATGGCCAGGGCCATGTTGTTGTTGACCACCCGCAGGATGCCCAGGGCCGCCCGGTGCACGCTAAGGCCCAACGGCTTGGCGATCTTCGCCTCGATGGCCTGGAACGACAGCGCCGGGTCGATCTTCAGGTCGCCGCCCAGCATCTGGTCCGGGTCCAGACGGCCCAACACGATGTTGGCGTCGGTCACGGTGGGCTCCTCGCCACCGCGGCCGTAACAGGCCGGGCCGGGGTTGGAACCGGCCGAGCGTGGGCCGACCTGGAAGCCACCGGCCGGGTCGATGAAGGCCACCGATCCGCCACCGGCACCGATGGTGATCAGGTCGATCATCGGCACCAGCACCGGGTGCCCGGACACGTAGGAGTCGCGCGGGTTCATCACCTTGATCTGGCCATCGACCAAGGTCGAGATGTCCGCCGAGGTACCACCAATGTCGACGGTGATGATGTTGCGCTCACCGTCGAGCCCAGCGAAGTAATGCCCGCCCATCACGCCACCGGCGGGGCCGGACATGAGGATGTTCACCGGCCGCTCGCAGCAGCTTTCAACGGTGGCCACACCGCCGTTGGACTGCATGATGCGCAGGTCGGCCTGGATGCCGTTTTCACGCAGCTGGCTGGCCAGGTGGGTCAGGTAGTGGGCGGTGCGCGGTCCGACGTAGGCGTTCATGGCCGTGGTGGAAAAGCGCTCGTACTCGCGCATCACGTCCACCACATCGGTGGAGCAGCAGACGAACGCCTCGGGCATCACCTTCTGCACGATGGCCTTGGCGCGCAGCTCATGGGAGCGGTCGAGGAAGGCGTACATGAAGCCGATGATTACGGCCTGCACGCCACGGGCCTTGAGCAACTGCGCGGCCTCGCGGACTTCCTGCTCGTCCAGCGGCGTCTCGACCTGGCCATGGGGCGGTAGGATGCGCTCGTTGATGGCGATGCGGTTACGCCGACGCACCAGCGGTGTGCTCTGCCATGGCACATCGAACTGCAGCGAGAAGTTGTAGGGCCGTTTGTGCCGGCCAATGTGCAGAATGTCGCGGAAGCCCCTGGTGGTGAGCATGCCCACCTCGGCGCCATTGTGTTCGATGGAAATGTTGGTCGCCACCGTAGTGCCATGGACGATCAGGTCCACTTCTTCGGCGCCGATTCCGGCCTTGGCACACAGCTCGAGAATCCCGCGCATCACAGCGATGGACTGGTCTTCGAGGGTGGTGGGGACCTTGTGGGAAAAGATCCGCCGGCCGATGGAGTCGCGCTCCGTGGTTTCCAGGATCAGGTCTGTGTTGGTACCGCCGACATCTACGCCTATACGGGCCATTCTGCGTCACTCCTGGTGATCGCGAATGCACTCGGCAACTGCGCCGCCGAGCCGATTCGCACGTGGGTCTTATGGTTGTTGTTGAGGTGCGGGGGCCCCAAGCGGGGCCTGTTTTTTTTATGCCAAGGGGTTGGCGGGTTGATCGGCGGCGTGGCTCAAGGGGCGCCCCGCCGTCTCCGGCAACGACAGCCCGCCCGCCAGGGCGAACAGGGCGATACCGGCCAGGTAATAGGCCGGCGACAGCGGGTCACCGCTGCGCTCGATCAGCCAGGTGGCGATCAGCGGCGCGGTACCGCCGAACAGCGTTTAGGCCATGTTGTAGGTGATGGCCGAGGCGGTGTAGCGACTGCGGGTGGGGAACACTTCCGACAACAGCACGGCCGTGACCACACCGCACAGCACCGCGCCGATGGCCAACAGGAATGCCCCCGCCAATGCTGGGTAGAACAACCCGGAGCGCGCCAGCAGAAACGCCGGGTAAATGGTCAGCACCAGCCAGGCGGCAGCCGTGACCATGGTCGGGCGCCGGCCAACGCGGTCGGAAAAGCGTCCGGCAAAGGGGCAGCAGGCTGCGGCGAACAGCAAGGTCAGCAAAGAGATCAACAGCGCTGTGGGCTGCGGCTGGCCGCCTTGCAGTTGCAGGTAGGTTACGAAGTAGGTGGTGCACATGTAGAACGACAGCGCGGTCAGCGAGATGAACGCCGCCAGGCAGCACATCGCCCCGCCCTGCTCGCGCAATGTCTGGCCCAGCGGTGCATGCACGGCACGCTCGGCGCTAGCCAGCGCCTTGAACGCCGGCGTCTCGTCCAGGCGCCAGCGCAGGTACAGGCCCACCAGCCCGAGGGGCGCGGCGATCAGAAAGGGCAGGCGCCAACCGAAGGTTGCCATCTGCTCGGCTGTCAGCCAGCGGTTCAGGGCATAGGTGACGATGGCGGCGGCCGCGAACGAGGCGAAGGTCGACACCAGCGCGGCACTGCCATAGCGGGCGCGCTGCCCGGCCGGGGCGTGCTCGATGAGGTAAATGCAGGCACCGGCGTATTCGCCACCGGCGGAAAAACCCTGCACACAGCGGATCAGCGTCAACAGCAACGGGGCGGCCAGGCCGATGCTGGCATAGGTCGGCAGCAGCCCGATCAGGGTGGTGGCTGCGGCCATCAGCAGGATCGTGATCGACAACACCCGGCGCCGCCCGAAATGGTCCCCCAGCATGCCGAACACCAGCCCGCCGAGCGGGCGGAAAGCAAAGGCAACGGCGAACACGGCAAAGGTCTTGAGCAGCGCCGTGGTGCTGTCACCCGAGGGGAAGAACAACTGGGCGATGGTGGTCGCCAGAAAACCATACAGGGCAAAGTCGAACCACTCGACGAAGTTGCCGATGGACGCGGCCCAGACCACGCGTTTCAATTGCTCCGGCGCGACCGGCTGCTGCGACGTACCCGACATATCCACCTCACTGTCTGTTGGAGAACAAGCGATTGGCAGTTCGAAACCTTCACGCAGCGAGTGGGCTGCAGGCGCAGCCCTCAAGCTCAGTCCGGGCGGGCCTCTGGTGGGCCGTCACCGTCAATGTGCGCCCTGCGCCTCCAGCCCCCGACGGCTGAACACCAGCGAGGCATTGGCCCCGCCGAAACCGAAGCTGTTGGACATCACGCAATTCACCTGCTGCCCTTCGCGCACGCTGCGTACCAAGGGCAGCCCCTCGACCTGCGGGTCGAGCTGTTCGATGTTGTGCGAAGCCGCCATGAAACCGTGGCGCATCATCAGCAACGCATAGATCGCCTCGTGCACCCCGGCCGCCCCCAGCGCGTGCCCGCTCAGCGACTTGGTCGAGCTGAACGGCGGCAGTTCACCGTCGAAGGCAGCCAGTGCCGCCTGCAGTTCCACCAGGTCGCCGGCCTGGGTGCTGGTGCCATGGGTATTGAGGTAATCCACCGGTTCGGCGCAACTGGCCAGGGCCATCTGCATGGCGCGCAGTGCGCCGTCGCCGCTGGGGGAAACCATGTCCTGGCCATCGGAGGCAGTGCCATAGCCGATCACTTCGGCGAGGATGGTCGCCCCGCGCGCCTGGGCATGCTCCAGCGCCTCCAGCACCAGCACCCCTGCCCCGCCGCTGATAACGAAGCCATCACGGGCCACGTCATAAGGGCGGCTGGCAGTGGCCGGCCGGTCGTTGTAGCCGGTGGAAAACGCGCCCATGGCGTCGAACATGCAGCTCTGGCTGAAGTGCTCGGCTTCGGCACCGCCAGCAAACACCACATCCTGTTTGCCGAACTGGATCTGCTCGAAGGCGTGGCCGATGCAATGGGCGCTGGTGGCGCAGGCCGAGGCGATGGAATAGTTGAGGCCCTTGATGCCGAAGAAACTGGCCAGGCACGCTGAGACCGTACTGGTCATGGTACGGGGTACACGGTACGGCCCCACCTTGCGTACGCCCTGGCTGTGCAGCAGCTGGTTGGCCTCGACGATGTCTTCGCTGGAGCCGCCACCCGAGCCCATCACGCAGCCGGTGCGGGTGTCGGCCACCTGCTCGGGCGTCAGCCGTGCATCGGCGATGGCATCGGCCATGGCCAGGTAGCCATAGGCTGCGGCATCGCCCATGAAGCGCCGGTGGCGCCGGTCGATGCGCTGAAAGTCGACCTCCAGCCGGCCGCTGACATGGCTGCGCAGCCCCGCTTGCGCATAGGCCAGGTTGAAGGCGATTCCCGAGCGCCCCTGGCGCAATGCCTGGAGGACCTGCGCAGGGCTGTTGCCCAGACATGAGACGATGCCCATGCCGGTCACGACCACGCGGCGTAGCCCGATTGTCTGCTTCGATAACATGCACTGACTCCACAGGTTCAGAACTGTCCGGGCAACCTGGCTGGGTTGCCATGGACTCGAGTCTAAGGGGCGGCTTTGATTCTGATAATTCGTATTTCGTTAGCCATTGATACCGAATTTGGCATCAGTAATTATCCTGCGCCCATGGCAAAGCACCCCGCCCGGCCAAAGCCGGCGGGGCATGATGAATGCCGTTGCTAGAGGGTGGCGTCAGGCAAAGCGTTCGACCTGCGCCGACGTGCGGCGCATCAACACCTTGCCGTTGCGCACCGAAACCAGTGCGTGGCCCTGGCTGCGGACCATCTCGTAATCATCCGGCGCCGACAGCAGCAGCAAGTTGGCCGGCCGCCCGACCTCGATGCCATAACGCTCCCCAAGGTTGAGGGTGCGGGCACTGTTGTCGGTGATCAGATCCAGGCTGCGTTGCAGGTCTTCGTAGCCGAGCATGTGGCAGATGTGCAGCCCGGCTTCGAGAATGCGCAGGATGTTGCCGTTGCCCAGCGGGTACCACGGGTCGACGATGGAGTCCTGGCCGAAGCACACGTTCATCCCGGCGCGGTCGATCTCGGCCACGCGGGTCAGCCCGCGGCGCTTGGGGTAAGTGTCGAAGCGCCCTTGCAGGTGAATGCTCTCGGTCGGGCACGAGATGAAGTTGATGCCCGACATTTTCAGCAGGCGGAACAGCTTGTAGCAGTAAGCGTTGTCATAAGAGCCCATGGCCGTGGTGTGGCTCGCCGTGACCCGAGCGCCCATGCCACGTACCCGGGCCTCTTCGGCCAGCACCTCGAGGAAGCGCGACTGTGGGTCGTCGGTTTCGTCACAGTGCACGTCCACCAGGCAACCGGTGCGCTCAGCCAGCTCCATCAGGAACTTCACCGACGACACACCCTGATCGCGAGTGTTCTCGAAATGCGGAATGCCACCGACCACATCGGCGCCCATGGCCACCGCTTCGGTCATCAGGGCCCGGCCATTGGCGAACGACTCGATGCCCTCCTGGGGGAAGGCGACGATTTGCAGGTCAACCAGGTGGCGTACTTCCTCGCGCACCTCGACCATGGCCTTGAGCGCGGTGAGCTTGGGGTCGGTCACATCCACATGGGTTCGCACGTGCTGAATGCCATGGTCCACCAGCATGTCGATGGTCTTCTTCGAGCGCTGCTTGATGTCGTCGTGGGTGGTGATTTCCTTGCGCTCGGCCCAGCGTTCGATGCCTTCGAACAAGGTGCCGCTCATGTTCCACTTCGGCTCGCCGGCGGTGAGGGTGGCGTCCAGGTGAATGTGCGGCTCGACGAAGGGCGCCACCACCAGGTTCTGTTGGGCGTCCAGGTCGTCGGGGTTGGCCAGCACCGCCACATCGGCCTGGGGCTCGATGGCGGCGATACGGTCGCCGTTCAGTTCAATACGAAACAGGCCCGACTTGCCACGCAGACGGGCGTTGATGATGTTCATGCTGTTACTCCTTGCATTGGGCTTCGCTCATGCGCCATACCAGCATGGCGACCGAAGCGTTCATACGAAATAGCGGGTCGTCGAGTGACTGCCCACTCAGTTGTTCGATACGTTGAATACGTTGGTTGATGGTGTTGCGGTGCAGGCTCAGACGCTGGGCGGCCTTCAGGCCATTGCCGTTTTCCTTGAGCAGGGCGTCGAGGGTATGCACCAGCACATGGGGGTGCTTGCGGCCGGGCGCGATCAGTGGGCCAAGGGTTTCGGCGACGAAGTCGTCGATCAGCGAGCGATCGACGATGCCTTGCAGCAGGCGCAGCACGCCCAACTCGCTGAAGTCGCAGAAACCGGTGGCCGGGCGCAGGTTCTGCGCCACTTCCAAGGCCTGGCGCGCTTCATTGAGCGCCTGGCGGTAGTGGGCGCAATCCTCGGCCAGGCGCGACAGGCCCATGAACAGGCCCAGTTCACCGACCACGCCCGCCAACTGCCGGTGCAGCGCGGCCAGGGTGGCGTGCAGGCCGTGGGCATCGGCCAGTAACAACACGAACAGGTCACCCGGCAATTGCGCGGTCACAGTCCCCGGCCTGCCACGACACCAGGCCTCAAGCTGATCTTCCAGCGCCTGGCGAATGCCCTGCCACACGCGCTCGCCCTGGGCCAGCCCATGGCGCTCGAACAATCCATCGACGCCAGACAGCCGCAGTGTCACCAGGCGCCGTGGCTCGTCCAGCGCCAGCTCAAGGTGCGCGGCCCGCTGCCGAGCGATGGCCAGGCTCGGGTAGTCGCCGGTCAGCAACTGGCCGAGGATGTCATTGCGCGAGCGCCGCACCTGGGTCATCTGCACCAGGGCCGTACCGATCAGGTGAGTGACGACCACCATTTTCAGCGCATACGGCTGCTCGATCAGCGGCAGCCCCAGTTGCTCGGCGCGCTCGATCACTACAGGCGGAATGCCGTGGATGAACGTGCCGCCGGTGAGGATCACCATGCCGGCAATGCCCACGGCGTCGCCATCTTCCACCAGGCTCAGCAGGTTGGCCTCGCCGCGTGGGTGGTTGATGCCGGTGACGAACACCAGCTCGCCGCCCATCACCCACTCGGCAATGCCTTCGTTCTCGGCCACATACGGCCAGCGCACCCGCCGCTGCAGGTTGCGCGCGCCGGCCCGGACGGTCATGTCCTGCAGGCCGGGCAGGTGCAGGATTTCGTCCAGCGCCAGGCTCACGGTTCGACACCCGCCTGGCCCAGCGCCCGGCGCCGGCCGCTCAGTTCAAGCATGACGATGTAGCACAGGGCCGAGGCGCCAATGCCCACCAGCGGCGCGACCCACGGCGAGGCGTAGGCCAGCACCGCACCCAGCGCATAGGACCCGAGGCCCAAGAAGTTGTAGCGCGGCAGCTGCACCGAGGCCAGCGCCGGGTACTTGCCGCGGTGGCGGTACCAGAAGTCGGCCATGATCACCCCACCCACTGGCGGAATGATCGAGCCCAGCAGCACCAGGAACGGGATCAGCATTTCATACATCCCGCCAATCGCCAGCACGATGCCCACCGCTGCCGCGACCAGCGTGGCGATGCGTCGACG
The DNA here is from genome assembly GCF_900110545.1 of Pseudomonas sp. Snoq117.2. Taxonomy (NCBI): domain Bacteria; kingdom Pseudomonadati; phylum Pseudomonadota; class Gammaproteobacteria; order Pseudomonadales; family Pseudomonadaceae; genus Pseudomonas; species Pseudomonas sp. Snoq117.2. The sequence goes on along the minus strand of NZ_FOED01000019.1, from coordinate 13,952 downwards.
CTCGCTGCGCAGCAAGTGGCAGGCCGCTGCCGAGACGTTGTAGATGGTCGGTCCCTGGATGGTCCAGAGGTTCAGGCAGAGCATCACCACCGCCGCGAACGACAGGCCTTGCAGCATCATCACTTCGACGATGTCGGCCTGCTGGTAGACCATCGCGCACCAGGCCCCGGCCACCACCATCAGGCCGTTGCCGAGCAGGAAGGCGACGATGCTGGCCACCACCGCCACCCGCCCGCTGCTCGACAACCGGGTCCAGTTGGTGGCCTGGGTGGCACCGCTGGCGAAGGTGCCGAAGACCATGGTCACCGCTGCCGAGAAGGTCATGGTTTCATGCGGCACCACCGCCGCCAGGCCGGCAAAGCCCCCGGCATCGGCGGTGGCGATATACATCGAAACCAGCAGCAGCGCGAACATCAGCGGCACCGACACCCGCGACAGCAGGTCCAGGCCCTTGAAGCCGATGATCGCGGTAATGCTGAAACCCAGGCCGAACAGCACCATCAGCGGCACGGTGAAACCACCCGCCAGGCCCAGCAACTTGACCAGCACGATCGCCACGGTCGCGGTGCCCCAGGCGTACCAGCCAAGTTCGGCGAAGCCCAGGATGAAGTCGGAAAGCCGGCTGCCCGCCTCGCCGAAACAGAAGCGCCCCATCAGCACGCTGTTCAAGCCGCTGCGCGAGGCGATGAAGGCCAAGGCCGCCGCGTACAACGCCAGCAGCGTGTTGCCGATGGCGGCGACCCACAGCATGTCGACGAAGTTGAAGGCCATGCCCAGCTTGCCACCGGCGAACATGGTGCCGGTGAAGAAGGTAAAGCTGAACAACACCATGGCAATGGGCAGCAGCCCTTTGCGCGAGGATGGCGGGGCTTCGCAAAGCGGGAATTCGGTAGGTGAGCTCATGGCACGGTGCTCCGGGTTGTCGTTGCGACTAGGGGAGCAATATGCGGGCCGCTTTTGCCAAGCGCGAAAAACAGGAAATTTGCGGGCAATCGGCACAACTTTACCTGTTCACCTTGCACACTATTTTGCCGAATTGATGAATTAAACCTGTGCGTTAAGACCTGTTTTGATGCGGGCGCGCACCAACGCGGAACAGCACTGGATAGTTTCCACGCAGCCTGCCGTCGGCGGTGCGCGCCGGCCGTCATTCGCTGGCGCTGACATCCACCTCTTCCAGCTGTCATCCGGATCGAAGCGTTTCATGGCCTTGGCAATCTTGTCGCCCTGTGGCCCCAGATCCTTCTCGAACACCTGGTCGTCGTGGCTGATCATGAAGCTCATGACACCGCTATCGTTGTATTTCGCCGGCCAGGCGACCAGGGCGAAGCCGCGGCTCATCTGGTTGCCGATCAGGTAGCTGTAGGCGCCGCCCGGGGCCGACGAGCCTTGGCCATCAAGGATGCGGAAGTGGTAGCCGTACCAGGCATCGCCCACCACATCCTTGCCGAACAGCGGCCCCAGCGGGCTGATCTCGCCGCCCTCTTCGTCCTCCCAGAACAGGCCGTCATGCTTGCCGGGCGTGCTGAAGATCTGCTGGGCATATTCCAGCGCGCCGTTGCTGTTGCGGTCCTTCGAGGCGTAGTCCATCTGCGCGTCGTGATAGGCTAGGACCGACTGCAATGCAGCCAGCTCGTTACGGCCGATGCGCCGGGCGTGGATTTCGGCGCTGCCGGCCTTGCGGTCGAAGCGCCAGCCGTTGGTAGCCTTGGTCAGCCGAACCAGTTCTGCATCAGATGCACGCTCAGCTAGCTTCCCGACCGTAGCATCCAGTAGCGGCCGAATGCGGCCGACAGTACTTGCCTCAGCGTGAATCGTCTCCAATGACCGTTTCAAAGCGAGTGCAGCCACTGTCCCAGCATCTGTGTCGGACACCTTGCGCATGTCGCGACCATTTAGGCCAGGGTTCAGGTTGGTTTCGCTGAACGGGTGATCGGCCGGCAGGCTGGGCTCATCGACATGTTTGTTCGGCACCTCGCAGGGGAATGGATCGATTAGGAATCCCGGAAACCTTCCTTGCCTGCCCCTAGTTGTGGAAGTAGCCCTGACCACGGGTAATACGCTCCCATAGCTCACCGATCCGCTGAGCCCTGTAGATATCGGCACTCACTTCAGCACCGTTAAAGAAGAACGCTGCATGGATGTGATAGCCCCGGTCCTCGCCTTGCTCGACGCTGCAAATGTAGCCAATTTCATGGTCGAAAATTAGGTTGCGTTCACGCTCAGCTATCAGCCGATTCAGATCGTCGAATACGCGCTCCACACGCAACCTCGCCTGGACCTCTGCACGGTAATACAGATCAACCCTGATCACGCAGATCCGGGCGTAGCGATCAAACATGGCATCAACGTAGCGATCGACTTCGACCTCTTGCTGAATCGCCTGGTAGCGCTGATCGTGCTCCCTACGCTTGAATCTCTTTTGGGCAAGGAGTGTACGGATGCACTTGGTCAGCTCGTTCAGCGTCTCACTGGTGCTCAGATAGCGCGTTTCACCCTCGTTCAAGCAGGTGATGCCAAAGGGGCTGCGCTCAATCCCAATGGCCTGGCAGGCTTCCTGAAGAAGGCTCAAGTGCCAGCTGTACTGATACGCCACATCTCCGTCGAGCAGCGCGACCATCTGCACGATCCCATCGAAGTATTTTGAAAGCATGGTTTCTCTGACCTGTTCATCTCCATGCTTTGAATATGAGATTCGGCAGGCCTGGCTATCTGTACGCTGGATGGCGTTGATGAGGCGCTCAATTCGAATTGCGATATCGGACTGGGATTGGAGGGTGTTGGCGTTTTGTTTGGTCATGGCTCTGTACCTGGTGAGTGGTTTCGCATACCAGGTACGGGATGTGTATTTATTAACCGATGACCTAACCCGGAGGCAGGGTGATAGTGCCGGTGTGGTTACTAAAAACTCAGCCTATCGAGTATTGACACGGTGATAGCCTAGAACTATATAACTAGATCCCGCTCCAAGACTCAGCGATCACCCCAGGCTGGCCTGGCAATGGGGAGCAACATTACCGAGCCTGCCGAGAGATTCACCCAATCGCATCCTGGGAGAGTTAGCTGAGAGCGCTGGACTTTCCAAGCGGCATAAACGCCATGACCAGCCTTAGCCGGTCATGGCGTAGGTGATAGTTCTAGCTAGCCATACTCAGGTGGCCGGTGGGGCGCACCGCAGCCCCCTCTGCCAGGTCCCGCTCCTCGATCCTTGCCAGGATCCAGTCATGCACCTCGCTATCGACCCAGCCGACACAGCGGTCGCCCAACGAGACCGGCTTCGGGAAGGTACCTTCCGAGATGTGTTTGTAGATGGTCGATCGGGCAAGACCAGTCGAATCGATGACTTCTTTCAGGCGAATGATCCTCATGAACGGGGCTCCTCATATTCGTTCAGAGGATCTGCAGGAGCAGTAAGAAATAACCTGAAGCCCCGTCACCTACTCGGTTAGCAAGCCAAACTGATAGCGGTTCCACACATCCAGGTCAGCCTCGCTGTCGAACTCACGAAGAAACCCGCCCCGGACATCCTTGTACACAATGCAGCAGTTCTGATTCTCGGGAGCCGGATAGACGATCAGAGAAACGACCTCCAAGGCATCATCGCGCCCTTCTGGCTTTGGCACAGGTATCAGCCTAATCACCTGGGGTTGGTACCCCGACCATGCCTTGCCATTGAACTTCTGCTTCAAATGCTCGGCCCACTCAAACGCCACCTCAAAAAAGTGATCGAGCACTCCAGGCCAGTAGTAGCCAGCCTCGTCCTGCCCCGGCTTACCGACCTTCAGTTGATCTAACTCTCGACCAATCATGCCCTCCAGAGAAGCAGGAATTTCGCCGTACCTTTCGCCTGGCCTTCCCCATGTCAGGGACAGCAGATGCGACGTGTACCAGGCCAGCTTGTGATAGAGGACATCCAGCGCAGCAGGTCCCAAAGCGAGAAGAGCTCTTGCTACATCAGGCTGCGTAAGCCCGCTGGTCAACCGTTCATAACGGGACTGCTTAGCTTCCGCGTAAACCAGCACTGCGCAATGAGGGCGCCGCGCCCCCATCTGCGTGTGGTCAAGGTTCAGGTAGTAGGTACTGGGAACCTTGGCTCCAACGAAGAAACCATTGGATACACCCGGCACATGAACACGTATGAAGCCCAGGCTGACTAGTCGCCTCACCTGATGTTTGAGCGCAATCGGATTCAGGCCCGTCATTGCACGAAGCTTCGCCTCCCCCACCCCGGCCACAACCCCGCACTGATCGGCAAAGGTTAAAAGGGCAGCCAAAAGCACTCTCGTGGCTGTCCCCAGGCGTCCACAAGCCCCAGGTGCTGCCGGCCGCCCGTCCTTGCATACCTGTTTGCGCGCAACCTTCTCGCTCCCGGTATCTGTTTCAGGCCGAGGTCCCTCGGCATAAATCTCCGGCTCATTAAAGAGACGCAGGACCAGGTCCCGATGAGTAAGCGAACTACCTCTTGGCTGGGCAAGCAGATCGAGGAGGTATTGCGACGCCTCATATTCCTGCCCCGGACGACCCACCTTGTCAGCCTGTTTTTTGGCCACTAACAGCCCAGCTTCGGCTAACTCCCGCACTGCGTCTCTGACCAATCTATCCGTCAAGCAGAGGAGTCTCGCAACTGGTTTGACCTTGAACGAGGCGGTCAAGAGTGCCTGCTCTCGGCATATCAGGGCTTGCAGGAAAAACCTAGACTCTGCACCAACCTCTAGGTCTTCATAAAAAGCCAGAAGATTAGCCATTTCACCTACCGAAAAACTGGAAATTTAGATCACGTTTTATACCCTATAAAATCAGCTTATCAATATCATGTAACGTATCTGTTAACTACGTCGATAACATGACCGCTAACATTTACAAAAATTCTGATCAACAGACCTACCATCAGGTCATGTAACACCGTCCAGTAGTGAGGCGACTGATCGCACCCTGAATATGGCGACGGAGAAGGAAACTCGAAAATGAGCGAGACCGAAGCAGCACCAGGCTGGCTGAACGAGAAGGACAGAGGAGAGTGGCAATGGGCAGCAAGTTACCTATCGAGCCGGTGCTCTCCGTCGCTGCAAGGCAAGATCAGCTTCCTTGCCGACAGTGGTTTCAGCCATCTGGTCAGATCGATCCATGCCCTCGAATCCGAGGCTGAAGGTGTAAAGCTCATCGAGCGATTGAGAAACGCCATCAGACAAAGGCGGTATCGATTAGCCAAAGGCGGCAGAAAGACTTGCTCCTTCACGCTCCCACTCGAAACCAAGACCACACTCAAAAGCCTCGCCAAAGGGCACAAAACAACCGAAACAGCGCTGATTCAGCGCTTGATCGAAGTCGCCGCCCAGGCAGCCGCAGAACAGAAAGAGGTGATGCGTCGCGACGCTCAAATGGCCAAAGTCACACGCAATGCGCGCAAGCTTACGCAGGAGCTGGACAAAGTTCGGATTGATGAGACCAGAAAGCAGCTGCACCACTGCATGAAGCAGCTCGCGCGGTGGGAAACCTTTCTAAAAGAAGAACTGCCCGAGCTATCCTACGAAGACGAAGCAGCCGCAACAGCTCTTGCAGAACGCCGAATGCGTGTAGTCCAAGAGGCCATCGATGCCTCCGTCGCCAAGCATGAGATGCTGAGCCCGAGGTCAGTCTGAGCAAATTTCGAGCCTGCCACCTAAATCCCAAGCCATGGATCTTCTCAGCGCCCCGACATCCTGAGTTCAAATCCAGCCGCCCGGTATTCCAAATGGTATTCCAGACAAATATCAAACCGAACTTTTCTCATATTTTTCATTAAGATAGGCTATCGTTTCAGATTACCCCGGCTTGAAGACCGGCGCTTCACCGCGCGCCTCGAGCTGGCGAGCCACGCTAGCGATGGCGACCGCACCGGCGAGCACGCCATAGACACCATCGAAACGACCGGCCTTGGGTTGGGTATCCAGATGGGAGCCGCAGAGCACATAGGGCGCTGCAGGGTCGAAGGTCATCAGGCCAAACTGGTTACCGACGGCGTCGACCTGCACCGTGAAACCATGGGCGCGGAGCCAGGTGCTGAAAACATCGCGCATGGCGCCATCCTCTGCGGATGCGGCCAGGCGCTGCAGGCCACCGTTGGCGGTGGCACCGATGGCCGAACTCTGCGCGAACAACGCATCGAAGGCATCGAGGTCCGCCGCGTCGGCAACGGGAAAGTCACGGGTAAACGAGCTCGACATCGGCTGACTCCAGACAGCGCACGAACTCGGCGGATGGCGGCCGGTTGCTGACCAGCGTATCCACCGCCGAGAGCGGCAGGGTGTTGATGAAGGTGCGGTGACCGAACTTGGCGTCGTCCGCCAGGATGACGCTGCGGCGACAGTTCACCGTCAGCGTGCGACGCAGATGCGCCTCGGGTTCCTCGTAGTCCATGAGCCCCAGCTCGGCATCCACCGCGCCGATCCCCATGAAGGCGATGTCGTAGTGAAAGCCCGCGGCGAACGCCAGGGTATGCGGGCCGATCAGGGCGTTATCGTTGCGGCGGATATCCCCAGGGGTCATCAGCACCTGATTGGCGCTGTGCTGTGTGAGCAGCAGGCCAATATCCAGGGAGTTGGTCACCACCCGCAGGGCTTTGAACCGGGTGAGCTGCTGCGCGAGCGCCAGGGTCGTCGTACCGGTGTCCAGGAACAGCGCCATGCCGTCCTGGACCAGTTCCGCCGCACAGGCCGCCAGACGGGTCTTGGCGCGCGTCTGGATGCGGCTACGCACCTGCAGGGGTTGCTCTTCGTTGGGCTTGGGCAGCACCGCACCGCCATGGATCCGACGCAGCTTGCCGGCCTCCTCAAGGTGCTTGAGATCACGCCGGATCGTCTCTTCCGATACCTGCATGGCTTGCGCCAGGTCTGCGGCCTTGACGCGCTGCTGCAGGTTGATGAGACGCAAGATTTCGTCAAGGCGAGGCTGGTTCAGCATGGCAGGAGTCGTCCGCAACAGAGAGAAGCGCTCAGTGTAACGGGCTGCTCCGGCTGATTTCGCGCGGCGTGCGTGCAGCCTCGCCGCGACCTTGGGCGGCGAGAACAGGCGAGGCGATAGCGGGACGGATGAAGCCATGGAACGTTCCTTTCACGGATGGAGCGGTGAAAGGCAGGTTGGAAAGGTGGTGCAACGGGCCAGCCTCTTTAGCGGGCGAGCGCCGTGTGGATCAGGTCAACGCAGCAGGGGTGGTACTCTATGAGCCCAAGGCAGCAGGGCCTCGACGGCGGCGCAGAACTGCAGGACCGCGGCATCCGCATGCCGGGGCCCCACCACCTGCAGGCCAATGGGCAACTCGTCGGCACTCTAGGCATAGGGCAGGCTCGCCGCAGGATTTCCCGACAGGTTGAAGGGATAGGTAAAGGGGGTCCAGCGCGCCCAAGGGGTGCCGCTGCCGGCTGCCTCGTAGCCCTCCTCCGGCCCGGTCAGGTGGGCGGGAAAAGGCAAAATCGGCAAGGTCGGCAGCAGCAATAGATCGTAGGACTCGAACAACGCGTGGACCTGGTTGGCAAACATCGCGCGCTGCTGGGAAGCCGCAAGATAGTCGGCGAGATCGTACTGACGCGCCTTCTCGATCAAGGTGGCGAAGCCGGGATCGAGCTCGCCCAGTCGGCCGCCCAAGGTCTTGCCATAGGCGATGCCGCGCCCTGCTACCCAGAGCGTCTCGAAGGTCGTCAGCGGATCGCGCCAGTCCAGGGCCAGACGCTCGACCTCGAGCGGTAGTTGGCGTGCCAGGATGTCCACTGCCGCGTCCACGCCAGCGGCCACCTCTGGATGGACGGGGGTCTCGAACAGCGTCGGACAATAGGCTACGCGCAGCGGGGATAATGGCTGATCACAGCGCGCCAGGTAGGACTCCGTCGGCGCCGGAAGCGCCTGGTGATCGAGCGCATCCGGCCCGGACAACACATCGAACAGCAAGGCGCTGTCCCGCACGGTACGGGTGATGGGCCCCGCGTGGCTGAGCGTTTCCGTCGCCGACCACGGCCAGGTAGGAATGCGGCCGAGAGAGCCTTTCAGGGCGAAGGTGCCGCAAAAGGAGCTGGGGATCCGGACCGAACCACCCCCATCCGAGCCCAGGGCCGCCGGCACCATGAACGCCGCCGTGGCGATGGCGGAGCCGGAACTCGAACCACCGCTGGTCAAACTCGTATTCCACGGCGTGCGGCCGTCGCCAAATACCCGCGAGGTGCTGGCGCCGGTCCAGCCGAATTCGGTGGTCGCCGTCTTGCCCAGCACTATCCCACCCGCCGCCTTGAGGCGCTGGATGATAGGAGCATCCTGGGTCGGTACATAGTCGAGCGCCGTGAGCGACCCCCGGGTCGTCCGCAGGCCAGCGGTGTGGAACAGGTCCTTGATGCCGAAAGGCACGCCATGCAGCGGGCCGCGGAAGCGTCCTTCACGCGCCTCGGCGTCTAGCAGCTGTGCCTGGTTCAACGCATGATCGACGTAGACGTCTCCAAAAGCCCTAAGCGTTGGATTAGTGGCTTTTATGGACTTCAGGCAAGCCTGCACAAGCGTGACCGAAGTCAGTTGACCTTCGCGAATGCGCTGGGCGGAGCTGATTACATCGAGTACAATTCCCTCTAAATCCAGCTTTTGCATAGAATTCCAGACCATTTCGCAGCTCAGGTGTCTGAGCGGCATTGAACAGCGAAGCGAGGTCACGGTCAAGCATAGAAAATTAGGATTTGTGGAATATGTGGTTTTTTGGATAGCCTCACAGGAAGGTGAGTAGGTACTGATGGAAGGATGAGAAGTAGTGCTGCTCAGCGTGAAACAGCGGCGACCAAGGCAGTACCCCAGCCTATAGCCGACGTGGCTAACCCTAGCCGTCAGCGTCCTTTGCAAGCCGAGCCCCCATGGCTTGCCGAACGACCAGTACGACGCCATTTTGTGGGAGGTCTAGCGCCATTTGGAATGAAAGGGGTGTTAGGGAGACCCGCAAGCCGCAAAGGCACTCCACAACCTGGGTGGCAGGATCGCGCGATGATGAGCTTTCTACGCAGGTCGCCTAATGCTGAGCTGTCGGTGAAACACCTTTGGCAAGACCTGCGGATCGTGAGCGACACGGTTCCACGCTAACCGATGCAGAATTCGGCTAAGCGCCACCGGACTCATCTACATCAATGGGGAAGGTGAAGTTCGGATCGTCCTCGCTCAAATCTTCGAAGGCGGACGCCAGCAGCAAGCTGGGATCCTCCGGCAGATCAATTTCAGTCAAGGGCACAAGCTCCTCGTCACCCAGGTTGAGCGGTAACTGTTGAGCGAGATCCTTGAACATAAATTTGATCGCAACGACTCTTCTCGCCTCACGCTTCAGTTCGTAGGTGACATCCAATCTACTCTTGGTACGCAGCTCTTCCACAGCAGGATCAATCACGCGCTGGCGGAGATTGTTAAAGCGCTGGTAGGCGTCAGAAAGCCCTAAAGCGGTCCTGAGTGTCTCGATCTCGATGTATGCCCATCCGGTTTTCTTGAACTGCATGAGCATCTCAAAGAGCCGAAACGAGTGAGTAGAGTCGAGACGTGCGACCCGGCGGAGGTCGTAGCTGGTGAGCTTGGTGTGAAGTCGGGATAGGTACGGCATAACGTGGATCGTGAAGGACAGCTCCACCCTCCCCTCGCCAGCGATGTAACGCGCAGCATCGACCCAGCGCTTACGTTCCACTGCAGATCCATCGAAGGTCTTCACCTCGCGCTCAAACAGAACGTCGGCCGTCTCCTTCATCTGCTCGTAGGCATGACGAAGCTGCACACCGTATATCTCTGAATAGAGCAGTGCAGACACAGAAATCTTCTTCGGCATCCCTTTCCGAGGGTCGATTTGGCTTATCGCAGCCAAAATGAGCCTCTGCTCGTTGAGGGTAAGCCGATACGACGCTGTGATGAGCGTATTTGACTTCGTTACCCGAATCGGCCGAGGGTCAGCTTGATCAGGAACGGGGGTGGATACCTTTGACATGGAGGGACCTGGTAGGAAGCCTTAAACCCTACTAGTGCCTTCCCCTGTAGTCGATACCGGGTCAAGCGAAAAAAGAGTCAAAAGCCCGCACGGCGCGCTTTCCGCGCGACAATCAACTGCCTTGGCAGTCAGGCAGAGTCGAGTTGTAGTCGTCTCGAGGAGACGCATTGGCAGGTAGTAAAACATCGTCCGAGCGGACACGCGAGTACCGTAATTTGTAGTCGGATCGATCAGAGGGAGCGTAGCGTGCTACCGAGAGGCCTGCTGAGAGGCGTTTATACCGTGATTTGTAGTCGCAACACCCACCTTAGAAATCCCTTTGGTGCGGCATAGCGGGTCTGACCGCTGCACTACCGTAATCCGTAGTCGCATTGCATGGCCGACACGTGTTCTAGGCTCGCAGTGATCGGTCTGAGCGGCTGGGTACCGTAATCTGTAGTCGTATCGGGTGGGCGGTGACCGTGCTCGAACCGCGGAATAGGTGTCTAGCTGCGCCTATACCGCAATCTGTAGTCATTAGGAGAGGTCAGCCCTTAAACAGCCGCAATCTGTAGTCGATCGGCCGAGCAAAACGATTTTTTGCTCCCTAAGCGTCTGTTTAGTGCCGTAATTTGTAGTCGTAAGGAGGAGGGTCACTCGATCATGCGGTATGAGATACCGGAATCTGTAGTCGTTTCAGCAGGTTAGAGGACGGCCAAGCCGTAATCTGTAGTCGTTGACCGAGAAGTATTGCTGCGATGACTACCGGAATTTGTAGTCGCTAGACATGATGGACGCATTTTCTCGCCACTGGTACGAGGCGCTTGATGACGATGGCAGGTGCAACCTGCAAGCCCGCCTCGGATAGGCACGATCTCAGATTTTATCGTTTAAAATCAGCACCTTAGGAAGGTTTTCCTGCGGTCTTCACATTGAACGCCTCGAGGGGGAGCGAACTTAACCCCGCGTTTTATCGCCTTCGTGCTAGCGCTGTGCATCTGGACAGCCGCAATTTGTAGCAGGTGGGACTGCTCACCGGTGGATAACAGCCGGCATCCGTAGTCGTGACTGCCGGAATCTGTAGTCGACCGACCCGGAATTCGTAGTCGCGTCAGCCGTAATGCCTAGTCGCATTACCGGATTCTGTAGTCGATACCCCCCTTGGAACCCTTTGCTAGCGCGGCTTCCAGCGTCTTAAAAACAAGAGAAAAACAAGAAATAAAGATCTAAAAAGCTCTTAAAGGGAAGGCAGCTGTGGATAAGCACGCCTCGGCATAGACGTTGATCTGTAATCGACTACAGATCACGGCTGAGGGACCGTAGCCTGTGTAGTGAAGGTCCTGTACGTCTGCGCACCTACCCTTTCCACCGGATGGCAGCCCAACGAAATATTCGTCGACAGCAGGTCCAGGGGATCCAACCGGCTTCGCAAACCATCAAGACCTTGTTAAGACCCTCGTCAAATACCTAACGCTGTGATCCTGACGGGAATACACCGAAAACGGGCCGTACTAGCGCCATGCGCCCGATTCTAGAGTCGACGTCGCCCCACCCACAAAACAGCAAGCTTCCTAGATGGCACGTGATCACCTTCTGCTCAGAAGGGCACCGATCGCCAAATTCATTGATGTCCAAGGCATACAGCCTAAGCACCGGATATTGACCCTAACGCACTGAGGTACCTCACTGATCGAGGTCTCGGCAGCTTTGCACCTACCAAAAAACGCTGGTACGACCAGGTTGGCTAACTGAGGTGCGCAAGCATGGAGGTTTAGCAAGTATCGAGCAGCTCTGGGCGATCAGTACCTGATGAGTGCTTCACGCAGCTAACCAGCCACGATGCACAGTCGCCCCGCCCTCGCCTGCCACGAATACCAGCTCCCCATTAGGGTTTAAGGGGTTTTGATGATCTGGTGCCGCAGGAGCGCGCGGAACGCTGGCAACGAATCCCAATACAGCTATTAGAAGCAGTCCTGGGAGGCTTTGAGGATGGGATCCTAGACGCGGCGCGCTGGCAAGCGAGCTAGTGACGACAACACCAGCTTAAAGCTAGCCAGCGCTAGACACACCGGTCGGTGAATTACGTTGTAAGCAGCTATCAGCCTACCGCGGCCAACAAGCTTGAGACGTTCACCGCTGTGACTGAAGGTGTCGGCGCTGAGGATATGCATCAGCTTGCGCTGACCTACTTCATGATATCTGGCAGAAGCGTTGAGATATCGCATGCCAGACATCGCTTTCAGGCAACGTGCGGCCTATCGCCCGTATTTCTCGCACCAAAGATCGAAAGCTTCGATGAAGATGTCCTGGCCTGTCAGCCCTAGGTCGATACGCGCCAACTGGAGTTTCCTGTATCGGTCAGCGTCGCACTTCACGCTGAGCGTCCTGTTTTGTCCAGCTTTCGCTGCTGGCGCAGGCTCCTCGGTCGTATGCTGTGTAGCGACCGGGTTGCTTTGAGTAACACTAGGTACTGACGGTGCTGCAGATGTGACAGGCTCCGCCGCTTTGGAGGTGTTGAGCATTGAGCCGAGATCTCGAGGAGTGCGAGCCATTTGGTCCTACCTTCTATGCAAATTCTTAGACATGCATGCGAGTGCTTAAGTGCTTGAGCAAGCACTTAAGCACGTGCTTGCTGGAATTCTAACTCTTCCAAAACGTAGTCGCACAGCTTTCTGATGTCCCGCGCTGCCGAGCAGCTTGGTCGAAGCTCCTGCGGTACCCTACCGTCAATACCGGCTTCGACCATGATGGTACGGCGCGGCATCGGTGGGCACAGCTTGCCGTGCTGAGACAGGGCCACCATCACGTCTTTAGTAATGTTCGTGTTGAGCGTCACTTCGTTCAGAAGGAACACAAAGGGCTTGTTCTCATCCTTCACCAACGTCAGCGTCTGCCTTACTGCACGCAAATCGTGTGGGCCTGCTTTGACCGGAATGATCACGAGGTCAGCGAATTTTACAGTCGCAGTGATAACGTCGTTAGACTCGGGGGGTGTGTCGATGAGGACGTAGTTGTACCCCTCCCCTTCCAGCACGCTGAGTGCCGCCCCTAAGCTCTCGTATGGGACGTTTGACATTTGCGGCTCTTCAATTTCACGCTCTTGCCACCATTCGGTAAGGCTGCCTTGCGGATCCGTATCTATCAGCATTACCCGATTTCCACGGCGAGCCAGCTCCACTCCCAGGACTTCCGTCGTAGTGGTCTTACCAACACCGCCTTTCCTCGACGCAATCACCACTGTTTTCACTAGAGATCTCCTTAAGTACGCGCTCGCCCGCTTAGGTGCGTGTTTGCTCATTTGCTTACGTACGTGCTTACGCGAGCGTTCATGCAAGCAATTCGTGCGAGTATACGTTTGCATGCTCGCACGCTCAAGCGTACGCGTGCGTAGGTAAGCACTCATGTGCTTTAATGCGTAAATGCTTGCGTGTGCCCTATGATTTCCAGGTGGTTGCTTGGGGCGCTTAGAAATAATCAAGTCTGAGGCCCGGGTATCGACACCCTCTACGTGCGTAACCAAGCATTTGCTTATATAAGCATGCGCGTCACAAACGGTAGTTTTGGGTTGAAGTCGGAGATAGTTAACCGGTGAAAGCAGATAGATGTAAGCCATAACGGGTATCGCTAGGCCGCCCGTTAGTAACGGTTCATGCACCGAAATCAATGCGGCGACTCTTTCGTCGTTCTCGTAGAGACCGGTGGCCAACTCGCTTGCCGGAATGGCGACCCCCACACATGCTTGGGTGCTTGGGTGCTTGGGTGCTTGGGTGCTTGGGTGCTTGGGTGCTTGGGTGCTTGGGTGCTTGGGTGCTTGGGTGCTTATGCGAGCACGGGTATCTACGATGCGCTCTTAGCGGCGACCTGATCACTCATCAAACAAATTGGAATAGCCGCTCACTTAAGGGCTTAAGTGCTTAGGTGCTTAGGTGCTTAGGTGCTTGCTTAAGTGTGTGCGCATTTGCGCATTCCGCACCTGTTAGCACATGGGAGCCCTGGATTTGCTGGGAAG
>NZ_FOED01000021.1:0-39131 GCF_900110545.1 Pseudomonas sp. Snoq117.2 | reverse complement strand
GTACTGTTTCATTCCGATCAGGGCAGCCAATACGCTAGCCGCCTGTTTCGGCAACGGTTGTGGCGATATCGGATGGAACAGAGCATGAGCCGCCGGGGCAACTGCTGGGATAACTCGCCGATGGAGCGATTGTTCCGCAGTTTGAAATCGGAGTGGATTCCACAGACCGGTTACCTGACAGCTCAGGAGGCCCAACGGGACATCAGTCATTACCTGATGCACCGCTACAACTGGATCAGGCCGCATCAATTCAACGATGGGCTACCGCCTGCGGTGGCCGAAGAAAAACTTAACCCACTGTCCGGGATGGGTTGACCACTACACATGGACTTGTTAGGACTGATATCCTCGCGACCCAACCTGCCCTTCGTGCCGCGAACTTTTCAGGTGTGTGGGCAGCCGCTGCAAAGCCTATCTCGCCTGGCTCGGCATAAGCCCCGGCTGTTTTTTCCTACATATCACTGGGCGACTGATGCGTTGTGATTGCTAACCTAGCGCGTCGAGTTGCCTCTATCTCGTCCGAGATATCGAGGCTGGTAGGGTGCCGCTATTCCGCCACGAGGACTCAACTTACGTTACGTCGGTGATTCGTAGGTAATACCACCTAGTCGATACGTCGAGGGCGTAAGGAGCGGATTTCGGTCGCCCTGCTGCGACCGCTGGTTACCCGTAGGCAGGTAGAGGTTGCGCTCTGCCCAGACCTCAGCGCGCGCCTTCACATCGCCGCGCTGGCGGCCTCGGGCTGCACGATCGAAGTCGCGCAGCGCCGAGACCTTCGGCTCGGCCTCGCCGGCGAGCACGAACACCGGCAGATTGGCCTTGATGATGGCGTCCCACTTCTCGCCGCGCTCGCCGAACCAGAGCGTGCAGCGCGGGTGCGGGGCGACGACCTTGTGCTTGATCAGCACCTGGTCGTCAGCGAGGTTCGCGATCGTGCGCAGATCCTGGTGCTCGGGCGTTTGCTCGAGCGGTATCCCCTGCTGCTGCGCCCTACTCTCGGCCTCCGCCTGCAGCTGCTCGCGCACGGTGGCCACCGGTATCCGCTGGTTGCTGGTGGTGTGGCCAGCCCAGGTGAACGAGATCCTCCGCGGCGCGCCATCGAAGGCGTGGATGGTGCGCTGCAGCTGCTTGGTGGTGACGCCGGCGCCTAGGGCGCGCCGCAAGAGCCGCGGCCGCATCTCGGGGGTGTAGCCCAGGGCGAGCCGGAGCGCCTCGATCTCGTCGGTGACCACCTGCTTGCTCGCGTTGATGGCCAACACCTGCGGCAGCACGCTCGCCTGCAGGCGGAAGTAGCCCGGCAGGCGCATGACGGTGCCGGCGGCTTGGCCAACGTCGCGCTGATGGCTGGCCAGGGCCGCGGTGGCCATCGCGATCGCCGCCTGACCGTCGACCTGCTGGACCTCGAGGACGTCAGGCGTCTTCTGCTCGTTCAGCAGCGGCACCTGCCACACGCGGCCGTCGACCACCAACCCTGGCCAGGTCGAATTGAAGCTGGCCAACTGCTCCACGAGCACCTGGTGCGCACGCTGGATCCCTTCATACATGGCGGTGCCCTCCTCACGGGCGACGTTCCCAACCAAAAAATTATACCACCCCTGTACAACGCAAGCCCCTATTCAACGTTTCCCCCTTCCAACCCGAGGCCACTTCGCCCCTTTCCTTCCTTCTCTCCTTCTCTTTTTTCCTTCCCTTTCCCTTCTGTCGCGCGCGGGGCGCGGGCGGATAGAGAGGGGAGCTCGGGTGGAGGGGGTGCAGAGGGTTGAGGTGAGGGGTATGTGCAGGGGTGGTATATATTTGGTTCGCCTGCAGCACATAATCGGCGAGCCAAGTCAGGACGAGGGGAATTGTGAAGGCCCCATCCCTGGAGGCCTTTCAAACCACTCACTCCATTCCGAACATCTCAGCGAAGGTGGTAATCGGGACGGAGGTATTGCGACGCAGCGCCCGCGGTATGAACTTGGAGACCCCGAAGTCGATGCCGGTGCGGCGGGCCATCATCCATAGCAGAGTAGCCTCGACGTCCGCGCCCTTCCTTAGGCCGTCAAGCCACTCCCGAGCCCGGGTCGACAGCGGCCATCGCGACAGCTCCGTGTCTCCGGCCGACAGATCGTCGGCTTGATTGAGAAACGGGTGGTCGGCAGCTAGGAGACCGTGCCTGCGCGCCATGTCGGCGGCGGCTTCATGGTCGTCAATCATCGACAGAGCGAGGGCCGTTCGGACATCTGAGGCGTTCGGTCCCCGAAGCGCTTCGAGGGTAGCGGCGTCGCTGTCGACGTTCAGCTGAGTGCCGAGCGCCAGCAGAAGCGGCGCTGCGAGCTGGGCGTCGAAGTGATCTGCGGCAGCCGTGACTGCCTCCCAGGGAACGAGGTCGCGCTCGAGTGGATGCTGACTAATCCGATCCGCTATCGCCCAGGCGGCTGCGTACCGTAGTGGATAGAGGTTTTCGTCCGCGTTCCCGACGACGTGGACGTCGGTAAGCCCTCGCTCAAACGTAGTCCAGGCTGTGGGATGGTCCGGGCAAGTCAAGAGATCGAGCAGCATCGCGTGCAGCACGACGTCGATGGCCCCAGTGTCGTCGGCCAGGAAGGTGGTGATCTGATCAAGCACTTG
This sequence comes from Pseudomonas sp. Snoq117.2, assembly GCF_900110545.1. Lineage (NCBI taxonomy): Bacteria > Pseudomonadati > Pseudomonadota > Gammaproteobacteria > Pseudomonadales > Pseudomonadaceae > Pseudomonas > Pseudomonas sp. Snoq117.2. The sequence continues at coordinate 36,521 of NZ_FOED01000021.1, read as the reverse complement.
GGGCGGCAACGTGTCGTACCGGGCCAAGGCTTCGGCAGCCGTGCGGGCGACCTGATATGCTGGCTCGTCGCGCCGCTGGTGTTCGGGATGCCGGCAATAGTTACGACGGTCGCCCAGGAGCGACACCAGGACGTCGAGGGCCTCGGGCCATGCCTGTTGGCCGATCACCTGGGCCAGAGCCTCGCGGACCAGCGCGCTGCTGTCGGCGACACGGTCGAGTATGGCCGTCTTTTCAGCCGTATCAGATCTGGGAGCCAGCACGTTCAGCGCAGTTCGCCGGACCTCGAAATGTGCGTGGGTAAGCGCATTGACGATCGCGGCCCGTGCCTCAGGCGTTCCAAGTTCCGCAAGCGCCCGCACCGCCGCCTGGGCGTCGTCCTCGTCGTCGGAGCGCGCCCACTGTTCGGCGAGCTGCTGAATGTCGAGATGCTCCTCTCCAGATAGCTGCAACAGGAGCCGGGCTAGGTTACGCGGGCCCTCATCCATTAGGGTCTCGGCTTGACCGGGAAGGAGCGCGCGATAGCAGTCCAGAAGCGTCTCTTTGTCTGCGCCGAGTTCACAGGCGATCGCAAGATGAGCAGCGGCCGCAGTCTCGGGCGATGTGGAGTCCAGGACCTACTGCGCCAGCCTTTTCTTCCACCCTCCAGACTCATCGTTGATGATTTTCGAGGCCAGCATCGCAACTCGCGTCGCCGGGAGGGTAGGCAACAGATCCACCAAAATGGTTTGGGCAGCGGGGCGGTCAGGCCTACCTTCGTCGTCGCCTTCAAGAAACGACAACGCGCGAACCGCCGCTTCGACCGCCTTTGGCGCACCCGTGGTCAGGGCGGTGAAAACTCGGTCGCGGCCAAACTCAAGGCGGCGCTCAGCGATGACGCTGAGCCCTGCGGCTTGCAGACGGTCGTCCTCTCCAGCGGCGGTGAAGAAAGCGTCTAGCTCGGTAATGGTGACCTCGGGCGGATTCAGTTTCATGACCTCGGCCCACAGCGGTAGGATAATGTCCTGCCGTGGATGGCCCGCGATCCAGCCTTGACCGTCTTGGCGGCGTCGGGCGCGGACATAGCCTTTTGCGAGGTGATTGGCCGAGGGTCCCTCCACCTCCGTCCGCTCCTGAATACGGAGGCCATGCGCGTAATCCAGTTCGCCCTGCCACGCCTGGCGAAGGTCCTCCTTCGCATCAGCGAGCATGTCGTCGACAATCGCCTGCATCGTCTCGATCTGTGACCAAACGGCATCGTAGGGAGGATTTGAGCCGGATAACGCGCAGTCAGCGATAGCGTCGGCGCACATTACAAATTCGGCCGCCTGCGCCACCACTTCGCCGGCGGCCAGAAACGCTTCGGCGAAGTTGACCTTGAAGGGAGTCAACCAGGCCTTCAGCTTGTCGGCGTCGTAATCAATGTGGGTCCACGGCAGTTGATGTGCGATAAAGCCCATCAGGATGCGGAGCTTCGGATCGGCCATCAGTAGGGCCTCGCGCTCGGACTGGGACACCTTGGGTGGCTGCCATGCGAATTGTTCGAACCCTTTAGGCCTAGGCCCGCCGTATTCAAGCCAACCGACCAATCGCCCGATCGGTTGGCACGAGCTGAGCCGCCCGACGGCGTTGCGCCAGGCCGTGCGAAAGGCGCTGGGTTCGTCGACGGCTGTGACGAGCTGATCGATCAAGATCTTATCGAAGGCTTCGACGACCTCCTCCCGGAGCTCGACCCCTGCGTCCTTAAGCGACCGCGCGCCCGTCACCAGACGCTCAACGACGGATATCCAGGCCGAGCCCTTCGCCGCCGCTAGGCGCAAGGCCGCGCGGGCCGATGCGTTAAGGGCGTCCTCCGTCCCCCGAAAGTTAGCGCGGGCGACCACCTCCATCGCCTCAATCACTTTGGCGTGGGCGACGTAGGCCCCGCTGCCATCTTTAGTGAGCTGAGTCTGGGCGAGGTGTGCGGCGAAATCATCGAGCCCGATGTCGACTTCTCTCTCCTTGTCGACCTCGCGGCGGAGATCGGCCAAGTCGCTGTGCAGCATGCCACGCGAAAACCGCAGCAGAGCCCAGAGCACAGCCGCCCCCCGCTCCCCCCGATCGCCATAAGCGTTGATCTGGTCGCGTACCACCTGAAGCCGGCTATCGCTGAGCGCCCGATCGACCAAGACGTCCACGTTAGCATCGAGTGGGTTGGTGACGGCAATGAGCTCACGGGCGAAGCTGATCAGTTCCAGCGGCGATTTAAGATCCCGCAGCAGCCGCTTCTGGTGCTGGTGTGCTAGATCCTGCCGCCAGCTGCCCTGGCCTTTGAGTTTTCCATGCAAAATCTGGCGCCGCGCCGCCTCATCGTAAGCGATGTCGTCAATGATGACCGCCCGGTCGCTCCAGAGCGGGCCCGGCGAAGCGCTGAGCGCCGCGCGATATATCTCGCTGCGCGAAGTGATCACGAATAGCTTGTCGGGCGCCTTCTGCTGCATTAGGGCGCTGATGCGCGTGGTCCACTCGCCCGCTTCATCCTTCCTGAGACCGGACTGGCCCCAGGGGTCCTCGAGGTGGAACAGGACACGACCTGGCGCCGCGCAGGCTTCCTGGATGGCGCCCAGGCCGTCTTCGCGTCGGACGATTTTGTAGGGCGGGTCGGCTTGACGCCGATCGTAGGCCAACTGGTCGGCGGTCAGGCTCTTGCCGTAGCCGGAGGGGCCGATCAGCAGCACTGCGCCAAACTCGTCCAGGCGCTTTTCAGCAGAGTCGAAATTGGCAGGCGGGACGTAGAATGCCAGCTGAGGATTGGCATGCGGCAGACCACCGAACGCCTCGGCGATCTTCTCGACGTCGTTTCGGTGTAAGGGCGCGCGGACTGCGAGGAAACGGTCTTCGACCGCCCTCTTAAGGCGCTCGACGCACCCGTCGAGGCCCTGGCTTGGCACATGCAGCGTTTCCATGAGGATCTGGCCGATCTTCTGGCGGGTCGCGTCCAGCGTCATGCCCTCGATCAGGGCGAACCGCCCGGCGAGATCCTCCCCGACATTGAGGTCGAGGTTCGCGGGCGTGAATGTGGGATCGGACGGCTGTTCGGGACTGTTGACCCGTCCCGCAGCCAGGGATCCATCGACGCTGGCGTTGGTTATGAAGACATAGCGGCGCTTTTCATCGGCAAGCATCAGGGCCTTGGCCCGCGCCCGCGGCTTGGGCCCTCTGGTGCCCTGGGCCGGCTTGTCATTGACCACGCCCGCAAAATCCTTCGGGCTCCAGGCTCCCGCGCCCTTGAACTTGATCTGGACGTGCAGTTCGCCGGCTGCTGCGACGGTCAGATTGCCCTCGGCCGCTTCGGGTGATACGCCGAGATCGGCTTTGATGTCGTCGTGGGAAGCGGGCTCGACCGTGACGCGGTCTGTGCTCGCATCTGGCCCGAACATTAGCCTCAGAGCCACCCAGACGGTGACCAGCTTCTGGTAATCGTAGCCCTGGTAGGATGAGTTGGCCCCACCATCATCATTAATCGCCATTTGCGTTACGTCGCACCTATCAAACCCAGTCTTCGTACACGAGGCCGGGGACCCGGCTGAACTCACGCACATTGTTGGTCACTAGGGTGCAGCCGATAGCGATTGCATGCCCAGCAATAGCGGTATCGTTCGACCCGATCGGTGTACCCGCCGCATTGAGCTGGCGCATGACCTCAACCGTCGCATCGACCGCGCGCAAATCCCAGGCGATCACCGCATCCAAACGCCGAACGAACTCGTCCACCAGAACCTTGTGCTTGGGTGAGGCCTTCTTGCCGATCTGACCGAAACGCATTTCTGAGTAGGTGATGGCCGAAATCACAATGCGGTTACCGCGCTCGACCTCAGCAGCAAGGCGCCTGATCACGGCGTCTGGATGCTCCCGCATGATGAACGAGCAAATGCAGGTATCGAGCATGTAGGTGGTCACAGAGTGAACCTGCCTTCATCACTGGCCACTGCCGTGCGCTCCTGCAGGAAGTCAGCGTCAGCCTTAGGCAGTTCGGCCAGAGACGTCCAGGAAGGCCGAGCAGGCCGCAGGGTGATGACGTCACCCTCCTTGGAGATTTCAAGCTCGCCGATGCCCTCAAAAGCCATGTCCTGCGGTAGCCGGACTGCTTGATTCCTGCCATTCATGAAAATCGATACGGTACGCATGATGTGCTCCTTCGGCCTATGCGTTACATAGGCCAATGTAGCGCTCTGTTCAGGCCTATACAAGGCATATGCCTGTAGAATTTGGATGCGCTTACTTCGGTGATCCCGATGCTGCTGCCGAAGGCATCATCTAGCTCTCAGCGCTGGCGGTGCTGCTGGCAGCGCGCTAACCCTGCGGGCATGGCGCCGCTTTGCTCATTGGCAATCCCAGGGCTCTCGGCATTACCGATCTGCAGGCGCAGGATCTGGGCGTGGTACCGCCAATGGCCCCGAACGAGCTGCCAGCGCTCTCGGCGTACGCGGTGACGCCACAGCAGGACCTGGCTCATCTGCGAAGCGCCTACTGCACACCCCTCTATCCTAGGAACAGGTTTGTGATGAATCACCGGCCCGAGGCGTTAGGCTAGTTCACAGTCCACTAAGGATGGGGCTAGCCTTACCAGAGGTATGGGAATAGAAACTCAATGAGGTGCCTTGAGAGACTCAAAGATACAGGCCTACGACCGTCGAGAATGATCAGGCCCTCTGCGGCCATCTCGCTTAAAAGGCCCCGCGTTGTACGTTCTCCAACACCTAAACGGGCTTGCAACTCGGCACGCGGCTGATCTCCCATGTAGAGCAAGGTTCTGTATACGTCCCGAGCTTCAATGCGTAGCTTGGGGAGTTGGTTGCCCTTTTCGTCCGAGAGTGCTCCACGACTCCGCATTTCAAAGAACACATCAATCCGCTCACTCAGCTTCTCCGGCTCCAGCTGGGAGCTGAAATACTGAACTTGATCCAACGCAGTCTCGGCGAAATAGCGGCTCCATTGCGTTAGTCCGCTATCTGAAAGTATGCCACGACCATCCTGGTCACCTTTTCGAGGCTGATCCGCTGCACTCAGCTTCTGGTAATAAAGCTCGGTGCTTCGCGCAAAGCCACGGCTCATCGACCATAAACCATAGCCTCCGAAACCGGCGGCTTTTAGATACTGATCGGTGAAGAGCCGCCCGGTGCGGCCGTTACCGTCCATAAAGGGGTGGATCCACATAAACCGATGGTGGGCAGCTGCGGCCGCGAGAAATCGGGAGAGGCCGTGAATCCAGTCGAGCCGATACGAACGCTCGAACTGGCCGAGGTACGAATGCATTTGCCCGACTGAAGGGGGAACGTGATGACCAACCCTGACGCCGTACTCTCGGAATACGCCGGGTACCATACGAACGACGTCACCCTGCTCGTTAAGCTGGATATCCAGCATCTCATCGGGCACGCCAACATAAAACTCCCGGTGCAGTCGCGAGATAGTTTCTCGCGTGCAGACGTTGACTGGATCAATAGGATCATCGGTAAGTCGACGCTGTGCTTCGATATGCCGTTTGATCTCCAAGAAATCTTGGCTGGGTTTTACTTCGAGGGTATTCCCATCCTGCTCGGCGCGCAAAATATCCGCCGGTAGCGTGGAGTTACCTTCGATTTTATTGCTGTAGTAGGAATTAACCGCGCGCAGCAAATTCATCACCGGTACGCGCATAGGGCGCGGGATCTTCGCGTGAAGGTCCGCGTCGAGGCGCATCACCTGCACGATCTGGTCCTGCAATTCTTCTGGCGCGACGTCTTGAGAGATGAACGGTGTGAAAGTCATTTGCCGGTTCGCTACCTTGCTGCATTCCGCAGCTGGACTGGGCTTGAGGCATATTTCCAAAGAAATTTTGCCGGTATTCTTGCCGCCACTATAGCATCTATTTCCCAATATCGCCTGCACCATCACAGGGCCAATAAGGGGACCCCTAAGCCCGCCATAACCGGCTTCTGCAGATCGAATCAGCTCGATCTGGTTAGCGAAGCCTTGTGCCGTTTTAACCCGGGGATAGGCATGTCCATATTCGGTCTTAATTTGGTCCTTGCTATGATATCGTGAAAGACCTATTTCAACGCCTAGGAACACCCACATGCGAGTCGAGACAATCAGCTACCTGAAGAAGAACGCGGCCGACCTTGAGCTGGACGAGCCCATGATCGTGACCCAGAACGGGAAGCCGGCCTACGTGATTGAGGCCTACGCGGATCGTGTCCGTCGCGATGAGTCGATCGCCTTGGTCAAGCTGCTGGCCTTGGGATCGAAGGAGTACGAAGCCGGCCAGCACATGTCACCCGAGCAGCTGAAAGACGGCCTGCAGCAGCGGTTCGGCGGTGATAGCAAATGACCGCCAGATCATTCCAGGTCCGCTTCAGCGCTTCAGCGAGGAGCGGCGCACTCGACCAGATGCACCACCTCGCGAAATCGGTGTCACGCACCGAAGCACTCGCTAAGATGACTAGCGTCGTCGACGAGGTCGCCACCGAGCTCCGGAAGTCCCCTATCGCTCATCCGATTGCCGCCGCCGGTGCTGAGTTTGGCATCACTAGGTATCGCGAGATAGCCAAGGCTGGCTATCGAGTGGGATACCTGGTGGACGAGGCACAGCGCGAAGCCGTAGTGCTTGCCATCTTCCGCGATGGGCAGGACATCCAAGAGCTGCTGTATCGGCACCTGCTCACAGGTTAGAACGTACCGTTAACCACCGGCCGCAGCGATCAGCAATCTGCCGGCCGTGCCCCGTAACATGGCGAGGCAGGTTGGGACATCCAGATGCACTTGCGTGGCCAGCACCCGAATGCCGAGCGCCCCAAGATGGAAGACCTTGTCTGCGGTGATCGGCACGTTGATCGATACCCGTTGCTGGAGCAGGCGAAGGTAGAGCACACCGCGCTCAGGCTGGTTGACCAGGGTCAGCCCTTTATCACCGGCGGCCCCATGATTGCGCGCCTCGAACGTCGGCGTGATTCCCAGGACGCAACACATGAACGCCGGCATTTCGCGAGGCGTAATCTGGAGCGTCAGCTTCTCGGACCAGTCGAATTTTTCGCTGGATCCCTTGCGCCCGGCACCGTCCACCGCGAGCACGGTTTCCTGCGCCTGATTCAGCACCACCTCGAACTTCAGCGCAGCAGATCCGCCGTAAACGTGGAAGCCCTCGAACTGGCCGGCCACCTTCATTCCCCTGCAGCAGGGCTAGCGACCCGGGGCGCCTTACCGGTGCCCCTGGGAGCCGGCTTCGAAGCCGCTTTGGCCAGCTGGCGCTCCAACGCTGCGATTCGGGCACCGCTGTCCTTCTGCACGCGCTCCAAGTAGCGCTCCGCGGCCTCCCGGTCGGCGTCGGCCCGGGCAAGCTTGTCACTCAGGGCGCGATTCTCCACTCGTAGCTCTGCGAGGATCTCTAGATCCTGGGCGCGCGTACGCTCCATTTCCTGGATCTGCCCCGCGGCGCTATCAGCCTCGGAGCGAGCGATGGCAAGCCGATTGCGCATTTCACGGAGCTCGACCTGGGTATCAACAAGACGCTCTTCAGCTGCAGAAGCAGAACGCTGATGCTCTGCGCTCGCCGCTTCTGCGGAAGCCTTCTGGGCGAGCGCCAGGTTCAGCTCTGTCTGGCTCTCTGCGAGCTGGTCCCGAGCCAGTTGCGCCTGCCCTTCTGCCTCGGCATGCCGCTCGGCGAGACTAGCGTTCTCCTCAGCCATAGCACTGAGCTGGCTGTCCTTCAGCTGAAGCTCGTTGGCCAACCCGTCCATCTTCTGCTGACTGCGCTCCTGATCGGCCTCAAGGCCTTCGAGCACAGCACTGGCATCGTCCTGCTCAGCCTCCAGACGGGAGATCTCCTGCCGCGCCTGCTCGAGTTCCAGCACAACCTCTTTGCGCGCCGCAGCCGCTACCAGGTCAAGTGCACCGGCCAGGGCGTCCTGCATTGCCTTGGTCTGCTTGGCGACTGCGGTTTCGATAATCGCCGTGGCCTCTTCCGGCAGTGGCCTGGTTGGAATGGCCCCACCCGGTACCCCAGTGTGGTGGCGCTGCCAGACGCTAAGGAGCGTTTCAGGCCGCCCCCCGCCGAGGGTGGTCCGTAGCGCCCAGCCATTGACCTTGCGCCCACCTGCCAGCAGCTGCTCACCGGCGGCGATGACCTCTGCGTCTGTAAATTTGCGTTCAGCCATGGCCGCCTCTGAGTAAAGGAAAATAGCATAGTAACGCCATCCATAACTAACAAACAATCTTGTTAGTAATGTTTGGCATATTCCTAACGTTAGCTGACAAACATGCGAGCGTTTGTTCCTTTTGGGCTTCGGTAGCCTGTGGCAGATGCGCGGGTCGACCCTGGTCGGGAGCCTCACCTGGGATAGCGGGCGCCTCTGCGGTGTGGGGCTCATTGTGGGCTCTGCAGAGAGGAAGCAAGCATCAGTCTTGTAGTGATGGGGGTTCTGTGACTTTTGTACGGGGATGATATATCCCCGTACTGCATGACGTGATTTTCAAGGGTTTGGGTAGTTGCATACACAAGATTGGGTGATAGCCTTCGGCGGTCGATATGGGGGTTACCGTGGGCCAGTTGCTACCGAAGCAGGTGAAAGAGCTATCCGAACCAGGCGTCTATCAGGACGGCCGCGGCCTCATCCTGCGTGTGGCCAAGACCGGGGCCAAACGCTGGATCTTCAGGTTTTCCTTCCAAGGTCAGCGGTATGACGTGGGGCTGGGTGGCTATCCGGCGGTGTCGTTGAAGCAGGCCCGGCTTGAAGCGGACCGGCGCCGGCTGAAGATCGCAGAGGGCGCGCCTGAGTTACCGGGCCGGCGATCGCCTGCGGCTCAATCGCCGGCTGCCGGACCCGACCTCTTCGAGACCCTGGCCAGGCAGTACATAGCCACACACGGCTCGTCGTGGAGCCACGACCATCACCGTCAATGGGTTAGCTCCATGGAGCGCTATGTCTTCCCGGTTCTTAGTCGCCGGCCGGTCGCCGAGATCGATACCGACCTGGTGCTGCAGGTGCTCCGCCCGATCTGGGACAAGATCGAGGTCACCGCCGCGCGCATCCGCAACCGCATTGAGTCGGTGCTCGATGCCGCCCAGGCACTGGGTTTTCGCGAAGGTGCCAATCCGGCTCGGTGGCGTGGCCACCTCGACAAGCTGCTGCCCCGCCACGATCGCAATGTCACGCACCATCCAGCGGCGCCGGCGGAGAGCTGTCCATCCGTGCTGCATCGCCTGGATTCCCTGGACGGCCCAGCCGCCCGTGCAGCGGAGCTCCTGATCCTCACGTCGCTGCGCAATGCCGAGGTTCGCGAGGCACGTTGGGCGGAGTTCGACTTCGACGCCAGACGCTGGACCATCCCGGTTGAACGCATGAAGCGAGACAAGGAGCATATCGTGCCCCTGACGGACCGGATGCTGGAAGTGCTTGAGCAGCAGAAGGGTCAGCACGATACCTGGGTGTTCCCCAACGCCCGCGGTAAGAAACCACTGCCGGGTAACGCGATAGGCCGGGCGCTGCGGAAGGTCAAGCTTGAGGGAGCGGTCCCGCACGGCTTCCGCTCGACGTTTCGTACCTGGGCGGCAGAGACCACCTCACACCCGAGGGAGATTTGCGAGAAGGCGCTGGCCCACAGTATTGGCTCCAAGACTGAGGCCGCCTACAACCGGGGGCCATTACTCGAAAAGCGGCGCGCACTGATGAGCGACTGGGAGACATTCTTGGCGATGCCGGAGCTGTCGGGCTCGGAGGCCGTTGCGCCAGGACGCCTGCAGGACGCCTAGCGTTATCTGTGAGGGCGAAGCGCTCCCGAAGCATGGAAGCTAGGACGCCTCCAGGACGCCTCGGCCATAGACCCTTGGTGATGCCAGCTAGCGTAGGACGCCCCCAGGACGCCTCGGACATAGACCCTCAATGATGCCGGCTAGCGTAGGACGCCCCCAGGACGCCTAGGCCATAGACCCTCGATGGTACGCGCCAGCGCAGGGCGCCCCGAGGATACTCATTGGAGTTCGATGAGAAAACCAGCCACCAGACGGCTGGCCTTGCTATCCCCGCCCGTTGATGGAGGTGTAGCAAGCGTAATCGTTACGCCGATCGAAGCAGGGGCATGGATTCCTGAGAGACCAGAGCGCGAACGAGCTGATCGCCGGCCGGGTAAAGCGCGACAATCTCGCGGCGCTCGACGTCCTTGTAGTCCAGAAGCTCTAACGCCGTAAGGTATTCCGGCTGATTCAGCCCAAGCTGCTTCATGATCTCGTGTGAGCTGTAACCCCAATTGGTCAGCTGCTGGATGTTCAGGGCAAGCGCCAGGAGTTCTTCGGCTGGACGATCGGACATCGCAGCGTCATTCACATCGCAATGGAATCGATCTTTCACCACGGATTGCGAGCAGTACGGGCAGGTAGACTTGTTGGTGCTGGTTAGGGCGACATAGGTGAGCTGGCAGCACCGGCAAGCACGCATCACCAGGTCTTTGGAGCGGTATTCACGTGCCACGACCCATGCTTCGTCGATGGAGAGGCACTCGGTCGGCGTGAAGTTCAGCGCCTCTCGATAGCCCAAATACGACTGGTGCGCAGCGATCACGGCTTCGACGTCGACACCCAAGAGCGGCTTACGAGCCCCGCGGAGATAAGCACCCATGAAAAGAGCCGCCTCGATCACGCGAGCCTTGCTGGCCAGTATGCGCGACCCCAGCGGCAGCGGGCCCGAACCGCCCCTGCTCACCACGTTCAGCCGCTTACGGGCGCTCGTCACCTGCTTGGCAGTCAGCTCGGTGTGCAGGGTGATGATGGTGCAACGGAAGCCGGCTTTGACCATCATGTCGATTAGAGCGGCGTTATCCATTTCGTGACATCTCCGTAGTTTGTAGAGTCGAGGTCAGGCGTGCAGGAGACGCATGAATCGGTGAAGGACAGGTTCTGGATAGGGCTCCACACGCTGCCGCAAATGGCCGTCGCGTACGACGAACTGAATGCGACCCAGCGCTGCGATCTGGCGACGCTGCGTCGGAGAGGCGGTGAGCAGCCAATCCGCGTCGCTATCCTTCAGGTTCCAGTAGATTTGCGTTTCCATCTTGCGGTCCGACAGGCCCTCGCGGATCTCACCGAGCACCCCTACGACCTGGACAACGCTCTTCGTATTTAGAAGGTGCCGCTCCGCGTTACCGTCCTCACGATGAAGTAGGACGGCTCGAAAGGCGGAAGCGGGCAGCTGGCTGAGCCTGCGAATGTCGCGGTCGGTAGCTGCTCTAAGCCAGGCGGTGTCTTCGGTGCTGATATCGAAGAAGCGGTGAAAAGCAGGGTCTTGTTCCCTGGCCCATTCACGCGCCATCTCCAGCAAGGTTTCGTCGGTCCCGCTGTTCATCACGCGTCTCCGTTGCTTTTCTTGAGAAGGATTAGCCGGCGCCAGACGCGCAGCACATCTTCGCCATAGGCTCGGGCAACGCTTGCTAACGCGGGATTTGGGGTGTGATAGCGACCAATGGCGAGCGCGATATCGCCCCCCTGCTGCTTGAGGAATTCACAGAACGTCGAGACGGCTACTCGGACATTGGTGTGCAGATCCAGCAGCTCGGAAGGATCGGACACACGATGCCCATTCCAACGCACGCTCACCTGCATGGCGCCGACTGCAATCATCTTTGTCCTGGAAAGAGCCTCCGTCAGAAGATGCTCGGCCTCAGCGCGGCTAGCCGGATGAAAGCCTTTTCCATCGATGTTGAGTGCGTAGGGATTAGGGGCAACCATCCGACCGGCATACTGCTTCGATTCGACCAGAGCCATGGCATAGAGCAGTTCCGGCGCAGGACGGCATTGCCCAATAGCCGGGCGATCCCAAACGGTTCCGTCCAGATCCAGCGCAAATGACGTTTTCATCGGCAACGCGAGGAGCAGAGCAGCACCCAGTTTCCTTACCGCGACCCAGTGACTCATGAACCTAACCGCCCGACGTACTTTGACCCTAAATGATGGTCACTATTTTCGGCTGTGGTTCACATTTCTTCAACGACACATTTGACAGATGGCGGCCTGCGAGAATGACCGGTACGCAAACGGCGACGGGCGGTATACAGTGTTAAGGAACTGTTAAGCTCATCACAGATCATCTAGCGCAATAAGCGAATTATGGCGCCTGATAGTTGACAGTCAGGCCGAGGAGGTAAGCGCCAAATACATAAAATTGACGCATTGATGACCGGTTTAAGGGTCAGATTTGGCACCAAGCCATCATAAGGAATGGTGTAAATAAAAAGGTCGTAAATGGTTGATACTTACGCCATCCAATCCATCCTTTCCGATCAAGACGACAATAAACCGGGAACCTCCATCAGTAGGAATGAACCACTATGCATTACACCCCCGATGCTATTTCGCACGAAGCGTTCGTACGGCGGGTCGAAGCGTTGCGCAAGGACCGCGGAATAAATGTTCCTAAGCTCGCGGCCTTACTGGGCGAGGCTGAATCCACCATCAAAAACATGCTGTACAAGAAGACGACTCCCAACCGGGATCGGCTCGTGGCCATGGCTACGGTGCTCGAAACCACGGTCGAGTACCTCGCTACGGGCTACGGGCCTGCGGACCATCATGATGGGTCTCCTGTCTCGCTCATTGTCCGTAGCCTTCACGAACTGGCGCAGGAGCAGGGTTTTTTCCCTGCAGATGAGAGCAGTCGCCCCATCAGCTCCCACCTCACCAGCCTCACGTTGCCCCTGCCGTATATCCAGCAATACGGACTATCCGCTCAGTACACCCGGGCGGCCCAGGTCGAAAATGACGTCATGGCACCGTTCGTTGAGCGTGGCATGACCATCTTGATCGACGTGGCCGACCGTAAACCGAGCGAGGGCCTATTCATCGTGGTGCACCACGGTTCAGCGCTAATTCGCAACGTTTCTCTGACCAACGCTGGCTTCATGCTCATGACGTCGCAAGAGATGCACACTGCTATTAAGCTGGATATTGGTCCTTCAGACCCCACCGATCCGCTGCAGCCCCGGCTGTTGGGGCGGGTAAAAGCGAAGTTTCGAATGGACCCTCTGTAACCCTGGGTTCCTGCACCTGATTTCGCCCCCGCCTTGCCGGTCCGCAGGGGCCACCTGTGCCCAGGCCCGCTATCCCGTCATCGCGGTGTTGAAACCTGGTCTTTTCCGAGCGAGCGGAACGGAGTTATTCGATTCGCCCTTCGTTTCTGCCTTATTGAGCACCTCCGACACTGGGATGCCGGCCACGGGAGCCGGGACCTCAGCCTCTATAGGCGCCCCTGATACCGGGGCGCTATTGATCGGGCGATCGTTCGAAAACTCTGGCTCATGGTCTTCGAGCAATTTTCCGGCCGGCTGCGGGACCGAGTTCGAGGCTGGCGGACGCCCAGCCGCTTGCTCGTACAGCAACCCGATCTGTGCCAAGTCCAGCAGCCGCTTTACACGTCGACGCTCGGGTAGGGCTGTGAGCTCCGCCAGCAACGCAGGCGCCGTCCCGGTTTTGAACTTGACGTTCAAGCGAAGCTTAAGCTCGTCATCGTGATCGCTCATAGCCTCTTCCTTATTGATGCTGCAGCCAGTAGCCAAACGCATTCGAGATAATAGGTCGGTCGGCAGTGATCACCTTGGAGAGGGGAAAGATCTCCTCTGCAGCTGCTTGGTAGAAGCCGCCGCCACCGCCCCCCATGAGTACGAAGTCGATCGCCTCGCCATCCAGGAAGCGCATCTGCTGCTTCATGTTGCTCAGGGCCTTGGGGACAACGGTCGCAACAGCCTGGTCGACGAAGGGTTTGAGTTCCACCTTGCTGCCGTACAGCTGGATGTAGGGCTTGCCACGCTGCAGCGCAATTTCGATCTTGTCTCGGCCAGGTCCAGGGCCGCCAAATTCACGGGCGATAGCTTGGTTGATCGCTTCGAGGAGCGCGCTCATGGCCTCCATCGAGGAGTCACTGGAGTCCCGAACGATATCCCCGCGACGGAACACCACCCAGTCGACCGAAAAGAAGCCCGGATCAAGGACCAGGATGACGCCCTCATCCAAGTCGTCAGTGGCCTCGTAGGTGCTGTAGATGTAGTTCAGCGTTCCGACCGGCTGAGGCAGTACCGATACCTTGTGAACCTGGATTTCGCGCTGGGGGGCGACCTGGTGGGTACCGGTCAGCTGCGCCGTGAGCCGCTCGACGAGCTGGGGCTGGCGCATCTGGCTGACAGGTAAGCCCGTGATGAGGTGATCGATCTCGTTGCGCCCCTCGCCACATGCCTCACTGATCGATGCATTGAAGAGCGCACGATAGGCCTTGGAAGCCGGGTAGTCGGCGTGCAGCTCGCGCGTTACGCCGGCCCGGCCGGCACTTAGAAACGCTGCCCAGGGCTCACCATCCAACTGCACGTAGTGTTCACCTTCCTTGAGCGTCGCATTGCCGTTCAGGGAGTGGAGCGGCGCGGCTTGGGCGGGGCGAATGGATTGGGTGGGGTCTGCCGCGTCAGCGTAGCCGTCAACACGTTTGACGTTGGAGTAGCCGATGTCGAGGCCTACTACGAAGGCAGGCGTGGTGTGATTCTTTCGGGTCATAGGTCTCTCGAATAGCGTCGCTGATGAGAGCACGGCTCAGGCGTCCTGCAGAACGCTTAAGCCGTGCTGAGTTATCCAGGAGCGATGTCACCTGACCCTCAGGCGTCCCTGGGGACGCCTCGGTCTTCACCTTCACCGCCATAGCTGAGGCTAGGCGTCCTCCAGGACGCCTAGCAGTGCGGTGGATTGAGAAATCTGATCGTCAGGCGTCCCTGGGGACGCCTCGGTCTTTACCTCAACCGCCACAGCTGAGGCTAGGCGTCCTCCAGGACGCCTAGCAGCGCGGAACAAGCTGGCGCACATCACCCGAGGCGTCCTCCAGGACGCCTCAGATACAGCGTGCCACCGCCGGCCACTCGAACAGCCTCAGATTCCCCCCTTCAGCAGGGTGGGATTGCGCGCTATGACCTCGAATGCACTGGCTTAATCAGTAATCGGCGGGGCGGCTGTGGCCAGCGCCTGTCGCTCCCAGGGGCGACTCAAAAAGCCCATTACTAATCACCATCTAAACGGGTTTGTTGAAACGCCCTTCCCGTAATGCAAATAAAGGCGTTTTGCTGAAATTATGGCTGAAACGCGCTTACACAAGTCGTTTTCTTATAGTTAATGACAATCTAAACGGGTTTGTTGGTGAGGCAAAAAAGCAGGCATGGCAATGGTACATCTCTTAGTACTATTGACAATCTAAACGGGTTTGTTGGTATGGCAAGAAACTAGAAGATCATTCGCAAGATTGTGCTAGAACGCTTGAAATGGAGGTTAGCGAGGTGGCTGAAGCCAGAAAACAGGCCCTCCCGGGCAATCAAAAAAGCCTATTACTAATGACAATCTAAACGGGTTTATTGCAACGCCAGCAACCTAATGCCAATAAAGGCGTTTTGCTGAAATTTTGGCTGAAACGCGCCTGCACCAGGCGTTTTCTTATAGTTAATGACAATCTAAACGGGTTTGTTGGTAAGGAAAAAAGCAGGCATGGCAATGATCAATTTCTTAGTACTACTGACAATCTAAACGGGTTTGTTGGTATAGCAAGGAACTGGAAGAGCACGCGCAAGATTGTGCTGGGGCCCTGAAAAGGAGGGCTGGAACCTCCAGCAGCGGCTTGCGAATGGCGCCGAGAACACAATAGATATTGACCATACGGACGTTTAGGTTGTGATCCGAGATACAGACAGCTGTTGCTCGGCCTATCCGATTATTAGTAATGACAATCTAAACGGGTTTGTGGTCAGCGGCTAAAAATGGACTGCTAGTCGTCTTGGAAAAGGGGCTGCAGGACTAATGACAATCTCAACGGCATTATTGCTAGTAGATAGGTGATAACAATGTACGACTTAGCTACCCCCCGACCTGATGGGCAGCGGATTCACGACAATTTCCAGCAGGCGATCGGGGCTATGGAGGACATCCGTCAGACCGTGAAAGCTGAAGCGCTTCGGCTGCGCGATGAATACTTCGCTGCCGCCAAGCAGCGCTCGGGGGGCAAGATCATCTATCGCCTCATCGACGTACGG
The DNA here is from genome assembly GCF_900110545.1 of Pseudomonas sp. Snoq117.2. Classification (NCBI taxonomy): domain Bacteria; kingdom Pseudomonadati; phylum Pseudomonadota; class Gammaproteobacteria; order Pseudomonadales; family Pseudomonadaceae; genus Pseudomonas; species Pseudomonas sp. Snoq117.2. Next base: position 20,485 of record NZ_FOED01000021.1, on the reverse strand, counting down.
GATAACGGCAAGGGAGCGATATCGATCGTCTGGTGCAAGGTCTACTTCTACGACGGACCTGGTGATAGCAAAAAGCAAGGTCGCCTACCGATAGCCAAAGGTCAGGGCTCGGTGTATGCGCCAGGGCCTGTCACCCGCGGTATGGATCACTGGTTCGTTGAGCTCTTCCAGCTCTATGAACCGCAGCTCGCGGTACTTCGAGACCAGATGCTGTATGCCGCGAAGATTCGCAAGCTGTTGGTTCAGCAACAGCGCAAGGCGCAGTCGAGCATGCCGGGGTCGCCCCTTGCGTTTCCGGAAACGGGGGTAGCGTAGGGGCATCAACAGCGGAGAACGTCCCCCTATGCATCGCCCACCTGAAATGGACCACCCCATCATCGTCGACGCGGTCGATCTCGATCTCTGGGCTGACCTGTACAAGGACAGCCAGGCGCCCGTCACGCTATCCGAATTTCTGCAGCAGCCTTATCTCTACCTGAAGCAGGATGGCTTGCCGGTTTCCTCGGAGGCGACCCAAGAGGCCTATCCGGTAACTCTGCCGGTACGGAAAGAGGTCGCGCGGCAGATCCAGGACGAGTGGGCCTGTCAGCAGCAGGCCCAGCAAAGCCGGCAGCAGGCACGGCGCCACCTGACGTTAATTACCTGCACGCCCGGCTAACGCGGGCCGTCCGGCTGGCAAACTGGAAAGGGGCCGGCAGCTTGCTGCCGGTAGCAGGCGCTGATCGATGCTGCGGAGGTTTCAAGGTGCTGCGTTTGGACGCAAGTTTGATCGGGCGCCCTGACCCGGTAGGAACTGCGCCATAGGCAACTCGCCGTGAATGCCATGCTTTCCTCGACAGTGTTGAGGGACAGTTCGGTGGCGATACGATCCGGTGGTGCACGTACGGCGGTAGGTGCTGCATTTGTGGGCACAGCCTTCGGCATCGTTTGCGAAGGATCCCGGTGGGTCCATGCGGCGCAGCAGGGCCTCCTGCCGGCTGATCTCTTTGCACCGTTCGAGTCGCATCCAGTGATTGTCTTGGCGATGACGGCGTTATCTGTCAGTACGCTTCTGCCCGGGTGTGTGCTCATTGGACGTCAGGCCAACTGAGGGCCTCCTGGCCGTCCGCCTGGTATCCCGGCGGCTACCGTGACGCCTTGTCGGTATCCGCCTCACACTCATGAGCCTGTGTAAGATTCTTACACCCACTTCCTGTGGACGCCGCCCTGCCGTCCGTCGCTGTCAAGCTTGCTGGATCGTTCCTCCCTGATTACTGTCTATTTATACAGTACACACAAAGGAGGCTATCCCATGTCCATTTCTCCCCGTATCCCTCGTCCCTGTCACCGCTGTCCCGATCGCTCTGTGGAGTACCAGAAGGTCATGGCTTCAGGGATTGAGCAGGTGGGCCGCTATGGACATGCTTGGTGATGAGCAGGACAGCTTCGAACAGCAGCAGTCCCTGTTCCGCCCCACGGAGCTGATGTACTGCCGCAACCTCGTGGATCTGCTGACCGAGGAGCTCAACCAGGTACGTCAGTGCCTGGGTCAAGCCCAGCGTGCTAATAGGGTCCTGGTCGCCGAGCGCGACAACCTCGTTGCAGAACGTGACGCCTTCAAAGCCGAGGTACAGCGCCACCGACTGCGCTACGTCCAGTTCGTACAGGAAGAGAACCAACGCCACGTGCCACGGGGTGACCGGCTCATTCCGGACGACCGCGACGATCCCCTCTCGCGTGCCCAGCGTCATATCCTGCGGCTGGAGTCGATGAACTCCGTCCTGCATGCAGATCTGTTCAAACTGCGTGCGCAGCTGCAGGTCATGCTCACCGAGCGCGGCAGCTCGCCGTCGGCGCCGACGGGGGTGCAGCATGGATAACGCGGCCACCAATGTCGTTGCGCTCGACTCCCTGCTCGACAGTCGCCGTGTGTGGCGCGGGCAAAGTCCGCATGTGGACGACGCCAGCACGCAGCCAACCGGACACTCGGCGCTCGATGCCCAACTGCCGCTCGGCGGGTGGCCTGATGCAGCACTCACCGAAATCTTGAGCGCCCGACCGGGCCAGGGTGAGCTGACGCTGGTGTGGCCGACGCTGGCGCGCCTCACTGCCGCCGGCGAACGCGTGGTGCTGATCGCCCCTCCCTACCTGCTCTACCCACATGCGTGGCTGCAGGCCGGCGTCGACCTTGGCCGGCTGAGCGTCATCCAGGTGCAGGGCAAGGACGTGCTGTGGGCGGCAGAGCAGTGCCTGCGCTCTGGTAGCTGCGGCGCAGTACTCTGCTGGCCAAGCCGGGCGGACGATCGCGCGCTGCGCCGGCTGCAGGTGGCTGCAGAGACCGGGCAGACCCTGGCATTCGCATTCCGCCACCAGCGTGAGGCGGTCAACGCTTCCCCAGCGGCGCTGCGCCTGGTGCTCGAGGGTTCACCTCAGCAGTTGCGAGTGCTCAAGTGCCGCGGCGGCAATCCCCCTGCCGCCGCGCTTGCGCATCGGGTCTGGCATTGAGGGACGACTGCCATGAAATGGGCCTGCATCTTTTTCCCGCAGTTCGCGCTGGACGGTGTGCTGCGCAATTGTCCTGACCCGGACGAACCCCTGGTACTGCTCCACGGGCCAATACAACGCCGGATCATAAAGGCGGCGAACCCGGCGGCGTTGGCGCTCGGGCTCCGGCCGGAGATGACCTATACCGCGGCTCAAGCGATCTGCCCGCAGTTTGCGACGGTGGAGTACGACGAAGCAGCGCTGAGGCGCCAGCACGAGCTCCTCGCCGCCTGGGCCTATGGCTTCAGCTCGCAGGTGAGCCTGCACTTCGCCGACGCCCTGGTGCTGGAGGTGCAGTCGAGCCTGCCGCTCTTCGGGCCCTGGCCAAGATTTGAAGCGAGGCTGCGCCAGGAGCTCACGGCGCTGGGCTTCGGCCACCGGATCACCCTGGCACCCAACCCAGTCGCCGCCCGGGTGTTGGCCAACGCCGGCGACACCCTGGCGGTTCGGGACGATGCAGGCCTTGCCAGCGCTATGCGCACGCTGCCGGTGGCGCTTCTGGGCTTCGAGCCGGTGATCGTCCAGGCCTTGAGCCGCATGGGGCTTCGGCAGCTCAGCCAGGTGCTGGCGCTGCCCCGGGCCCAGCTCGCCCGGCGCTTCCCCCTGAGTCTGCTCAATCACCTCGATCAGATGCTGGGCAGCAAGGTCCTGCCCCTGGAGTTTTTTCTGCCCCCGACCACCTTCAGGCTGCGGATCGAACTCAACTTCGAAGTCGAGTCGACCCAGGCCCTGCTGTTCCCGCTGCGTCGCCTGACCTCGGACCTGGCCACCTACCTGGCCGGCCGGGACATGGGCGCCCAGCGCTTCACCCTGCGGCTGGAGCATAGGGAGGCGCCGACCACGGAGGTGGTGGTTGGCTTACTCGCCCCGGAGCGTGACCCTGCGCTGCTGTTCGAATTTGCCCGGGGGCGCCTGGAGCCCACCCAGGTGGTGGAGCCGGTACTCGCGATCGGCCTGGTCGCTGACGAACTGCCCTCGTTCGTCCCTCAGCACCGCGGCCTCTTCGATGAGCGCCCGCAACAGACGGTGAGCTGGGAGCAGCTGCGCGAGCGGCTGCGTTCTCGCCTTGGCGACGACGCGGTCTATGCGGTGGGCGCGCAGGGCGATCACCGGCCGGAGCGGGCCTGGCGGCGCGACACGCCTTCGCTGGCGCTCCAGGCATTGGGACCAAATCGACGGCCTGGCTGGCTGCTACCGGCGCCGGAGCCCCTGGATGTCGACCAGTCACGGGTCCTGAGCGGGCCTGAGCGTATCGAGAGCGGTTGGTGGGACGGCGAGGATGCCCGTCGGGACTACTACGTGCTCGAGCTCGCCGACGGGCGTACGGCCTGGGCCTTCCAGTCTCCGGCGGAAGGGTCAGGCTGGTGGGTGCAGGGGTGGTTCGCGTGACACCCGGCTATGCGGAGCTGCACTGCCTGTCGAACTTCAGCTTCCAGCGCGGTGCTTCCAGCGTCGATCAGCTATTCGAGCGTGCCAGGGTCATGGGCTATGAGGCGTTGGCCATCACCGACGAGTGCACTCTCGCCGGCATAGTGCGCGCCTGGCAGGCATCGGAGAAGCATGGCGTCCGGCTGATCGTGGGCGCGGAGTTCCAGGTCGCCCAGGGCCCCAAGCTCGTGCTGCTGGTGGAAGACCTGCGGGGCTACCAGCAGCTGTGCCGGCTGATCACCCTGGCCCGTCGGCGCGCGGACAAGGGCAGCTACCGGCTGCTGCGCGAGGACCTCGACCAGGTCGCTGGCCTTGTCGCGCTCTGGGTACCGGATCGGCACGCAGAGGCGGAGTCGGTGCGCTGGTTGCTGCAGGTTTTCCCCGGCCGGCTGTGGATTGCCGCCGAGCTCCACTTCGATCAAGACGACCAGGTACGGCTGCAGCAGCTGCAGGGGCTGGGTGCGGCCTTGGGCGTAGGGCTGGTGGCTACCGGTGACGTGCACATGCACTGCCGCGGGCGCCGGGCCCTGCAGGACACGATCACCGCCATCCGTCATCACGTCCAGGTGGCGGAAGCCGGCCAGCTGCTCTTCCCGAATGGCGAGCGCCACCTACGGACCCGTGAGGCCTTGGCGCGGTGCTATCCGCCCGAGCTGCTGGAGGAGACCCTACGTATTGCAGAGCGCTGCACCTTCAGCCTGGCGGAGCTCCGTTACCAATACCCTAGTGAGGTGGTACCGGAAGGACACACCGCCACCAGCTGGTTGCGTGTTCTCACCGAGGAGGGTTGCGCCTGGCGCTGGCCCGAAGGCCTATCGGCTCGACTACGTGCCCAGATCGAAAAGGAGCTGCAGCTGATCGCCGACAAGGCATATGAGAGTTACTTCCTGACGGTGCACGACATCGTCCGCTTCGCCCGGCAGCAGGGGATCCTTTGCCAGGGGCGCGGCTCGGCCGCCAACTCTGCAGTCTGTTTCGCCCTGGGCATCACCGAGCTGGATCCGACCCGGATCAACCTACTGTTCGAGCGCTTCATCAGCCACGAGCGCGATGAGCCACCAGACATCGACGTCGACTTCGAGCATGACCGCCGGGAAGAGGTCATCCAGTACATCTTCCGCCGCTATGGGCGCCAGCGCGCCGCCCTCACCGCGGTGGTATCCACCTACCACGCTGCGGGTGCCGTCCGCGACGTGGCCAAGGCCCTCGGCCTACCCCCAGACCAGATCACCGCGCTGGCGGACTGCTGCGGCCGTTGGACCGACAATCTGCCGCCGCCGGAGCGCCTCCGCGAGTCTGGCTTCGATCCTGATAGCCCCCTCCTTCACCGGATCCTGGTGCTCACCGGCGAGCTAATCGGTTTCCCGCGGCACCTGTCTCAGCACCCGGGCGGTTTCGTCATCGCCGACCAGACGCTGGATACCCTGGTGCCGGTCGAGAACGCGGCCATGGAAGGACGCACCGTCATCCAGTGGGACAAGGACGATCTCGATGCGATGGGCCTGCTCAAGGTCGACATCCTCGCCCTGGGCATGCTCAGCGCCCTGCGCCGGTGCTTCGACCTGGTGAGGGGCTACCGGGGTAAGGAGCTGACCCTGGCTACCGTGCCTCAAGAGGACAAGCCGACCTACGCGATGATTAGCCGGGCCGATACGCTCGGGGTGTTCCAGATCGAGTCACGTGCCCAGATGGCTATGCTGCCGCGGCTGAAGCCACAGACCTTTTACGACCTGGTGATCGAGGTGGCCATCGTCCGCCCGGGCCCCATCCAGGGTGGCATGGTCCACCCGTACCTGCGCCGGCGGACCGGTCAGGAGGAGATCAGCTACCCGCCGAAACTCGAGCGCGTCTTCGGCCGGACCCTGGGTGTGCCCCTGTTCCAGGAACAGGTGATGGAGCTCGCCATCTTGGCCGCCGACTACACCCCTGGCGAGGCCGATCAGCTGCGCCGCAGCATGGCGGCGTGGAAGCGCCATGGCGGGCTGGAGCCGCACCGGGAGCGACTCACCTCGCGCATGCTCATTAACGGCTACACGGCCGAGTACGCCGCGGACATTTTCCGGCAGATCGAGGGGTTCGGCAGCTACGGCTTTCCCGAATCCCATGCGGCCAGCTTCGCCCTGCTGACCTACGCCAGCTGCTGGCTCAAATGTCACGAACCGGCCGCCTTCGCCGCGGCGCTGATCAACTCCTACCCCATGGGCTTCTACAGCCCCGACCAGATCCTGCAGGACGCCCGGCGCCATCGGTTGCAGACCCTGCCGGTAGACGTGACCTGCAGCGACTGGGATTGCAGTCTCGAGCCAGTCGCCGATAGCTCGCAGCCGGCTATCCGGATGGGATTGCGAATGGTGCGAGGCCTGGCCGAGAAAGCCGGGCGCGCCGTTGAGCAGGCCCGCCGGCACCGGCCATTCCGCGATGTTACCGATCTGTGCCTACGTGCAGGCCTTGATGCTAAGGCCCGGGAGTGCCTGGCGGATGCGGGAGCCTTGAAGGGCCTCGCAGGGCACCGATTCCAGGCGCGCTGGGCCATGGCCGCGATCGAGCCGCAGCTGCCCCTATTCGCCGAGGGCGCTGTGGTTGAGGAGGAGATCCAGGAGCTGGTTGCGCCAACCGTGGGTGAGGACCTCTATTCGGACTATGCCTCCCTAGGCACCACCCTGGGGCCGCACCCTCTCACCCTGCTGCGGCCGGAGCTGTCGGCCCGGCGGCTGATGAGCTCGCAGGAGCTGAAGGAGCGGCGCCACGGCCAGCCGGCCCGGGTCGCTGGCCTAGTAGTCGGCCGACAGCGGCCGGGTACCGCCAGCGGCGTGACCTTCGTGACACTGGAGGATGAGTTTGGGATGGTGAACGTGGTGGTGTGGCGCACCCTGGCGGAGCGCCAGCGGCGGGAGCTGGTGGCGTCACAGCTGCTGCGAGTGGATGGAACGGTAGAGACGCGCGATGGCGTGCTGCACATTGTGGCCGGCCGCTTGGAGGACATCAGCGAGCTGCTGCAGGGTCTCGATACGCGAAGCCGGGATTTTCATTGACCGCATCTTCGAGAGGGCAGCTCTCGAATTGGCTGAATGCGCGAGTGACGTGGAGCCATAGGCGATGCTTCAAGATCGGAAGTATACCGCCTGGGATACTTCCGCTATACCGACTGGCGCGGGGTGTCTCCAGGGCATGCGAATCTTGCTTGCCCTAGTGGACTGCCAGACGTGAAGCCTTGCTACTGAAGGCCTATAGGGTCTCGCCCGACCATCGCCATTCACGTGGCGCTTCCGCCTCCCCGTAGTTAGCGGCGAGCACGTCTGCGAGGTGAGACGGGGTGCAGGGCGTGTCGTACGTTGGCGCAGCCATCCAGCGCTCCAAGGCGCCCTGTAGCTCAGCAAATTCATCGGCGCCGATGCCGTCGGAATCCTCAGGCCGGAAGATGTTGCCGTCGACGGCGGTTGGGCTGAGGTCTGCGGACAGGAACATCGCCAAAGCACCATCCACCGGCGCGACGAACAGGGACTCGCTGTCGACTTTGGCAATGGTGCCGGCCGGCGCCGCAGCGAGGATCGGCGCCACCTGGTTCCAAACCACAAGCAGCTGCTGGAAGGCCGGGTCTTCGGCTCTGGAGTAATAGCGGTGGACGCACAGCTTTAGCGGCAGAGCCGGAGTCGAGGAGGTGTTGGGGGTCTGCATGGGGAAGCTCCGTCAGCATCGTTGAGTGATGCTGAACGACGTCCCATAGGTCTTCAGATACGCAAGCCGCGATGGGCTCAGCAGCTGGCGCACCGGGGTAGCCTGATTCGCCTACTGCGACCGCTTTCAGATCCCGTCGAATCCCGCGATCCCGGATCTGAAGGGCTTCCACTCTTCCTCCGGCGCGCCGAGCTTGCAGATAGCCACGGTGACCTTCTGGCCAATGGCCGGGTCCGGCGGTTTGACGGCGAGGTGGCGGTAGGGGGTGTAGTCGGGCACCCACATACTGGAGCTCTGGCTCCGGTGGTATTCCCAGATACCGTACCCGTTGACGGTACTCACCGCGCGCTCCAGGTTGATTACTCGACCACTTTCAAGATGGATCACCAGCATTGCGCACGCCTCACGAATTGAGGCGTGATGATACCGCGCGGTGCAGGGATGGCCGGCAGCAGGTCGTCAGGTGACGTAGGGTACGACTACAGATTACGGCTCGCCGGGCGTTGGTGTACCGCACCGCCCGGCGCTGGCCGGAATCTGTAACGCAGCAGGCGTGGCAGACGACTACAGATTCTGGCCGGCGGGACAGGCGTAGGAAATGAACTCGCCGCCTACCCACTCCTTACCCATCTCGCCCGGTACCAGCGGGATGCCCAGCGTCGCGAAAACCGGCCGAGCACCGACACATTCCTGGACGTACAGGACGGTGTACGCATAGCCCTTGGCGTCCGCGATCTCCGCCAGCTCATTGATGGACACGAACTGGTCAGACTGGAACGAGTAGTCGAGGCAGGAACAGCCATGGCCATCGATCTTTCGCGGCCGGGCGTCTGGGTCAGCAAAGCGTTTGAAGGCGGTGGCCAAGGTGTTGTCCCGGGCGACCCTGTCCTTGAAGTCGAGGTAGCACAGGAGCGAACAATGCCCGTACCAGAGCGCCTTGATCTGGAAGCCCTGGCGCCAGTTGACCCAGCCTACCTGGCTGGTGATCTGCGGGCTCCACTTCGGAAGTTGTTCCACCGCGGCTTTGAGCTGTTCAACCGGTACCATACTCGCGTCTCCATCAGGTGATGGCCTACCCTCTCACCGATCCGGAAAACGCAAGGCCTGCCGTGGTTCGGCTGGTGCCATGCCGCTAGACTGGCTGGCTGGTGCTGCAGATGCTGTGAGTTGCGATGAAGATCTGGACGGATGAGATGATTGCCTTGCTGGGCACAGAGAGCGATACCGCCCTGGGCGACCGCTGGGGTATGTCGCGCATGACCGTGGCGCGCAAGCGGCAGACGCTGGCCATCGCGCCCTACGACCTGAAGCAGGGCGGCTTCCAGCGCGAGACGCTGTTCCGGTGGAGCCCGGAGAACCTCGCCCTCCTTGGACAGGAACCCGATGCGACCGTCGCCAGGCGGCTCGGCATCAGCCGGCGCGCGGTCTACCTGATGCGCCTGCGCCAGGGCCTGGCCCCGGCGAAGCGGGCGCCGCGGGTGTACAGTCTGCCCCCGGCGGCCGTGCCGCTCTTGGGCAAGTTGCGAGACGCCGAGCTCGCTCACCGGTTCGGGATTCCTGACGACCTGGTGTACCGCGAACGCAAACGGCGCGACATTCCAAAGCTGCAGGACGAAAAGCCGCTGAGCGAGGCGCTACTGGCGGAGCTGGGCACCGATAGCGATCGAGCGGTCGGCCTGAGGCACGGGGTCCACTACAGCAAGGTGAGACAGCTGCGCTTGAAGCGCCAGATCCCCGCGTATAAGCGCCCCAACCGCAAAAAGATGGCCGCCGGCGGTACCGCCACTGACGGTGGCCACCGCCGCTAGCCCGCCGCCGCTTATAGCCACCTTTCGCTCCTCTGTCCGCTTCTGCCCCGCATAGACCCTGCCAGTCATCCGCACCGCCGCTACACTCCCGCGTCGGCGTCGCTGGCAGTACGGAAACGCGGCAGCGCCCGCCCGGTGATACCGGACCTCCCCTCTTAAAACGGATCTGAGACCTCATATGCTTCGGCAGCTAGCAGTAGCCCTTGCGTTAACCCTCCCTACACTCTCCTTCGCCGAAACGATCGACTGCCGCGTGGTGGGCGTGCACGACGGCGACACCCTGACGTGCCTCACCACCGCCAAGCAACAGATCAAGGTCCGGCTTGCGGAAATCGACACCCCGGAGAGCAAACAGCCCTACGGCAACCGCGCCCAGCAATCCTTGGCAGCCATGGTCTTTTCGAAGGCTGTCCGCCTGGACGTCCAGGACACTGACCGATACGGCCGGCGGGTGGCCCGCGTGTACCAGGGCAATACGGACGTGAATGCCGAGCAGGTGCGCCAGGGTGCCGCGTGGGTCTATCGCCAATACCTGAAGGATCGATCGCTGCTGGACCGGGAAGCACAGGCCAAGGCGCAGAAGCGTGGCCTGTGGGCGCTACCGGAGGCGGAGCGGGTACCGCCGTGGGAGTGGCGCCACGCCGCGCGTGATCAGCGTCAAGACGCGCAAGCTGGAGAGGGCGAGCCGCCGGCGGCAGTACCGCCGAAGCGACCCACGTCCTTTTCTCAATTTGGCGGATCGGAGGGCGCCATCGCCGCGGGATCCTTCAGCTGCACACCGCTAAAGGCCTGCAGGCAGATGGCGAGCTGTGCGGAGGCGAAGTATCAGCTGCAGCACTGTGGCAACAGCCGGATCGATGGCGACCACGACGGTGTGCCGTGCGAAGCCATCTGCCGGTAGTTGGTGACTAGCGGGCCCGGATCGGGCCTTCGCCCGGATGCTTCGCGGTATGGGCCGCGATCAGTTGGTCGAGGAGGGCGACGACGTCCGGACGGCTGAGCAGCTCACGCCCCACGACCGCTGCCGGCTTGAACACGCGGCCGGCCTTGCGGGTGTTCCAGTCACCGATCATCACGTGGATGCCCTGCACCTGGCCTACCGGGGGAAGCATGCCCCAGGTCTTGGTGTGGCTGGCATAGTTCAGCAGGGCGCCCGCGAGCTCTTCGTGCAGCGCCAGGCGCGCCGCGTGATCCTTGGCCGCCTCGTAGTTGGTCAAGGCGTATTGCAGCACGTCCCACGCTTGGATGCCCTTGGGCAATGGCAGCCCACCACGCTGACACGCGGCGCGGTAGCCCTCGACCGAGAGCTGTGTGACCAACCGGGCGCCGTGCTCCGGATTCACCGAATAGATCCAGACCGGCACCGTGTTGGTGGGGTTGCCCTGCACCACCGCGTTCCAGTCCGCCTGCTGGGTGGCCGCCTCGAAGCGCTTTCTCTCTGCTTTCTTGATGTCGTCCATTACCAGGCCCCCTACTCGTCCAATCCAGTATCGCCGGCGCCTTTCCACAGCCGCTCAGCGACCTGGCGGATCAGCACGAGATCGTCCTGTTTGCTTGCCGAGTCGGGTAGATGACCGATGAACGCCAGCTGCGCGATTTCGCGGCAGAAGTCCGGCCGCGAATAACCGGACGCGAGCAGGCCCTGGTAGACCGTTTCGCCAAGCAGCCGCTCGGCTGCAGCGTCGAAGTGTTTCTGGGTAGCCATGTTCCGAATGCCTCGAGAGTTGTGAGAGATCCGTTGCACGCTATCGAGAATTTGAAAAATGCAACTCGGTACCGGCTGCGGCTCGATGCAAGCCGCGCAGGCGCCGGTTGCCACTCCTGGCAGCACAAGTTGGGTTCGCCCTCGGCCAATCCCTGGGGTCTAGCCATCCAGTATCGGGGGTTGTGGCATCCAGGGCCCCCAAAAAAGGCCGCCGGGGCGGCCTCATGTGTAGGGCCTGATTTCACGTAACGGCTACTTATCGGAAGTCGGCGGTGTTACGGCCAAATAGTAATGTCGCGATCCAGCCAGATAGAAATGTCCCGATCACGTATGGCAGCTAGCCTAGCGGCTTTGCAGCCGATGCGGAGCGATCAGGATGTCAGCCTACGAGCGGATCACGATGAGCCTACGCGAAGTCGATCGCCTCAAGGTCATCCAGGCGGTGACCGAGGGTTTCCTTACGCCCACACGCGCTGCCCAGCGCCTGCAGCTGACAACACGGCAGGTTCACCGCCTGGTGCAGCGTTACCGGGACACCGGCGTATCAGGGCTGATCTCTAGAAAGCGCGGCCAGCCCAGCAATCACCAGTTGCGTCCCGGCCTTGAGCGGCGCGCCGTCACCCTGATCCGCACGCATTACCAGGATTTCGGTCCCACGCTTGCTGCCGAGAAACTGGCCGAGTGCCACGGCTTGCGTCTAGCCAAGGAAACGGTTCGGCGCATCATGATGGATGCCGGCTTGTGGACGCCGCGTCGGGCACGACCGCCTAAGGTGTACCAGCCACGTAATCGCCGAGCTTGCCTCGGCGAGCTGATCCAGATTGATGGCAGCGATCATCGCTGGTTCGAGGATCGTGCGCCGGCGTGCACCCTCTTGGTCTACATCGACGACGCCACCAGTCGCCTGATGCACCTGGCGTTCACCCGTAGCGAATCGACCTTCAGCTACTTCCAGGCCACCCGTGCCTATCTGGAACACCATGGCAAGCCTGTCGCCCTCTACAGCGACAAGGCCAGCGTGTTCCGGGTCAATAGCAAGGATGCCCAGGGCGGTGCTGGTCACACGCATTTCGCTCGGGCCATGTTCGAGCTGAACATCGATACTTTCTGCGCCAACTCCAGCCAGGCCAAGGGGCGCGTCGAGCGTGCCCATCTCACCCTGCAGGATCGCCTGGTCAAGGAGCTGCGACTACGAAATCTCAGCACTGTCGAGGCGGCGAACGCCTATCTGCCGTTGTTCATGGCTGATTACAACCGGCGCTTCGCCAAACCGGCCCGCTCTGATTTCGATGCCCACCGCGCAGTACGTGACGACGAGGACCTGACTCTAGTCTTGACGTGGCGAGAGCCGCGTCGAGTGTCGAAAAGCCTAACGCTGCAATACGACAAGCGCCTCTATGTTCTGCACGATACGCCGCAAACCCGAGCATTGGCTGGCCGCTACGTAGAGATCTATCACTACCCGGACGGCCGGATCGAGGTGCGATCGGAAGGCGCTGCCTTGCCTTACGGCATTCTCGATCAGCTGCCTGAGGTCAACCAAGGCGCTATCGTCGAGAACAAACGGCTGGGGCACGTCTTGCAAGTGGCGCAACTGATGCAAGAGCAGCGCGACAATCGGCGCTCTCATTCGGTACCTGGCAATCCAAGGCCTACTAAAGCCCAACGCTCAGAGCCGGCGAAGAAAAAAGCAAAAGAGTTGATGCCAGAGGACCTCCTAGCTGCTCTTCACAAAAGCCCACTACCAAAGCGTAACCGTCATGCGTCAGTCGATTAGCGCTGAGGGCCTGGCCGCCCTGGTTGCAGCCGGGGCCGCTTGGGATGTGCGTGCTAGTCCAGGCCCTGAAGGGCACGGATGGCAGCTACAGGTGCGCTACAGCAAAGAAAGCCGACATTTTCCTCTCCGCTCCCGGCGCGAATTGGTGAGGGTGTTTCGGTCATTGAATGCGCTCAACCGGTACGCGCAAAGTGTTGGAATACGCAGGTATAGGGTGGAGAACTAGGGGACTCGGCTGCCAACCCAGGGAGCGACCGGGGAGACCTGCCTTTGCATTCGCGGTCACTTCGGCCGGATAAGCACCTTCCAAAGGCTCGAATACATCTGTAAATTCGAATATTCGAAATCACAGATATAAAGGCTGCCCATGTACCTTCAGCCGCACACCTTTTTCAAATGCCTCGGTGACGAAACCCGAGCCCGGATCATGCTCATGCTCGCCGCTGAGGGCGAGCTATGCGTTTGCGAATTGATTTGGGCGCTCGACGATAGCCAGCCGAAGGTCTCTCGCCACCTGGCTCAACTCCGCGTCTGCGGTTTGCTGGAGGATCGCCGTCAAGGTCAGTGGATCTATTACCGCATTCATCCCGAGCTGCCTCAATGGGCAATGGAAGTGCTCCAGGCAACGCTCGAGGCGAACCGCTCTTGGCTTGGCGAAGATCAGGGCCGCCTTGCTTCGATGGAAGGTCGTCCGGTACGCCGGGTTTCCTGTTGCTAAGTGACTTCGGAGACCTGACATGCTGTTGGCAATTTCAATTTTTCTCATCACGCTGGTGCTGGTGATCTGGCAACCTCGCGGGCTTGGCGTGGGCTGGAGCGCGTCGGCTGGAGCGATACTCGCCTTGCTGACGGGTGTGGTTATGCTCAGCGACATTCCATTGGTCTGGCACATCGTGTGGAACGCCACCGCGACGTTCATCGCGGTCATCATCATCAGCCTTCTGCTGGATGAGGCGGGCTTTTTCGAGTGGGCTGCACTTCACGTGGCTCGCTGGGGCCAGGGCAGCGGTGCGCGCCTGTTTGTGCTCATGGTGCTCCTCGGGGCAGCCGTCTCAGCGCTATTTGCCAACGATGGCGCAGCCTTGATTCTGACCCCCATCGTCATCGCGATGCTGACTGCGCTGCGCTTCAGTCCGGCAGCAACCCTGGCTTTCGTTATGGCCGCTGGGTTCATTGCCGACACGGCCAGCCTGCCCCTGGTTGTCTCAAACCTGGTGAACATCGTCTCCGCGGATTTCTTCGACATAGGGTTCGCTCGATACGCCTCGATCATGTGGCCGGTGAATCTGGTAAGCGTAGTGGCGACCCTGGGGATGCTCTGGTGGTTCTATCGAAAAGAGGTGCCACCTTCGTATTCACCGGAGGTGCTACGCCGACCAGAGCAGGCGATCAGGGATCGCCCTACGTTTATTGCTGGCTGGTGGGGGCTGTTGCTCCTACTGGTCGGCTTGTTCGCTCTTGAGCCGCTTGGCATTCCTATCAGCGCTGTTGCCGCCGCCTGTGCGTTAGTGCTGCTGATCATTGCAACGAAGGGTCATGTGATCTCGACACGTAAGGTGTTGCTAAATGCGCCCTGGCAGGTCGTGCTGTTCTCACTTGGCATGTACCTAGTGATCTATGGGTTGAAAAATGCCGGGCTGACGGAGGGGCTCAGCTCGTTGCTTGCCACCTTTGCCGATCATGGCCTGTGGGCTGCCACGTTGGGCACCGGCTTCACCGCTGCGCTGCTGTCCTCTGTCATGAACAACATGCCCAGCGTGCTGATCGGCGCTTTGTCGATCCAGGGCAGTGGCGTGACCGGACTGGTGCATGAAGCCATGGTGTACGCCAACGTCATTGGCTGCGACCTGGGCCCGAAGATCACGCCTATTGGCAGTCTGGCAACGCTGCTGTGGTTGCATGTCTTGGCTCAGAAAAACATCCGCATTACCTGGGGTTACTACTTCAAGGTTGGCTGTGTCCTCACCTTTCCCATTCTGCTCACGACGCTGGCAGCCCTTGCCGTGCGTTTGAGCATCACTGCTTAGGAGTCACCTTATGAAGATCCTGTTCATGTGTACGGCCAATAGCTGCCGCAGCGTTCTTTCCGAAGGGTTGTTCAACCAGATGGCGCCGGCCGGCTTTACGGCTATCAGTTCGGGAAGCTTCCCGAGTGGCAAACTCAATCCACGAGCGGTAAGCACTTTGCAAGGCTTGGGCATCGACACGTCGGGCCTGTACAGCAAGGGATCTGAGGTGTTCGCCGACACTCCCCCCGATATCGTCATCACCGTATGTGACAAGGCTGGCGGTGAACCTTGCCCGGTGTATTTTGGCCCAGCCATTAAGAGCCACTGGGGACTATCTGACCCCTCCGATGTAGAAGGCAGCGATGAGGCTATCCAGGCCGCTTTCGACGCAACTGTTGAGCACATCAAAAGGCGATTCGCAGCATTCTTCGCGCTGGATCTAGTAGCGCTTCAGGGCGCGGAGCTGAAGCAGGCGCTGGATCGGATCGGAGCACTGTGATGAGCGATTTAGAGATGGAATCTGCCGAGACCTTGCCGGCCCTCGATTTGTCGCTGCTGGATCTGCCCAGCACAAACAGGTTGGGGCTTTCAGACACCTCTGATACCAAGCCACGAATCCTTCTACTCTATGGGTCGAACAGGGAGCGTTCATTCAGCCGCCTGCTGACGCAAGAGGCCGCACGTCTGCTCCAGCTCATGGGCGCCGAGACCGTGATCTTTGATCCATTCGGGCTACCACTCCCCGATGACGCACCGGTCGACCACCCCAAGGTGCAAGAGCTGCGCGACCTGGTGCTCTGGTCAGAGGGGCAGGTGTGGTGTTCGCCGGAACGTCACGGCGCCATGTCTGCGGTACTCAAGGCGCAAATCGACTGGATTCCCCTGACCCTGGGCGCCGTACGGCCCACGCAGGGCAAGACACTCGCCGTCATGCAGGTTTCCGGTGGCTCTCAGTCGTTCAACACGGTGAACCAGATGCGGATTCTCGGGCGGTGGATGCGCATGCTGACCATCCCGAATCAGTCGTCTGTGCCGAAGGCTTATCTAGAGTTCGACGACGCGGACCGAATGAAGCCTTCCGCGTATTACGACCGTGTGGTCGATGTGATGGAGGAATTGGTGAAGTTTACTTTGCTGGTTCGTGGCCGTGAGGATTACCTCGTTGATCGCTACTCGGAGCGAAAAGAAAGCGCGGACGCTTTATCGGCCAGGGTCAATCAGCGCTCTATCTAGCCCCGAGCGAATGGAATGATCGCTGGGCGCTAACCAAGCTAGCCCAGCGCAACGGCAGAAACTGAGTCCAGGTCTGTTCGACTGACCTCTTGTTTTGACATTTCTACTTGGCCGGCGCAACGACATCTGTACTGAGCCTTGAAACGGCGTGTTACGGCCAAGTAGTAATGTCGCGATCCAGCCAAATAGAAATGTCCCGATCACCTGTGGTCGCTAGCCTACCGGCTTTGCTAGCGATACGGAGCGATCAGGATGTCAGCCCACGAGCGGATCACGATGAGCCTACGCGAAGTAGATCGTCTCAAGGTCATCCAGGCGGTGACCGAGGGTTTTATCACGCCTACCCGCGCTGCCCAGCGGCTGCAGCTGACAACACGGCAGGTTCACTGCCTTGTGCAGCGTTACCGGGACACCGGCGTATCAGGGCTGATCTCCAGAACGCGCGGCCAGCCCAGCAATCACCAGTTGCGTCCCAAAGCGCAACCGTCATGCGTCAGTCGATTAGCGCTGAGGGCCTGGCCGCCCTAGTTGCAGCCGGGGCCGCTTGGGATGTGCGTGCTACTCCAGGCCCTGAGGGGCATGGATGGCAGCTACAGGTACGCTACAGCAAAGAAAGCCGACATTTTCCTCTCCGCTCCCGGCGCGAATTGGTGAGAGTGTTTCGGTCGCTCGACGCGCTCAATAGGTATGCACAGAGCGTTGGGATACGGGGCTTCAGAGTAGAAAGCTGAAATGGGTGCTCATGCTGCTGCTCAGTGTCTCCCTGCAGAGTTCGGATATATCCAATGTGGGCTCAAGGCTCACTAGTCCTAATAGGCCCTGGGGTATGGAAAGAACAATCCGCTAGCCCTTGCAGAATACCGCAGGACTCGATGGGGCGCGCTCCACCGCACCTTTCACGTAAGGCAGTCATGTGCTGCTTTAGCTGCAGTAATGCCACGATCCGCGCCTCCACCTGCTGGAGATGGGAATCCAGCAGCGCGTTGACCTCGCTACAGTCCTGCCTTGGGTTTTCGCGCAGGCCCTGCAGGGCACGAATCTCGGCATGCGTCATGTCCAGCGTGCGGCAGTGCAGAACGAACTGCAATTGCTCAAGGTGTGCCTTGCTGTACAACCGGTAATTCCCGGCGCTACGTGCTGGCTCCGACAACAGCCCTTCCTTCTCGAAGTAGCGGATGGTCACAACTTCGCATCCTGTGAGCCGGGCTAGCTCCCCAATCCTCATGTCCACTTCGGCCGCCTTGAGTGCTTGACTCTATAGTAACTATAGGGATTGTAATGCTCCCCATTCAACGGTGAAAGTGGGGGCTGACATGAGCGATTGCGGATCAAAGGGGTGCGGTTGCAGCTCGGCTGCGTCAGGCCCTCTTCTTACGCCCGAACCGACGGCCAGCGCCCTGGCCGAGGCTAGGGAAGCTCACTACCTTATTCAGAATATGGACTGCCCCACAGAGGAAGCGCTCATTCGGCGCAAGCTGGGGGGCTTGTCCGGCGTTGTCGGCTTGGAATTCAACCTGATGAAGCGCACGCTGATCGTACGGCACAACCTGCCTTCGCTGACCCCATTGGAAGAAGCCTTGTCAGCGGTCGGTATGCAGGCGGTGCGTCAGGGAGACGACCCGAGCACGCAGATTACCCGTCTTGGCATAGCCCAGATGGATTGCCCTACCGAAGAGACCCTGATTCGGAAAAAGCTCACCCTTCTTCCTGGTGTAGTTGATCTGGACTTCAATCTGATGCAGCGCACATTGACTGTGCGTCATACCGCCAGCGCGCTAGCCAAGGTACTCGATGCGATCCAGTCGCTAGGCTTCGAAGCTCAGGAGCTGGACACCCAGAATTATCGCACTCCACCATCAAGGGCCTATAGCGACTCGACGCCGTGGCTGCCGCTCGGCTTCTCTCTTGCTGCTGCAATAGCCGCTGAGGGCATGTACTGGTATCTAGGTGGCAATCATTGGTCGGTCCTGGTACTGGCGTTGATTGCCATCTCCCTGGGTGGGTTGTCCACTTACAAAAAGGGCTGGATAGCGCTTAAGAACCGCAATCTCAACATGAACGCCCTAATGTCGATTGCCGTCACCGGGGCCATGTTGATCGGCCATTGGCCGGAAGCGGCGATGGTGATGGTGTTATTCGCCCTCGCCGAGGTCATTGAGGCCAAATCGCTGGATCGTGCCCGCAATGCCATCCGGGACCTACTCGATCTAGCCCCCGAACAAGCCACGGTGCAGCAGCCTGACGGTACTTGGCTCGATGTGGAGGCCAAGCAGGTCGCTATCGGTAGCCGGGTGCGGGTGCGGCCGGGCGAGCGCATCGCGCTCGATGGTGTGCTGCTAGAGGGCGGCTCCACCGTGAGCCAAGCGCCGATCACTGGGGAAAGCCTTCCCGTTGAAAAGGCCCCCGGCGATCCGGTCTATGCCGGCACTATCAACGAGTCTGGATCCTTCGAATATCGCGTCACGGCGGTGGCCGGCAACTCCACCTTGGCACGCATCATCCAAATGGTGGAAGAGGCGCAAGGCAGCCGCGCTCCAACCCAGCGCTTCGTCGATCAATTCGCCCGCTGGTATACGCCTGCCGTTTTCGTGCTAGCAATTGCCGTGGCGGTACTACCTCCCCTGCTTCTGGGCGCAGCTTGGATGGATTGGCTCTATCGGGCCCTGATTCTGCTGGTGGTGGCCTGCCCCTGCGCCTTGGTCATTTCCACTCCGGTCACCATCGTCAGCGGACTGGCTGCCGCAGCACGCCAAGGCATCCTCATCAAGGGTGGCGTTTATCTGGAGGATGGTCGCAAGCTGCGGTGGCTAGCCTTGGACAAGACCGGCACGCTCACCCACGGCAAACCCGAGCAGACCGACGCTATCTCCTTGAACAGCGCCTTGACCGATAGCAGTCGCAGCATTGCAGCGAGTCTCGCTAGCCGCTCTGACCATCCGGTATCCAAAGCCATCGCGAAAGCCGCCGTTGGCGACGGTGTGGTGCTGCGAGAGGTCGGGGAGTTTGCCGCGCTGCCTGGCCAGGGCGTACGCGGTGTGATCGATGGACAGACCTATCATCTTGGAAACCATCGAACGGTCGACGAATTGAGGGGGTGCTCCTCGGACCTGAAACAGCGCATCACGGCGCTCGAAAGCGAGGGCAAGACCGTGGTGATGCTGGTAGGGGCTGACGATGTACTGGCGATCTTCGCTGTCGCCGACACCATCAAGGACAGCAGCCGCAATGCGATAGCCGAGCTGCATGCGCTGGGTATCCAGACCGTGATCCTGACGGGCGATAATCCACATACCGCCCAAGCGATTGCTGCTCAGGCCGGAATAGATCGCGCCCAAGGTAACCTGCTACCGGCCGACAAGCTGCGCGAAGTCGAACAGCTTGCCCAGTCCAGTAAGGTCGGCATGGTAGGAGACGGTATCAACGATGCCCCGGCATTGGCACGCGCCGACATTGGCTTTGCGATGGGGGCTGCGGGCACCGACACGGCCATCGAGACAGCAGACGTGGCCCTCATGGACGATGATCTGCGCAAGATTCCAACCTTTGTGAAGCTCTCTCGCGCCACCGCTCAGGTGCTCTTGCAAAACATCGTGCTTGCACTTGGCCTAAAAGCCGCTTTTTTGCTGCTGACCTTCACTGGGCAAGCAACCATGTGGATGGCCGTATTCGCCGATATGGGAGCCAGCCTCTTGGTAGTGGGCAACGGGCTAAGGTTGCTGCGCCAATAAGCTGGCATTCCTCGTTGATGACCGGGAGGGTTTGAAAGGTGTCCCACGGCAAATCCTCGCGCCAATCACAACTGCAGTTACTGGGTTACCCAGCCTTCGGGCAGGCCGTAAGGTCTGCTTCAGCACCTCGATCGTTTCGGGCGAGATAAGCAGCTTCATGGGCAGGGGTATGTGTACATTCGTATATGCGTAAAAACGAATAAACAGGTTGCCCGAGTATCCTCGCGCTGCTTGCTGCATTGGAAGACGTTTGAATCGCCCCTGCTTTCCTAGACACTCTCCAAGCTCAGGAAATAGCGTTTCTCATACTCTACTGGAGACAGCTGCATAGCACTGCTGTGTCGACGCTTAGGGTTATAGAACATCTCGATGTAATCGAAAATATCACTTCGGGCTTCGTCACGCGTTGCGTAGATCTTTCGTCGGATTCGCTCCCGCTTCAAAAGCTGGAAAAAGCTCTCCGCTACGGCATTGTCGTGGCAGTTTCCCCGTCGGCTCATGCTGCTGATCACATTATTGGCCTTCAGGAAGCTTTGCCAATCTGAGCTACTGAACTGACTGCCTTGGTCTGAGTGAATCATCACTTGCTGCTGTGGCTT
>NZ_FOED01000010.1:0-117566 GCF_900110545.1 Pseudomonas sp. Snoq117.2 | reverse complement strand
TTCGGTAGCACAGTGGCAAACGTGCAGATCTCCCAGGGTAATTCGCGCGACCTTCCTGCTTATGCCTGTCGGATCTACGTCACAGCGTTCCGTGCAAGTATCGGGCTTTGGCGATTTGTGCCACCTCACCCCGCTGTGCCGCCTCTATCCGCTTCCTGTTCGTCAGGCCAGCATTTTGCCTCGGGCTTCCTTCAGATTCGCAGTCACCTGCGACACCCTTGCCTCTGGCTAACACTTCCCCTTGCCGGGTGTGTAGAGGACTTTCACCTCCAAGTCACCCGCCTGGCCACCACAGCCAAGCGGGTTGCGCTTACGCGCAACGCGCCATGCCTGGCGCACACAAAAGAAAGCCCCGCGTATGCGGGGCTTTTTCATTGAGCTGCTTGCTCGAATTCATCGATGTAGCGCCTCCACTCTTCAGGGGATAGCAGGCCAAGGTCCAGGAGACATCCCAGAGCCCCCATTCCACTATCCAAGGCGGATGACATGGCGTGATCCGTCCGGGCATCGATGATCCGTTGCCTAGCAGCCTTGATGATCGTTTCCACTGGTAGTGGCCTCCTGTTGGGCCTGTCGCTGATTAGCCGCATTCTTGTCACCCTATTCTGAATGTCAATTTACAGACGAAGCATTCCCGCTGAAGGTATTCCTGCTGAAGGTATTCCTGCTGAAGGTATTCCTGCTGGAGGTATTCCTGCTGGAAGCATCCCCGTTGTAGCTCATGGAAGCCTTGTATCCCATTCTGTGGGCGATGGTTGTTAGCCTCCTCGCCGTCTCCTCTCTCCTGAATTGGTAAAGCATTACGCCATCCCGCAAGTCCCCGAATTCCCACACTCGGACAGAGTATGGCTTGTATTCCCGTTGCATGTAGCCTCCTCAGAACGAACAGAATGCAGGGGTAAACATCCCAATCGCCACACTCGTCAATACCATCGTGAGAGTCGCTGTTACACAGACGATGATTGCCACATCATCCAATTCATGTTTCTTAATAACCGTAACTCCCAGCCATTTCTACTACAGTCTTTCCTGAGCTATCGACATGCCATACATAGCGTGTAGCCCCATCAGTGTCGACGTTGACACCGTCCATGATCATCACAACCTCATTGCCGTAGCGAGATGTCATGTATGTGCATCCGGCTAGTCGCTCTCGTGTAACAGCCCCTGTCTTCGGGTTGTATTCCATAGCCTCGCCATAATGTGTCTGGCTCACTGTGCCCATGGATACAGCCGAATAAGGACCGGCATACTCCTTCCACACCAGATAGCAGGCGCTACTGTTAGGAGGGAGCTTATCGTAGGGGGTAATCCAGCGTTCAACTTGTACAACTGGAGCTTTCTGTTGGGGCATTTCCTCAGGCAACAGAAATCCTGTAGCCATTACAGTTGCAAAGATTGCTCCCACGAATGCAGCTGGGAGCTTCCATCCTGTAGACATTTGGTTCCTCCTCAGATGTTGTGAGATAGCCATACGGCCAGAAGTATTGTGGTGATTGCCAGAGCCGGAAATGTGATGGCCTCCAGCAATCTCTTGATGTGCATTGTGTTTGTACGGATCATTTGTGTCAACCTTTATGGAGTGTCATTTTTAGGGCAAAGCATTCCCGTAGGAATGCCAAATGTTGCTGAAGCATCTGTTACAGAGCTAGTAGAGTCCTAGCTTCATCAGCAGCCGTCTCACTTGCGTGGCGTGCCATACATCAGCACCAGTTGAGGTTGGTATCCTCATGTTGGTCAGCTGCTGGGCAACGTTCTTCAATGTGGCGCCCTCTTCTTTCCAGAGCTTTCTGAGAATGCTCTCTAGGTTTGCGGCTGTCTCACTGAAGTTCTCAGCAGCCTTAGCGGATGCCTTCAGGGCATTGTTCCTTGACACTGCATTGGCCAGGAGCTTCTGTGAGCGGTATTCAAACTGGATGATGTCAATAGCGTCATCCAACTCCTTACCCTCAAGCCCTGGCAAGCTGGCCACGAACAACGGCGTCTCACCAATCGTCTTCCTGAGTTCCTTGGTGACGTACAACGGACTTGCCACCCAAACGCAAGAAGCCGGAAGCAAGGCTTCCAGCTCTTTGAGTGAATCAACCACTGTCATCACACCCTGCCCATCCCCTGCCATGTGGCGTATCCAAATCAACTGACTTGGAACGGGGATTTTCTTGTCGTTGGGGATCAACAGAGCGACCCCCTTAGCCAGACTGAAGGGCGATGCTGTGGGCTTATTGCCCTTCGGCATGTGCTCTACCCTGTTCGCCAATGAATCGGAAGAATGCTGCCCTTACCGCTTCGTCATACTGTTGCTGGGCAGCTTCCAAAGCTTCCTTGAGGCTGGACAGAGTTTCATCAGCCTTGGCGAAGTCGTTGTATGCCGCCTCAATCTCAGCAGCGTCCTTCCCTTGCATGTCGGCCATAGCGCCGATCATCGTATGCTGTTGGAAGCTGAGACCACTCTTGGCCTTGTGGGTAGTAGTAGCCGCTGGGGCTGCTTGCTTCTTCGGAGCGCCAGTGTTCTTGGCCTTGCCTACCCATTCAGGAAGGTCACTTTCGGCCTTAGCCAGGGCGCCCATCACTACGCCGTAACGGGTCTTTGCAGCGGGCACTACCGCCTCTTCGCCTTGGTTTTCCTGAGCCCAATCATAGAAGTGATCGCGGCTTTGAACGCTGGTGTCGGTTTCAGCGATGTAGCGACGAGCCAGATTGGACAGTTCGCTGTGGTAGCTTTGCTTTGCCATGATAGGTGAATCCTCCTGTGTGAATGTTGGGCCAATGTACAAGGCCCCTCACACACTGTCAACACCCTCATGTGTAAAATCTCAGCGCTGGAACAGAGCGTCTAGAGAGCCCCCGCTACGCAGGGTAGTCAGGACGTCGGCCATGTTCACAGACACGCCATCAATCGAGATGGCAACATCCTTCGGACCGATACGCTTCTGAGGCACCTTCACAGTCACATGATCGGGGCTGAAGTGGTTGTATCGCTTGTCTCTGTGGATGACGCCACCCTTGGGCACGTTGGCAAGGTGCCATTCCCGATAGGTCGAATACCTAACCCACTCAGGGCAGATTGTTCCCTTGGCTGGCTGATGTTTGAAACACGCCTCAAGCATCTTGCACCATGTTCGGTAGATGGGATCGGCTTTGCCGTTGCGTGTTGAGCCTCCTGGAACATCCATGATGCCCACACCACAAACTAAATTCTCACTCATTTGTCATTCCTCAAATCGTAGGCTGGCATTTGCCAATTTCCGGGTATGGAACCCCTGTATTTATGCGGGGTACAGAGGTCTAAAAATGACGGGACATAGGGTAGCCCCACATGCCATTTTTACACCTCTGGAAGCCGCATTCTTTCGTTAACGTCTGTACCGCTGAAGGTACGCTTGGGCAGCTGCATCACCCATTAGGAAGTGATCGGCTAGTTGCTCGACTGTGATGTGTGGATTGAAAGCGATGTACTCTTTCACATCCTGCTCACGATCCTCATACCTGGGTGTGGCTTCTGCTCGAAGTCTACGTCGTAGAGGACGGGCATCCCCTGACTTACCATTCACAAGGGCGTCATAGACATTAGGACTGGCCTGCATCAACTCGCCGATGTCGATGTCTATGTGATCTCCTGCCATCTCCTGAAGCCTTCGATACTTCGTCAGAGCAGCATCTGTGGCCTCAATGAATCGGTATTCAGCAGTGTCACGCGGAATTGTGGATGAGGCGACAATTCCTGTGATGAGATTGGATTGTCTATGGATAACTAGATAGTTCACTGGTGGTCTCTCTTTAAACATTGGCTGTTCCTCCTTTGGTTGGTTAGTAGTTCTTGTCGAAGTCTTCGAAGAAATCGCTGTAATCAATTTCTTCTTCGTCATCGTATTCGTCGTCTTCATCGAGAAGAGATACAACACGGCGAGACTCTTTCGCTTCGTCTGTGCCATCTTGTTCAATCAGGTCATCAAGTGTTCCTGAATTGCGTGCCAGGGCTCGCTGTAGGGCTCTACGCTCTTTGGAAGACATACCCTCCTCCATCTCATCCCAAAGGTCGGCATACAAGGCCCAGAGTTGGGCTTGACGAACTTCAGGAGCGAGAGGCTTAGGCTTGGGTCCAGGCTTCCTTCTATGCTTCACAGCGGGCGCTGTAGGAGTTCTCACAGAATGTTCGTCAACAGGGTCATTTGCTGCTGGCTGAATCGGAGATGCCTGACTAAGGTCTGCCCAACTAATTGCATGTCGAAGCGGGTGATACTGAACGACCAAAGGTTGTTGCATGGCTGGAACTGTTTGTGTATCGTTTGCAGACTGAGAGAGTAGTGCCCTCTCAATTCTGCGTGCTTCTTTCCGTCTTGCTGCTTTGCCCATGGTGGCAATGTCTCCTCTTAGAAAATGAAGTTTTCGTTGTGGCTTTCAGCGTCAGCCAACATTTCGTAGAAGGCGTCCTCTTCCTGTTGCTTCAGAGCCCAATTTGACGGGCGCTTGCCACGGGCACGTTCCTGGCGCTCATCAGCACGTTGTTTAAACAGGTCACGGATGGCTTGGGCAGTTTTTTCGTTGTGTTCGAAGCGCTCATTGATTGCCATGTCATCCACAAACTCTTCTGGCGTGTAGTCGTAGTCGGTATCAACGGCTTCGTAATTGATCAACGACTCATCGTCGTCAAGGTCATCTAGCGACACATCATCGAGAGATACCGGTTCGTCATCCTCCTCCACTACAGGAGCGGGAACGTCTTCGCAGTATTCTCTGTGAGTGATCGCAGGAAGAGTTGTGGCTGCCTTGATGAAGCTGAAACCTTGTTTCTTCACTGACTTCCACGATCCATCACGAAAAGCGCGAACAGCTGCACCATAAGCGGCGAATTGGCCGTCTTCGTACAGGGCCAGGATTTCGGCGGGGACTTCACCAGCGTTCACTACCACGCGAGCTGCTACAGCTTCTGAAGCCTCGGCCTCAGCAACCATGCTGGCCACGATGTGGGCAATAGCTGAAGGATTACGCTCGATGTGGCTACCAACAACAGCAACAGCTGTGCGGGCTGCCTGGGCAATGCGCTGAGCCTGCCGGTCTCCAATCTCAAGATGCTTGGCACCAGACGAAGAAATCTTGTCATGCTGAAGCATCCGGCGAACGTCTGAAGGACTCACCTTGAAGGGCTGAAATTTCTCATCGTGATCTTCTTCAGGGCGGGTGAGCACACCGACAATCAAGTCATCCAGCCAATCGACGTCGAGATCGTAGCTCAGAGCGTGGCGGATGATCGCTGCATGTGGGTTGGTTGTGCTCAGACTCTTGCGGCCAGCTCCAGCAGCACGCTTGCGGGGGGCGCCCCCTTTGGTAACGGCGTCCTTGGCTCCAGTGTCGCCAGCCAGGATACGGGCCAGATTGGCTTGAGCGGTGGCGTGATCCTGGGCCAGTTGATCGGCTGTGCCGCTGAAGACGAATTCGTTACCGTCTGCGTCGAAGACCTTTCCGGTGGAGACTACTGGAGCGTAATCATCAGCGGAAAAACCTCCGGTGAAGGCTACAGTTTCAAGTGTGACGATTTCGCCTGTGTGAACATTGACGTGTTGCATTGAATAGATTTCCTTGTACAGATTTTCATGTGATTCCTCCTCACTTGAAAGTGCCTTTTAATAGTGTTTGCTGCTGGTGTATGTAGTTGTCGGGTTAAGCGGCTTTAGCGGTTGCCTCCTCAAGCAGAGCCGCCTGTTCTGCTACGTGTTTCTTGTACAGCTCCATTGTCTCTGCTGTGGCTGCTGGGGCACCCAATACACGGCGTCGATAGTCGATGTATTTTTGAGCGCAAGGCTTACAGCAAAAAAGGTTGTCTCGACGCTTTGCGATGAATTCGACGTGACAGGTGATACAGTTACGTTTGATAAGCACAGTGTTACCTCCGGGTAAGGATTCAGGTTGTAGAGTTTTGGGAGTCAGAATTGTCGCTTCAGATTCGAAGCACATGTAAAAAGAAAGCCCAGCGGAGTGGGCTCTAATCACATGAAACAGGGAGAAGAAATCTCGACCTGTTAGGGTACTTTAACATCTTTTCTGCAAAAGTCAATACCTTGGCATGGGTTTTGCTTGTATAATTCTTGAAGTCCGACGAACGGTCATTTGCTACCATTCATCCTCTTCCTAATACGGGTCGATGACGAGATTGTCGACGGCTTCTTCCAGCGGAATACCGCGTAGACACTGAGCTACAACAAAGGTCGGGTCTACATCGTAGAAGTCGCACACCTCTCCTAAGGTCTTCGGAATACCACGGTAGATGACCAGTAAGGGGCGTAATGCGGCTGAGGCGGCTTCCATCTGTGATGGCTGGATAGCCGGAGGTGCAATGTCCTCGCTCTCTACAGAGCTGTCGTTAGCAGCTGGCGGGACCGTATGGCGGCATACCCAACTGGGATGCAATTTCAACATCCGCCCAATCTCCCTCAGGGAATACCCTTGATTGCGTAGTTCTTGCGCTGCTTGACTCATTACCTTTCCTCCTGTAGATTTCCACCTCCTGGGTGATTTGAGTCGCCACCTTATCAGATACCTGCTCTGATGTCAACCCCTTCGGCTGTTCGCTTATTAGCGACATAGGTAGTAAGGGGACCGAGCTACCCTCTCTGGGTGGGTTCCTTATTAGCGACATAGAGGTTAAGGAGCGAACCTCCCTCCTCTCTATTACGGCGGATGAGAATTTTTCTCACTGAATCGCTCGCCCTCCCTGGAACGGGGTGAATCCTTATTAGCGACATAGGGTAATGAGGGACGAATACCCCTCTCCAGAGCCATCCTTATTAGCGACACATAATAAAGGGAGGAGCCCGACCGCCATTTCTTCCACAGGATTTCCTGTGAGTGCAACACCCGTACCCGAGGGTTTTGTTGCAAGGCAACGGAAGGACAACCCGGCAAGCCGGAGGCTGGGAACTACCATCAAAGAAGAACAGCAGATTTTGATTGGCGACCCTTCGTGGTTCGCTTGTGTGTAAGCACAAGATTGCTCAGATGTAAGAGTAATCAATTCCTCAGCGACGCTGAGGTCTTATCATCTTCAGGTTGTCATCACAAAGCGACCACAAGTCGCCCATCAAAGATGTTCTCTGTTGATTGGTAGTCAGATTCAATGCTCACGCATTGGGGTAGCCCACGCTTCACTCTTACTATTGCGACCGAAATAGAATCTATCGATCAAGGCAGGCTGATAGAATTGGGCTATGGTAAATTGTCGCTCATGGCCTACCCTGCCGATGACGTAACTCGGCCCTGAATCCATGGACATCCACCTCGGCCTGCTGGAGACGAATTCGAGTGGTAGCCAGTTCGGCTTTGAGCCTGGACAGCTCCTCCGTCAGGACGTGATGACGATGTTCCGCCTGTACCTCTGGAATGATTGGCAGCAAGCGATTACCACGCTCGGTGCCTGATGTCCTGCAAGCGTTCTGGTAGCTGTGCCACGCCATGTATTCGCTTCGGGTGCGGTAGACAGCCGTCCTGGCTTCATCCAGCTGAGCCAGAAGCTCCAGATTGTCTTGCCGATACTTCGCCAGCAGCTCACGCAGGGTGCTGGCTTCGTCGGTCAGGAGATCAACAAGGTTACGGGCGTACCTCAACTGGCAGGGCTGGAACAGCTGCTGCTGTCGGTCGAAGGTGTCTATGTCTTCGTCGAAGTCTGAAAAGCGGGTCACGGCCCTCCCTCCCATAGGAATACTGGACAAAAGAACAGTATAGGTTGGGGGTCGAGCGTGCAAGATGGGGCAAGAGGGGTGGTAGATAGGAGTAGTAAACAGAGTAGTAAAACTCCTTTACAATCCCCCTTTAAAATCAACTACTTACAGCGAGTTCATCAAGCTGCTGGCAGGCTGACCCTCGGAGAATGGCACTTTGATCTCATAAGACTGAACTTATGGCAAAGTGCCAGGGTCTTATCGAGTGCCCCCAAAGCACTTTTAGCCCGCCCTGCCCGGCGGGCTTTCTTTTGCCTGGCGTTTGGCCTCAAGCCTGGAAGTCACCTTGCAGATCCACCAGATGGCGGTCGATAGCGGCTAGGCGCTGACCCTGATCGCCCATGCCCAGCCATTCCAGCTTGAGGTGGGCCTCGAACGGCAGCAGGTAGGCCAACTGGTAGCCCAGGGCCTGGCGGTCGGCGACTTCACCGCCCATGTCCAGGCTGGCGACCATGGGATGCTGGGCCAGGGCCACCAGCAGCGCCATGAGATCGGCGTCGCCATCGCGCAATGGCTGGGGCTCGCTTTCGGGGAGCCACTCCACCTCTCCCACCACCAGGTGATCGGGCTGTTCTTCCTGGCTCAGCAGGCGAAAGCGCCGGCCACCTTCGATGCGGATGCCCAAGAGGCCGTTGCTCTGCTGCTGCCAATCGCGGATCAGCGCCTCGCAGCCGTAGGCGCCCAGACGATTGGGCGCCGCACCGGTCTCGCGGCCTTCGAGGATGGTCACCACGCCAAAGCTGCTGCCCCGCTTGAGGCAACGACCGAGCATGTCCAGATAACGGGCTTCGAACAGCTGCAGATCGAGGCGGCAACCGGGAAACAGGGTGGTGTTCAGGGGAAACAGGGGCAGCGTCATGCAACCTCCAGGGCTTGAGGGTCCTGCTGGATAGAACATCGAGCGCCGCCGAAGGCTCCCGCGCGGCGACGCGCGGAACCCGGCCGGATCAGAAGCGATAGACCTCGGCGCCGGTGCGAATGGGCACCACGGCTGGCAGCGTCGGCCGGGCCTGGGCCTCTTCGACGAGTTTTTTCGGCTCCTTGCGCGCCACCTCGGCCCCACGCCGGCCGCGCTGGGCGACCTTGGTGAGATCGGTGGCCAGGCGTGCGGCCAGTTGCTGCAGCAGCTCGCTCTGGGCCCGCACCTGGGCTGCGCGATCGCCGGCATGACGCGCCTGCAGATGGACCACCTCGCTATCCAGCAGGCGACCCTGGCCATCGCGCAGCTGCCAGCTGGCATCCAGCGCCGCAGGTGCCTGATCGCCCGCATCGAGGCGGGTCACCACCAGCTCCACGCGATACTGGGGATCGAAGCCGGCGGGTTGCTCACCCACCACCACCCGACCGCTGTTCAGGCGGCTGGCGAGTTGGCGCTGCAGCAATTGCCGCACATTGGCATTCAGCGGTCCGGCCCAGTGATCGCCCGTGGTCTTGAGACTGCCATCGGGCTGGCGCTCCAGCAGCACGTCGCGCTGCAGGTAGTCGGCCAGTTGCAGGCTTTCGATCCACACCGCAAGGCCACGCTCACTGCTCGCTGGCGCGCGCGCATTGCCGCCGTCGAGTTGGTAGTAGTGGCTGGGACCGAGGCTGGCACAGCCACCCAGGCCGGCCAGCAGGCCAACGAGCGCCAACCTGGCGAGACATATCCGTTTCATCGAGGCTCTCTCTCGACGGGCACCATGGCCCGG
Organism: Pseudomonas sp. Snoq117.2; assembly: GCF_900110545.1. Classification (NCBI taxonomy): domain Bacteria; kingdom Pseudomonadati; phylum Pseudomonadota; class Gammaproteobacteria; order Pseudomonadales; family Pseudomonadaceae; genus Pseudomonas; species Pseudomonas sp. Snoq117.2. The sequence continues at coordinate 108,166 of NZ_FOED01000010.1, read as the reverse complement.
CGAGTCCTGGTCGAAAAAATCCGGGCTATGCTAGCGGCTGACTGCAGACGGCTCAAGTTTCCACCTGCAGCGAGTCCACCCGCTGGAAGCCCCGCGGCAGCTTGTTGCCGCGCCGGCCGCGCTCGGCGCGGTAGTGCTCCAGGTCGCTGCCCTTGAGGGTATAGGGTCGCTTGCCGGCCTGCAGGGTCAGGGAAGCACCGGCCGGCACCACGGCCAGATCGACCACGTATTCCTCGCGCTTGGCGACCCGCTCGCCAGGGATGGAGATCAGCTTGTTGCCCTTGCCCTTGGCCAGTTGCGGCAGCTCGGTGATGGCGAACACCAGCAGCCGTCCCTCGTTGGTGACCACCGCGATGGAGGTGTCCTCCAGGGAAGCCACCGGCTTCGGGGCCAGCACCTTGGCGCCATTGGGCAGGCTGATCAGCGCCTTGCCGGCCTTGTTCTTGGCCTGCAGGTCCTCGCCCTTGACCACGAAGCCGTAGCCGGCATCCGAGGCCAGTACATAGAGGCTGCTGTCGTCCGGCAGGAGCAGACACTCGAAGCTGGCCCCTGGCGGCGGCGTCAGGCGTCCGGTCAGAGGTTCGCCCTGACCCCGCGCCGACGGCAGGGAGTGAGCCGCAACCGAATAGCTGCGCCCGGTGGAGTCGATGAAGACGGCGAACTGATTGGAGCGGCCCAGGGCTGCCGCCTTGAAGCCGTCGCCGGCCTTGTAGGACAGCCCGGTCGGATCGACGTCATGGCCCTTGGCCTGGCGCACCCAGCCCTTCTCGGACAGCACCACGGTCACCGGCTCGGTGGGCATGAGTTCGGTTTCGGACAGGGCCTTGGCCTCGGCACGCACGACGATGGGCGAGCGACGAGCGTCGCCGTAGGTCTCGGCGTCCTTGATCAATTCGTCGCGGACCAGATTGCGCAGCTTCTTGTCGCTGCCCAGCAGGGTCTGCAGGCGCTTCTGCTCCTTGAGCAGTTCGGCCTGTTCGCCACGGATCTTCATCTCTTCCAGCCGCGCCAACTGACGCAGGCGGGTTTCGAGGATGTAGTCGGCCTGGTCCTCGGAGAGCTCGAAGCGGGCCATCAGCGCCTGCTTGGGATGCTCTTCGGTGCGGATGATGTGGATCACCTCGTCCAGGTTGAGGAAGGCGATCAGCAGGCCGTCCAGCAGGTGCAGGCGGCGCTCGACCTTGTCCAGGCGGAACTGCAGGCGACGGCGCACGGTGCCGATGCGGTAGAGCAGCCACTCCTGGAGGATCTGCCTGAGGTCCTTGACCTGGGGTTTGCCGTCCAGGCCGATGACGTTGAGGTTGACCCGGTAGCTGGATTCGAGATCGGTGGTGGCGAACAGGTGCTGCATCAGCTCGTCGGCATCGATGCGGTTGGAGCGCGGCACGATGACGATGCGGGTCGGATTCTCGTGGTCCGACTCGTCGCGCAGGTCGGCCACCATGGGCAGCTTCTTGGCCTGCATCTGGGCGGCGATCTGCTCCAGCACCTTGGAACCCGAGACCTGGTGCGGCAGCGCGGTGATGACCACGTCGCCGTCTTCGCGGCGGTAGACGGCGCGCATGCGCACCGAGCCGCGCCCGGTCTCGTAGATTTTGCGCAGGTCGGCGTGCGGGGTGATGATCTCGGCTTCGGTAGGGAAGTCCGGACCGGGCACGTGTTCGAGCAGTTCGGGGATCCCGGCGATGGGATCGTCCAGCAGGCGCACGCAGGCAGCCGCCACCTCACGCAGGTTGTGCGGCGGGATGTCGGTGGCCATGCCCACGGCGATGCCGGTGGTGCCGTTGAGCAGCAGGTTGGGCAGACGTGCCGGCAACACCGCCGGTTCGTTCAGGGTGCCATCGAAGTTGGGCACCCAGTCCACGGTGCCCTGCCCCAGTTCATTGAGCAGCACCTCGGAATAGCGCGACAGCCGCGCCTCGGTGTAGCGCATGGCGGCAAAGGACTTGGGATCGTCGGGCGCCCCCCAGTTGCCTTGGCCATCCACCAGCGGATAGCGATAGGAGAACGGCTGGGCCATGAGCACCATGGCCTCGTAGCAGGCCGAGTCGCCGTGGGGGTGGTACTTACCGAGGACGTCACCCACGGTACGGGCGGATTTCTTGTGCTTGGCGTCGGCGTCCAGGCCCAGTTCGCTCATGGCATAGACGATGCGGCGCTGGACCGGCTTGAGACCGTCGCCGATGTGCGGCAGGGCACGGTCCATGATGACGTACATGGAGTAGTTCAGGTACGCCTGCTCGGTGAAGTCGGCCAGCGAACGGCGTTCGACGCCATCCAGGCTCAGGTCGAGGGGTGCACTCATGGGAGTCCTTTGGTGTTACGTCTTTGATCGGGGGGCCCGGTCCATCGCGGTCATGGACCACTCCTACAGGAGCTCGATACACCTGTAGGAGCGGTCGCTGCGGCGAACCGCCATGACCGCGATAAGCGCAGCCAACATATTTAGAGCAGCACTTCGGCGCGATCGCCCTTGGATTCCAGCCAGCTCTTGCGATCGGCGGACCTCTTCTTGGCCAGCAGCATGTCCATCATCTCGAGGGTGCCGGGCACGTCCTCGAGGGTCAGCTGCACCAGGCGCCGGGTGTTGGGATCCATGGTGGTCTCGCGCAGCTGCAGCGGATTCATCTCGCCGAGGCCCTTGAAGCGGGTGACCTGGGGCTTGCCGCGCTTCTTCTCCGCCGCCAGGCGATCGAGGACGCCGTCACGCTCGGCCTCATCGAGGGCGTAATGGACCTCCTTGCCCAGGTCGATGCGGTACAGCGGCGGCATGGCCACATAGACATGGCCGGCGTCCACCAACGGGCGGAAGTGCTGCACGAACAGGGCGCACAGCAGGGTAGCGATGTGCAGGCCGTCGGAGTCGGCATCGGCGAGGATGCAGATCTTGCCGTATCTCAGCCCGCTCAGGTCGGCGCTGCCGGGATCGATGCCGATGGCCACGGCGATGTCGTGCACCTCCTGGCTGCCCAGCACCTCGCTGCCGTCCACTTCCCAGGTGTTCAGGATCTTGCCGCGCAGCGGCATGATGGCCTGGAATTCCTTGCTGCGCGCCTGCTTGGCGCTGCCGCCGGCGGAGTCGCCCTCCACCAGGAACAGCTCGGATCTCATCGGATCCTGGCCGGCGCAGTCGGCCAGCTTGCCGGGCAGCGCCGGCCCTTGCGTGATCTTCTTGCGCTCGACCTTCTTGCCCGCCTTGAGGCGGCGGCCGGCGTTGTTGATGGCCAGCTCGGCGATCTGCTGACCCAGCTCGGGATGGGCATTGAGCCAGAGGCTGAACGCGTCCTTGACCACCCCGGCGACAAAGGCGGCCGCCTCGCGGGACGACAGCCGCTCCTTGGTCTGACCGGAGAACTGCGGCTCCTGCATCTTCATCGAGAGGACGAAGGCGATGCGCTCCCAGACGTCTTCCGGGGCCAGCTTGAGGCCACGCGGCAAGAGGTTGCGGAATTCGCAGAATTCGCGGATGGCATCCAGCAAACCTTGGCGCAGGCCGTTCACATGGGTACCGCCCTGGGCGGTGGGAATCAGGTTGACGTAGCTTTCCTGCACCGACTCGCCGCCCTCGGGCAGCCAGAACAGCGCCCAGTCGACCGCTTCCCGGGCCGAGGCCAGGCTGCCGTGGAAGGGGGCCTCGGGCAGCCGCAGGGCATCGCCCACGGTGTCGATCAAATAGGATCTCAGGCCGTCTTCGTAATGCCATTCGCTACGCTCGCCGCTGGCTTCGTCGAGGAAGCTCACCGCAAGGCCCGGGCAGAGCACCGCCTTGGCCTTGAGCACGTGCTTCAGACGGCTGACGGAAAACTTGGGCGAATCGAAGTACTTGGGATCCGGCCAGAAGTGCACGCTGGTGCCGGTATTGCGCTTGCCGACGCTGCCGACCACGGCCAGCTCGCTGGCCTTGAAGCCGTCGGCGAAGGCCATGCCGTATTCGTTGCCGTCGCGCTTGACGCGCACCTCGACGCGGGTCGACAGGGCGTTCACCACGGAGATGCCCACGCCGTGCAGGCCACCGGAGAATTGGTAGTTCTTGTTGGAGAACTTGCCGCCGGCGTGCAGCTTGGTGAGGATCAGCTCGACGCCGGAGACGCCCTCTTCCGGATGGATGTCCACCGGCATGCCGCGCCCGTCGTCGAGCACCTCGAGGGAGTTGTCGGCGTGCAGGATCACCTGCACCTGGCGCGCATGACCGGCCAGGGCCTCGTCCACGCTGTTGTCGATGACTTCCTGGGCCAGGTGGTTGGGCCGGGAGGTGTCGGTGTACATGCCAGGGCGCTTGCGCACCGGATCGAGTCCGGAGAGGACTTCGATGGCGTCGGCGTTATAGGCGTTCTGCGTGGCCATGGGGTCTCTATTCGAAGGTGTTGAAATCCAGCTCGCGCCAGAGCGCCGGATCGAAGCCGGCCAGCTCCAGCAGCAGCGGCAGCTGGCGATGGAAGCCCTGGAAGCCGTGGTCGCCACCCTGCTCGATACGCAGGGTGCAGGCGCCGTAGTAGCGTTCGGCGTCGCGGTAGTCGAGGGTCTCGTCGCCGGTCTGCAGCCAGACGTGGAAGCGCTCGGGATCCGCCGGCGCGGCGACTTCGAGCGCACGCATGGCCTCGACGTGGGCCTCGGTGAGGATCCAGGTCTCGCCGGTATGGTGATTGCGCTGAAGCCCCAGGTAATGCTCCATGAAGCGCCAGGGCCGGACCGCGGGGTTGATCAGCACGGCCTTGAGCCCGTGGCGCTCGGCCAGGACGGTGGCATAGTAGCCGCCCAGGGAGCTGCCGACCAGCAAGGGGGCGTCCAGCTCGGCCAGTTCGTGCTCCAGGAGCGCGAAGGCGGCATCGGCATCGTTGGGCAGCGCCGGGGCGCGCAGGCGGTCCGCCAGGCCGAGTCGGGTCATGCAGGCGGTCAGCTGCCGCGCCTTCAAAGACGCGGGTGAGCTGTTGAAACCATGGATATAGAGGATAGACGGCATCGGGCCGCTCCTACTGGATAAAAAAACAGGTAAAGAGTAACCCGTTTCGACCCGCGCGACCAAGGCAGCCGACCGGCGTCGGCGTCAGTAGCCGGCCGCGCTGTGATCCACAGTGAAGGCATGCTGTTGCAGACGCGAGACACCGGTTTCCAGGGTGCCATCGGGCAACAGGCGCAACCAGCGATAGCCCGGGGCCTGGTCGCCCGCCTTGAAATCCTCGCTGCCCGGCTCGAATTGCAGACCGGTGGACGGCGAGGCCAGCAGGCGCACGCCGTTGCGCAGCTGATCGAATTCCTGGTGGATGTGACCCCAGAGCACGACCTTGACCTGAGGATGGTGATCCAGCACGGCGAACAGCTCGTCCGGCCGGTGCAGCCCCAGGGGTTCCATCCAGCCACAGCCCACCGGGACCGGGTGATGGTGCAGGCAGATCAGCGCGGGGCGTTCGGGCGCGGCGCTCAGGGCCTCGTCCAGGGCCAGCAGCTGCGCCTGCTCCAGCTCACCGAACACGCAGCCGCGCACGGTGCTGTCGAGCAGGATGAGACGCCAGGCGCCCAGGTCGGTGACGGATTCCAAAAAATCGCGATCGCCACAGGCCTTGGCCATGGGCGCGTTCTCGTCATGGTTGCCGGCCAGCCAGCGCATGGGCGCGTCCAGCGGCTCGGTCAGCGCGCAAAAGCGCTGATAGGACGCCACGGAACCATCCTGGGAGAGGTCACCGCTGGCCAGCAGCAGATCGATGCGTGGCTGCTCCCGTACCACCTGGGCGACCACCTGTTGCAGGCTGGCCGCCGTATCGATGCCCAACAGCCGGCCATTGGCACGAGCAAACAGATGGCTGTCGGTCAGTTGGACGACGAGGGGAGCGTTGACACTATCCGGCAAACTCACCAAAGCCTCCTAGGCATAAGGGGACAACGAGCGCAGGCAGGGTGCAGAAAAGTTCCCGGGAACTTGCGTGCATACATCACATTTTCGCAGCTTGGCGAGCGAGAGGGAAGCCGCGGCTGTCAGCGTTGCGCCCTGGTACTCATCGCTGCAGGATGGGTTCAGCCTCGTGGCCACAGGCCAGGCAGTGACTCAGCCACTCGCCGAGAAACAGATTGAGCTGGTTCTTTTCGTCAGGCTGATGCATCGCCTGGTTGGGATAGGGATAGCGTCCGAGCAGGTGCCGGGAGGCCCCGGCCGACACCACTTCCGCCATCCGCGCGTCGTGATAGACCCGCACTTCCAGCTCGGGAACCGGCAGCCAGGGCAGCCCCAGTTCCTGGCGGACCCGCAGCACCGTCGTATAGGGACAGGCCTCGGTGACCTCCAGCGCCAGCACCCCCAAGGGGCGCTCGCCTTGCGACAACATGACGCGGCGCGATACCACGGCTTCGCGCATCTTGGGCAGAAGCCGCATCAGCCGCACGTAGTTGGCCTCGCACGTGGCCTGCAGGCCCGGCAGGTCAACTCGATAGCGATCTCGCAGTTTCAGCCCCATAACCCCCGTACCTCGGCGCGATTGAGCGCCAACCATTGCAGGGCGATGATTGCCGCTGCGTTATTGATTCGACCGTCGCGCACCCCTGCCAGTGCCTCGTCCAGCGACCAGACATGGACGCGAATGTCCTCGCCCTCCTCCTCCAGACCATGGACGCCACCGGCGTCCGCGGAGCTGCAGCGGCCCAGGTAGAGATAGACCTGTTCGTCACTGCCGCCGGGCGAGGGGAAGTAGGTGGAGATGGGCCAGAGCGATTGCAAGGTCAGCCCGGCTTCTTCCTCGGCTTCCCGATGAGCGACCGCCTCGACGGCCTCGCCCTGCTTGTCCACCAAGCCCGCCACCGGCTCAAGCAGCCAGGGATGAGCGGTCTTTTCCATGACGCCGACGCGAAACTGCTCGATCAGCACCACCTCGTCGCGCACCGCATCGTAGGGCAGCACGCAGACGGCATCGGGACGCACGAAGACCTCGCGCTCCAGTTCCGGGCCCAAATCACCGGAGAACTGGCGATGGCGCAGCCGGAAACGGGCCATGCGGTAGAAGCCCTGAAAGCAGATCTCGCGGCTCAGGATTTCAACGGCGGGCGCCTGGGATTCATTGGCTTCGGTCATGGGCGCTCCAGCGCTGATTGCAGGTAATCAGATCATCCTAGCGTGCCGCCTGCGCTCGTGCAGCCCCCGGCGCGCCAAGTCGCGAAAAGGACAACAAGCCGGGAAACCTGCGCCCACCCCTGGCAAACTTATGGGGCCAGACGGGTTCGAAAGCCGTCGTTCTCTGTTTCCAGGACAAGGAATCCCATGCGTATCCGCCCGCTCCTCCTGCTCGCCGGCCTGCTGCTCGGTGGTTGCCAAAGCGTCTTCGGCCCCAACCTCGACAAACCCCTCACGCCTCGCCACCAGGCCTGGGAGCACCGCCCCGCCGGCTGCCAGGGCGAAGACTGCCCACTGATCAACATCGACTACGTGGAGTTCGGCGAACCGGCGCTGGACGCCCTGGTGCAACGCCACCTGCTGGGCCTGGCCCGTGCCGAGCCGGGCGCGCCCATCCCCGCCTCGCTGGCCAGCTACGAGCAAAATTTCCTCGCCAAGGCCCAGCCGCGCTGGAGCAGCTATCTGCAGGCCAAGGTGCGCGAACAGCATGACGGCCTGGTGATCATTGAATTCTCCAGCTACCTGGCCAACGGCGGCGCCCATGGCCTGGCCGGCCGCGACTTCGTCACCTGGGATCGCCATCTCGATCGGCAGATCACCCTGGGCGACATGTTGGTGCCGGGGCAGGAAGCCGAGTTCTGGCGCCTGGCGCAGCTGTCGCGGGAGGCCTGGATGCTCAGCAACGGTGTCGGCGATGCCGAATTCCGTCAGCAGTGGCCCTTCCTCAAGACCAACAACGTGGCCCTGGACTTCGGCGCCCTGACGCTCAAGTACGACATCGGCAGCATCGCCCCCTATGCCATGGGCCATCCGGAGCTGAAGATCCCCTATCCCAAGCTCAACGGCATCCTCAAGGGCGAGTATTTCCCGGGGCGCGGGAAGAGTCGCCAGCCGTAGTCCGCCCTGTTGGGCTTCGACGGTGGAGCCGTCTCAGCCCAACCTACGAGAGCCATGCGCGCCTGACGGGTATGCAATGGGCGTAGGTTGGGTTGAGCGCAGCGAAGCCCAACGGCCGGACCCTAAACTCGCTTCAACCCCAACAGCGCCTGTGCGGTACCGGCCACCACGATGGCCGGCAGGGTCGCGCCCCAGGCCGGGAGCAGCGTTGGCAACAGGTGGTAGACGGCCACACCGAGGGCCCAAGCGACCAGGGACTCCAGGCGCAACGCCCGTACCCGCTGCGGAGCCTTGCGGCGGCGCAGCAGGAAGTGATCCACCAGCACCACGCCGAACAGCGGCGCGAACACCGAGCCGATCAGCAGCAGGAAGTGCTCGTACTGGGCCAGGGGCACCAGCAGCGCCAGCAGGGTGCAGAGAATGCCGATGGCCAGGGTCAGCTGCCAGATCTTCACCTGGGCCAGGAAACCCGTGGCCACCGCCGCCGAGTGATAGGCGGCAAAGGCATTTTCCGATTCGTCCAGCAGGATCAGCAGCAGTGGCAGGCCCAGGCCGGCCACGGCCAGGGCGCGTAGCAGAGCGTCGGCTTCACCGCCGCTGGCGAAGGCCAGAGTGTAGGCGAAGCCCAGGCCCATCAGCCAGAGGTTGCCGCAGAAATAGCCCAGCATGACGCCTCGCCCGGCGCTACGCCCGGTGCGGGCGAAGCGGGTGTAGTCGGCGATCACCGGTAGCCACGACAGCGGCATGGCCACCACCAGGTCGAAGCCCAGGGCCTGGGTCAGGGAGCCATCGCCCGGACGCTGCCAGAGCGCGGCCAGGTCGGCGCGCAGGAACAGGTCCAGGGTCAACCAGCCGCAGGCGCCCAACAGCAGCCAGATACCCCAGCGGCTGAGGAAACGGCGCACGAAGGTCAGGGGACCGGCCACCGCCAGGGCCGTGGCCAGGGCGCCGAAGACCAGGGTCCAGAGCACCGGCGAGGCCCAGCTCTGCAGGCCCCAGCTGCCCAGCAGCACACTGGCCGCCTCGCGCATCACCACCAGTTCGAAGGCACCCCAGCCGATCAGCTGGGTGATGTTGAGCACCGCCGGCAGCAGCGCGCCGCGCTGGCCGAGGCTCTGGCCCAGGGCGGTCATGCCGGCCAGGCCGGTATCGCTGCCCACCAGGCCGGCGGCCGCCAGCAGCAGCACCCCGACCCCGGTGCCGAGCACCAGCACCAGCAGGCCATCGGCCAGGCCGAGGCCGGGTGCCAGCAACGCGCCGGCCTGGGCCACCATGAGACCGATGCCGAGGGAGAACCAGAGAGTGAAGAGATCGCGCCCGCCAAGGATGCGGCGGTCCGCCGGAACGGGGACGGTGGGGGTATAGAGGCCGGGGGCCTGGGCCATGATGGGTCTCGTGAACAAGGGGTTGAGGGCGCCCAACGTCGTTGGGTGACGCCGGGCATTGTTGGGCTTCGCTACGCTCAGCGCCAACCTACGGTGGTTTGTCTGGAACCGTAGGTTGGGTTGAGACGGCTCTATCGTCGAAGCCCAACGTTGCGGGGTCGATCTGGACAACGTTGGGCTTCGCTGCGCTCAACCCAACCTACGCAAGCCCTAGACCTGCTTGTAGATCACCCCTCCTTCGTCCTTGAAGCGCGCGGCCTGTTCCTGGAAGCCGGCCTCGATGGCCTTCTGCTCGTCGGTCAGGCCGTTCTCCTTGGCGTAGTCGCGGACTTCCTGGGTGATCTTCATGGAGCAGAACTTGGGGCCGCACATGGAGCAGAAGTGCGCCACCTTGGCCGAGTCCTTGGGCAGGGTCTCGTCATGGAAGGCACGCGCCGTGTCCGGGTCCAGGCCCAGGTTGAACTGGTCTTCCCAGCGAAATTCGAAGCGCGCCTTGCTTAGTGCGTTGTCGCGGATCTGGGCGCCGGGATGCCCCTTGGCCAGGTCGGCGGCATGGGCGGCGATCTTGTAGGTGATGATGCCGGTCTTGACGTCGTCCTTGTTGGGCAGGCCGAGGTGCTCCTTGGGCGTCACGTAGCAGAGCATGGCGCAGCCGAACCAGCCGATCATGGCGGCGCCGATGCCGCTGGTGATGTGGTCGTAGCCGGGGGCGATGTCGGTGGTCAGCGGGCCGAGGGTATAGAACGGCGCCTCGTCGCAGCACTCCAGCTGCTTGTCCATGTTCTCCTTGATCAGCTGCATGGGCACGTGGCCCGGGCCTTCGATCATGGTCTGGACGTCGTGCTTCCAGGCGATCTTGGTCAGCTCACCGAGGGTTTCCAGCTCGCCGAACTGGGCGGCGTCGTTGGCATCGGCGATGGAGCCCGGACGCAGGCCGTCACCCAGGGAAAAGCTCACGTCGTAGGCCTGCATGATCTCGCAGATGTCTTCGAAGTGGGTGTAGAGGAAGTTTTCCTTGTGATGCGCCAGGCACCACTTGGCCATGATGGAGCCGCCGCGGGAGACGATGCCGGTGACCCGCTTGGCGGTCAGGGGCACGTAGTGCAGGCGCACCCCGGCATGGATGGTGAAGTAGTCCACGCCCTGCTCCGCCTGCTCGATGAGGGTGTCGCGGAACAGCTCCCAGGTCAGCTCCTCGGCGACGCCATCGACCTTTTCCAGAGCCTGGTAGATAGGCACGGTGCCGATGGGGACCGGCGAGTTGCGGATGATCCACTCGCGGGTCTCGTGGATGTGCTTGCCGGTGGACAGGTCCATCACGGTGTCGGCGCCCCAGCGGATGCCCCAGGTCAGCTTTTCCACCTCTTCCTCGATGGAAGAGCCCAGGGCGCTGTTGCCGATGTTGCCGTTGATCTTCACCAGGAAGTTGCGGCCGATGATCATCGGCTCCAGCTCCAGGTGGTTGATGTTGGCCGGGATGATGGCGCGGCCGCGGGCCACCTCGTCGCGGACGAACTCGGGCGTGATCTCCTGGGGAATGCTGGCGCCGAAGCTCTGGCCGCGGTGCTGGTTGCCGAGCAGGCCGGCGGCGCGGGCTTCCTGCAGCTTCATGTTCTCGCGGATGGCGATGTATTCCATCTCCGGGGTGACGATGCCCTGGCGGGCATAGTGCATCTGGGAGACGTTGCGCCCGGCCTTGGCTCGCCGCGGCTGGCGCGCCAGGTCGAATCTCAGGGCGGCGAGACTCGGATCGGCCAGGCGCGCCTGGCCGAATTCGGAAGAGAGCCCGGCCAGCAGTTCGGTGTCGCCGCGTTCTTCGATCCAGCGCGAACGCACGTCCGGCAGGCCCTTGCGCAGGTCGATGCGCGCCGCCGGGTCGGTGTAGGGGCCGGAGGTGTCGTAGACGAATACCGGGGCGTTGCGCTCACCGCCAAAGGCGGTAGGGGTGTCGGCGAGGGAAATTTCCCGCACCGGCACGCGGATGTCGGGGCGCGAGCCGGTCAGATAGACCTTGCGCGAATTGGGCAACGGCTGGGTGGACTGGCGGTCGACGCGGGTAAAGTCGGTGACGTTGTTCTGCTTGTTCATCGAGGCTCTCCTGGTGGGCGCGTTGCCGAGGGAAGAACCTGGACGAAGGGGTGGGCACGCAGGAAGATGCAAGCCCGGACGGATGGCGACCACGGAGACGAATGCGGACGCCCTCTTGTTCCCTACGCAGGTTGACGCACCGCCATGCGGCGCGCCTAGCCTGATCAGGTTCAACGGGATCCGGGACTACCCGATCTCAGCGCCTCGTAGCGCACCCCGACAAGAACGCGGTCAGTGTAAACCCAGACCGGCAGAAACTTCGACCGCTATTTCCTCTCCTATGGCGGATTCGGACGAAGTCACTACACTGGCCCGGTCCCTCAAGGAAGGCTCCCAGAATGCGAAGATTCCTGCTGCTCGCGGCACTCTGCACCACGGCCGGTCTGGCCCAGGCCCAGGTGGCCGGCAGTGGCCTGCTCGACGTCTACCGCGAGGCGCTGGACAACAACGCCGACCTGGCCGCCGAGCGCGCCGGTCTCGGCGCCCAGCGCGAAGCGGTGCCCCAGGCGCGGGCCGGTCTGTTGCCGCAACTCGGCCTTGGCGCCCAGTTCAACGACACCCACACCAGCCTGGAGCTGAAGGACAATCCCGCGCTGGGCGTCCAGGGTGGCCGCTACAGCAGCGATCGCAGCAGCCAGCTGATCCAGGCCACCCTCAGCCAGCCCCTGTTCCGTGCCGACCGCTGGTTCCAGCTCAAGGCGGCCCAGGCCGCCACCGAGCAGGCCGAGCTGCAGTTTTCCGCCGCCCAGCAGCAACTCATCCTGCAGACCGCCGAGGGCTATTTCAGCGCCCTGCGCGCCCAGGACGCCCTGGCCACCGCCCGAGCCGAGGAAAAGGCGCTGTACCGCCAGCTGGACCAGTCCCGCGAGCGCTACAAGGTCGGCCTGACCGACGACACCGACGTGCTCCAGGCCCAGGCCAGCTTCGACAATGCCCAGGCCAACCGCTCGCAGAGCGAGCAGCAGGTGGCGGACGCCTTCCAGGCTCTGACCCGTCTGACCGATCGTGACTACGGCAGCATCGCCGGCATTCGCCACGACCTGCCGATCCTGCCGCCGCAGCCCAACGATGCTCGCCAGTGGGTGGACACCGCCATGCGCCAGAATCTGCAGCTGCTGGCCGCCGGCCAGGGCGTGAACGCGGCGCAGGAAACCCTGCGCCAGCGTCGCGCCGGGCACCTGCCGACGGTGGATGCGGTGGCGCGCTATAGCCACAGCGACAACGATGCGGTGAATCTGCCCAACGCCGAGCAGCTGGCGCTGTTCGGCAGCCCGGTCAACAGCCGCAGCATCGGTATCCAGGTGGAGCTACCGCTGTACAGCGGCGGCGCCACCAGCTCCCAGGCGCGTCAGGCCTACCAGCAGCTGGACCGGAGCGAACAGCAGCAGGAAAGCCTGCGCCGCCAGGTGGTGCAGAACACCCGCAATGCCCATCGGGCGATCAACACCGACATCGAGCAGGTGCGGGCCCGACGGCTGTCCATCGCCTCCAGCCAGCGCGCCCTGCGCGCCACCGAGATCGCCTACCAGGTGGGCAGCCGCACCATCGTCGACGTGCTCGACGCCCAGCGGCTGCTGTACAACGCCGTGCGCCAGTACAACGATGCCCGCTACAACTACATCCTGGATACCCTGAGACTCAAGCAGGCGGCCGGCACCCTGGCGCCCAACGACCTGCTGGCGCTGTCGGGCTATCTCGACCCCCACTACGACCCGGATCGCGACTTCCTGCCGCCGGACCTGGCCAAGACCCGCGCCGACGTCCTGCCGGCGCGCTCGGCTCTGGGCGTGAGCAATTTATCCAGTCCGGAGAGCAGGCGCTCCAGCGCGCCCTGATTGGCGGCCAACACCGCCAGACCCGCCTGCCGGCGCCGCTCGGCTTCCGCCGGTTCGGCCCAGAGTCGGGCCACGGCGGCGGCGATGGCCGAGGCTTCCGCTACTGTTTCCAAAGCGCCGGCGTCGCGCAACTGGGCAACGATGTCGAGGAAGTTGAATACGTGCGGACCGCTGAGCACCGGCACCCCCAGGGCCGCCGGCTCCAGCGGATTGTGGCCGCCACGCTCGATCAGGCTGCCACCGACGAAGGCCACGTCGGCCAGGGCGTAGAGAAACAGCAGCTCGCCCATGGTGTCGCCCAGCAGGACCTGGGTCTGCGGTTGCACCGCCTCCCCCGTCGAGCGCTGGATCACGCTGAAATCTTCGCGGCGCACCTCGGCCAGTACCTCGGGAAAGCGCTCGGGATGACGCGGTACCAGGATCAGCAGGGCATCGGGGCGTGCGGCCAGCAATTGGCGATGGGCCTGTAGCAGGATCTCGTCTTCACCGGCATGGGTGCTGGCGGCGATCCACACCGGGCGCTGGCCCCAGCCCTGGCGCAGCGCAGCGGCGCGGACCGGCAGTTCGGGATCGATGCGCAGGTCGAACTTGATGGAGCCTGTCACCGTGACCCGCTCGGCACGGGCGCCGAGGGCGCGGAAGCGCTCGGCTTCCACCGGCGTCTGCACCGCCAGCCAGGCCAGCTCCGCCAGCATCGGCCCGGTCACCCCACCCAGTTTTCCGTAGCCCCGGGCGGAGCGTTCGGACAGCCGGCCATTGGCCAGGGCGATGGGAATATCGCGGCGCGCCGCCTGGTGGATGAGGTTGGGCCAGAGCTCGGTCTCCATCACCACCCCCAGGCTGGGCCCGAGCCGGTCGAGGAAACGCCCGGCCAGCCATGGCAGGTCGTAGGGCAGGTAGCAATGCTGGACGTCATCACCGAACAGGGCGCGGATGCGCTCCGAGCCGGTGGGCGTCATGCAGGTCACAATGATCGGCAGGTCGGGATGCCGCTGGCGCAGGGCGCGGATCACCGGCGCGGCGGCGATGCTCTCTCCCACCGACACCGCGTGCACCCAGATGCCGCCGGGCGGCACCTCAGGCAAGCCCAGCGCCAGGCGTTCGCCGATGCGCTGCCGATAGGCGGGCGCCTTGCGTCCGCGCCAGAGCAGGCGCAGCAGGATGAAGGGCAAGGCCAGGGTGAAGATCAGGCTATAGAGGGTACGGTTCATGGCGGCAGAGCTTAATGAAGCCCGGCCGCCAGTGCGAGCCCGTTCGACCTAGTGCGAATGCCGCGGCACCCCACCCTCGCGCGCGATCACCTTGAGGTGCAGGGTGGCCGGCTCCAGGCAGCCACCGGTGGAGAGCTGGCCCACCAGTTGCCGATAGAGCTCCTGCCAGGGGGTCTGGGCCGGCGGCAGGTTGGGCGTCCATTCGGCGCGGCGGCGTTCCAGTTCGCCATCGTCAAGCAGCACGTCGACGCTGCGGGCATTGAGGTCCACGCGCAGCCGGTCGTTGGTCTTGAGCAGGGCCAGGCCGCCGCCCACCGCCGCTTCCGGCGACATGTTGAGGATCGAAGGGCTAGCCGAGGTGCCGCTCTGGCGACCGTCGCCCAGGCATGGCAGGGAATCGATACCCTTCTTGATCAGCGCCGCCGGGGGCGCCATGTTGACCACCTCGGCGCTGCCCGGATAACCCACCGGACCGGCGCCGCGGATCACCAGGATGCAGCGTTCGTCGATGTCCAGCGCCGGATCGTCGATGCGCGCGTGGTAGTCCTCCGGGCCTTCGAAGACGATCGCCCGCGCCTCGAAACTGTTTTCCTTGCCCGGTTCGGCCAGGTAGGTCTGGCGGAAGGCCTCGCCCACCACCGACATCTTCATGATGGCGCTATCGAAGAAGTTGCCGCTGAGCACGATGAAGCCGGCGCGGTGCTTGAGCGGCGCTTCATAGGGCTGGATCACCGCAGGATCCGAGCTGGCGGCACCCTCGGCGATGCTACCGATGGTCTTGCCGGAGACGGTCAGGCACTCGCCGTGCAGACGCCCGGCCTTGAGCAGTTCGTGGAGCACCGCCGGCACCCCGCCGGCGCGGTGGAAGCCCTCGCCCAGGTACTTGCCGGCCGGCATGCAGTTGGCCAGCAGCGGGATGTCCTCGCCCAGGCGTTGCCAGTCGTCCAGCGACAATTCGATGCCCATGTGCCGGGCGATGGCGATCAGGTGCGGCGGGCAGTTGCTGGAGGCGCCCAGGGCCGAGGCCACCACGATGGCGTTCTCGAAGGCCTCGCGGGTCATGATCTGCGAGGGGCGGACGTCGTCCAGCACCAGTTGGCAGATGCGCTTGCCGGTGGCATAGGCCATCTGGCCGCGCTCACGGTAAGGCGCGGGGATGCTGGCGCAGCCGGGCAGCGACATGCCCAGGGTCTCGGCCAGGGCATTCATCGACAGGGCCGTGCCCATGGTGTTGCAGTGGCCCACCGAAGGCGAGGCGGCGGTGGTCAGGGCCATGAAGCCCTCGTAGTCGATCTCGCCGGTCGCCAGCAGGTTGCGCGCGTGCCAGAGCACGGTGCCGGAGCCGATCAGCTCACCCTTGAAATGCCCGTCCAGCATGGGCCCACCGGACAGCACGATGGCCGGCAGGTCGGTGGTGGCCGCGGCCATCAGGCAGGCCGGGGTGGTCTTGTCGCAACCGGTGGTGAGCACCACGCCGTCCAAGGGAAAGCCGTGGAGGATCTCCACCAGGCCGAGGTAGGCCAGGTTGCGATCCAGGGCCGCGGTGGGGCGGCGACTCTGCTCGGCGATGGGATGCACCGGGAATTCCATGGGGATGCCGCCCGCATCGCGGATACCGGCCTTGACCCGCTGGGCCAGCTCCAGGTGATGACGATTGCAGGGGGTGAGGTCGCTACCGGTCTGGGCGATGCCGATGATGGGGCGACCGGACTGGAGTTCGTCGCGGGTCAGGCCGTAGTTCATGTAGCGCTCGACATAGAGCGCGGTCATGTCGGCGTGGGCAGGATCATCGAACCATTGCTGGCTGCGCAGCGGGCGTTTGGCGGAAGTCATGATGGTCTCTAGTTGTTATTAGGAAAGAGCGGTTAGCGACCCAGCAGGCCGCGGGCGGCCAGGTTGTGCATCAGAGCACCGAGGCCGAAGCGCCAGGCCGGGGCCTGGTCGCTGGTGGTCACCCTATTGTGCAGGGTTCCCAGCAGCGGGCTGGCGATGCTCACCACGTCACCCACCTTGTGGGTGAAGCCGCCGCCCGGGGCGTCACGGTCCTGGGTCGGGGCGAACAGGGTGCCGAGAAACAGCACGAAGCCGTCGGGATACTGGTGGTTGACATTGAGGGTCTGGGCGGCGAGATCGGTGGGATCACGACTGATCTGCGCCATGGAGCTGCTGCCATTGAGGTGAAAGCCGTCTTCGCCCTGGACTTCCAGGGTCACCACGCACTGGCGGACCTGGTCGAGATCGAAGGTCTCGTCGAACAGGCGGATGAAGGGCCCCAGGGCGCAGGAGGCGTTGTTGTCCTTGGCCTTGCTCAGCAGCAGGGCGCTGCGGCCCTCGATGTCGCGCAGGTTGACGTCATTGCCCAGGGTGGCGCCATGCAGGCGGCCGCGGCTGTCCGCCACCAGCACCACCTCGGGCTCGGGATTGTTCCACTGGGACACGGGGTGGATGCCGATGGCGCTGCCGCTGCCGACCGCGGCCAGCACCGGCGCCTTGGTGAAGATCTCGGCGTCCGGGCCGATGCCCACCTCCAGGTATTGCGACCACATGCCCTTCTCGATCAGCAGCGTCTTGAGCGCCTGGGCGCGCGGACTGCCCGGCTCCAGGCCCTGCAGATCCGCGCCGATCACCGCCTGCACCTGCTCGCGGATGGCCACGGCGCGCCCGGCATCGCCGCCGGCCTGCTCTTCGATCACCCGTTCCAGCATGCTGGCGGCAAAGGTCACTCCGGCGGCCTTGATCACCTGCAGATCGGCCGGCGGCAACAGGTGCAGGCGGGCCGGATCGGGCTGCTCGCCACTGTTGGCCAGCAGGTCATCGAGGCTGCCGAGGTAGCGCCCAGGGGTGTCGCGTAGGGCCTGCAGCGGCGCCTCTTCCTCGAACAGGGCGCTCAGCGTGGCGAAGCGTGCCGAGACATCGAAGACGCCGTCCTCGCGCAGCACCACGGGCGAGGGACCGGCCAGCGGACCGGGCACCCAGGCACGACCGACCAGGGTGCCGGCCAGGCCATCGGTGGGAAGGGTGTTGCCAGGCGAGAGACGAAGGGACATGGGCAGGACTCCAGGGCTGATGGGTCCACGCTAGGCAGCCAGACTGATAAACTCAAATGGGCTTATTTCATCATTCGATAACCTGCACTTATCGCCTGGGAGGCATACGTGTCCGAGCCGTCGTTCAGCCAGATCAGCCACTGGCTCAAGTTTCGCCACCTGCTGCTGATCGACACCCTGGGGCGCACCCGCAACATGCACCTGGCGGCGCAGCAGATGAACCTCAGCCAGCCGGCCATCAGCAAGATGCTCAAGGAGCTCGAGCACCTGCTGGGCTTCGCCCTGTTCGAGCGCCAGCCGCGCAGCATGCCGCCCACGGCGCTGGGCGAGCACGTGCTGCGCTATGCCCGGGTGGCGCTCAACGATGCCCGCGACTTCGCCGAGCAGATCGACAGCCTGAGACGCGGCGGCCACGGCCAGCTCAAGGTCGGCGGCATCTTCGCCGCCACGGCGGTGGCGCTGCCCCAGGCCATCGTCGCGATCAAGCAGCGCTGGCCGCTGCTGGCCATCGAGGTGGTGGAGCAGACCAGCGATCACCTGATGGAGATGCTCGACGACAAGCTGCTGCACCTGGCGGTGGCGCGCTTCACCGACGAAGCCCAGGCCCAGCGTTTCGACTTCCAGCCCCTGGCGCCGGAGCCCTTCCGCTTCGTGGTCAACGCCGATCACCCGCTGGTGGGCAGCGGGCCCGTGGGCCTCGACCAGGTGCTGGCCTGGCCCTGGATCCTCTATCCCAAGGGCACGCCCATCCGCGGGCGCATGGAGCGAGCCTTTGCCGCCGCCGGCCTGCCGGTGCCGAGCAACACCATCGATACCATCTCCATGCAGACCTTTCTCCAGGTGCTGCGCGCCGGCCCCATGATCGGCATGCTGCCCGAGGCCATGGTCGAACCCTATCTCGCCAGCGGCGCGCTCAGTGCCCTGGAGCTGCCCTTGCACCTGCCGGCGCAGGACTACGGCATCCTCACCCGCAAGGGCGAACCCCTGGGCGAGGCGGCGCGGGAATTCGCCGCCATCCTGCTGAGCCATGCCGGTCGCGGAGAGGCCTCGGCCTAGAGGCTTCGATAACGCGCCGTTATCGAATGATCCGCAAATGCCATTGGGAAAGAATCGCTCTCGCTCCTAGAGTGGCCTGGCGATTCAGACGGCCACCCTGCATCCCCGGCCGCCTTCGACCTCTTCAATAACAACAACGGGCCCCAAGGCCCCGAAGGTCATTCCCATGTTCGAGACCACCGCTCCCCAGGGCGCCGCTGGCGACGCCTTCGAAGAACGCACCTATCGCAAGGTGGTGCTGCGCATCCTGCCGATCCTGCTGCTGTGCTACATCGCCGCCTACCTGGATCGGGTCAACGTCGGCTTCGCCAAGCTGGACATGCTCGACGACCTCGGCTTCAGCAACACCGTCTATGCCCTTGGCGCCAGCATGTTCTTCTGGGGCTACTTCCTCTTCGAGGTCCCCAGCAACCTGCTGCTGCATCGCTACGGCGCGCGCTTCTGGATCGCCCGCATCATGCTGACCTGGGCGATCATCTCCATGGCGGTGGCCTTCACCCAGCCGCTGGCGCAGTTCTTCGGCATGCAGTCGAGCACCCTCTTCTATGTGCTGCGCTTCCTGCTGGGCGTCTGCGAGGCGGGCTTCTTTCCCGGGGTGATCCTCTATCTCAACTACTGGTTTCCGACCCGCCGACAGAGTCGGGTGATGTCGGGCTTCCTCATCGCCCTGCCCTTCAGCCTGAGCTTTGGCGGCGTGCTCTCCGGCTGGCTGATGAGCAGCCTGCACAACTGGCACGGCCTGGCCGGCTGGCAGTGGATGCTGCTGGTGGAAGGGGTGCCCTCGATCATCATGGCGGTGGTGGTGTTCTGCTGCCTGAGCGACAACATCGACAAGGCGCCCTGGCTGGACGCTCGGGAAAAGGCCCTGCTCAAGCGCAACCTGGAGCAGCAGAACGCCGGCAAGGCCTCGCGACTCGGTGAGGTGTTCTTCAATCCGCGGGTCTGGCTGCTGGTGTTCATCCTGCTGACCTTCAACACCGGCTTCTATGGCCTGGCCTTCTGGATGCCCTCGATCATCAAGAACGCCGGGGTCAGCGGCAGCCTGCAGATCGGCCTGCTCACCGCTATCCCCTACAGCGTCGCCCTGGTGGTCATGCTGCTGAACGCCCGCCACTCGGCCCGCACCGGCGAGCAGCGGCTGCACGCGGCGGTGCCGGCCTTCGTCGGCGCCCTGGGCCTGGTGCTGAGCGCCTGGTTCATCCACAACATCGTGCTGTCGATCTTCTTTCTCACCGTGGCCGCCTCGGGCCTGCTGGCGCTGATGCCGATCTTCTGGTCGCTGCCCGGCACCCTGCTCTCCGGCGTCGCCGCCGCAGCGGGCATCGGCATGATCAACGCCATCGGCAACCTCTCCGGCTTCACCGGTTCCATGATCACTGCGACCATGGAAACCCTCACCGGCGACATCAACAACGGCACCTATGTGCTCGGCGCCTGCCTGTTCGTCAGCGGCCTGCTGATCCTGGCGATCCCGGCCTCGATGCTGCACCGCGCGCCGACCGCCGTGCCGCTCGACCTCAAGACCGCCTAGCCCGCCTCGGGCACGGCCGAACGCCCGGCTCCCGCGGCGCTCGGTCGCCCGATCCCCAGCGCCATCACCGCCGCGACGATGCCGGTCAGCCCAGCCAATACCAGGGCCTCCTGGTAGGAACCGAAGTGCTCGCGCAGGGCGCCGGCGAGAAAGGCCGCGCAGGCGGCGCCGAGCATGTGGCCGCAGAACACCCAGCCGAACACCACCGGCGCACTCCTTTCACCAAAGCTCTGGTTGGTCAGCTTGACCGTGGGCGGCACCGTGGCGATCCAGTCCAGCCCATAGAAGATGCCGAACAGCAGCAGCTGCTCGGGGGCGAAACCGGAGAATGGCAGGTAGATCAGCGAAAGCCCGCGCAGGCTGTAGTAGACGAACAGCAGGCGGCGCGGATCGTATCTGTCGGTCAGCCAGCCGGAGGCGGTGGTGCCCACCAGATCGAAGATCCCCATCAGCGCGAGGATGCCGGCGGCCTGTACCTGGGACAGGCCGTGGTCGTGGCCCATGGCGATGAAGTGGGTGCCGATCAGGCCGTTGGTGGTGAAGCCGCAGACGAAGAAGGTCAGGAACAGCAGCCAGAAATCGCGGCGCCGACTGGCCATGGCCAAGGTGCCGAGGGTCACGCGAAACAGATTGCCCGGTGCGGTGGCGACCGGCGCCTGATAGTCCGCCGGGGCGCCATGGGGTCGCAGGCCGACGTCCACCGGCCGCTCGGGCAGCAGCCAGGCCACCAGCGGGATCAGCGCCGCGCTGGCTACGGCCACGGTCAGCACCACGGTCTGCCAGCCCTCATGACTGGCGAGATGGGCCAGCAGCGGCAGGAACACCAGGTTGCCGGTGGCGGTGCTGGCGGCCAGCAGGCCCATCATCAGGCCCCGGCGGGCGACGAACCAGCGATTGACGATGGCGGCACCCAGCACCATGGCCACGCAGCCCGTGCCCAGGCCGCTGAGCACGCCCCAGGTGGCCACCAGGTGCCAAGGTTCGCGCATCAGGGTGCTCAGGGCGGTGGCGAGGCTGATCAGGGTGAGGCCGCCGAGCAGGGTGCGGCGGATGCCGAGGGTCTGCATCAGGGCGGCGGCGAAGGGCCCGACCAGGCCGTAGAGGAAGATGCCCACGGCGGCGGCGAAGGACACGCTTTCGCGGCTCCAGCCAAAGGTCTCCTGCAACGGCAGCAGCAGTACGCCCGGGGTGGACCTCACCCCGGCCGAGACCAGCAGGGCGAGAAAGATCAGCGCCAGGACGACGAAGACATAGCGCTGGCCGAGGGCGGGAGGTGTGGTCATGGCGATCATCCCGGATCGAGGAGGAATGACCTGAGTATCGCAGCGCTTGCACCTAGGCGCTGGTCAAGCTGCCCCACGGATTCGGCCAGAATACGACTGTCATGGGAAGAGGCCATGGGCAAGCGCTGAGGCTCCGTCATGTTGGGCTTCGCTTTCGCTCAGCGCCAACCTACGGCGCTCCGCGTAGGTTGGCGCTGAGCGCAGCGAAGCCCAACACATCGATTTCAACCAATCGCCCGCAACTCTTCGGCCAGCCGTTGCGCCAGCCAGCGCGCCGCCGGCCCCGGTGCGGCGTTGCGGCGCCAGGCCAGCTCCACCACCAAGGCCGGCGGCACCCAGTCGCAGGCCAGTTCGGCGAGCAAGCCCTGGTAGGAGGGATAGCGCGCCACGTGCCGCGGCAACCAGCCCCAGCCCAGGCCGCGCATCAGCAATTCGGCGAGCAGATAGAAGCTGTCGGCGCGCCAGACCTGGGGGGCGATCTGCTCGCCGCCGGGATAGGGATTCTCCAGCGGCGCGATCAGCAGCTGACGATGACGGGCCAGTTCGCGCCGGCCCACGCCCTGCTGGCGCGCCAGGGGATGCTGGGCGCCGCAGGCGGTGACCTGGGCGACATCGCCCAGGGCCTGGCGCTCCAGGGCCGCGGGCATGTGCTCATGGCGGAACAGCAGGCCGAGGTCGGCCTGGTCGGTTAGCAGCTTGCGCGCCACATCGCCCTGGGCGCCGCTGGTGAGCTGGACCTCCAGGTGCGGGAAAGCCGCGGCCAGGGCGTCCAGGGCATCGAGCACCGGCTGGTAGGGCATGGCCTCGTCCAGGGCCAGGCGCAACAGCGGTTCCTGTCCAGCGCAGAGGGCCTGGGCCCGGCTGTCCAGCCGCTGGCACTGGCGCAGCACCTCGCGCGCCTCCTCCAGCAGGGCCAGACCGGTCGCAGTGATGACCGGCGTGCGGCCATTGCTGCGCGCGAACAGCGCCACGCCCAGATCGGTTTCCAGCAGGGCGATGGCCGAGCTGATCGCCGATTGCGCCCGGCCCAGACGCCGCGCCATCGCCGAGAAACTCGCGCCCTCGGCGATGCCGACGAAGATCTCCAGCTGCTCAAGATTCCACTGCACGACCCATCTCCTCGATAGATAGGTATCAACTTTCACCCATCGCCCGAAAAGGCACAATGGGGCCTTCCACAGGAGGAAGCCCCATGAGCGGATACATCTATCTGGCCATCGCCATCGTCGCCGAAGTCGTCGCCACCACCTCCATGAAGGCCATCAGCGGCTTCAGCAAGCCGCTGCCGCTGATCCTGGTCATCTGTGGCTTTGGGCTGGCCTTCTGGATGCTGACCCTGGTAGTGCGCAGCATCCCGGTGGGCATCGCCTACGCCATCTGGGCCGGCCTCGGCATCGTGCTGGTGAGCATCGCCGCGGCCTTTCTCTACGACCAGAAGCTGGACCTGCCGGCCCTGTTGGGCATGGGGCTGATCGTCGCCGGGGTAGTGGTGATCCAGCTGTTTTCCGGCAGTACCGGGCATTGAGACCAGCGGCGGCGAGGAGCGTGTAAAATCTTGTCGTTGCGATTTTCTAACTCAAGCAGGCCGTTCATGTCCCAACCCTGGTCCACCGATATCCTCATCGTCGGCGGCGGCGTCGCCGGCCTCTGGCTCAACGCCCGCCTCAGACGCGCCGGCTACGCCACCGTGCTGGTGGAGACCGGCGCCCTGGGCGGCGGCCAGAGCGGCAAGTCCCAGGGCATCATCCATGGCGGCACCAAGTACGCCCTGACCGGGATGCTCACCAGTGCCTCCGAGGCCATCGCCGACATGCCGCGGCGCTGGCGCGAGAGCCTGGCCGGCAGCGGCGAGCTGGATCTCTCCGGCGTGCGCCTGCTCTCCGAAGCCCATTACCTCTGGTCGCCGGGCAGCCTGGCCGGCAACCTCACCAGCTTCTTCGCCAGCAAGGCGGTGCGCGGCCGGGTGGATGCGGTCAAGGGCGACGAACTGCCCCCGGCCCTGCGCGATCGTGCCTTCAAGGGCAAGGTCTATCGCCTGGCCGAACTGGTGCTGGACGTGCCCAGCCTGGTCGCGCGCCTGGCCGAGCTGGCCGGCGACAGCCTGCTGGCCGGGCATGAGCTGCAACCGCTGCGCGAAGCCGGCGAACTGACCGGCCTGGTGGTGGACGGCCAACCCATCCGCGCCCAACGCATCGTGCTGACCGCCGGCGCCGGCATGGCCGAGCTGCTCCAGGCGCTCCACCTGGAACAACCGGCCATGCAGCGCCGCCCGCTGCACATGGTGGTGGTCAAGGGCCCCATGCTCAAACCCCTCTATGCCCACTGCCTAGGTGGCGGCCCCAAGCCGCGGGTGACCATCACCAGCCACCCCACCGCCGATGGCCAGTGGCTGTGGTACCTGGGTGGCGACCTGGCCGAAGCCGAGGGCGTGGCGCGCGAACCCCAGGCGCAGATCGCCGCGGCGCGCGAGGAGTTGCAGCGCCTGCTGCCCTGGATAGACTTCGCCGGCGCGCGCTGGGCGACCCTGCGCGTGGATCGCGCCGAGCCGGCGCAATCCGGACTGGTGCGTCCGGACAATGCCTTTCTCGCCGAGGAAGGTCGTCTGCTGGTGGGCTGGCCGACCAAGCTGGCCCTGTCGCCCGACCTGGCCGACCGCGTCCTGGCCAATCTCGACCGCGATGGCATCGCGCCGGGACAGCACCCCGCCCTGCCCGCCCATCCGCAACCGCCGGTGGCCGCGCCCTTCTGGGAGGAGCTGTTGCCATGAGTCTGCGCACCCTACACGGTCTGCAGCGTCCGCTGGGCAGCACCGGTCTCGAGATCTCCCCGCTGGGTCTGGGCACGGTCAAGTTCGGGCGTGACCAGGGCGTGAAGTATCCCAATGGCTTCACCATCCCCGACGACCGCAGCGCCGCGGACCTGCTGAGTCTTGCCCGCGAACTGGGGATCAATCTGCTGGACACCGCTCCGGCCTATGGCCGCAGCGAGGAACGCCTGGGTCCGCTCTTGCGTGGCCAGCGCCAGCACTGGGTGATCGCCAGCAAGGTCGGGGAGGAATTCACCGATGGCCTGTCCAGCTTCGACTTCAGCCCGGCCCATACCCGCCGCTCGGTGGAACGCAGCCTGCAACGCCTGGAAACCGACTGGCTGGACCTGGTGCTGGTGCACTCCGATGGCAACGACCTGGCCATCCTCCAGGACAGCGGCTGCTACGAGACCCTGGCCGAGCTCAAGCGCGAGGGGCTGATCCGCGCCTTCGGCTTTTCCGGCAAGACCGTCGCCGGCGGCCTGAAAGCCCTGGAAGCCGGCGATTGCGCCATGGTCACCTTCAACCTCAACGAAGACGCCGAGATCCCGGTGATCCAGGCCGCCGCCGCCCAGGGCAAGGGCATCCTGATCAAGAAGGCCCTGGCCAGCGGTCACGCCGTGCTCGGCGCCGGCCAGGATCCGGTGCGGGCCAGCTTCGCCCGGGTGTTCGGCGAGCCCGGGGTGAGCAGTGCGATAGTCGGCACTATCGATCCCGTGCACCTGTCACATAATGTCCGTACCCTGGCCGAAGTGATCACCGCTCGGCCCTGATCCAGAGCGTTTCGCTGAACCCTTGCCTTCGTCCACTGGACGCCCTGCCCGATCGCCTGGGACGGCGCGTCCGCGGCACACTACAACAGGAGTCGGCCATGCCCCAGCTCATCGCCCGCCACAATCCCAAGGCGTTCAAGACCCTGCCCCTTTCGGTCGAGGCCAATCATGACGGCCTCACCTACCAGGCCCTCGGCCAACCGCTGAACTTCAGCGAGATGCTGGAGCGGCGCAAGCCGATCGAGATCGAGGATGCCCAGCACTTCAGTGCGAAGCTCGCCAACCTGGGCGTCTCGGTGCGCCTCACGCTGAACTGGCAGGGCCAGGACCACTGGCTGCTGGTGCGCCAGCGCCGTCCCGATCGCGGCGACGTGGTGCTCAAGCTGATCTCCGGTTACATCCCGACCCACGAACTGGCCCTGCCGCTGCTCACCGCCGTGCAGGAAGTGGCCGAGGAGTGCCTGATCGAGACGCCGCGCGGCTGGCTGGCCGGACGCTTCGCCGACACCTGGCTGCCGACGCCCTATGCCCCGGCCCTGCCCTATCGCGAGGACGTGGCCTTTCGCCTGACCCCGCGTTCGGGGGCGGCACGGCCGGTGCGCTGCGGCAGCCTGGCGCTGCTGGAGCGTCCGCGCGCCTATGTGCACACCCC
The DNA here is from genome assembly GCF_900110545.1 of Pseudomonas sp. Snoq117.2. Classification (NCBI taxonomy): domain Bacteria; kingdom Pseudomonadati; phylum Pseudomonadota; class Gammaproteobacteria; order Pseudomonadales; family Pseudomonadaceae; genus Pseudomonas; species Pseudomonas sp. Snoq117.2. The sequence goes on along the minus strand of NZ_FOED01000010.1, from coordinate 82,506 downwards.
CACCGCCTCGCTGCAACTGGTCTATGACCTGCTACTGGAACTGCCCAAGGAGTGCAAGGCGCCGAGTCTGTTCCACGTCGACGAGAAGATCGAGAACGGCCAGTTGCTGACGCGTCTGGCCCGCCAGCGACCGGATCTCTATCTGGTCGCCCTGGACGACGGCAAACCCACCGGCGAGCTCTACACCCTGTCGGTCGGCCAGCGCCTGCCGGTGCCGACCCGCGGCCTCTGGCTGTCGGAAAGCTTCGCCCGCCAGGACGGCTGGCTGGTCCACGACAGCCGGGTGCGCTGGCGCGACTGGCTGGAGCGCATGGCGCCCCAGAGCGCCCTGCAACGGGCCTAGGACACAGGGAGAATCAGTCACCACCCGCGCGGCGTTCGCCGACACCGCCGCCGGCCGCGGCCTGAACCCGGCCGGCTAATCGCGAAAAGGGCAGCGTCTGGATCCAGACCGTGCCATGGCCGCTCAGGGTCGCCAGCACCAGACCCTCGCCGCCGAACAGCATGCTGCGCAGGCCACCTGCCAGTTTGATGTTGTAGTCGATGCCACTGGTGAAGCCCACCAGGCAGCCAGTGTCCAGGCGCAACGTTTCGCCCTTGAGTTCCTTGCGGATCACCGTGCCCCCGGCATGCACGAAGGCCATGCCATCGCCTTCCAGCCGCTGCAGGATGAAGCCTTCGCCGCCAAAGAAGCCGGCGCCCAGGCGCCGGGTGAAGGCAACGCCGATACGGGTGCCCTTGGCCGCGCAGAGAAAGGAGTCGCGCTGGCAGAACAGGGTGCCGCCCAGGGCTGCCAGATCCAGGGGGATCACCTGACCCGGATAGGGCGCGGCAAAGGCGACGTGGCGCTTCTCCCGGCCCTCGTTGGTGAAATGGGTCATGAACAGCGACTCACCGCCGAGCATCCGCTTGCCGGCACCCCAGAGCTTGCCGAGCAGTCCGTCGGACCCATCGCCCATACGTGCGGTGAAATCGATGTCGGCCTCCATGTAGGTCATGGCACCGGCCTCGGCGATCACCGTCTCGCCGGGATCGAGACCGATCTCCACGGCCTGCAGGGATTCGCCGAGGATGCGATGGTCGAGGATATGGCTGGCCATGGTGAGCTTTCTCGGTAGCTGCGGAAGCGTCCAGCCTAGCAGTCGCAGACCGCTTTGGCGTGCCCTGGAGCAGGGTAACGAAGCGGTTTTCCAGACCCTCTCGCTCGTCGGCGCGGTAAGCCAGACGGTGGAACAGGCACCCGCTTCCCGGGTTCACCTCTAGGTATCCGCCGGTTTCTGTCCGGCCCCGCTAGAGGTGAACATGACCAAGCAATCCGCCCATTCCCCCGCTCAACCCCTGCACGGCACCCAGGAGCACGGCACCGCCGGGGGCTGGGGGGCGCTCAATGCCGTGACCCAGCACCTGAGCCGCCAGAAGGTGTTGATGCGCGGCAACAAGGCATTGCTGACCATGAACAAGCCGGGTGGCTTCGACTGCCCGAGCTGCGCCTGGCCCGATCCGAAGACCCCGCATACCTTCGAATACTGCGAGAACGGCGCCAAGGCAGTGGCCTGGGAGGCCACCCGCAAACGCACCACCCCGGAATTCTTCGCCGCCCATACCCTGAGCGAACTGCGCACCTGGACCGACCATGACCTGGAAGACCAGGGCCGTCTCACCCACCCCCTGCGCTACGACGCCGCCAGCGACACCTACCGCCCGGTGAGCTGGGCGGACGCCTTCGCCGAGATCGGCACCGAGCTGCGCGCCCTGGACGATCCCTGGAAGCTGGAGCTCTACACCTCGGGCCGCTCGTCCAACGAGTCGGCCTTTCTCTATCAGCTGTTCGGTCGTCTCTACGGCATGAATAATTTCCCCGACTGTTCCAACATGTGCCACGAGACCACCACCACCGCCATGCCAGAGAGCATTGGCGTCGGCAAGGGCACCCTGGACCTGGAGGATTTCGCCCAGGCCGATGCCATCTTCATCATCGGCCAGAATCCTGGTACCAACAGTCCGCGAATGATGAGCGAACTGCACGACGCCGTGCACCGCGGCGTGCCCATCGTCACCTTCAATCCGCTGCGGGAAAAGGCCCTGGTGCGCTTCGCCTCGCCCCAGGCCGTGCGCGATATGGCCTTGCCGGGCGGCGGCGTGGCCATCAGCTCCCAGTACCACCAGGTGCGTATCGGCGGCGACATGGCGGCCATGCAGGGGCTGTGCAAGGTCGTCATCGAGGCTGACGACGAAGCGCGCCGCAGCGGCGCCCCGCGCATCCTCGACGTGGCATTCATCGAACAGCATTGCGTCGGCCTGGAAGCCTTCGCCGAACACTGCCGGGGGCTGAGCTGGGAGCGTCTGGAGCGCTATTCCGGCCTGACCCAGGCGGCCATGCGGGACGCGGCTCAGGTCTACATGAAGGCCGAGCGGGTGATCGCCTGCTGGGGCATGGGCGTGACCCAACACCGCCGCGGCGGCGATGTCCTGCAGCAGATCATCAATCTGTTGCTGCTGCGCGGCAACGTCGGCAAGCCTGGTGCCGGCCCCTGTCCCATACGCGGCCACTCCAACGTCCAGGGCGACCGCACCGTGGGCATCTACCAGAAGCCCAAGGAACCCTTCCTGGCGAGGCTGGACCAGGCGTTCGATTTCCAGGCGCCCCGCGAGGGCGGCGACGACGTGGTGGAGTGCTGCGAAGCCCTGCTGCGCGACGAACCCCAGGCCTTCATCGGCCTGGGCGGCAATTTCTTCCGCGCCATTCCCGACATCGACCGGGTAGCGCCCCATGTCGCCAACCTGCGCCTGACGGTGCAGATCGCCACCAAGCTCAACTGGAGCCATACCCTGCACGGTCGCAGCACCTTCCTGCTGCCCTGCCTGGGGCGCACCGAACGCGATGTCCAGGCCAGCGGAGTGCAAACCATCACCGTGGAAGACTCCATGTCCATGGTGCACGGCTCAACCGGTAGCCTGGAACCGGCCTCGCCGGAACTGCTGTCGGAGATCGCCATCGTCGCCGGCATCGCCAAGGCGACCCTGGGCGAGCGCTATCCCCATATCGATTGGGACGCCCTGGTTGGCAATTACGCGCGCATCCGCGACAAGATCGAGGCGGTGCTGCCCGAACAATTCGCCGACTACAACGCCCGTATCGAACAGCCTGGCGGCTTCCGCCTGCCCAATGCGGCCCGTGAACGGAAATGGGATACCCCCACCGGCAAGGCCAACTTCCTCTTTCCCGGCGACGTGCTGGACGAGGACGACAGCCCGCCGGATGCCGAGCATCTGCAACTGATGACGATCCGCAGCCACGACCAATTCAACACCACCATCTATTCCAATCGCGATCGCTATCGCGACATCGACGAACGCATGGTGGCCATGCTCAGCCCGGAGGACATGCGCCGCCACGAGGTGCAGGAGGGTGACTTCATCGACTTCGTCGGTGATGCCCTGGACGGCTATCCGCGTCGGGCCGGGCCCTTCAAGGTCATCGCCTTCGACGTACCGGCCGGTTGCTGCGCCGCCTACTATCCCGAGACCAACAGCCTGGCGCCGCTGGCCAACCACGACACCCGTAGCCATACACCGGCGTCGAAGTCCTTGCCGGTAAGAATTGAAAGGCTGAGTCAGGAACAGGCGATGCAGCGGCGGGGGTTGATTGCGGCGGGATAATTTTATGGGGCGTTAGTACATCAAGAACATCGCGGCCATGGGCCGCTCCTACGCAAGCCTATGCTCCTGTAGGAGCGGTTGCTACGGCGTACCGGCATGGCCGTGATCAGATAGAAACCGTACGTTGGAAACCTCTATCCGGCTCCCTCACCCCAACCCTTTCCCAGAGGGAGAGGGGGCGCTTCGGTGCAGACGGGAGTTCCGTAGGTTGGGTTGAGCGCAGCGAAGCCCAACAACCAGACGCGACCTTCCTCGTTGGGCTTCGACGATAAAGCCGTCTCAACCCACCCTACGCGGTCGGTCAGACGTCCCGCAGCTCGCCAGCGAAGCGTTCCAGGCGCCGTCGCAGCCGCTGGTTCTCGCGGCGCAGTTCTTCCATCTCATCCAAGAGGTGCAGCGCCAGGGCGGTCGCGGACCAGTCCAGGTCCAGTTCGTGGCGCAGGCGCACGGCGCGGCGGGCGCGGTGCAGGGCACCGGTGTCGAAATGCCACTCGGCCGGGCGCTTGCCACGCTGGGGCGCCAGGATGCCGTGTTCGACGATTTCCACCACCACCGGCTCGCTCACCTCGCAGAGCGCACAGAATTCCTGCAGGACGATCAGACTGCTCATCAGACTTTCCTCCAGTCTTGGCGGGGATCGAAGGCCGCCCGCTCGGCCAGTTGGCGCCACAGCGCCTGGGTTGCTTCATCACCTTTGGGCGGCATCACCACCTTGAGCAGGGCATGCAGATCGCCCTGCCCGTTCTTGCCGGCCAGGCCCTTGCCCCGTACCCGCAGCCGCGCACCGTTCTGGCTGCCGGGCGGGATGCTGAGCATGATCTGCCCATCCAGCGTCGGCACCTGCACCTTGGCGCCCAAGGCCGCCTCCCAGGGGGCGAGCGGCACGCTGACCACCAGGTCCTGGCCATCCACGTCGAACAGGGGATGGGGCACCAGACGGATGACCAGGTAGAGGTCACCCGGCTCCGCGCCACCGATGCCCGGCTCGCCCTGCCCTTTCAAGCGGATACGCTCGCCGTCGGTGCTGCCGGCGGGAATCTTGACGTTGAGGGTCTTGGTGGTCTCGCCGACGCGCCGGCCCAGCTCGTCACGCTGCGGCAACGAAAAGCTCAGCGGCTTGGTGCTGCCGGCCTGGCTCTCTTCGAGAAACAGAGGTAATTCCAGCTCGACGTCGCGGCCACGGCGGGCGAAGCCACCCTGCTGCGAGCGTCCGGCGGCACCGAACAGGGACTCGAAGAAGTCGGAATAATCCTGGCCGAAGCCGGCATGGGGATCGCTGTAGTCGGCACCCGAGCCCGGTTGCCAATCCGGCGGCACCTGGAAGCGCTCGCCCTGTTGCTGATAGAGGCGCACCTGGTCGTATTCCGCACGCTTGTGCGGATCGCGTAGGACGTCATAGGCCTCGGCCACCTCCTTGAAGCGGGCCTCGGCATCGGCCTCCTTGCTCACGTCGGGGTGGTACTTGCGCGCCAGTTTGCGGTAGGTGGTCTTGAGGGTCTTGTCGTCGACATCGGGGGCGACGCCGAGCACCTCGTAGTAGTCCTTGAAGTCCATTGCGGTCTCCAGTGGGGGTTCCCCTAGAGACCGCGCGGTGCCTGCAACGGTTGCATGACTCTGGTCAGTCGCCGCGCTTGCGGAAGGCCAGGCTACCGGCCAGCACGGTAAAGGTCGCCACCAACGCTACCAAGATCCAGAAGCCATGGGGCGAATCGGCAAGCGGAATGCCGCCGACGTTCATGCCGAAAAAGCCGGCGATGATGTTGATCGGCAGGGCCAGCACCGTGACCAGGGTCAGGGTGAACAGGGTGCGGTTGGTCTGCTCGGCGGAGGCGGCGGCGATCTCCTCCTGCAGCAGCTTGAGACGCTCCACCAGGGCGGCGAGGTCGTCCAGCACCCGATCGAATTCCTCAGTGGCCTCGCGCAGGGTCTGGATGTCGTCGCGGCGCAGCCACGCGGGCGGCCGGTTGAGCAGGCGCAGCAGCGAGCCCGGCTCCAGGGCCAGCAAGCGCTGCAAACGCACCAGGGCGCGTCTCAGACTACCCAGCTCGGCGCGACTGGCGGCCAGCCGCTGGGACAGCAGCCGATCCTCGATGGCGTCCACCTTGACCGTGGTGTCGCGGATGATGCCGGTCAGCACATCGGCCTGGTCGCGCAGCAGATGCACCAGCAGTTCCAGGGTCGAGCCGAAGCCCTCACCCCGGCGTACCGCGTGGCGCAGGCGATCCACCGAGCGCAGCGGCTGGGCCCGGGCGGTCACCAGCAGTCCCGGACGGGCGCAGGCCCAGAGGGTGGCGACGTCCACCGAGACCTGTCCGTAGGCCAGGGTCACGTCGTTCACCACCCCCAGCAGGGTGTCGTCGGCTGGCTCCAGCCGGGTCGAATGGGAACCGGCGTGCAGGGATTCGAAGAATTCCTCCGGTAGCCCCAGGTGCTCGCGCATCCAGCGCTCGGCGGCGGCATGGGCCAGGTTGAAGTGCAGCCAGCGAAAGCCACCCTCTTCCGCGTCCCAGGGATCTTCCGGCGCCATGGTCAGGGCGCGCCCCGGCTGACCGGAAGTGAAATGGTAGGCGTAGAGCAGCCCCAGCCGTTCGGCAGCCGGATGCAGAGGAATCAGGGTGTTGGTCATGGCTACCTGCGGAGGGAACGCGACATCAGGGCTCTGTTAGCAGGTCCGGATGAACCTTTGATGACAGAGCCCCGAGTCAGCAGGTGCCAGCGGCGCCCCCGGAAAGGAGGCGCGGCGCTTATTGCGGACGCATGTGCGGGAAGAGGATGACGTCGCGGATCGACGGCGAGTTGGTCAGCAGCATCACCAGGCGGTCGATGCCGATGCCTTCGCCGGCGGTGGGCGGCATGCCGTATTCCAAGGCGTTGATGAAGTCGGCGTCGTAGTGCATGGCCTCGTCGTCACCGGCGTCCTTTTCCTGGACCTGCAGCATGAAGCGCTCGGCCTGGTCTTCGGCGTCGTTGAGCTCGGAGTAGGCGTTGGCGATCTCGCGGCCACCGATGAACAGCTCGAAGCGGTCGGTGACGCTGGGATTGTCGTCGTTGCGCCGGGCCAGCGGCGAGACCTCGAAGGGGTACTCGGTGATGAAGTGCGGCTGCTCCAGCTTGCTCTCCACCAGCTCCTCGAAAATCATCACCTGCAGCTTGCCCAGGCCTTCGTGGCCGAGGACCTTGGCGCCGGCCTGCTTGGCGATGGCGCGGGCCTTCTCGACGTCCTGCAGGTCTTCCGCAGTGATGTCCGGGTTGTACTTGAGGATGGAGTCGTACACCGACAGGCGCACGAAGGGCTCGCCGAAGTGGAAGACCTTGTCGCCATAGGGCACGTCGGTGGTGCCGAGCACGGCCATGGCCAGTTCGCGGAACAATTCCTCGGTGAGGTCCATGTTGTCGCGATAATCCGCATAGGCCTGGTAGAACTCGAGCATGGTGAACTCGGGATTGTGCCGGGTCGAGACGCCTTCGTTACGGAAGTTGCGGTTGATCTCGAAGACCTTCTCGAAGCCACCGACCACCAGCCGCTTGAGGTACAGCTCCGGCGCGATACGCAGGAACATGGCCATGTCCAGGGCGTTGTGGTGGGTTTCGAAGGGCTTGGCCGCCGCGCCGCCAGGAATGGTCTGCAGCATGGGCGTTTCCACTTCGAGGAAACCGCGCTCCATGAGGAAGCGGCGGATGTGGGCGATGACCTGGGAGCGCACGCGGAAGGTCTGGCGGACCTCCTCGTTGACGATCAGGTCGACATAGCGCTGGCGATAGCGCAGCTCGGTGTCGGTCAGGCCGTGGTGCTTGTCGGGCAGCGGGCGCAGCGACTTGGTCAGCAGGCGCACATCGCTCATGTTGACGTAGAGATCGCCCTTGCCGGAGCGGGCCAGGGTACCTTCGGTGGCGATGATGTCGCCCAGGTCCCAGGTCTTGACCGCTTCCAGGGTCTCGGCCGGTAGGGTCTTGCGGTCGACGTAGACCTGGATGCGCCCGCTGGTGTCCTGCAGCACCATGAAGGCGCCGCGGTTGAGCATGATGCGGCCGGCCACCTTGACCTTGATGCCCGCGGCTTCCAGCTCTTCCTTGGTCTTGTCGGCGTACTGCTGCTGCAGGTCACCGGCCAGGCTGTCACGGCGGAAGTCATTGGGGAAGGGAATGGCCTGCTGGTCACGCAGCGCGGAAAGCTTTTCCTTGCGCTGGGCGATCAGCTTGTTGTCTTCCTGTTCCTGGGCTTGGGGATCTAGGGGTTGTTCGCTCATGTCTGCTCTTTACCTGGGGTGCTGACCGTAGGAGCGGCCCATGGCCGCGATAGAGTTTTATCGCGGCCATGGCGGTGCGCCGATGCGACCGCTCCTACAGGAAATGATGGATTAAACGCCCTGCTTGAGGCTGGCTTCGAGGTATTCGTCCAGATCGCCGTCGAGCACCTTGTCGCAGTCGCTGCGTTCCACGCCGGTGCGCAGATCCTTGATCCGCGAGGCGTCGAGGACGTAGGAGCGGATCTGGTGGCCCCAGCCGATATCGGACTTGGAGTCTTCCAGGGCCTGGGAGGCGGCGTTGCGCTTCTGCATCTCCAACTCGTACAACTTGGCCCGCAGCATCTTCATGGCGGTGTCCTTGTTGGCGTGCTGGGAGCGCTCGTTCTGGCAGGCCACCACGGTGTTGGTGGGCACGTGGGTGATCCGCACCGCGGAGTCGGTGGTATTCACGTGCTGGCCGCCGGCACCGGAGGAGCGGTAGGTGTCGACGCGCAGATCGGACGGGTTGATCTCGATGTCGATGTTGTCATCGATCTCGGGCGAGACGAACACCGCGGTAAAGGAGGTGTGGCGACGGTTGCCCGAGTCGAAGGGACTCTTGCGCACCAGGCGGTGCACGCCGATCTCGGTGCGCAGCCAGCCAAAGGCGTATTCGCCCTTGATGTGCACGGTGGCGCCCTTGATGCCGGCGACCTCGCCTTCGGACAACTCGACGATCTCGGCGCTGAAGCCGTGCTGGTCGGCCCAGCGCAGGTACATGCGCAAGAGCATGTTGGCCCAGTCCTGGGCCTCGGTGCCGCCGGAGCCGGCCTGGATGTCCAGGTAGCAGTTGTTGGGGTCCATCTCGCCGCTGAACATGCGGCGGAATTCCAGCTTCTCGAGGATGCCGCGCAGGCGCTCCACCTCGGCCGCCACATCATCGACCGCGCTCTGGTCTTCCTCTTCGGCCGCCATTTCCAGCAGGTCGCTGGCATCGGCCAGGCCACCGTTCAGCTCGTCCAGGGTACCGACCACCTGGGCCAGCAGCGCGCGCTCGCGGCCAAGGTTCTGGGCGTATTCGGGCTTGTTCCAGACAGCGGGGTCTTCGAGCTCGCGCTCGACTTCGACGAGACGATCCTTTTTCAGATCGTAGTCAAAGATACCCCCGAATGGTCTCGGTGCGGCTGGAGAGGTCCTTGATGCTGGTGACGATCGGGTTGATTTCCATGGGGGAAACACTCGCGAGAAAAGCTGTGGAAAAGCTCGCGAGTATAACCCAATCGGCGGCGAAACTCAGAGTGCGACGGGGATTCGCCGCCTGCTGGGTCTCAATCGGCGTCGAGATCGCGGTGGCGGGTTTCCGGCAGACACAGCAGGCCTACCACCAGGCTGACGCCGGTCACCAGTACCGGGTACCAGAGGCCGTAGAAGATGTCGCCGGTATAGACCACCAGGGCGAAGGACACCGTGGGCAGGAAGCCGCCGAACCAGCCATTGCCGATGTGGTACGGCAGCGACATGGAGGTGTAGCGGATGCGGGTGGGAAACAGCTCCACCATCAGTGCCGCAAGGGGTCCGTAGCAGAGGGTGGCGATGAGGATCAGGGCGAAGATCACCGCCACCACCATGGGCTTGTTGACCTGCGCCGCATCGGCCTTGGCCGGGTAGCCGGCGGCCTGTACCGCGGCGCGCAGGGCTGGCTCGTCATAGCCGACGATGACCTTGTCGCCGACATTGACCTGCACCGCGTCCCCCGGTGCCGCCGCCACGCTGCGGTAGGGCAGTCCGCTCTTGGCCAGCAGGGTCTTGACCCGGTCGCAGGGGCTGTCGAAACGCGCCTTGCCTACCGGATCGAACTGGAAGGTGCAGGTGGCCGGATCGGCGGTCACCACGATGGGCGCCTGCTGGCTGGCCTGGTAGATCTGTGGATTGGCGTAGTGGGTCAGGGCCTTGAACAGCGGAAAGTAGAGCACCGTGGCCAGCAGCAGGCCCAGCATCAGGATCGGCTTGCGGCCGACCTTGTCCGACAGCCAGCCGGCGATGACGAAGAAGGGGGCGCCCAGGATCACGCTGACGATCAGCAGGTTGTTGGCCAGCACCGGATCCAGCTTGAGGGTCTGGGTAAGAAAGAACATCACATAGAACTGCGACAGGTAGAAGGTCACCGCCTGGCCGCCGTTGATGCTGAACAGCGCGATCAGCACCACCTTGAGATTGCTCCAGTTGGTGAAGGAATCGCGGATCGGCGCCTTGCTCTGCTTGCCTTCGGCCTTCATGCGCAGGAAGGCCGGCGATTCGTGCATCGATAGGCGGATCCAGGTGGAGATGGCAAGCAGGAAGATCGACAGCAGGAACGGCAGGCGCCAGCCCCAGACCTCGAACTGGTCACCGGTCAGGTAGCGGCAGACCAGGATCACCACCAGCGACAGCAACAGCCCCAGGGTCGCGGTGGATTGCAGCCAGCTGGTGTGGGCACCGCGCTTGCCGGGCGGCGCGTGCTCGGCGATGTAGGTAGCGGCGCCGCCGTACTCACCGCCCAGGGCCAGGCCCTGCAGCAGGCGCAGCACCACCAGGATGATGGGTGCGGCCACGCCGATGCTGGCATAGGTGGGCAGCAGGCCGACGCCGAAGGTGGCGATGCCCATGAGGATGATGGTGGCGAGAAAGGTGTACTTGCGCCCGACCATGTCGCCCAGGCGGCCGAACACCAGGGCACCGAAGGGCCGCACCACGAAACCGGCGGCGAAGGCCAGCAGGGCGAAGATGAAGGCGGTGGTGTCGTTGACGCCGGCGAAGAACTGCTTGCTGATCACCGCCGCCAGGGCGCCGTAGAGAAAGAAGTCGTACCACTCGAAGACGGTTCCCAGGGACGAGGCGAAGATCACCTTGCGTTCTTCGCGGCGACTGCTGGCCGCGCTGGGTTGGACCCGGGGTTGGGCATAGTCGGACATCGCACGTTCTCCTGACCCGGGATCGCCGGGCTGATTGTTGTTATGGGCGACAGCTACTACGGTGGAAACGGCGGGAGGCTCCGCCGTCGGTGGAACCGGATGGACGCAGCTAGGCCGCCGAGGCGGCGCTGGCCCGGGCAACCGCGGCGGGCAGCTCGTGACTGCCCTGCTCCCGCGCCTCGGCCAGCATGAAGGTGGCCGCCTGCTCGGCGATCATCAGCGTCGGCGAACAGCTGTTGCCCGAGACCAGGGTCGGCATGATGGAGGCGTCGGCCACCCGCAGCCCGGGAATGCCATGCACCCGCAGGCGGGCGTCCACCACGGCGTCGGCGCCCTGCCCCATGCGGCAGGTGCCGGAAGGATGGAAGATGGTGGTGCCAATGGCGCCCGCGGCTTGCTGCAGTTCTTCCTCGCTCTGATAGGCCGGGCCTGGCAGATACTCCTCGGGCCGGTAAGCGGCCAGTGCCGGCGCGGCGGCGATGCGCCGGGTCAGGCGGATGGCGTCGGCGGCCACCTTGAGATCCTCCGGCGCGCTGAGGTAGCGCGGCTGGATCAGCGGCGCGGCCAGCGGGTCGGCGCTGCGGATGGCCACCTGGCCACGACTGGCCGGGCGCAGGTTGCACACCGAGGCGGTAAAGGCGGGAAAGCCGTGCAGGGGCTCGCCGAAGCGCTCCAGCGACAGCGGCTGCACGTGATACTGCAGATTGGCCGAGGGCTGCCCGGGATCGGAACGGGCGAAGGCGCCCAGTTGGCTCGGCGCCATGGCCAGGGGACCACTGCGACTCCAGAGATACTCCAGGCCCATGCCCAGCTTGCCCCAGAGACTGCCGGCCAGGGCATTGAGGGTCGGCACGCCGTGCACCCGATAGATCAGCCGCAGTTGCAGGTGATCCTGCAGGTTGCCGCCGACCCCTTCCAGCCGATGCTGGACACCGATGCCCAGCCCTTCGAGCAGGCCGCGCGGACCGATGCCGGAGCGCTGCAACAGGGTCGGCGAGCCAATGGCGCCGGCGCAGAGCACGATCTCCCGCCGCGCCACCAGGCGCTGGGGTTCGGCCTGGCCCGGCAGCCGCGCCAGCACCGCCCGTGCCCTGCCCTCCTCCAGCAGCACCCGCTCCACTTGCACCCCGGTCAGCACCTGCAGATTGGCACGCTGGCGGATGGGCTTGAGAAAGGCCTTGGCGGCATTCCAGCGCACGCCATTACGCTGATTGACCTGGAAGTAGCCGCAGCCTTCGTTGTCGCCGGTGTTGAAGTCTTCCACCGGCGCGATGCCGGTTTCACCCGCGGCACTGCGAAAGGCGTCGAGCAGGGTCCAGTGCAGGCGCTGCCGCTCGACCCGCCATTCACCCCCGGCACCATGAACGGCCGAGGCGCCGTCGCAATGATCTTCCATACGCTTGAACAGCGGCAGTACGTCCTGCCAGCTCCAGCCGGGGTTGCCAGCGGCGGCCCAGCCGTCATAGTCACGGGCCTGGCCGCGCATGTAGATCATGCCGTTGATGGACGAGCAGCCACCCAGCACCCGGCCACGCGGATAGTTGAGCGCGCGGCCACCCAGGCCCGCCTCCACCTCGGTCTTGAAGCACCAGTCGGTGCGCGGATTGCCGATGCAGAACAGATAGCCGACGGGGATGTGGATCCAGGGATGGTTGTCACGGCCGCCGGCTTCCAGCAGCAGCACGCGATGGGCCGGATCGGCGGACAGCCGATTGGCCAGCAGGCAGCCGGCCGGACCGGCGCCGACGATGATGAAGTCATATTCCGCAGCAGGACCGGGCATGACGTTCCCTCGCTTTTTTGTTGTTGTGGTCCCTATCCTAGTGTCGTCATCCGCGAACAACAGTCGCAGAAAACGGGCACCGGCTGTGCATTTCTGAACAGCGCCCCGCAAGCGACCGCGCAGACAGGCCGAGACGAGGAGACGGGATGTTCGACTGGAACGATCTGCGGGTTTTTCTGGAGGTCCAGCGCCATGGCCGCCTGCTTACCGCCGCCCGCAGCCTGGGCGTCAGTCATGCGACCGTCGCCCGTCACCTGGAGGCGCTGGAACGCGCCCTGGGCAGTCAGCTGCTGGTGCAACAGGCCAGCGGCTATCAGCTCACCCCCGCCGGCCAGGCCCTGCTGGCGCATGCCCAGGCGATGGAAGAAGCCGCACTGCTAGCCCAGGAGGCCGTGACCCAGCGACTCAATCCGCTGGGTCAGGTACGGGTCGGGGTGACCGAAGGCCTGGGCACCGGTTTTCTCGCCCAGCGCCTGGGGGCGCTGCTGCGCGATTATCCGGGTCTGGAAGTGGAGCTGGTCTCGGTGCCGCGCTTCGTCAGCGTCACCAACCGCGAAGCGGACATCGCCATCACCCTGGAAAGGCCCACCGCCGAAGGCCTGATCGGCCGGCGACTGACGCCCTATCGTCTGAGGTTCTATGCCAGTCGCGCCTACCTGGATCGAGCACCGGCGCTGGATGCCGAAGCCGACCTCGGCGAACAGACCTTCATCGGCTACGTCGACGACCTGCTGTACACCCGCGAACTGCAATTCATCCAGGGACTCTGTTCGGATCCGCGCATCGTCTTTCGCAGCACCAGTGTCATCGCCCAGCGCGAAGCGGCCTGCGCCGGCATCGGCATCGCCGTGCTGCCCTGCTATCTGGTAGGTAAGGGCACGCCGCTGGAGGGCGTGTTGCCAGAACGCTCCTTTACTCGGGAATACTGGATCTCGACGCACCGGGAATTGCACCGCTCCGCGCGCCTGCGCGTGGTCTGGGATTTCCTGCTGCACCTCTGCGCGGCGGAGCGGAGCGTCCTGCTGGGCGAGGAACGCCCGCTCGCCTAGCGGTCAGACCGCCGCGGCCTCACGCTCCAGCTCGGCGCGCAGGCCGGGCTCCAGGCGCAGCTGGCGCGCCAGCTCGTCTAGGTAGGCCTTTTCCATGTATTGCTGATCGTCGATCAGCATCAGGCTGGCCAGGTACATCTCGGCGCCCATCTCGGGCGTTTCCGCCGCCGCGGCGACCTTGGCCGGATCCAGCGGTTGTTCCAGTTCGCGCTGCAACCAGCTGCGCAACTCGGGATCGTTGTCCAGCTTGGCCATCTCGGCTTCGATGGCCTGGCGCTCCTGGTCATCGACATGACCATCGGCCTTGGCTGCCGCGATCAGGGCGATCAGCACCGCCCGGCCATGGGCCTCGGCTTCGTGCTCCGGTACCCGATCCACGGTACGGGGCTCGACGGCTGCCGTACCCTGGGCCTGATTGGCCTGCCAGGACTGATAGGCCTTGTAGGCCACCATGCCCAGCGCCGCCAGACCGCCATAGCCGACCGCCTTGCCACCCATGGCGCGACCGCGCTTGCTGCCCAGCAGCGCGGTCAGGGCCCCAGCCGCCAGGCCGCTGTTGCCCAGTCCGGAGAGCAGACCGCCCAGGGAATCCTTGCCGGTGGACGCCGTGCCGGATCGGGGGGCCGAGTGACCGGTCTTCTTGGCCAGCGCCTGCTGGCCCGCCTTGAGCAATTGATCAAGCAAACCGCGGGTGTTCATGGATGACCTCCACAGAGTCAGGATTCAGCCCTTTAGGACCGCTGACCACACCGTCTGGCTCCCGGCACCTGCTTACCGAATGTTGCCGGGGTCGCCGTCGCGACCAGCCGGTTGATACAAAATATTGCTGACCGCGGGCCGCCCACGGCGCTACTCTTGCGCCTTTCCCTTGCAGTTGCCGGAGACACCCCATGCGCTCGCGTCTGGCTGTGCTGTTCGCGCTTTCGCTCGCCCTCACTGCCGGCCAGGTCCAGGCCGCCGCCGAGGACGCCCGCCTCATCGCCAATCGCTATCTCGATGCCTGGAACGATCACGATGCCGAGGCCGCCAGCGCCCTGCTCGACCCCAAGGTGCAGTACTTCGACAGCGGCGCCGCCACCACCGAGACCAGCCGCACCCAGGCCCGCGACCGCATCGTCAAGGTCACCCTCAAGGCCGTCCCGGATCTACAGGTAAAGATGGTGCACAAGCCGGTCATCGGCCCGCGCAGCATCGCCTTCGAATGGGAACTGACCGGCAACCGTGTCACCGCCACCGGCAAGCAACCGGTCAAGATCCGCGGCGCCAGCATCATGAAGATCCGCGACGGCCGCATCTGGTATCTGGGCGACTACTACGACAGCGACGCCCTGGAGGCGATGCTGCGCCCGGTCAAGCCCTGACTCGGGGAGCCATCCGCACGGATGGCTCCGTCCCGCGCCCTACTCCTCCCCGAACGGCTTGCGCAGCGGCGTATCCCGGTGCGCGGCGCGCACGTATTGCGGCGGCCAGGATACCTTTTCCCGTAGGGCTTCGGCGGCATTCAGCGGCCAATAGGGATCGCGCAGCAGTTCGCGGGCCAGCAGCACCAGATCGGCCTGACCGGTACGCAGCACGTGCTCGGCCTGGGCCGCATCGGTGATCATGCCCACCGCGCCACTGGGAATCCCAGCCTCCTTGCGCACCCGCTCGGCGAACTGGGTCTGGTAGCCGGGCCCGGTGGGAATGTCGGCCTGGGCGGCGGTGCCGCCGGAGGAGACGTCGATCAGGTCGACGCCCAGGGTCTTCAATCGGCGTGCCAGCTCCACCGTCTCATCGACATCCCAGCCGTCTTCCACCCAGTCGGTGGCTGAAACCCGCACGAACAGCGGCAACGCTTCCGGCCAGACCGCGCGGACATCAGCGGTGACTTCCAGCAACAGGCGAATGCGATTCTCGAAATTGCCGCCGTAATCGTCCTCGCGGCGATTGGAGAGCGGCGAGAGGAACTGGTGCAGCAGATAGCCGTGGGCGGCATGGACCTCGGCCACCTTGAAGCCGGCCGCCAGGGCGCGCTCGGCGGTGTCCACGAAGGCCCGGCGGATGCTGGCGATATCGTCGCGATCCATGGCGGTGGGCCGGGTATGCTGCGGATCGAAGGCGATGGCCGAGGGCGCCACCGGCACCCAGCCGCCTTCGGCGATGGGCACGCTGCCGTGCTTGCCGAGCCAGGGTTGCCAGGTACTGGCCTTACGGCCCGCATGGGCCAGTTGGATACCGGCTACGCTGCCCTGGCCTTCGATGAACTGGGTGATACGGCGCAGGGGCTCGATCTGCTCGTCCTTCCACAACCCCAGGTCCTGGGGCGTGATGCGCCCGTCGGCGGTGACCGCGGTAGCCTCGAAGATCACCAGGCCGGCGCCACCGGTGGCGCGACTGCCCAGGTGAACCAGGTGCCAGTCGTTGGCGAAGCCGTCTTCGCTGGAATACTGACACATCGGGGAGACCACCACGCGATTGGGCAGGGTCAGCTGACGCAGGGTCAGGGGCTGGAACAGGAGACTCATGGCGGACCTCGTCTAGTCGGGATTCACCGCATTGGAGTGTTCCCGAACAGAATAGGTCGCTGTTCCGACTAACGCGGTGCCAGGTGCACCACCAGCAACTGCACGCTCTCGTTGCCGCGGAATTCATTCACGTCCAGCCGATAGGCCAGCTCGGCCCAGCGGATGTTGGGATCGGGCCAGGTGTCACGGTCGATGTTGAAGGCGATGCCGTCCAGCTCCGGGCCGCCCTGCTCGCTGCGCAGGGTCAGCTTGAGGTGCCGTTCCTTGAGCAGGCGCTGGGAGAGGATCTCGAAGGTGCCGTGAAACAGCGGCTCGGGGAACTGCTGCCCCCAAGGGCCGGCCTTGCGCAGGGCCTGGGCCAGATCGAGCTGGAATTCGCTCGGAGCGAGGCAGCCATCGGTCTGCAGGCGCCCACTGAGGTCGTCGGCCTGCAGATGGCGACGGACCTCGGCGTCGAAGGCGCTGGCAAAGGTCTCATAATGCGCCTGGGGCAGACTGAGGCCGGCGGCCATGGCGTGACCGCCGAACTTGGTGATGAGCCCCGGATGACGGGTCGCCACGGCGTCCAGGGCATCGCGGATGTGCAGCCCGGGTACCGAACGCGCCGAGCCCTTGAGCATGCCGTTGCCACTGCCGTCGTCGGCGAAGGCCAGCGCCGGGCGGTGATACTTTTCCTTGAGGCGCGAGGCGAGGATGCCGATCACGCCCTGGTGCCACTCCGGGTCGAACAGACAGAGACCGAAGGGCAGATTGTCTTCCGGCAACTCCTTGAGCTGCTTGAGCGCCTCGCGCTGCATGCCCTGCTCGATGCTCTTGCGATCCTTGTTGAAGTCGTCCAGCTGCTGAGCGTATTCCTGCGCCAGTTGCGGGTCTTCGCAGAGTAGCAGCTCGATACCGATGGACATGTCGTCCAGGCGCCCCGCCGCATTGAGCCGCGGGCCGAGAATGAAACCCAGGTCGCTGGAGGCCACCTTGCCCGGCTGGCGCCCGGCCACTTCCAGCAGCGCCTTGAGCCCCGGTCGTGCCCGGCCGGCGCGGATACGCATCAGCCCCTGGTGCACCAGGATGCGGTTGTTGGCGTCCAGCGGCACGACGTCGGCGACGCTGCCGAGGGCGACCAGATCCAGCAACTCGGCCAGATTGGGCTCCGCCAGGCCCTGACGGGCGAACCAGCCGTTCTCGCGCAGGCGACTGCGCAGGGCCAGCATCACATAGAAGATCACCCCGACCCCGGCGATGCATTTGCTGGGAAAGGCGCAGGCCGGCTGATTCGGATTGACGATGGCATCGGCGGCGGGCAATTCGGCGCCCGGCAGGTGGTGGTCGGTGATGACTACCTGCAGCCCGGCCGCCTTGGCCACGGCCACTCCATCCAGGCTGGAGATGCCGTTATCGACGGTGAGCAGCACCTCGGGTTCGCGCTGCAGGGCCACGGCGACGATCTCGGGCGTCAGGCCGTAGCCGTATTCGAAGCGATTGGGCACCAGATAGTCGACCCAGGCCGCGCCCAGGCGACGCAGGGCCAGCACGCCCACGGCGCTGGCGGTGGCGCCATCGGCATCGAAATCGCCGACGATGAGGATGCGCCGGCGCTCTTCCAGAGCGCGCGCCAGCAGCTTCACCGCCGCCTCGATGCCCTTGAGCTGGTGATAGGGCACCAGCCGCGCCAGCCCCTTGTCCAGTTCTTCCGGCAGGGTCACGCCGCGCGCGGCATAGAGCCGGGTGAGCAGCGGCGGCAGATCGCCCAGGTCGGGCAATACCGCCGGCAGCGGACGGGGCTCCAGGCGCATCAACGTTCGCCCAGCAGCCATTCCAGCTGCAATTCGTGCTGACCGCGGTCGTCGGTGACGAACAGGGTGCCTTCGCTGATCATCACCTGCCAGGAAATGCTGCGCGGCAGATCGCGGGCCAGTTCGGCCAAGGGCTCGGCGGGAACCGCGGCGATGTGCAGATTCTTCAGCGTCCTGACCGCGTCCACCACCTTGGTCTGCCAGACGCGCAGATTGCCGTAGGCCAGCAGGCTGGTGCGCTCGGTGCGACGGCTGCACCAGGTCAGGCGCTCGGCATCGGGCTGGCCGACTTCGATCCAGTGCAGCACCCGGCCATCGAGACTCTTTTCCCACAGCGCCGGCTCGTCGACGTCGGACAGGCCACGACCAAAGGCCAGCTGCTCGTTGTACCAGAGCACATAGGCCAGCAACCGCACCGCCATTCGCTCCTCGGTCTCGGAGGGATGCCGCGCCACGGTCAGGCGCAGATTCTCGTAGACCCCGCGATCCAGATCGGTGAGGTTGAGTTCGACTTTGTAGGGCGTGGCTTGCAGAGCCATGGGCGGGTCACCGGCAGGGAAAGCCGGGCATTGTACCGGAAAAGGCCGATGGGCTTGGGACCGTGGATCCGTAGGTTGGGCTGAGCGTAGCAGCGACGGTTGGAGTCTGCCTTGTTGGGCTTCGACGATGGAGCCGTCTCAACCCAACCTACAGGTCAGCGTAGGTTGGGTTGAGCGCAGCGAACCCCAACAAAGACGGTTGGAGTCCGCCGTGTTGGGCTTCGACGAGGGAGCCGTCTCAGCCCAACCTACAGTCGCCGGTTGGACGAACCCCCTTACAGCGGCTGACCACGCTTGCCGTGGCGGCTGACGAAGGCCTGGACGGCGGCCAGGTCGTTGGGCAGCACGGTGCAGCGCTCTTCACGCTGCAGCAGATCGGCCAGGTGGGTCGGCAGGCTGAGGGTCGCGCCGATGCCGGCCTTTTCCACCGCTTCGGGGAATTTCACCGGGTGGGCGGTACCCAGCACCACCATGGGCGTGGCCAGGCTGCGGCGGCATTCGCGAGCGGCGTGCACGCCGATGGCGGTGTGCGGATCCAGCACCTCGCCAGTGGCGGCAAAGACCTCGGCGATGGTGGCGCAGGTCTCCTCGTCGCTCACGGCCAGGGAGTCGAACAGCTTGCGCGCTTCGGTCCAGCGATCGTCCGCCACCGTCAGGGTGCCGCTGCTGCGGAAGTTCGCCATCAGCTCGGCCAGGGCCAGGCCGTCGCGACCGTGCAGGTCGAACAACAGGCGCTCGAAGTTGGACGAGACCATGATGTCCATGGACGGCGACAGGGTGGCTTCCAGCTGCTGCTTGTCGTAGCGATTGCCGGACATGAAGCGGTGCAGGATGTCGTTGCGGTTGGTGGCCACCACCAGCTGGCTCACCGGCAGCCCCATGTTGCGCGCCAGGTAGCCGGCGAAGATGTCGCCGAAGTTGCCGGTGGGCACCGAGAAGGCAATGGAGCGCGCCGGGGCGCCCAGCTGCAGGGCCGCGTGGAAGTAGTAGACGATCTGGGCCATGATCCGCGCCCAGTTGATCGAGTTGACCGCCACCAGCGGGGTGCCCTTGAGGAAACCCTGATCGGCGAAGCTGGCTTTGACCATCTCCTGGCAGTCGTCGAAGTTGCCTTCGATGGCGATGTTGTGGATGTTGTCGCCCAGCAGCGTGGTCATCTGCCGGCGCTGCACTTCTGACACCCGCTGGTGCGGATGGAGGATGAAGATGTCGACGTTCTCACAGCGCTTGCAGCCTTCGATGGCCGCCGAGCCGGTGTCGCCGGAGGTGGCGCCCATGATCACCACGCGTTCGCCGCGCTTGGCCAGCACATGGTCGAGCAGCCGTCCCAGCAGTTGCAGGGCGAAGTCCTTGAAGGCCAGGGTCGGGCCGTGGAACAGCTCCAGCACCCACTCGTTGGCATCCAGCTGGCGCAGCGGCGCGATCGAGCTATGGGCGAAACCAGCGTAGGTCTCTTCCAGGATGGCCTTGAATTCGGCATCGGCGATGGAGCCGGCGACGAAGGGCTTCATCACCCGGAAGGCCAGCTCGTGGTAGGGCAGACCGGCCCAGGAGGCGATCTCTTCCAGGGAAAAGCGCGGCAGGTTCTCCGGTACATAGAGACCACCATCGCTGGCGAGACCCGCCAGCAGCACTTCTTCGAAATTCAGCGCGGGCGCCTGGCCGCGGGTACTGATGTAACGCATGACTCGACCTCGGGAAAGACGGCGGCGCCGGGCGCCGCCAGGCTGCTCAGTTCAGGTGCTCGACACGGATGCGGACGACATCGCCGACGACGTCATCGAGGGCTTCCAGCGCGGTGATGGCCTCGACCATGTGGCGCTCCGTCACGCGGTGGGTCAGCAGGATCATGGGCACCAGGCCGTCATGTTCCTCGGCTTCCTTCTGCATGATGGACTCGATGTTGATGCCGCGCGCCGAGAGGATGCTCGCCACCTGGGCCAGCACGCCCGGGTGATCCTTGGCCTGGATACGCAGATAGTAGGCGCTCTCGCAGGACTCGATCGACAGCACCGGATGGTCGGACAGCGCATCGGGCTGGAAGGCCAGGTGCGGTACGCGATTCTCGGGATCCGAGGTCATGGCGCGAACCACGTCCACCAGGTCGGCCACCACCGCCGAGGCGGTCGGCTCCTGGCCGGCACCGGCGCCGTAGAACAGCGTCGAGCCGACGGCGTCGCCATTGACCATCACCGCGTTCATCACGCCGTTGACGTTGGCGATCAAGCGATCGGCCGGGATCAGCGTCGGGTGCACCCGCAGCTCGATGCCCTGGTCGGTGCTGCGCGCCACGCCCAGGTGCTTGATGCGATAGCCCAGCGCCTCGGCGTAGCCGACATCGGCGGTGGTCAGGCGGGTGATGCCCTCGGTGTAGGCCTTGTCGAATTGCAGCGGAATGCCGAAGGCGATGGAGGCCAGGATGGTCAGCTTGTGGGCAGCATCGATGCCTTCGACGTCAAAGGTCGGATCGGCCTCGGCATAGCCCAGCGCCTGGGCTTCGGCCAGGACATCGGGAAAGGTGCGACCCTTCTCGCGCATCTCGGAGAGGATGAAGTTGCCGGTGCCGTTGATGATGCCGGCCACCCAGTTGATGCGGTTGGCGGCCAGGCCTTCGCGCAGCGCCTTGATCACCGGGATGCCGCCGGCCACCGAGGCCTCGAAGGCGACGATCACGCCCTGCTCGCGTGCCTTGGCGAAGATCTCGTTGCCATGCACGGCGATCAGCGCCTTGTTGGCGGTGACCACGTGCTTGCCGTTGGCGATGGCGCGCAGCACCAGTTCGCGGGCCAGGGTGTAGCCACCGATCAGCTCCACCACCACGTCGATCTCGGGATTGTCGGCCACCGCCAGGACCTCGGCGGTGATCGGCGTACTGCCGGTATCGCACTGGGGATTGGGTCGGCGCTGGGCGATCTGCGCCACCTCGATACCCCGTCCGGCGCGCCGGGCGATTTCCTCGGCGTTGCGCTTGAGTACGTTGAAGGTCCCGCTGCCCACGGTACCCAGACCACAGATGCCTACTTTGACCGGCTTCACACCCTTATCCCCATGTCGTATGGGACCGCTCCGCGGCCCCGTTCATAGCTCTGATTGAGGCGCCTAGCGGGCGCCGATTGCCGCTTCCGCCAGCTGGTCGGCCGGCTGGTAGCCCGGGATCATCTGGCCATCGGCGAGAATGATCGCCGGGGTACCCTGGATGCCCATGTTCTGCCCCAGCGCGAATTGCTGGGCGACCGGATTCTGGCAGCTCTCGGACTTGACCTCACGGCCGGTGAACATCTGGTTCAGCGCCGCCGGCTTGTCCTTGGCGCACCACACCGATTCCAGCTGCTTGGAGCCCGGTGAGCCCATGCCCTGCCGCGGGAAGGCCAGGTAGCGCACCTCGATGCCACGCTTGTTCAGCTCGGGCACCTCGGCGTGCAGCTTCTGGCAATAGGGGCAGGTGGTGTCGGTGAAGACGGTGATGTGCGCCTTGGTCTCGCCCTGGGCGGGATAGATGATCATCTGGTTACGGTCGAGGCCGTTGATCTGCCGCGCCACGGCGACGTTCTCGGCCTTCTCGGTCAGGTTGGAGGCCTTGCCGTCCTTGACCTGGTATAGATAGCCCTGCATGACGAACTGGCCGTCGCCGCTGGCATAGAGCACCCGGCCGCCCTTGAGCTGGACCTGGTAGAGACCTTCCAGCGGGCTCTTGGCGATGGACTCGATGGCGAGATTGGGCTGCAGCGCGGTCAGGCTCTGGCGAATGGCCTGCTCAGGTTCGGCCTGAGCCAGTTGCACGCCGAGCCCCAGGCAAGCGGCGAGCAACAGTTGGGAAATACGCATGTTTGACTCCTGTTGAGACGCCGGCAAGCCTACCACAGACCTGCCGACTACGGCGGTGGGCCCTAGCCGCGCGGATGGTGCTGGGCGTGCAGTTGCTGCAGCCGCACGCGGGCGACGTGGGTGTAGATCTGGGTGGTGGACAGACTGGTATGGCCGAGCAGCATCTGCACCGTGCGCAGATCCGCGCCGTGGTTGAGCAAATGGGTGGCGAAGGCGTGCCTCAGGGTATGCGGTGACAGCGAGGTGCGGATGCCCGCCACCTGGGCATGCAGCTTGATGCGGTGCCAGAAGGTCTGCCGGGTCATGGGCGTGCCCCGCTGGCTGGGAAAGAGGATATCGCCGGGCTGGCCGCCCAGCAGCAGCGGGCGCGCGGTCTTCAGATAGCTTTCCAGCCAGGCGATGGCCTCTTCGCCCAAGGGGATCAGCCGCTCCTTGCTGCCCTTGCCGAAGACCCGCAGCGAGCCCTCGCGCAGGTTGATCTCGTCCAGGGTCAGGCTGATCAGCTCGGTCACCCGCAACCCGGTGGCATAGAGCACCTCGAGCATGGTGCGATCGCGCAGGCCCAGGGTGTCTTCGGTATCTGGTGCGGCCAGCAGGGCTTCCACGTCCGCCTCTGACAGGCTCTTGGGCAGCGGTGCGCCCAGTTGCGGCATGCTCACCAGCAGCGTCGGGTCCTCGGCGACCCGCCCCTCGCGCACGGCATACTTGTAGAAGCTGCGCAGACCGGAGAGAAAGCGCGCCGTGGAGCGCGCCTGGTAGCCCTCGCTCAGGCGCCAGCCGAGATGATCGAGCACGGCGTCGCGACCCAGGTTCTCCAGGGTCAGCCCCCTGCCCTCCAGCCAGCGGGCGAAGGCCAGCAGATCGGTGCGATAGGCGCTGCGGGTATGGGGCGACAGTCCCTTTTCCAGCCACAGGGCGTCGAGGAATTCCTCGATCAGCCGTTCGGCGCTCACGCGGCGAAGCCTGGCAGCACCGGCGTCGGCTTGCCCTCGTCATCGACCGCGACAAAGCTGAAGGCGCCGTTGATGGCGCGCTCGCGCCCTTCCGCCAGCATGCCTTCGACGAAGACCTCCACCTGCACCTTGATGCTGGTGTTGCCAACCTTCACCACCCGGCCGATCAGCTCGACGATGGAGCCGGCGGGGATGGGGTGGTTGAAATCGATCCGGTCGGTGGAGACGGTGACCAGCGGCTTGCGACAGAAGCGCGTCGCGGTGATGAAGGACACCTCGTCCATCCAGGCCAGGGCGGTGCCGCCGAACAGGGTGTCGTGATGATTGGTGGTGGGCGGGAAGACCGCCTTGGCCACCCGGGTTTCCGACAGCGCGGTACGCCGCTGGATTTCCGCTTCGCGGGTCGTCATTGCTTACCTCGAACCTCAGAAACGAAAAAAGCAGCCGAAGCTGCTTTTTTCTGGTCACGCCGCGATCAGGAAAGCTTTTCCTTGATGCGCGCAGCCTTGCCGGACAGTTCGCGCAGGTAGTACAGCTTGGCCTTGCGCACGTCACCGCGACGCTTGACGCTCAGGCTGTCGACCAGCGGGCTGTAGGTCTGGAAGGTACGCTCGACGCCAACGCCGTTGGAGATCTTGCGCACGGTGAAGGCGCTGTTCAGGCCGCGGTTACGCTTGCCGATCACTACGCCTTCGAAGGCCTGCAGACGCTGACGGTCGCCTTCCTTCACCTTAACCTGGACAATCACGGTGTCGCCGGGGGCGAACGCCGGGATTTCTTTGCTCATCTGCTCAGCTTCGATCTGGGCAATGATTTTGTTGGTCATGTCACTCTGCTCCTAAGACAGGCCGCGGCCCGCCATCGATACCTAACTATCGTTCCGCTGACGAAGGTATTCCGCCAACAGGTTCTGCTCTTCCCCAGAAAGCGAGCGGCTATCCAGAAGATCGGCGCGTCGCTCCGCAGTGCGTCCCAGGGACTGCTGCAGGCGCCAGCGCCGGATATGCTCGTGATTACCACTGAGCAACACGTCGGGTACGCGACGGCCCTCGTACACCTCGGGTCGGGTGTAGTGCGGGCAATCGAGCAGGCCGTCGGTAAACGAATCCTGCTCGGCGGAATCCACATGCCCCAAGGCTCCGGGCAGCAGTCGCGTAACCCCATCGATCAGCACCATGGCCGGCAATTCACCGCCGGACAGCACATAGTCGCCAATCGACCATTCTTCATCCACGTGCGTCTCGATGAAACGCTCGTCGATGCCTTCGTAACGCCCGGCGATGAGGATCAGATGCTCCTCCTGCGCCAGTTCCCGTACCGCCGCCTGGTCGAGCTTGCGACCCTGGGGGGACAGGTAGATCACCTTCGCCGCCGAATCACCCCGGGCATCGGCCAGGGCGCGCTCCAGCGGCTGGATCTTCATGACCATGCCGGGACCGCCGCCAAAGGGCCGGTCGTCCACGGTCTGGTGGCGATCCTCGGTATAGTTGCGCGGGTTGTAGCAGGTCAGCTCCAGGAGCCCCTGCTTCATCGCGCGACCGCTCACGCCATAGGCGCTCACGGCTTCGAACATCTCGGGAAAGATGCTGATGACATCGATACGCATGGATCAGAAATCCGCATCCCAGTCGACCTGCATCTCGCCCTTGGCCAGATCCACCGCCAGCACGTACTGGTCGGGCAGATAGGGCAACAGACGCTCACGATCGTCGAGGCTGCCAGCACAGGGCATGACCACCATGACGTCGTTGGCCCCGGTCTCCAGCAGATGATCCACCACACCCAGCCACTGGCCTTCGCGATTGATCACCTTGAGACCTTCCAACTGATGCCAGTAATAGTCGCCGGCGCCCAGCTGGGGTAATTCACTACGCGGCACGCAGATCTCGAAACCGGCCATCAGCCGGGCTTCTTCACGATCGTCCAGGCCCTGCAGCCGTACCGTCAGGACCTTGCCGTGCAACCGACCGCCGAGCACCTTGACCTGCCGGGTCTCGCCTTCGCGCCGCAGCGTCCAGGTCCGATAGTCCAGCAGATTGTCGAGCGGATCGGTAAAGGAGTAGATCTTGAGCTCACCACGTACGCCAAAGACCGAAACTATCTTGCCCAGGACCACCAGGTCGGGGGCGGAGGTCGGCGTACTCATGGTCTTCAGGCGGTAGCCTGAGCGCTCTTCAGCAACTGAGCGACGCGCTCGGACGGCTGGGCGCCCTGCGACAGCCAGTAGCTGGCACGCTCTTGGTCCACCGACAGACGGATTTCTGCGCCGCTGGCCACCGGGTTGAAGAAACCGATGCGCTCGACGAAACGACCATCACGCGCATTGCGGCTGTTGGTCACGGTCAGGTGGTAGAAGGGGCGCTTCTTGGAGCCGCCACGGGCTAGACGGATGGTTACCATTGAACTTCGTTCCTGTAGTCGGTGCTTGTAGCTGTGGGCACACTGGGCCACATGGCCCGAAAGGCCGCATATTCTAAGGGCTGTCACCCGGTTTGCCAATGGCTTTAAACGGTGCCCTCGGCATTGCGGCAGCCTGGAGACTCCAGCAGCGGAGCCTCGTCGCTCGCGAAGGTGCATCAGCACTGGTGCCGACGCCCCACGCAGAGCCCTTTCCAATGCCGGCCATCTGGCGACGGGCGGCACCGGAAAATCACATCTTGGGCATGCCGCCGCCAGGGAACATGCTGCCCATGCCGCGCATCATCTTGGCCATGCCGCCCTTGGCGGTGACCTTCTTCATCATCTTCTGCATCTGCTTGTGCTGCTTGATGAGGCGGCCGACGTCCTGCACCTGGGTACCGGAGCCCAGGGCGATGCGCTTCTTGCGCGAGCCGCTGATCAGTTCCGGATCGCGGCGCTCGGCCGGGGTCATGGAGTCGATGATGGCTTCCATCTGCTTGAAGTGCTTTTCCGCCGCGCCCTGGGCGTTGCCCATCTGCTGGATGTTCATGCCACCCATCATGGTCGGCAGCTTGTCCATCAGCGAACCCAGGCCGCCCATGTTCTTCATTTGGCGCAGCTGATCGCGGAAGTCCTCGAGATCGAAGCCCTTGCCCTTCTTGAGCTTCTTGGCCAGCTTGTCGGCCTTTTCGCGATCCAGGGTCTGTTCGGCCTGCTCGATCAGCGAGAGGACGTCGCCCATGCCGAGGATGCGCGAAGCGACACGGTCCGGGTGGAAGGGATCGAGGGCTTCGCTCTTCTCGCCCATGCCGATGAACTTGATCGGCTTGCCGGTGATGTGGCGGACCGACAGGGCGGCACCGCCCCGGGCATCACCGTCGACCTTGGTCAGGATCACGCCGGTCAGCGGCAGGGCGTCGTTGAAGGCCTTGGCGGTGTTGGCGGCGTCCTGACCGGTCATGGCGTCGACCACGAACAGGGTCTCGGCAGGCTTGGTGGCGGCGTGGACCTGCTGGATCTCCGCCATCATCTCGCTGTCGATGTGCAAACGACCGGCGGTGTCGACGATCACCACATCGATGAATTTGAGCTTGGCTTCGCGAATGGCGGCCTGGGCGATCTCTACCGGCTTCTGGCTGATGTCGGAGGGGAAGAAGGTGACCCCCACCTCCCCGGCCAGTGTTTCCAGCTGCTTGATGGCAGCCGGACGATAGACGTCGGCGGATACGACCATGACGGTCTTCTTCTTGCGCTCCTTGAGGAAGCGCGCCAGCTTGCCCGCAGTGGTGGTCTTGCCCGCGCCCTGCAAGCCGGCCATGAGGATGACCGCCGGCGGCGCCACGTTGAGCGCCAGGTCTTCGTTGGCCGCGCCCATGATGGCTTCGAGTTCGGCGCGCACGATCTTCACGAAGGCCTGGCCCGGGGTCAGGCTCTTGGACACCTCGGTGCCGACCGCCCGCTCCTTGACCCGGTTGACGAATTCCTTGACCACCGGCAGGGCGACGTCCGCCTCGAGCAGCGCCATGCGCACCTCGCGCAGGGTGTCCTTGATGTTGTCTTCGGTGAGCTTGGCCTTGCCGGTAATGTGGCGCAGGCTTTGGGACAGGCGGTCTGTGAGATTCTCGAACATGCGGACATCCAGGGCAGAAACGGCGGCTGACCGACAAGTATAACGAAAGAGCGCCTGACCAGGGATAGCCGCTGGGGCCGGTTACCGCGTGAATCCGTCAGCAGCGCCCGCTTTGGCGAGCAGCTGAGGAAGCAAGGACAGGCACCGGCATCAGGGCCGGTGCCCGAGGGGACGGGATCAGAAAATCAGCGAGAAGATGCCGATGACCACCACCAGGCCGATCAGAAAGATGATGCCCATGGTACCGCCGAGAAATTTAAGCATGGTCGCGACCTCTTCTAGATATGTACTTCATGGGACCACCCGACAGCGGCCAGGGTTCGCCCGATCCAGCCAGCCAGCATCAGGGCGTGGCTCGGACTTTCTGTACCGCCCTGTCTGTGCCACACTCGCCTGCTTTCCGCTCTGCTGAAACCGGACCATGCACGCCCTGCTGCCCACCCTCCTGGCCGCTGCCCTCTATCTGCTCGCGACCCTCTACCAGGGCAGTTGCCTGCTGCGTAAACAGCCGTCGAGCAAGCCCCTGGTCCTGGGCGCCGGCATCCTGGCCCTGCTGCCCCACGCCCTGGCCGTCTATCTGCAGCTGATCCTCGAACCGACCCTCAGCCTGGACTTCTTCGACGCCTCCAGTCTGATCTCGGCGACCGCCATCGCCCTGATGCTGATCGGCTGCCTGCGCATGCCGCTGCAACCCTTGCTGGTGCTGATCTATCCCCTCGGCGCCATCACCGCGCTGCTGGCCGAATTCGTACCGCCCGGCACCGTGACCCCGCTGGACGTCTCGCCCAAGATCGTCGTGCACGTGCTGCTGTCGATCATCGCCTACGGTCTCTTCACCCTGGCGGTGCTGCAGTCGCTGCTGCTGCTGATCCAGGATCGCCAGCTCAAGAACAAGCATCCGTCCGGCCTGATCCGCAGCTTTCCCCCGCTGCAGACCATGGAAAGCCTGCTGTTCGGCTTTCTCTGGGCCGGCTGGGTGGTGCTGTCGCTGTCGCTGATCTCCGGCTGGTTCTTTGTCGAGGACATGTTCGCTCAGCACCTGGTGCACAAGACGGTGCTCTCCTGCATCGCCTGGGTGGTGTTCGGCATTCTGCTGTGGGGTCGCAATCGGCTGGGCTGGCGCGGCCACCGGGCGATTCGCTGGACGCTGCTGGGCTTCATCCTGCTGATGCTGGCCTACTTCGGGAGCAAGCTGGTGCGGGAATTCATCCTGCATCGTTGACAGTCCTCATTCCGCTACCTGCATAATCAGACGACCGAACCACGTTCGGCGCGACCCGGCCAACAGCCAGGTCGCGCCCGGCACGTCATAACAGGTCGTCACGCCCGTCCCCATCCTCGGACAGCCGCTGCCCCATCGGGCCGCTCCGGCAGACGCCTCCTACAAGAACGACTGCCCGGTATCTCTGCATGTCCACGACCGCTGCCGCCTTCAACGCGCCCACTTCCGTGCCGCGCAATTCCCCCACCCGCGTGGCCACCGCCAGCTTCATCGGCACCGCCATCGAGTTCTACGATTTCTATGTCTATGCCACGGCCGCGGCCCTGGTGATCGGCCCGGTGTTCTTTCCCCAGGGCTCGGGCATGGCCCAGACCCTCAGCGCCTTCATCACCTTTGGCATCGCCTTTCTGGCGCGTCCCCTGGGTTCGCTGCTGTTCGGCCACTTCGGTGATCGCATCGGGCGCAAATCCACCCTGGTGGCCTCGCTGCTGCTGATGGGCATATCCACCACCCTCATCGGTCTCCTGCCTGGCTACGCCAGCATCGGTGTCTGGGCCCCCATCCTGCTGTGCCTGCTGAGATTCGGCCAGGGCCTGGGTCTGGGTGGCGAATGGGGTGGTGCGGCGCTGCTGGCCACCGAGAACGCCCCGCCTGGCAAGCGCGCCTGGTTCGGCATGTTTCCCCAGCTCGGGCCCTCCATCGGCTTCCTCATGGCCAATGGCCTGTTCCTGGCCTTGGCGCTGCTGCTGGACGATGAGTAATTCCGTGCCTGGGGCTGGCGCATCCCCTTCCTGCTCAGCGCCCTGCTGGTGGTGGTCGGCCTCTATGTGCGGCTGTCGCTGCACGAGACGCCGGTGTTCGCCGAGGCCATGGCCCGCCGCGAGAAGCTGCGCCTGCCCATGGTCGAAACCTTCGGCAAGCACGGCAAGGCGGTGCTGCTGGGCGCCCTGAGCATGGTGGTGTGCTACGCCCTCTTCTACATCTCCACGGTGTTCTCGCTGAGCTACGGGGTGAAGAATCTTGGTTACAGCCGGCAGGAATTCCTCGGCCTGCTGTGCATC
The DNA here is from genome assembly GCF_900110545.1 of Pseudomonas sp. Snoq117.2. NCBI lineage: Bacteria > Pseudomonadati > Pseudomonadota > Gammaproteobacteria > Pseudomonadales > Pseudomonadaceae > Pseudomonas > Pseudomonas sp. Snoq117.2. Next base: position 52,913 of record NZ_FOED01000010.1, on the reverse strand, counting down.
GCGGTGCTGTTCATGGCCCTGGCCACGCCGCTGTCGGCCTGGCTGGCGGATCGCTTCGGCCGCAAGCCGGTGCTGGCGGTGAGCGCCATCGCCGCCCTGCTGTCGGGCTTCGCCATGGAGCCGCTGTTGACCCACGGCTCCAGCCAGGCGGTCGGCCTGTTCCTGGCGCTGGAATTGTTTCTCATGGGCATGACCTTCGGTCCCATGGGCGCCCTGCTGCCGGAAATCTTCCCGACCCAGGTGCGCTACACCGGTGCCTCGGCGGCCTACAACCTGGGCGGCATCCTTGGCGCCTCCCTCGCGCCCTATGCCGCGCAGCAACTGGTGGAAGCCGGCGGCCTGAGCTGGGTGGGCGGCTACGTCTCGGCGGCGGCGGCCATCAGCCTGGTGGCGGTGCTCTGCATGCGCGAGACCCGCGATCAGTCACTGTAGATTCTTCAGCGCATGAAAAAGGGCCCCGCAGGGCCCTTTTTCTTGGTGCGAGACGGCGTTACAGCTCGACCTTCACCGCCTGGGAAGCACGCACGGCCTTGGCGCGCGCCGTCTCGATGCTTTCGTCGCGAGCCAGGGCCACGCCCATGCGCCGCTGCCCCTTGACCTCCGGCTTGCCGAACAGGCGCAGCGCGGTGTCGGGTTCGGCCAGGGCCGCGCCGAGGTTGCCGAAGGCGGTCTGCCGCGACTCGCCGTCCACCAGGATAACCGCCGAGGCCGAGGGGCCGAACTGGCGGATGGTAGGGATCGGCAGACCGAGGATAGCGCGGGCGTGCAGGGCGAATTCGGACAGGTCCTGGGAGATCAGGGTCACCAGACCGGTGTCATGGGGACGTGGCGAGACTTCGCTGAACCAGACCTGGTCCCCCTTGACGAACAGCTCCACGCCGAACAGGCCGCGACCGCCCAGGGCCTCGGTGACGGCGCGAGCGACCCGCTCGGATTCGGCCAGAGCCTTCTCGCTCATGGCCTGGGGCTGCCAGGACTCATGGTAGTCGCCCTTGACCTGGCGATGCCCGACCGGTGCGCAGAAGGCGGTGCCGCCGACGTGGCGCACGGTCAGCAGGGTGATCTCGTAGTCGAAGTCGACGAAACCCTCGACGATTACCCGGCCCTTGCCGGCGCGACCGCCTTCCTGGGCGTACTGCCAGGCGGCCTGCAGCTCATCGGCGCTGCGCAGCAGGCTCTGGCCCTTGCCCGAGGAACTCATGATCGGCTTGACCACGCAGGGATAGCCCAGCGCCTCGGCGGCGGCGGCGTAGTCTTCGTAGGTATCGGCGAAGTGATAGGGCGAGGTGGGCAGGCCCAGCTCCTCGGCGGCGAGGCGACGGATGCCTTCGCGATTCATGGTCAGCTGGGCCGCGCGGGCAGTGGGCACCACGGTGTAACCCTCGCCTTCCAGCTCCACCAGGGTGGCGGTGGCGATGGCTTCGATTTCCGGCACGATGAAGTGCGGCTGCTCGCGCTCGATCACCGCGCGCAGGGCGGCGCCGTCGAGCATGTCGATGACGTGGCTGCGGTGGGCGACCTGCATGGCCGGGGCATCGGCGTAGCGATCCACGGCGATGACCTCGACGCCCAGACGCTGCAGCTCGATGACGACTTCCTTGCCCAGTTCGCCGGAGCCGCAGAGCAGCACGCGGGTGGCGCTGGGGGACAGGGGGGTACCGATACGGGGCATGACAGATCTCTCCGGCTGATATCAGGTCAGGAAGGCCGCACCGCCCGCCCGCGCCCGCTCGTCGCAGCGCAGCAGCACCTCGCGGCGCTCGCTGTCGCTCATGGACATCCAGCGGGTGATCTCGGCGGCGCTGCGCTGGCAACCGATGCAGATGTCCTGTTCGTCCAGGGCACAGACATGGACGCAGGGCGAACGCACGGGTGAATTGGCGGTGGTCATGCGGCTTCCCTCGAATGGCCGCGCATTGTGCCCGTTAACGTCCGACTTGGCATGTGCCTTTACCTTGTCGCTAGGCTCTGCACGAAAAGGCCTGCGCTCGGTGATGCTTCGTTGAAAAACGCCTGGATCGCCAGCCCGGCCTGGGCGGCCCCGTCGCAATGCTCATTTACCACTCGTAAACTCGTTCGCGAGCCCGGTCCGCTTCCTCAGCGCTTTTCTCCTCGCCTGACCTTCGCTCGGCGACTTTTCGTACAGAGCCTACCGCTCAATCCCGCCTGGGCGGTGCCTTGAGCACGATACCGGCGTCGTACAGCAGGTTGACCAGCTCGACGATGATCACCGCGGTCAGTCCCCAGATGCGGTGCTCGCCATACTGATAGCTGGGCACCTGCCAACGCAGGCCGTCGTGGTCGACCCTGAGGGTGTAATCCGGCGGCACCTCGCAGAAGAACTGCAGGGGCACGGTAAAGATCGCGGCGATCTCGGCTTCGCTGGGGACGTATTCGAGCTGATCGGGAATCAGGGCGACGATGGGCGTCACCGCCAGGCCGTAGCGTGACACCAGCGGACTCAGGGGCGCGATCACCTCCACCAGGCCTGGCGGCAGCCCGACCTCTTCCTCGGCCTCGCGCAGGGCAGTGGCGATCAGATCGACGTCCTCGGGATCGCGCCGGCCGCCCGGCAGGGCCACCTCGCCGCCATGGGTGGACAGGTTGCTGGCCCTCAGGGTGAGCAGCAACTCGGGATGCTCGCCACGAATGATGGGCACCAGCACCGCCGCTTCCTGATGGCTCTCGGTGCCGCTCAGGGTGCGCGGCCGATAGTGACGCAGGCGCTGGAGCAACTCATCCACGCCGGAATTCTCCCTTGCTCATCGTTTCCCCTGGATCATGGCACGCTCGCCAGGCAATCCCAAGCCCAGCCATCGCTTGCGAGGCCCGCGACCGCCCCGGCACACTGCAGCAAAACGAGGATGAATCATGAAGCATTGCAACCACTGTGGCGGCCTGCTGGAAGAACGCATTCCCGCGGGCGACAACCGCATGCGCCTGGTCTGCAGCCAGTGCGGCGCGGTGCATTACCAGAACCCACGGGTGGTGGCCGGCTGTCTGGCGACCTGGGAAGGCCGGGTGCTGCTCTGCCAGCGCGCCATCGAGCCGCGCAAGGGCTACTGGACGCTGCCGGCGGGCTTCATGGAAAACGGCGAGACCACCCCCGAGGCCGCCGCCCGCGAGACCCTCGAGGAAGCCGGCGCGCAGGTGCATGACCTGGAGCTCTATACGCTCTTCGATCTGCCGCACATCGACCAGATCTACATGCTGTTCCGTGGCGAGCTGGTCGACGGACGCTTTGGCGTCGGCGAGGAAAGCCTGGACGTGCGCCTTCTGGACGAAGCCGACATCCCCTGGTCGTCTCTGGCTTTTCCGACCATCAAGCGAACACTAGAATGCTTTTTCGCTGACCGCCGCCGCGGCGAGTTTTCACTGCGCCATGAGAGCATGGCGCCCATGGTGGTCGCACCCAAGCCTGCCTAAGGGCCTGTTCAACGTCTGCTCGCGAGACCTTGAACAGGCTCTGAGCTCTTCCGAGGATCTTCTCGACATGCGTCCGTTGCACCTGTTGTTGGCGCTCTGCTATGTGCTGTGCGGTTCGTTGCTTCCCCAGCTGGTCCAGGCCAGTACCAGCGTCACGGTGATCCGCCAGCCGGCCGCGCCGCTGATCGACAAGGTGCTGGTCATCAAGTCGCGCAATCAGCTGCAACTGCTCAGCGGCGACACCGTGATGAAGTCCTACCGCATCTCGCTGGGCAAGAATCCCCGCGGTCCCAAGCTGCGCGAGGGCGACAAGCGCACCCCGGAAGGCTTCTATTGGATCGACTGGCGCAAGACCAGCGACAAATTCAACCTGGCCATGCACATTTCCTATCCCAATCGCGAGGACCTGGCGCGCGCCAGCCAGGCCGGCGTGCGTCCCGGCAGCATGATCATGCTGCACGGCACCCCCATCGACGAGGAGTACCCGGAGTGGTACTTCAACTCGCTGAACTGGACCGAGGGCTGCATCGCCATGACCAACCACGACATGCGCGAGGTCTGGGGGCTGGTCAAGGACGGCACTATGATCGAGATCCGCCCCTGAGAGCCTATCCAAAGGCTGCTGCGCGTCGGCCAGACTGCGTTGAAAAGGCCTTCGGAATGCTCATTTACAATTCGTAAACTCCGCTTCCTCAGGCCTTTTCGCCTTGTTTGGCTCTAGCTCGCGAGCCTTTGAACAGCCTCTGCGCCGCTAGGCTTCCCGTGCCCTACCCCGCCACCTGCTCCGCGGGCGAGACGATGGTGGTCTTGCCCCGCGAACGACCGCTGCTGAGGTAGTCGGCGATGGATTCCTGGGTGACCTCGCCAAGGAAGTCGTTGTCGGCGCTGAGCACCGGCAGCCAGGACGTGTTGAACTGGTACATGCGCGACAAGAGGATGCGCAGGTGCTCGTCGAAGGCCGCGGTGGCCTTGAACGGGGTGACGAAGGGCGCCACCGGGCCGCTCTGCCCGCGCAGGTCGCGGCGGCGCACGTAGCCCAGGCCCTTGTTGGCGGCATCCGTCACCACCACATGGCGGCGATCGTGCTCTTCCATCAATTCCACGGCATCGCCGATCAGCGTCTCGGCCTGGATCGCAGGCGCGTTGTCGGCGGCGTCCTCGGCGCGAATCAGCAGCAGGCGCTTGAGGGTGCTGTCCTGGCCGACGAAGTTGCTGACGAACTCATCCTTGGGATGGGCCAGCAGGGTGTCCGGATGATCGAACTGCACCAGGCGCCCGCCGCGGAACACGGCGATCTTGTCGCCCAGGCGGATGGCCTCGTCGATGTCATGGCTGACCATGATCACCGTCTTGTTCAGCGCGCGCTGCATCTGGAAGAACTCGTTCTGGATGGCGTCGCGATTGATCGGGTCCACCGCACCGAAGGGCTCGTCCATCAGCAGCAGCGGCGCCTCGGCCGCCAGGGCACGGATCACGCCGATGCGCTGCTGCTGGCCACCGGACAGTTCGCGTGGATAGCGCGACAGGTACTGCTTGGGCTCCAGCTGCACCATGCTCATCAGCTCGGTGGCGCGCTCGCGGCACCTCTTCTTGTCCCAGCCCAGCAGCTTGGGTACCACGGTGATGTTTTCCTCGATGGTCATGTTGGGGAACAGACCGATCTGCTGGATCACATAGCCGATATGGCGTCTGAGGGTCACCTCGTCGATGCCGGTGGTGTCCTCGCCGTTGATCAGCACCCGCCCCGAGGTGGGCTCGATGAGGCGGTTGATCATCTTCAGGGTGGTGGTCTTGCCGCAGCCGGAGGGGCCGAGGAAGACGCAGATCTGGCCCTCCTCCACGGTGAGGCTCACGGCGTCCACCGCGGTCACGTCCTTGCCGTGCTGCTTGAAGGTCTTGGTCAGGCGGTCGAGTTCGATCATCTGGGGCTCCTTAAGAGGCGCTGCGCAGGCCGCGCGGGGTGAGGCGGCGTTGCAGCCACTGCAGGACGAGGTCGGCGACGATGGCCAGCAGGCTGACCAGCACGGCGCCGACGATGAGAGTGGCCATGTCGCTGCGACTGATGGCGGTGAGGATGAGCACGCCCAGGCCACCGGCGCCGATGGTGGCGGCGATGGTCATGACGCCGATGTTCATGACCACGGCAGTGCGCACCCCGGCCAGGATCACCGGCAGAGCGATAGGCAGCTCGACCATCCGCAGGCGCTGCCAGAAGGTCATGCCGATGCCGGCGCCCGCCTCGCGGATCCCCGGTTCGACGCTGGTCAGCGCCAAATAGGTGTTTCTCAGGATCGGCAACAGCGAATAGAGGAACACCGCAGTGATCGCCGGCAGCGGACCGAGGCCCTGGCCGAACTTGGAGTAGAACGGCAGCAGGAGGCCGAACAGGGCGATCGAAGGCAGCGTCATGACCACCGTGGCCACCGCCTGCAGTGGTCCGGCCAGCGCAGGGTAGCGGGTCATGAGGATGCCCAGGGGCACGCCTACCAGGATCGCCAGGGTCACGGCGATGCCCACCAGGGTGATGTGCTGGCGGGTCAGGTCGAGGACCTGCAGCCAGTCGATGTGATTGAAGGAGGTGACGAAATCCATGGGGTCATTGCCCTCCGCTTAGGGGGTGCTGGGCGAGAAAGTCGCGGGCCACCTGGGCCGGCGTCTGCCGCTCGATGTCCACCTTGGCGTTGAGCTGGCGCATGGTGGCCTGGTCCAGGCTTTCCGCCAGGGGCCTCAGCAACGCGGCGAGATCCGGGTGCTTGGCCAGGTACCCGGCGTTCACCACCGGCGCGGCGGTGTAGTCGGGGAAATAGCCCTTGTCGTCTTCCAGCACCTTGAGCTTGAAGGCATCCAGGCGGCCGTCGGTGGTGTAGACCAGTCCAGTGAACACCTGGCCGTTGCGCAGCGCGGTATAGACCAGTCCCGGATCCATCTGGCGGATGTCGTCACGGGTGTAGTTCAGGCCATAGGCCTTGACCAGGCCGGCGAGGCCGTCGGAACGGTTGGCGAATTCGATGTCCAGCGCGGTCAGGTGGCGCTTGCCGGCCTCGGCCTTGAGCAGCCGGGCCAGGTCGCTGATGCTGTTCAGCTCGGGATGCTGCTGGGCGACCTTTTCCGGTAGCGCCAGGGCGTAGGTGTTGTTGAAGCGGGTGGGCGCCAGCCAGGCCAGCCCGACCTTGGCGTCCAGCTCCTTGACCCGCTGGTAGGAGGCGTCCTTGTCCAGCCGCTCGGTGACATGGTTGTAGGCCACCAGCGAGGTACCGGTGTATTCCCAGGTGAGGTCGAGCTGGGCGTTCTTCACGCCGTTCCAGGCGATGGTGCTGCCCAGGCCGCCGACGATCTCCGGCTGGTAGCCGTGCCTGGACAGGTACTGCCCGGTGAGCTCGGCGAGAATGGCCTGCTCGGTAAAGACCTTGGCACCGATGCGGATGGGCTCGGCCTGGGCACCACTGGCCAGCGCCAGTCCGAACCAGGCGGCGCCCAGGGCGATAAGCAACTTCTTCATCTCGTCTCCTTAGCGGGCCAGGCCGCGTTCCAGCCAGAGGCGACTGGCGAGCAGCACCAGGCCATCCAGCAGCAGCGCCAAGAGCGCTGTGGCGGCCGCGCCCAGCAGCAGCTGTGACTGGTTCTCCAGGGCGATGGCAGGAAAGATCAGACTGCCCAGGCTGTTGGCGCCGATGAGAAACACCAGCGGCGTGGTACCGACGTTGATCGCCAGGGCCACCCGCACCCCACCGACGATGATGGGCACGGCATTGGGCAACTCCACCTTGGTCAGCACCTGGGTGGGGGTCATGCCGATACCGGTGGCCGCTTCCTTGAGCGAGCCCGGCACGTTCTTCAGCCCCTCGTAGGTGTTGCGCACGATGGGCAGCAGCGAAGCGAGAAACAGCGCCAGGATCGCCGGCCCGTCACCGATGCCGACGACGCCCAGGGCGATGGCCAGCACCGCGAGCGGCGGCACGGTATTGCCGATGTTGAACACCTGCATGAAGCGCTCGGCACTGCGGGCGAACCGCGGCCTGCTGAGCAATACCCCGGCGGGAATGCCCACCAGCAGCGCCAGGACCATGGAGACGGCCACCAGGTAGAGGTGGGCCTGGAGATAGAACAGCAGATCCGCGCGATAGGTACTGAGGGTATCCCTACCGATCCAGTGCACCAGCAGTGCCAGGATCACCACTCCCACGGCCGAGCCGAGCAGGAGGGTCTTGAACTTCGCCATGTCAGGCTCCTTCAACGGGCGGACAGGCCGCATGCCTTCCGAGTGCGGACCTCGCGACAGGGGCGAGGCGCAGGACGGCTGTCCGGGTTCAGGGTCGAGACACAGCAGGGCATGGCGGGTATGCCGGCTGGACCAACGGGGCGGTGCGGATCTCGGGATCTGCCTAGCCCTTGGGTGTCGCTCTCTCGTAGCGACATGGCGCTTTGCCTCGACCGAAGAGATTGACGTCCATCGCAGTCGATAGTTCGTCAGCTCCTTTTCAGGCTAACCCAATAGACTCGCTCAATGCCAACCCAATCGCGGAAAGCGACACACCTTGACAGGGTGAAAGGCCCAGGCGAGAGGCTCGGATACCCGAAGAAAAGCGAGAATCGCGTGCTAGAGCAGTCGGCGAATATGTGACGATAAATTTAATACCTTTACTGTTAGCTGCTCTGCAGACTCGACGCGACATCTGTCACAGATGCGATGGCAGACCGGCTCGGTTTCGTGGAGCGTGACACAGCTCAGCTGACGTACGGTCATAACTGAAACATCTTTGTGTGAGCCAGTGCGATGCCGATGTTTTGGCACCTCTTTATCATGCCGACGAGTGGCTGACGCTTTGAGGGATCATTCAGCCATAACACGGTCAATAGGTGGCCCAGTGATAGCACCAAGCGCCGTTTCTGGAACCGCTATAAAAACAGACTATTCACCGAGCTAACTTCAAAGGGAACGTTATGAATGACATGACGGCTTGTGCATCGTTGGACTCCGCTGTTCTATCCTCTACCCCCGTAATGCTGCTGCAACCCAAGGTGGAAAACTGGGTGGTGGTGTATGCGCACGGTGGCCTGATCGCCGACTTCGATGACGAGGCCTCAGCCCGCCGCGAAGCCGAGCAGTGGGCTGGAATCTGCCTGCGTCGCTAAAGACCGCTTTCGAATGATCTGCCTGCGCCATGGAAAGATGGAAAGCAGTCACAGGCAGTTCATTGCTCGCTCCAATGCCCTTTCCCTCCGTTCGGCTGATCGTCCCTCCCGGATCTAGACCCCGCGTCGTCCTGGCACAGGCTAACCTCCAGCCCTACCTAGCTCGCATTTCTGCGGCTTTCGCCTGGCATTAACGTCGCCTGGCGCACCTTCTGAGCAATACAGCGCAACTTCCTGACGTCTCTTCGGGCCTCATGGCGAATCGGGTCACCGCGACCCGTGCTCCCACCGTCTTCCGTCACTGTCCGGGACCTTGCCGATGACGCTACGCCTGAAAACCGCTCTCACGACCCTGCTCACTCTCTTCTGCCTAGCCATCGTGCCGGCCACCCGTGCCGATACGCGTGACTTCCCCACCGATCTGGTCGGACTGAACTTCTCCGGTGCCGGCTTCGCTCCTCATGTATTGCCGGGCAAGCCCGGCACCAACTACTTCTTTCCCGACGCCGGTCACTACCGACGCTGGGCGGCCAAAGGCATCCGCGTGATCCGCTTCCCGGTCATCTGGGAACGCCTGCAGCCCCGCCTGGGGCAGCCGCTGGATCCTGCCTATGCCAAGCTGATCGATAAGACCCTGGACAACGCCAAGCGCTATCGCATGCACGTGATCCTGGATCTGCACAATTACATGAGATACCGCGGGCAGATCATCGGCAGCGCGGCAGTGCCCTACCCGGCCTATGCCGATGTCCTGCGGCGGATCGCCCAGCGCTGGCACGAGCACCCCGCCCTCGCCGCCTACGACATCATGAACGAGCCCCACGATGCGGTTGAGCAATGGCCGATCGCGGCGCAGCACGGCATCGATGCGGTACGCGACGTGGACCGGGCGCGCCCGATCCTGATCGAGGGTAATGGCTGGTCCAGCAGCTATCTCTGGCCGCGCTACAACGCCAAGCTGCTCGGCCTCAGGGACCCGGCCGACAACCTGATCTATTCGGCGCACGTCTATTTCGACAACGACGGTGGCGGCAAATACCTCAAGAAAGACATGACCGACTTCGACCCGGACGTCGGCATCCGCCGGGTCGAGCCCTTCATCGCCTGGCTCAAGCAGCACGGCAAGCGTGGCCATATCGGCGAATTTGGCGTACCGGACAACGATCCCCGCTGGCTGGCGGCAATGGACCGGCTGCTGGCCCGTCTGCGCAAGGAATGCATTCCGGCCATGTACTGGGCAGCCGGCCCCAACTGGGGCGACTATCCGCTGGCGATCGAGCCGGTCAAGGGCAAACCCCGACCGCAATGGACCGTGCTGCAGAAGTACGTGAAGCCGGCCGACTGCACCGACCTGGGTCCTCGCTGAGACAAGGGCGCCACGGCCGAAGCCGAACGGCGCCCACTGCCACCCGTCAGCGATTTGCCTGAAAACAGGTGATTGCCGTCACAAAAGCCAGGGCCATGGACGGCCAAGCAAGAACTTGCTGGCTTTATGCGATCAAATTGTTACAGCAAGTAATAGTTCGACTATTAAGACGCTTGTACGACCACAAGAGCTAGGATGCCATGCCACCGTTCACCCCTCCGCTCCCTTCTCTTTCCCCCTAGCGGCTGCACTGCCTCCGCTTGCCTCGTCCTGCTGCACCGTCAGGGAATTCCCATGGAAAGATTCGTCGCTCTGGATAGCTTTCGCGGTCTATTGGCCGTCGCCGTTGTCCTCTTCCACACCTATGTCGCTCAGGCTGCCTCGGAAAATCCGCTGATAGCCAATGCCTACCTGTTCGTCGAATTCTTCTTCGTGCTGAGCGGCTTCGTGCTGATGCACACCTACGAAAATCGGCTGCGCACCCTGGACGACTATCGCGACTTCGCCATCAGTCGCTCGGCGCGGATCCTGCCACTGCACCTGGCCATGCTGGGCCTCTATGTGCTGCTGGAGAGCGGTCGCCTGTTGGCGGAAAAACTGGGGATCGGCTTCAACGATCCGGCCTTCAGCGGCGCCACCGCGCCCGAACAATTCCTGCCCAATCTGCTGCTGCTGCAATCCTGGCTGGGCGAGGCCATCACCGGCTCCTTCAACTACCCCTCCTGGAGCATCAGCATCGAGTACTACCTCTATCTGGTATTCGGCCTGCTGGTACTCAAGGGCCAGGGTCATCAGCGCCAGTGGTTCCTGGCGATCGCCCTGCTGGCCTTCGTGCAGCTGCTGTTTCCCATCCTGCCGCTGAAGACCGAGATCTTCCGTGGCCTGTCGTGCTTTTTCGCCGGCGCCTGTACCTATCGCCTCTATGTCTGGATCAAGCAGCACAATCAGGGGCAATTCGGTGGCACCCTTCTGGAGCTGGCGTGCCTGATCGCGGGTGTCGCGGTGATGACCTCGGATCTGCCGGTGCCCAAGAAGGGCGTGCTGGCGACCCTGGTGTTCTGCGTCACCATCCTCACCTTCGCCTTCGAGCGCGGCCTGGTCTCCAGCGTGCTGCACCAGGGGTTCTTCGTCCGCCTGGGCGTACTGTCCTATTCGATCTACCTCTGCCACGCCGCGGTGATCTTCGTGTTCAAGAGCGCCTTCATCGTGCTGGGCAAGCTGCTGCACCATGATCTCACGGTGGTGGCGCCCTCCCATGATGTGCCGGTGCCCTTCATGATCCGCTACATCGCCACCGGCAGCCCCGTGCTGGACAACCTGGTGGTACTGCTGGAACTGGGAGTGGTCTTCGCCTTCGCCTGCCTGACCCACAGATACATCGAGATCCCGGGCATGGCCCTGGGCAAGCGCCTGGTCCGCCGCAAACGCACCCCACCCTGCTGCGACGGCACCATCCAGCCGCAGCGCTGAGCGGAGCCCTGGCAGCCCCACCGCCCCAAGTCGGTGAGGCTGCGCTCTGCTATACTCCGCCCCCTCTTTTTTCTTCCCGCCCAGGTTCATCCATGACCACCCAGGCCGCCGAAGTCGCCAAGCGCCGTACCTTCGCCATCATTTCCCACCCCGACGCGGGCAAGACCACCATCACCGAAAAGCTGCTGCTGATGGGTCAGGCCATCGCCGTCGCGGGTACGGTGAAGTCGCGCAAATCCGATCGCCATGCGACCTCCGACTGGATGGAGATGGAAAAGCAGCGCGGCATCTCCATCACCACCTCGGTGATGCAATTCCCCTACCGCGAGCACATGATCAACCTGCTCGACACCCCCGGCCACGAAGACTTCTCCGAAGACACCTACCGCACCCTGACCGCGGTGGATTCGGCGCTGATGGTGCTCGACGGCGGCAAGGGCGTCGAACCCCGCACCATCGCCCTGATGGACGTCTGCCGCCTGCGCGACACCCCCATCGTCAGCTTCATCAACAAGCTCGACCGCGACATCCGCGACCCCATCGAACTGCTCGACGAGATCGAGGCGGTGCTCAAGATCAAGGCCGCCCCCATCACCTGGCCGATCGGCAGCTACCGCGACTTCAAGGGCGTCTATCACCTCTCGGACGACCGCATCTACGTCTACACCCCCGGCCATGGTCACGAGCGCATCGCCACCAAGACCATCGACAAGCTGGACTCCGATGAAGCCCGCGCGCACCTGGGCGATCTTTACGACCGCTTCGTCGAGGAGCTGGAACTGGTACAGGGCGCCTGTCACGAATTCGATGGCGAGGCCTTCCTGCGTGGCGAGATGACCCCGGTGTTCTTTGGTACCGCCCTGGGCAACTTCGGTGTCGACCAGGTGCTCGACGCCGTGGTGGACTGGGCCCCGCGCCCGCTGTCGCGCGCCGCCCACGAGCGGGTGGTGGAGCCGGTGGAAGAGAAGTTCTCCGGCTTCGTGTTCAAGATCCAGGCGAACATGGACCCCAAGCACCGCGACCGCATCGCCTTCATGCGCATCTGCTCGGGCAAGTACGAGAAGGGCATGAAGCTGCGCCACGTGCGCATTAAGAAGGACCTGAAGATCGCCGACGCCCTGACCTTCTTCTCCAGTGAGCGTGAGCACCTGGACGAGGCCTTCGCTGGCGACATCATCGGTCTGCACAACCACGGCACCATCCAGATCGGCGACACCTTCACCGAAGGTGAGCTGCTGGGCTTCACCGGGATCCCGCACTTCGCCCCGGAACTGTTCCGCCGCGTACGGCTCAAGGATCCGCTGAAATCCAAGCAGCTGCGCCAGGGTCTGCAGGAGCTGGCCGAGGAAGGCGCCACCCAGGTGTTCTTCCCCGAGCGCAACAACGACATCGTGCTGGGCGCGGTGGGCGTGCTGCAGTTCGACGTGGTCGCCAGCCGGCTGAAGGAAGAATACAAGGTGGAGTGCGCCTACGAGGCCATCAACGTCTGGTCGGCGCGCTGGATCGAGTGCGATGACAAGAAGAAGCTCGAAGACTTCAAGAACAAGGCCTTCGAGAACCTGGCGGTGGATGGCGGCGGTCACCTCACCTACCTGGCGCCAACCCGGGTCAACCTGGCGCTGATGGAAGAGCGCTGGCCGGAGATCAAATTCCGCGCCACCCGCGAGCACCACTAAGCGCTATCGTCCTGACCGGTGCGCCTGATACCGGTCAGGCGTACCTGCCCTCCCCCTGAACCCGTAGCGCCAGCTCAGCCCTGGTCGGAAGATTCGGCGGCGGCTTCCAGTTCGACCATCGTCAGCTCCAGCTCCGCCCGCTCGGTCCACTGACCGTCCAGTTCGGTGCGTACCGCCACGCCCAGTTCCTTGAAGTCAGCCACCTGCTTGACCAGGTTACCCGGGCCGCCCACCAGTTGGCCGCAGGCCTTGCGATAGGCTTCGCCGGCCTTGTCCAGACTCTTGCCGATGCCGTCCATGCTGCCGAGAAAGGTACGCAGCTTGTCGTAGACCTTGCCCGCGCGCTCGGCCAGCTCGGCGGTATGGCGATTCTGGTCCTCGAAGCGCCAGAGCTGGCGGACGATGTTGAGGCTGGTCAGCAGGGTGGTCGGCGTGGCCACCAGCACGTTCTGCTCGATGGCGCGCTGGAACAGGCTCTCGTCGGCCTTGAGCGCTTCGACGAAGGCCGATTCGATGGGAATGAAGAGAAAGACCATCTCCGGCGAATTCAGCCCCGGCAGGCTGAAGTACTCGCGATCGGCCAGCTCGCGGATGCGGTCGCCCACGGCGCGCACGTGCTCGCCCAGGGCCAGGCGACGCTCGCCTTCGTCCTCACTGTTGACGTAGCGGGTATAGGCATTGAGCGACACCTTGGCGTCCACCACCAGGTGCTTCTTCTGCGGCAGATGGACCAGCACATCCGGCCGCCGCCGCCCGGTCTCGGTGGTGAAGCTGCGTTCGCGGACGAAGTCGCGACCCTCGCGCAGGCCGGAACGCTCCAGCACATTTTCCAGGATCAGTTCACCCCAGTTGCCCTGGGCCTTCTTCTGGCCGCGCAGGGCGGTGGCCAGGTCGTGGGCTTCCTGGGTGATCTGCCGGTTGAGCTCCTTGAGGTCGAGCAACTGCTGGCCGAGGGCCGCCTGCTGCTGCACATCCTTGTGGTGGATGTCCTCGACCTTGGCGCGAAAGCCTTCGATCTGCTCGCGGAACGGCCGCAACAGGGCATCCAGCGATTGCTGGCTGTGCTGGGCGAAGGCCTGGCCCTTGGCGTCGAAGATGCGCCCGGCCAGTTGCTCGAATTCCAGCTTGAGTTGCTCGCGACTCTCGCGCAGCAGCAGCTGCTGCGCCTGGAAGTGCTCTTCCTTCTGCTCCAGGGTGGTCCTGAGCGTCGCATGCTCTTCGGCCAGGCGCGCATGGCGCTCCTGTACCTCGGCGTGCAGCTGTTGCTCGCGGTGCTGGCGTTCGCGCAGTTCGGCGAGCTGCTCCTGGCTGCCCTGCAGCTGGGCGCGGGCGGCCTCGGCCAGGGCGTGTTGTTCGGCGGCCTGCAACTGGGCCTGGCGGGTCTGCTGGCGCAACTCCGCCTCCAGCTCGCGATTGGCCTCCAGCTGGCGTTGCAGGGCGGCGGTGCGTTCGCGCTCGGCGCCCAGCTCCACCACCTGGCGACCATTGGCCAGCTCGGCCCGCTGCAGGTCGTCGCGCAGCATGTCGTAGCGCTCGGCGGCGCTGTCGAGTTGCTGTTGCAGATAGCGCTGGCGCCCGGTCAGCCAGACGGCCGAACCCGCCCAGCCGGCCAGCAGCAACAGGGGAAGCACAAGGGAAACGAAAGGCAGGGAAGTCATGGCGCTCTCATCGCGGACGGCTCCCCTCACCTTAGGCAGGCGCAGGAGGAGCGTCCAGCATTTATCTGTACATTTACACAGTGTTTCGCAAATCCAGGTCCAGCCCGCTGACACGGCGGACTCGACGGGCCACGGCCTCGGCGAAGATGCCGCCGCGGGCCTCGATCAGGGTGAAATCATCGCGTGCCCGGGTGATGCCGGTATAGACCAGCTCCTTGGTCAGCACCGGACTGAGCTGCTCGGGTAGCAGCAGCGCCGTGTGGGCGAACTCCGAGCCCTGGGATTTGTGCACGGTCATGGCGAACACCGTCTCCACCGCCGCCAGCCGACTGGGCAGGACGAATCTAAGACCGCCGCTGCCATCGCCACGGGGAAAGGCGACCCGCAGGACCTTGCGCCCGGGCTGGTTGGCGTCCGGCAGGCAGAGGGTGATGCCGATGTCACCGTTCATCAGGCCCAGGCTGTAGTCGTTGCGCGTCACCAGCACCGGGCGGCCCTCGTACCAGCCGTGCTCGCCCGTGAGCAAACCGGCGGTCAACAGGGCGTTGGCGATGCGCAGATTGAGGCCCTCCACGCCCCAGGGGCCCTTGCGCACGGCGCAGAGCAGCTGGAAGTCGTCGAAGGCGGCCAGCACCTGGCCGGCCCAGCGCGTCCAGACCGGATCCTCCAGCACGCTGTCGAGTTGCGGCCGCGTCTCATGCAGGACCTCAAGATAATGACGATAGCCACGGGCGCGCCCACGTCCTTCCAGTACCAGACGCTCCAGGGCGCGATCCTCCGGTCCCTTGAGCAGCACCCGGTGCAGGTCGGCGTAGCCGCCGTCGACCAGTACCTGTTGGGCACCCAGGCCATCCTGGGCATTGACCCGCCGTGCCAGTTGGCCGATGCCGCTGCCCGCGCCGAAGCGGCGCGAGCGCCTAAGCATCACTACCTGCTGGGCCAGGGCGTCACCCTGGTCATCGCCGACCGCCAGCGCCGCCTGGGCCAACGACTGACCGCTCACCCCTTCCAGCCAGGCCCGGGTCGTCGGGCTATAGCGCCCGGCTTCGGCATCCCGGCAGAGATCGCCCAGCACCGCGCCCGCCTCCACCGAAGCCAGCTGGTCCTTGTCGCCGAGCAGCACCAGGCGCGCTCGCGGCGGCAGGGCCGCCAGCAGGCTGGCCATCATCTCTAGGTCGATCATCGAGGCTTCGTCCACCACCAGCACGTCCAGCGGCAAGGGATGCCCGCGGTGATGGCGGAAGTGGCGGGTATTGGGTCGACTGCCCAGCAGCCGGTGCACCGTGGTGACCCCGGTGGGGATGTGCCGGCGCAGCTCGTCGTCCACCGGCAGGCGACTGACCTGGCCGCCGATGGATTCGGTGAGCCGCGCGGCCGCCTTGCCCGTGGGCGCGGCCAGGCGGATACGCAGGGGCCGACCGGCCGCCACCGCCGGCGCCTGGAGCAGCGCCAGCAGCCGCACCACGGTGGTGGTCTTGCCGGTCCCGGGGCCGCCGGTGACGATGCTGAAGGCACCACGCACCGCCAGGGCGCAAGCCAGCTTCTGCCAGTCGGGTTCGCCGCCCGCGTCGGGGTCCGGCGGAAACAGCCGGTCGAGACGCTCGGCGAGATCCGCCGGCAACGGCTCGGGGGTGGCCAGGCGCTGGCGCAGGCTGGCCGCCACCGCACGCTCGTAATTCCAGTAGCGGCGCAGATAGAGGCGCTCACCGCCCAGCACCAGCGGTCGCTCCGGACAGCTGCCGTCGGCATCGACCAGCACGCTGGCCAACAACGCCTGCCGCCAGGCCTCCAGGGTATGGCCGTGCAGCAACTGCGACGGCAACAGCGAGGTGCGCGCCTCGTCGCCCTCGGGCGGCAGCGACAGGGCGGCATCGGGATTGCGCAGGGTGGCGGCGAGATCCAGGCAGACATGGCCATGGCCGAGCTGATGGCTGGCCAGGGCCGCGGCCAGCAGCACCGCCGAGTCGCCCTGGGGCTCGAGCTCACCGAGAAAGCTGGTGAAGGCCCGGTCCACCTGGCGCAGCCAGCCGCGCTGCACCCAGAGCTCCAGCAGGCGAAAGAGGTCATCGCGCTGTTCGAGCGGTGCCAGGGGGCGCTCCTGGGCCAGGGACGCCAGGCGCAGCAGCCGTTCGGTAGCGGGGCTGAAATCAGACATGGGCAATCTCCGCACCGCTGAACAGCAAATCCAGGGTCTCGATCAGGGCCTGGGCGGGACGCTCGACGAAGACGCCGTGGCCGGCAAGATCGCAGCCGCGCAGGAAGAGGTAGACGGCGCCGCCGAAGTGGCGCTCGTAGCTGTAGCCGGGCAGCCGCGCCTTGAGCAGGCGGTGCACGGCCAGGCTGTAGAGCACGTACTGTAGGTCGTAACGCTTGGCCAGGACGGCGGCTTCCATGGCCGCGCGGGTATAGGCGCCGGCCTCGGCGCCCAGCCAGTTGGACTTGTAATCCACCACGAAATAGCGCCCCTCGTACTCGAACACCAGGTCGATGAAGCCCTTGAACAGACCATTGAGCTGGCCCGGCTCCAGCATCGGCCGTGCCTGGCCGCCATGGGTGCCGCGGCGGACCAGATCGTCAAGCCGCTCCAGATCGACGCCATGGGTGGCGAACCAGAATTCCATCTCCACCTGATAGCGCGCCAGTTCGCCCAGGCGCTGGCCTCCCCCCGGCAAGGGCAGCGGCAGCTCCAGCAACTGGCGCAGCCAGCCCTGCAGGATGGGAATCCAGTGATTCCAACCGCGTCGCTGGCAACGCCGGGCGATCAGGTCGTCCAGCCGCTCGGGCGCGGCCTGGATGGCGGCGAAGCCTTCTTCGCCGACCCACTCCAACAGGCTGTGCAGGAAGGTGCCCGGACCGGGGCCGCGGGGAAAGCGATGAAGGTCTTCGCCGGCCGCGGGCTGGCGAGCCTCGTCCGGGGCGAGACGGTCATCGTCGAACAGCTTCTGGGCCGCCGGGGTGTCCAGGTCCAGCTCCAGGTTCAGCTGGCCTTCCTCCCGCGCTTCGCCCAGACGCGTGCCGATGCGCAGGGCGCTGTAGGAGGCGATCCACCAGTCCTCGCGGGCCGCGCGACGGGCCGTCAGCGCCCTGAGGGTCACCGGAGCCTCGCGGGCTTCGGGCAGCCGGGTCGGATCCGCCTCGGGCAGCGGCAGGATAAGGGTGTCGGATTGCGCGCCGATCAGGGTGGCCAGCGCCGTGCCCAGCGCCGCCGAACTCGCCAGGGGCTCGCCGCCGGTGGCCAGATAACCCAGGGCGCTGCGGGCGAAGCCAGACTCCTTGCTGCGGCCACGTTTGAGATCGGCCACCCCGACCCAGCAGGCGTGCCGGGCCCGGGTCAGGGCGACATAGAGCAGCCGCAGGTCTTCAGCCAGGCGTTCGTCGTCGGCGCGGGCCAGCTCCTCGGCGGAGGGTTTGAAGGTACGGCGCACCTGCCCCTGGTCGTCGTGATAGCGCAGTGGCAGGCTGGCGCCCTCCTCGGCGCGATAGGCGCAGGCGAAGGGCAGGAACACCAGCGGATACTCCAGGCCCTTGGACTTGTGCACCGTCACCACCTTGACCAGCTCGGCGTCGCTTTCCAGGCGCAGGATCTGCTCGTCGGCGGCGCCTTGGGCGGCCAGCTGCTCGGCCAGGTGGCGGATCAGCGCCTGTTCGCCGTCCAGCTCGCCGGCGGCGCGCTGCAGGAGTTCGGCGAGGTGCAGCAGATTGGTCAGCACCCGCTCGCCGTCGGCGCGGGCCATCAGCCGCTGCGGCAGGCGGAAGTCCTGCAGCAGGCGGCGCAACATGGGCAACACGCCCTGAGTGCGCCAGAGCTGGCGATAGCCACGGAATTGCAGCACCCGCAACTCCCAGGCCTGCTCGTCGTGGTTGAGGGCATCGAGCTCGGCGAGTGGCAGGTCGAGGGTCAGGCTGCCCAGGGCTGCGCGCAGTCGACGATCCACATCGGGCTCGGCACAGGCCTTGAGCCAGTCCAGCAGGCAGCGGGCCTCCTGGGCGGTGAACACCGAATCCTTGTCCGACAGGTAGACGCTGCGCACCCCACGGCGCACCAGGGCCTGGCGGACCGCCTGGGCCTCGCTGCCGGCGCGCACCAGGATGGCGATATCGGCGGGCCGCAGCGGCACCAGTTCGCCGTCTTCACGGCGAAAGCCAGCCTTGCCCTCGGCGGCCAGGCTCAGCAGCCGGACGATCTCGCTGGCGGTGCTCTCGGCCAGGGCGGCGCGATAGGCGGTACCGGCCAGCGGCTCGTCGCCGGCCAGTTGCCAGAAGGTCAGGGCCGCGCCCGGTACGCCGTCGGTTTCCAAGGCTTCGCGCCGGCCCTGGGCGCGGACCGGTTCGAAGGGCACCGGATTGTCCTCGCCCTGGCGGAACAGGAAGGCGGCGCGCGGTGCCGTCATCTCGCCATGCTGGAATACCTGGTTGACCGCCGCGACCATGGCGGCGGTGGAGCGGAAGTTGGTGTCCAGCGAATGCAGGTGGCCGGCATTGGCGCGGCGGGCCTGCAGATAGGTATGGATATCGGCGCCGCGGAAGGCATAGATGGCCTGCTTGGGATCGCCGATCAGGAACAGCCCGGTGCCCTCTCCTGCGCCGTAGACGGTGCTGAAGATGCGGTACTGCACCGGATCGGTGTCCTGGAATTCGTCGATCAGCGCCACCGGAAACTGCTCGCGGATCAGCGCCGCCAGTCGTGCGCCAGCGCCATCGGCCTGCAGTGCCCGATCCAGACGGGTGAGGATGTCGTCGAAGCCCAGCTCGGCTCGGCGCAGCTTCTCGCGCTCGAATTTCTGCTGCACCCAGGCCGCGGCGTGTTCCAGCAGGGGCACCTCGGGACTGGGCAGCTCGGCCAGTTGCCCGGGCAGGCGCGCCATGGCCGCCAGGGCCGGATGATCCGGCGGGCTGGCCTTGGTCCAGACCTCGGCGAAGCCCTCCTCGGTCAGCCGGGTGAAGCCGGTGCCGATATCGAGGTCTTCACCGGTGGGGTTGTCCGCCCAGGCGACCAGCTTGTCGCACCAGGGCCCGAAGAACCGCTTCTGCAATTTGCGACCATCGACCACCTTGGCGTCGCAGCCGGCCTGGCAGAGATCGCGCAACTCTTCCGCCCACTGGGCCCAGGGCGCCTTGAGCCGTGCCAACCGCTCTCGGCGTTCGGCCAGGGCGGTGGCCAGCAAGGCGGCGGGTTCGCCCCTGGGCGCACCCAAGGCCTCGCTCAACAGGGGTCGCAGGCGCAAGGCCAGGGCGCGGGGTTCGCCCCAGTGCTCGATCACCCAGTCCAGCGCCTCGCCCTCCAGCGGATAGCAGAAGCGCCGCCAGTAGTCGCGCACCACCTGGGCGAGCAATTCACTCTGGTCCTGCTCCAGGTTCTGCACGAAGAGACTGCCGCTGTCGAAGGCGTGCTCGCGCAGCATGCGTTGGCACCAGCTGTGGATGGTGGAGACGGCCGCCTCGTCCATCCACTGGGCGGCGATGTCCAGGCGCCGGGCGCAATCGGCCCAGGCCTCGGCGGGAAAGTCCTCGCGCAATTCGGCAAGCAAGGGATCGGGCGCCACGATCTCGTCACGGAAGAAGCGCGCCGCCTCGGCCAGGCGATGACGAATGCGGTCGCGCAACTCCTGGGTGGCGGCCTCGGTAAAGGTCACCACCAGGATCTGCGGCGGCAACAGGTCGCGGCCAAAGGCCGTCTCGGACGTACCATGGCCCAGCACCAGACGCACATAAAGCGCGGAGATGGTGAAGGTCTTGCCGGTGCCGGCACTGGCTTCGATGAGCTGATTGCCCTGCAGCGGAAAGCGCAGGGCGAGCGGACGCTGGCTCATGCCTGTCCCTCCCCACCAACCACCTGCCAGCCGGCGGTATGCACCGGCGCATAGAGGGTCTGGCACCAGCCGTCGAATTCCTCGTCGGCCAGCAAGGCGGCGAAGTCCGGATACTGCCGACGCAGCGCCGGATGGGTCGCCGCCTCGCCCTGATAGGCCTGCTCGGCCGCGGCCAGGGCCTTGTCCGGCTCATTGGCCAGCCAGGCGAAGGCGGTGCGCGGCGCCACCGGCAGCGGACGCCGCTGGCCCAGTGCCCAGGCATCAAGCAATTCGTTCAGCTGACGTCGGGCCAGCTCAGCGTCCAGCGGCGCCAGCAGCAGGGTCAGATCGGTCGCCACCACCGCGGTGGTCAATTTCAGGCCACCCGCTGCAGCGACCAGATGCTGCACCCAGGGCCGTAGCAATCGGTGCCATTTGCGGGTACGGGTGCTGCCCAGGCCATTGGCCTGAGCGGTCAGGGCCAGCAGCCCTTCAGGACCACGACGCAGGCGTTCGAGGTTGGCCACCAATTGCAGCGCTTTGTGTTCGAGATCCAGGGTCACGGCCTCTTCCAGGGGTTCGGGCCAGCGTAGCGTCAGGGCTTCGACCTGGGCGACCACAGCAGGCAGAGGCTCGCGCAAGGCCCGCCCGGCCCGCTCGCCAAAACCCGCCAGCGGCAAGCGACCACTGCCGCGCAGGCGCTCCGCGGCGGCCATGAGCGCCTGGTCGGCCTCGACCGGCTCAGCCAGTGCCGCCGTCAGCAGGTCCTCGCCCAACTGGTAGCGGGTCAGGGCATCCAGACCGAAGGGCTCTTCGTCTTCCGCCGGCGCATCGGGCGCCGCGAAATGCACCTTGAGTCGATTGGCGAAGAACAGATCCACCGGTCCGCGCAGAAAGCGGGCGAGATCATCGAGGCCCAAGGGCTCTTCGGGTACCAGCGGCGGCAGCAGGGCATCCTCGTCGCGCGTGGTGCGGTCATGCACGCCCAGCCATTCAGCGGCAAAGCTGAAATACCCACGTTCGCCGCGGAAGTAACGGGCGCTGAAGGGTTGCAGCGGATGCTCCTGGGTCAGGGCCGCCAGGAGGCGCTCCGGCTCCTCTTCATGCCCCGCCAGCCGCCAACCGGCCTGGAGATGGTCACGCAACTGGGCGACCAGCACCGACGGCGGGCGCTCGCTGTTGTCGCGGATGCTGCGCCCCACCCAGCTGACATAGAACTGATCGCGCGCCGAGAGCAATGCCTCCAGCAGCAGATAGCGATCGTCCTCGCGCCGCGAGCGGTCACCGGGGCGATAGTCCTGGGCCATGAGGTCGAAATCCAGCGGCGACTGGATGCGCGGATAGGCACCGTCGTGCATGCCCAGCAGACAGACCACGCGGAAGGGGATGGCGCGCATGGGCATCAGGGTGCAGAAATTGACCGCCCCGGCGAGAAAGCGCTGGGCCAGGCCCCCGCTGTCCAGTCCGGCCAGCCAGGCCTCGCGGACCACGGTGAGCGGCAGCTCTTCGTCCAGGGCGACGTCCTCGCACAGTTCGAGCCAGCGCTCGCGTAGATTTTCCAGCTGCTCCAGCAGGTATTCGTCATGCTCGTCCTGGGCGCTGAAGAACAGCGCCAGCAGCGCCTGCAGGCGGGCGCCCCACTCCGCCGGCCGGGCCGGCTGGGCCAGCGCCGCCTGGGCCGCATCCAGCGCATCGAGCAGATCCACAAGCGGCCCGACCAGCGCCGCGTCCAGGCCACCCACCTCGTCGAAGGGCTCGATATCGCCCAGGGCGGCGCCGCTACCCACGGCGTAGCCCAGCAGCATGCGCCTCAGGCCGAAGCGCCAGGTGTTCTGGGTCAGGCCTTCGGGCAGGTCGAGGCGACTGCGCTGCTCGGCATCCAGCCCCCAGCGCACGCCGGCGCCCTCCAGCCAGAGGTGCAGGGTCGGCAGGTCGCCCTCACGGAGGCCGAAGCGGGTACGCAGGGCCGGGACGTCCAACAGGTCGAGGATCTCGCTCAGGGCGAAGCGGCTGTCGGGCAGCTGCAGCAGATGCTCCAGGGCGATCAGCAACGGCTGGAAACCGCGCTGGTGCTGGTCGGCCAGGCTGAAGGGAATGAAACGCGGATCCTGGCGGTCGAGCTGGCCGAACACCGCACGGATGTGCGGCGCATAGGCGTCGATGTCCGGCACCATGACGATGACGTCGCGCGGCCGGAGGCTGCTGTCGCTGTTGAAGCGCGCCAGGAGCTGATCGTGGAGGATCTCCACCTCGCGCTGTGGACTGTGAGCCACATGGAAACGCATGGACCTGTCCCGCGCCGGATCCACTGCCGGCCAGCGTTCGCGGGTCTCGGCCAGCGGGCGCAGCTCGAGGATATCGTCCTGCAACTGACCGAGCAGATGCTGGGGTTCAGTCTCGGCGAAGAGGTCGATGCGTCCGCCGTTGAGGTCCTCGAACAGCCGACGATAACCGTCGGGCTCGTCGAATTCGTCCAGCAGATGGATGTAGTCGCGACCCTGCTTGCCCCAGCTCGCCAGCAGCGGCTGGCCATGCTGGTGCAGCGCCTCGGCATCCAGGGTTTGCGGCATGCCCGGCTTGCGCTGCTGGCGTCGGTAGTTCTGCCGCAGGAGATCCTGGTCGGCAACGATGTCTGACCAGTGGTGGCGACAGGGATTGTGTACGCAGAGCAGCACCTGGCTGAACTGGGCCAGGGCAGCCAGAGCTTCGAGGGTCTGCGCCGGGATCGCCGACAGACCAAAGATCACTACCCGCCGCGGCAGACCGGCCGGCGCTTCGGTAGCCGCGCGCATCACCTCCAAAAAGCGCCGGTGCACGCCGGCCCGGCTGCGGGCCAGACCACCATCGCCCACATCGTCCAGCAGCGCCCGCCACAGCTGCGCCTGCCAACGGCAACTTTCCGGCAAGGGACGCCGACCGTCGCGCAGGCTGGCCAGCAGATCGCGACCCGCCGCCCAGTCGTTGAGCCAGTCGGCGCGATAGACTTGGTAGCCGTCATAGAGATCGGCCAGGCGCTCGGCCAGCTGGTATCTCTTGCGCAGATCGCCGTCATCGTCGAGAAAACGCCGCAGTGCGGCGAAGTCGGGCTGCAGGAGCAGGGTCGGCAGGAGTCGCATCAGGCGCCAGGTCAGGGGTGCGCGATCCAGCGGCGAGGATGGCGGTACCTGGTCACGGCCCAGTACCTGACGGTAGGTCCGCCAGAGAAAGGCCGCCGGCAGTTGCACTTCCAGCGCCGCAGCCACCCCGCAGCCGCCCTCGTCGTCCCCGCGCGGATCCTCGGCCAGCGCCAGCTTGAGCCATTGGGCGATGCCATTGCTCTGCACCAGCACCTGTTCGTTTTCCAGCGGCGCCAGGGGATAGCGCCGCATCCAGCCGACCGCCAGGCCGCGCAGCTCTTCGAGCCGGTTGCCGTGTACCACCATGAATCCGGGAGTGAGCGCCTCGGACATCCTACGCCTCGCTGTTCGCTGTCTGCGGCCAGGGTAAGGATCACCCGCGCCGGATACCAGTCCGCAATGTGCTGACCGACGCATGACGCAGCGCACAGCCGCTCCCGTCTCCCCGCCTGAGACGGGGCTCCAGCCGGTAGACTCGGCCTCTATCGGCCGCTGGCCATCGACAGGATGTTTTCATGCGTTTCCTCGTTGCCCTTCCCCTGCTCCTGGGCGCTGCCCTCGCCCATGCCGATAACGGCGAACCCGTCGACTGCGCCAGCCTGCAGGCCCAGTTGCCACTGCCGCTGCTCCAGCAGACCTCCGGCCTGCCCCTGGCCTATGCCCGGCAGATCGCCGGCGGCTGCGCCTTCACCGATCGTGACACCGGCCAGCCGGCCAACTATCTGCTGGGCCTGTCGGCGGGCTACGAGAACGGTGGCAGGGCGCTGCCCAAGCTGCGGCGACAGGTGCAATCGCTCAGCGAGCAACTGGAGTGCAAGGCTATCGACGGCCTCGGCGAAGGCGCCAGTGCCTGCAGCAAGCCCTTGCTGGGCACCCAGGTGTTCTTTATCAAGCGCGACCGCATCCATACGGTGACGGCGTCGAGTCCGCTGGAATACGAGAAACCCGAACTGGCGGCCAAGCTGCGCCAGGCCGCTCTGGCGACTGCCAAGGCTTGGTCGCAACGGCTGTAGCGCACGACCTAGTGGCCGCGCCGATTGAGGTCTTCGGAATAGAGATCGTCTTCCAGCTCGTTGCCGGGAATGGCGTGCTCTTCCGCCGCCCAGGCCCCCAGGTCGATCAGTTTGCAGCGGTCGGAACAGAAGGGCCGATTGGCGCTCTTTTCGCTCCATTCCACGGGTGCGCCGCAGGTGGGGCAGTCCACGGTGAGAGTGCTCATGCTTGGCCTCCGTCAAGGGTCAGATAAAAGGAATGCAGGCGCTCCACCTCGGTGTGGAGCGTGGCGAGATCGCCATCGTTGCAGATGACGTCATCCGCCTTGGCCAGCCGCTCGGTACGCGACAGCTGGGCCGCCAGGATGGCTCGTACCTGAGCCTCGTCCACCCCGTCACGGCGCATGGCTCGCTCAAGCTGGAGCGCTTCCGGCGCGTCTATCACCAACCCGCGGCGGACCAGTGCCCGTTGCCCGGATTCGAACAGCAGCGGCGACACCAGGATGGCATAGGGCGACGCGGCCCGGGCCAGGGCCGCCAGGATTTCCTGGCGAATCAGGGGGTGCAGCAGGGCTTCGAGCCAGCGCCGCTGGGCCGGATCGGCAAAAATCGCCGCCCGCAGCGCCGCCCGGTCCAGGCTGCCGTCCGGTTGCAAGACAGCCGGCGAAAAATGCCCGGCGATCTCGGCCAGCGCCGGTCGGCCCGGCTCCACCACCCAACGGGCGGCCTGGTCGGCGTCGACACAGGTGATGCCCAGACGGGCGAAATGCTCGGCAGCGGCGCTCTTGCCACTGCCGATGCCCCCAGTCAGGCCGAGGGTCCAGGCAGAAGTCATCGGAATCCGGCGAAGTTCAGGTACAGGCCGGTTATTTGATCACCCCAGAGCAAGGCAATCCACCCCGCCACGGCCAGATAGGGACCGAAGGGCAAGGGCGTACTGGTTTCCGCCCGCCGCAGCCGCAGGGTGATGACGCCCAGAATGGCGCCCACCAGCGACGACAGCAGGATGGTCAGCGGCAGAATCTGCCAACCGCCCCAGGCACCGAGTAGCGCCAGCAACTTGAAGTCGCCATAGCCCATGCCCTCCTTGCCGGTCATCAGACGGAACAGCTGGAATACCAGCCACAGACTCAGATAGCCCGCCACCGCCCCCCAGACGGCATCGCCGAGGTTGGTGAACAGCCCGAACTGATTGGCGATCAACCCCAGCCACAACAGCGGCAGGACGATCACGTCCGGCAACAGCTGATGATCGGCATCGATCAGACTGGCCGCCAGCAGCCCCCAGGTCAGCAGCAGGAAAGCCCCGCCCTGCCAGGTGACGCCTAGATGCCAGATCACCCAGGCGGATAGCAGTCCGCAGGCCAACTCCACCAGCGGATAGCGCAGGCTGATCGTCGCCTGGCAGCCCTTGCAACGACCGCGCAAGAGCAGATAGCTCAACACTGGCACATTTTCCCAGGGCCGTACGGCACGCTGGCAATGGGGGCAACGGGAACCAGGCCGCGCCAGGTTGAAAGGCGCCCCTTCCGGCTCGGCCGGCAGCTCCAGCACCTCACGCGCCTCCGCCTGCCAGTCGCGTCTCAGCATCACCGGCAGCCGATAGACCACTACATTGAGAAAGCTACCCACCAGCAGCCCCAGGACCAGCGCGCACAGCGCCGCAGCGAGCGGCGCGCCGGCCAGGAATTCCAGCAGCGCCATCAGACCACCGAGCCGAGCTGGAAGATAGGCAGATACATGGCGATGATCAGACCACCCACCAGAACACCCAGAACCGCCATGATCATCGGCTCCATCAGGGTGGTGAGGTTGTCGACCATGTTGTCGACCTCGTCTTCATAGAAGGTCGCGACCTTGGACAGCATCTCGTCCAAGGAACCGGACTCCTCGCCGATGGCCGTCATCTGGATGGCCATGGACGAGAACACCCCGGTGGTACGCATGGAGAAGTTGAGCTGCATACCGGTGGAGACATCACCCTTGATCTTCTCCACGGCATTGCGGAACACCACGTTGCCGGTCGCACCCGCCACCGAATCGAGAGCATCCACCAGCGGCACACCGGCCGCAAAGGTGGTGGCCAGCGTGCGGGCATAACGGGCAATGGCCGATTTATAGAGAATGGAGCCGATCAACGGGATTTTCAGCAGTCCACGGTCGACCGCGTCGCGGAACTTCTCCGATTTCTTATAGAAATGCCGCAGGACGAAAGCCAATACGAAGAGCCCGCCCAGTACCAGCAACCACCACTCCTGCAGTACCTCGGAAATGGCGATGACCATGAGTGTGAACGCCGGCAACTGAGCACCGAAACCCTCGAACACCGACTGGAATTGAGGTACTACCTTGATCAACAGAATAGCCGAGACGATCACCGCGACTACCACTACTGCCGCCGGATAGGTCATGGCCTTCTTGATCTTCTTTTTCAGCGCCTCGGTCTTTTCCTTGTAGGTGGCCACTCGATCCAGCAAGGTCTCCAGGGCACCGGATTGCTCGCCAGCGTCTACCAGGTTGCAATAGAGATCGTCGAAGTATTGAGGCTGCTTGCGCAGGGAATTGGCCAGGCTGTTACCCGCGGCGACATCCTGCTTGATGTCGTCGACCATCTTGCGCATGTTGGGATTGTCGAAGCCTTCGCCAATGATGTCGAAGGCCTGCAGCAGGGGCACACCTGCGCTCATCATGGTCGCCAGCTGCCGGGTGAACAGGGCGATATCCATGGGCTTGATCTTCTTGCCCTTGCCGAACAGCGACACCGACTTCTTGCGCACCCGGGTCGGGTTGATCCCCTGCTTGCGCAACTGCGCCTTGATCAGCGCAGGATTTAGGCCCGTCATCTCGCCCTTCACCTTGGTCCCTTTGCGATCGGTTCCCTCCCAGGTGAAGCTGCCCATCTTGATAGCTTTATCGGCCATGGCCTCGACTCACAAAGACTCGGCCCGTCGAGACGGGCCCGTCAAAAGAATGCTCTATGCAGAGCGGGTTGCGGCTTTAGAG
Source organism: Pseudomonas sp. Snoq117.2 (assembly GCF_900110545.1). NCBI lineage: Bacteria > Pseudomonadati > Pseudomonadota > Gammaproteobacteria > Pseudomonadales > Pseudomonadaceae > Pseudomonas > Pseudomonas sp. Snoq117.2. The sequence continues at coordinate 25,284 of NZ_FOED01000010.1, read as the reverse complement.
GCAAGCATCGCGCCATATGCCGGAGTTGCCCTGTGATGCTGAGGCCTTATGTGCGATCAACAACCGCCGCTCTGATCAAGTCCCCTCTCCCTCTGGGAGAGGGCTAGGGTGAGGGAAAGCCATTAGTCCTTGGTCACCCGATTGATCTCTTCCAGACTGGTAATCCCCTGCATCGCCTTCACCAGCCCCGACCGCCGCAGATCGTTGAAGCCCTCTTTGCGCATCCGCGCCGCGATCTCGATGGAGTTGCCCTCCTCCATGATCATCTGCTGCAGCGCCGGAGTGACCTTCACTACCTCATAGATACCCACGCGTCCGCGATAACCGGCATTGCAGTCCTCGCAGCCAATGGGTTGGTAGAGAGTAAAGCTACCAATCTCTTCCTCGCGAAATCCTTCGGCCAAGAGAGCCTCACGCGGCACTTCATGGACTCGCTTGCACTTGTTGCACAGCTTGCGCGCCAGCCGCTGGGCGATGATCAGGTTGACCGAGGTTGCCAGGTTGAAGGCGGGCACCCCCATGTTCCGCAGACGCGTCAAGGTTTCCGCCGCGCTGTTGGTGTGGAGGGTCGACATCACCATGTGACCGGTCTGGGCTGCCTTGATGGCGATCTCCGCCGTTTCCAGATCCCGAATCTCACCGACCATGATTACGTCGGGATCCTGACGCAGGAAGGCCCGCAGCGCCTGGGAGAAGTCGAGTCCTTGACGGGGATTGACGTTGACCTGGTTGATGCCTTCCAGGTTGATTTCCACCGGATCCTCGGCAGTGGAAATATTGATGTCTTCGGTATTGAGGATATTGAGACCGGTATAGAGGGAGACCGTCTTGCCCGAACCGGTCGGCCCGGTCACCAGGATCATTCCCTGTGGCTGCTTGAGCGCCTGCAGGTAGAGCTCTTTCTGCACATCCTCGTAGCCCAGGGCATCGATCCCCATCTGGGCACTGGAGGAATCCAGAATCCGCATCACAATCTTCTCGCCCCAAAGGGTGGGCAAGGTGTTGACGCGGAAGTCAATGGACTTGGTCTTGGATACCTTCAGCTTGACCCGGCCATCCTGGGGTTTGCGCCGCTCGGAGATATCCATATTGGACATCACCTTGAGCCGCGCTGAGATCCGTGACACCAGTTGTACCGGCGGCCGCGCCGCCTCGTGGAGGACGCCGTCAGTGCGGAAGCGCACCCGGTACATCTTTTCATAGGGCTCGAAGTGCAGGTCGGAAGAGCCTTTCTTGATGGCATCCAGTAGCATCTTGTTGACGAATTTCACCACAGGTGCATCGTCAGCATCGGTACCAGCCACCGCTTCTTGCGCTCGCTCGCCTCCCTCAGCTTCCAAATCGAGATCAAGATCGGACAACTCCAGCCCACCGGTTCCCGTATCGAGGTACCGCTCGATGGCTTGGTGCAGCTTGTCATCCTCGACCAGAACCACCTCAACGGCGAGCTTGCTGCCAAAGGACACATCATTGATGGCCTGCTGGTTGGTTGGATCAGAAAGCGCGATGAAAAGCTTGTTACCCCTTTTGCTCAGAGGCAGGAAATGATGCTGCTGCATCAGCTTCTCGTTAACGATGTCCTTGGGCAGCTGCTCCTTGTCTATAGCCGCCAGATCAAGAAAAGGTACGCCGAACTCCTGAGCCGCCAACTCGGCCAGGGGCCGGCTTTGCACCAGCCGCTGCTGAACGAGATAGGTCACCAGCGGCACCTTGGCTTGCTTGGCCTTGACCACCGCTTGCTGGGCCGCTGCCTCCGCCAACAGTTGGGCGTCCACCAACTGGCGTGCCAGTCCCGACAGCAACACCGTCTCGTTCATCGTCTTTCCTACCTATGGTTACAGCAGGCGTTATAGCACCCCCCAACGCGCCCGCAAAATGGCGCCAGACAGCTGACATTTTTTGTCATCACCTGTCCTTTGTTGACGCTCATCGCGAAGAAACCGTGCTGCAGTCGCCACTTTCCCTTGGCACGGCCTATGCTTAAGCCCTGACAGGCACGTTGGCCTGATCCAACCTTGGAGATTTGGAATGAAAGCTCAAAAAGGCTTTACCTTAATCGAATTGATGATCGTGGTAGCGATCATCGGCATTCTGGCGGCTATTGCAATTCCTCAGTACCAAAACTATGTAGCTCGTTCGCAAGTTTCTAGAGTTATGGCTGAAACCGGAGGGATGAAAACGCTGGTTGAAGATTGCCTTAATAGTGGAAAAGGGACGATTGGAGATGCAACCTCTGACAGCACTAAATGCGATCCTGCTGTTGGTGTAGCACAATCCAACTTGATTTCTACAACTTCCGGCGCTAAACAAGGTTCGTCTCCTGACCCTGCAAGTGGTACTGGCTATCCGCAGGTGGCCATCACTGGTACTGGAACACCGGCCGTTCCAACAGGCGCAGCCACCATCACTGCGACTTTTGGAAACAGCGCAGCCGCTGCAATCTCTGGAAAAACCATCACTTGGACTCGCAGCACAACTGGTGGATGGACCTGCGGTACAAACGTAGATGGCAAGTTTGCCCCTACTGGCTGCCCCAAAACTTAATACAGATGTGTAAATAACGCCCTTAACGGGGCGTTTTTATTTAATTGAAGGCGATCAATTCATATCAGGGCATCCCCTTCCCCCCAAACGCCCCCACCACAGTCCCCGTACTAAAACTCGCATCTTCCTCCGCCAACGCCACATAAAGCCCCGCCAACTCTGCCGGCTGCCCTGCCCGACCGAGCGGCGTGTCCTGGCCAAACTCCTTCATCTGCCCTTCCAATTGCCCACCTGCTACCTGTAGCGGCGTCCATACCGGACCCGGTGCCACGGCGTTGACGCGGATGCCCCTCTTGGCCAGTTGCTTGGCCATGCCCTTGGTGAGATTGAGGATGGCGGCTTTAGTCGAGGCGTAATCGATCAGCTCTTCACCAGGATCGTAGGAATTCACCGAGACGGTATTGATGATGCTGGCGCCCGGCGGCAGGTGTGGGATGGCGGCCTTGCTGAAGCGGAAGACGTGATAGACGTTGGTCTTGAAGGTCCGGTCGAATTGCTCGTCGGTGATTTCGAGGATGTCGGCCTTGCTCTGCTGGTAAGCCGCGTTGTTCACCAGGATATCCAGGCCACCGAGTTGCTGGATGGCCTTGCTGACGACCTCTTCGCAAGCCTCCTGGGTACGGATATCGGCCGGCAGGGTGATGGCCTTGCGCCCGGCCTCCTGGATCAGCTTGACCACTTCCTGGGCGTCGGATTCTTCGGAGGGGTGATAGTTGATGGCCACATCCGCCCCCTCGCGAGCGAAGGCGATGGCCACGGCGCGACCGATACCGCTGTCGCCGCCGGTGATGAGCGCCTTGCGCCCGGCCAGGCGACCCGAGCCGTGATAGCTGGTCTCACCATGGTCGGGACGCGGTTCCATCTTGCTGGTCAAAGCCGGCCATTCCTGGCGCTGCTCCTTGAAGGGCTCGCGGGTGTACTTGGTCCGCGGGTCCTGTAGCGGCTTGGCGGGACGGGTCGTGCTGCTGCCTTCCTGAGCAACGGCAGCGCCTGAAGCCGCAGCGGCTAGCCCCACGGCGGAGCCGACGAGGACATTACGACGGGTGAGGGAGTAATCGGTCATCGTGGCTCTCCGCATGAGCAGCTATCAGCTTGCAGTATGGGTGGGGCGAAGCTGCGGCAAGGCTGGATCCGCGAAGGATTAGGTAGGACGACTCCAGTAAAGGTTTCCTGAATGAGCCATACCCTGACCACTGACCTCCTTCTCAACCAATATCGTCAGCCCGAGAGGCGTTGGCGAACCCAAAAATTCGCAGCAGGCAGCAGTGCGACACATCGCCACAGGCCGTCGCACAGGGGCAGCGACCAGGCTTGCACAGCAGATAAGCGAAGACTTATCATTGAAAGCTTCGTGCCGGTGTAGCTCAGTTGGTAGAGCAGCGCATTCGTAATGCGAAGGTCGTAGGTTCGACTCCTATCTCCGGCACCATCCTTCCGCGTCGTCCTCTCCTCATCTTTCCAAAGCCTTCAAGGCCTTAGCCGCCTTGGGCCGCGCCTTCCTGGGTCGCTTGCCAGTCGCTCCCCCTGCCTTCGAGCAGCCCGTTACCTGCTCCGAGAACTGGCGACTCCGCAACCCTCGACTACTCTTACCCAGCGCATGACAGTGCCTTACCCCGCCTGTTTTCGGCTTTCTCGACGACCGACAACACCTGAACAGCGGCTGACCAAAGGGTCGAATATCCAGCCCCTCTGTGGCACCATACCGCGCTGCGAAATCCCGCAATTTCTGCAATCCATCAGCCTGCCGCACGGATGCCTGTCCGTTGCGGAGCATGAGGCTGGCGACAGGCACGTTGAGAGAATAACCACGATGAGCCGCTCTACTGAGGTCGTGAGATGAAACTAACGAAGTATCTAAAACCAACCGGTTGGCTTCTGGCCGGTGCCGCCGCGCTGCTGCTCAGCGGGTGCGACGCCGTGCTGCTGGATCCGAAAGGCTCCATCGGCGTGCAAGAACGCAACCTCATCTACACAGCGTTCGGCCTCATGCTGATCGTGGTGATCCCGGTCATCGTGATGACCTTCCTGTTCGCCTGGAAGTACCGCGCGACCAACAAGGACGCCAAGTACACCCCGAACTGGGCTCACTCCTACAAGATCGAAGCCGTGGTCTGGCTGGTCCCCCTGGCCATCGTGGTGTTCCTGAGCATCCTGAACTGGAAGACCTCCCACGAGTTGGATCCCTTCAAACCGCTGGATCATCCCGAGCAGCCGCTGGTGATCGAAGCGGTCTCGATGGACTGGAAATGGCTGTTCATCTATCCCGAGCAGGGCATCGCCTCGGTGAACGAGATCGCCATCCCGGTCAATCGTCCGGTGCAGTTCAAGATCACCTCCGAGTCGGTCATGAACACCCTGTCCATCCCGGCCCTGGGCGGCATGATCTATGCCATGTCCGGCATGCAGAGCCAGTTGCACCTGATCGCCGATCATCCCGGCGAATTCGAAGGTCGCTCGGCCAACTACAGCGGCGCCGGCTTCTCCGACATGATCTTCGCCGTACACGCGGTACCCACCGCCGGTGATTTCGACGCCTGGGTCAACAAGGTCAAGCAGTCGGGTGGCAAGACCCTGGACCAGGCGAGCTACACCGAGCTGGCCAAGCCCAGCGAGAAGCAGCCGGTCGCCTACTACTCGACGGTCGAGCCGGATCTGTTCAGAACGGTCATCAAGAAGTTCATGAAGTCCGACTTCAGCAAGCAGACCGATCACGTGATGGACATGAGCCAGCACGGCGGTCAACACGGTACCGAGGAATAAGTCATGTTCGGTAAATTAACTCTCGCGGATATTCCGTATCACGAGCCGATCATTCTCGTGACGTTCGTCGTGGTCGCCCTGGGTGGCCTGGCGCTCATCGGGGCACTCAGCTACTTCGGCAAGTGGGGCTACCTCTGGAAAGAGTGGCTGACCACCGTCGACCACAAGAAGATCGGCGTGATGTACTTCATCGTCGCTCTGATCATGCTGCTCCGTGGCTTCTCCGATGCCATCCTGATGCGTAGCCAGCAGGCCATCGCCTCCGGCGGCGCCGAGGGCTACCTGCCACCCCATCACTACGACCAGATCTTCACCGCCCACGGCGTGATCATGATCTTCTTCGTGGCGATGCCTTTCGTGGCCGGCCTGATGAACGTGGTGACACCGCTGCAGATCGGTGCCCGCGACGTGGCCTTCCCCTTCCTGAACTCGCTGAGCTTCTGGCTGTTCGTGGCCGGCGCCGTGCTGATCATGATGTCGCTGTTCGTGGGCGAGTTCGCCGCGACCGGCTGGGTGGCCTATCCGCCGCTGTCAGGCATCCAGTACAGTCCAGGTGTAGGGATGGACTACTACATCTGGGCGCTTCAGCTCTCCGGTATCGGTACGACCCTGACCGGCGTCAACTTCTTCGTGACCGTGCTGAAGATGCGCACCAAGGGCATGACCCTGATGCGCATGCCGATCTTCACCTGGACCTCCTGGTGTACGGCCATCCTGATCATGGCGGCCTTCCCGATCCTGACCGTGACCCTGGCACTGCTGACCCTGGACCGTTACCTGGGCTTCCACTTCTTCACCGCGGAAGCTGGCGGCAACCAGATGATGTACACCAACCTGATCTGGGCCTGGGGCCACCCCGAGGTATACATCCTGATCCTGCCGGCCTTCGGTGTGTTCTCGGAAGTGACCTCCACCTTCAGCAAGAAGCGTCTGTTCGGCTACGTGTCGATGGTCTGGGCCACGGTAGCCATTACCGTGCTGTCCTTCATCGTCTGGCTGCACCACTTCTTCACCATGGGCTCGGGCGCTAACGTCAACGCCTTCTTCGGCATCGCGACCATGATCATTGCGATCCCGACAGGGGTGAAGATCTTCACCTGGCTGTTCACCATGTATCAGGGCCGCATCCAGTTCACCTCGCCGATGCTCTGGACCCTGGGCTTCATCGTGACCTTCAGCATCGGCGGCATGACCGGCGTGCTGCTGGCGGTACCGGGTGCCGACTTCGTGCTGCACAACAGCCTGTTCCTGATCGCTCACTTCCACAACGTGATCATCGGCGGCGCCGTGTTCGGTTACTTCGCCGGCATGATCTACTGGTTCCCGAAGGTCTTCGGCTTCAAGCTGAACGAGAAGCTGAACAAGCAGGCCTTCTGGTGCTGGCTGATCGGTTTCTATGTCGCCTTCATGCCGCTGTACATGCTGGGCTTCATGGGTATGACCCGTCGTCTGAACCACTACGACAACCCCGACTGGCACCCCTTCCTGGTGACCGCCGCCATCGGCGCCGGCATCATCGCCCTCGGCATCCTGAGCCAGCTGTGGATGTTCTACGTCAGTATCCGCGATCGCAATCTGCCGGAGAACGTGGACGTGACGGGCGATCCGTGGGATGGCCGTACCCTGGAATGGTCGACCTCCTCGCCGCCGCCCTTCTACAACTTCGCCGAAGTGCCGGAAGTACACGACATCGACGCCTACTGGGGCATGAAGGAAAAAGGCATCACCGAGAAGAAGGATGCGGACTACAAGCAGATCCACATGCCGCGCAATACCGCTGCTGGCATCGTGATCAGCCTGTTCGCCCTGGCGCTTGGCTTCGCTCTGATCTGGCACATCTGGTGGCTGGCCATCGCTAGCTTCGTGGGTTCGATCGTCGCCTTCGTTATCCGTAGCTACGACGAAGACACCGACTACTACGTACCGGCGGAAGAAGTGGCGCGCATTGAAAACGCACGCATTCAGTCCCTGGCGAAATTGAAGCAGGCCTAACCAATGGCGAATCAAGTTATGCATAACGAAGTCGCCCATGCCGAGGAGCATGGGCACCACGACGCGGGATCCTTGACCACTTTCGGTTTCTGGTCCTACCTGATGACCGACTGCATCCTGTTCGGAACCCTGTTCGCGACCTATGCAGTGCTGAGCAACGCCTATGCAGGCGGCCCGACCCATCACGACATCGTGCAACTGCCGTTCGTGCTGGTCGAAACCTTCCTGCTGCTGTTCTCCAGTATCACCTACGGTTTCGCCATGATCGCCCAGCACAAGGGCAGCAAGGGCGGCGTCCTGGGGTGGCTGGCGGTCACCTGGCTGTTCGGTGCCGGCTTCATCGGCATGGAGCTCTATGAGTTCAACCACCTGATCCACGAGGGCTGGGGCCCGGATCGCAGTGCCTTCCTGTCGTCGTTCTTCGCGCTGGTCGGCACCCATGGTCTGCACGTGAGCTCGGGTCTGATCTGGATGATCGTGTTGATGCTGCAGATCTCTTCCAAGGGTCTGACCACCACCAACGTGACCCGCCTGTCGTGCCTGAGCCTGTTCTGGCACTTCCTGGACATCATCTGGATCTTCGTCTTCACCATCGTCTACCTGATGGGGGTTCTGTAATGGCGCACGATCATAATGCCCACGGGCATACCGCCGAGAGCCATGGCACTTTCAAGAGCTACATGGTCGGCTTCATCCTGTCGGTCATCCTGACGGTCATTCCCTTCGGCCTGGTGATGTTCCCCACCTTCTCCAAGGGCGCGACCCTGGCGATCGTGGTGATCATGGCGGTGATACAGCTGCTGGTGCACCTGTACTTCTTCCTGCACCTGAACACCTCCGAAGAGCAGCGTTGGAACGTGATCTCCTTTGGTTTCACCGTGGTCATCGTCGGTATCTTGGTCGTGGGATCCCTGTGGATCATGTACCACATGCACCACAACATGATGATCCACTGAACCGGGCCGACGTGATGATCAAGAAGTACCTTCTCGTGACCAAGCCGGGCATCATCTTCGGCAACCTGATCTCGGTTGCCGGCGGGTTCTTCCTGGCTTCCAAAGGGAGCATCGACCCGCTGTTGCTGCTGGCGACGGCTATCGGGGTGTCGTTGGTCATTGCTTCCGGCTGTGTGTTCAACAACGTGATCGATATGGACATCGATCAGAAGATGGAAAGAACCCGCAATCGTGCCCTGGTACAGGGCACGATCTCCTCGAAGGTGGCGCTGGCCTATGCCACCCTCCTCGGCCTGGCCGGGGTGGGGCTGCTGTACGTGGCGACCAATCTGGTCGCCACCGCCTTCGCGGTGATGGGTTTCGTGGTATACGTGGGGCTTTACAGCCTCTGGCTCAAGCGCGCCTCGGTCCACGGTACCCTGGTCGGCAGCCTGTCCGGTGCCGCTCCGCCGGTGATCGGCTACTGCGCCGCCAGCGGCCAGTTCGACAGCGGCGCCGCGGTGCTGCTGCTGATCTTCTGCCTCTGGCAGATGCCACACTCCTACGCTATCGCCATCTTCCGTCTCAAGGACTACACCGCGGCCTCGATTCCGGTACTGCCGGTGGCCAAGGGTATCTCGGTGACCAAGCGTCACATCGTCTGGTACACCGTAGCCTTCCTGGCCGCCACCCTGCTGCTGACCGTGCTCGGCTACGCCGGCTACGTCTACCTGGCAGTGGCTGCCGTGATCGGTGCCTGGTGGCTGCGCCTGGCCTTCATGGGCTATCAGGCCGAGAACGACGTGCAGTGGGCACGCAAGCTGTTTGGGTTCTCCATCATCGCCATCACCGCCCTGAGCGTGATGATGTCGGTGGACTTCCAGATCCCGGGCGACGTGCTGCTGACCTACGCGCGTTGAGACGCACCGTTCCATGAAAAAGCCCGGCCTAGTGCCGGGCTTTTTCATGAGTTCTCGATTCCTAAGGATCGGGATAGTCCTGGTTGGTGATGACACGCCAGGTTTGGCGGCGGCTGGATGGTAAATCTCCACCACCCCCTCCTCGCTGCTTACCACTGCTACCGTAGAGCACTGCATCGGCCAGGGTGCCCTCTACGCTGAAGGTGCCATCACCATAGACGAAAGGCACGATTCCGCCCAGCAGACCGTCCAGCTGGAGGCGGCCATAGACCGTATCCACACCAAGATTGAACAGGCCACTGTTGTTACCCCCGGTATAGGGATTCAGGGCATAGAGGTAGGTAGTGACTCCGGCGGTACAGGCATCGGTGCTGGGTATCAGGGAGCTCATCAACAGGGTGCCGCTGAATAGCTGGGGCTTGTTGATGACTAGCTCGCCGTTGAGAGGCAGATTGAGGTACCAGCCCCGTTTGCCGCTGGCGGCCGTAGCCGGATCGTACCAGCTCACCGAGGTCGTAAAGACGGTATTCGCCGTACTGCTGACGCTGGATCCGGCGGAGCTGGTGTAGCTGATGCGCTGATCGTTGCCCAGGGTCTGTTGCTGCAGATTGGCAGTGGTCAGCGCCGGGGTACTGCCAGCTGCTGAGCCATCGGTCTGGCGATCCCAGATGCCATAGAGGGTCATGGCCTTGTTGGGGTTGGCGATGGCATCGTTGGCTTCGAGGTACTTGCCGGTGCCAAATATCACCAGGTGCCCTGCTCCACTGGGATGGGCGATCACCAAAGGACTTGCGGTGATAGGCTGAGCCAGATTGGTAATACCGCGCGCGACACTGCTGGCCTGGGCGGTGTACAGCGGGCGGCCGCCAAAGGCCACCCGCAAGTCATTTGGTAAAGCCGACGCGGTCAGTGAGCTACCGATCAGGTCGAAGCGCCAGAGGTTGCCGCGCAGATCGCCGGCGTAGGCATAGTCGGCGATCAGGTCGCCATCGACATCGGCGACGAAGGGCGAACTCAGACCGTTGGGGGTGGCCTGGCCGTCACTGACCGGCAGGGCCTTGACCAGGCTGCCATTGGCCACGTTCATCACATAGAGTACCGCGTTATCTTGATCACTGTTGTAGCCGTTGCTGACTACCACGCCCCAGCTTCCCGTGTGCAGTCGAGTGATCACGGGCTGACCATAGGTGAAGCCCAGGTTCTTATAGTCGGCATCCGCAGCTGACTTTTCCCAGAGCAATTTCGGCGCGTCGGGATTAGTGATGTCCAGGGCGAAGATACCCCGCCCTCCTCCACGCAGCGTGCCGATCAGCACAGTACGCCAGGCGCTGCCGAAATAGACGTCCCCCACTACCGGCGTGTTGTCGACGTAGGACTGATGGCCACCACCGTTGTAACTGCGCTCAGTCAGCCGCGGGAGATTGGCCATGACGGCGCTGGGGACGAAGGCAAAGACTTCCTGCCCCTGGTCATCGAAGGCATGCAGCATGCCGTCGTTGGCCCCTACATAGATGCGTCGTGCCCGGGACGCATTTTTGGTGCGAAAGGTCGCGTAGGTATCGTTGCCTACCATCGCGTTCATTAGGGCGATGGGGCTGTTGGGAGCGTCCACCACCACCGGTGAGGAATTCACGATGTCACCGAGGATCTGGCTACGCGGGCGCAAGGACGGCGTGGCTCCGGGCGTTTCCAGGCTGCGATCCCCGCGCAGATAATCCACCCGGCGACTGCCGTAGGTGTCAGTGGCGCCGCCCGAGGTCCTATTGAGTAAGAGTTGTTGATCGACAGTCAGCTTCGCCCAGGTGAAATCGGTCAAGGCGCCATCCTTGGCCATGTAGATCTGGCGGGTGGCAAAGTCGGTGTTGCCAGGAGGGAAGCGGGTAGTCAGCCGCTGAGCAGCGCTCCAGATCCGCGTGCGGGTGGAGGCGGTGCGCTGGTACTTGATGACGTCCCCGCTCCAGTCGGCACTGGAAAAGGAGGGGACATAGGCAAAGAGCGCGGTGGTGTCTCCTACCTGGGTAGGAGAAACGGTCTGGCTGGCACCGACACTGGTGGATTGGCTGATACGCGTGACCACCTTGCCAAGGGAGGTGATCAGATCGCTGGCGTTCTCGGCGCTAAAGAACTCACCGCGCGAGTTGATAGCGGCATGCCAGAGGTCATAGACGTTGTTCTGATTGACCGAGTTGTCCGCTCCGGCCACTGGCCAGGCCGTGGTGCCCGCTGCCAATCCCGCATAACCACCGGAGAAAGTATCGCCACCCCAGGCCGGATTGACCAGGGCGCTGCTCAGCCCGATGCCGACGTAGAAGCCGGTGAGATGCTGCCAGGTCGCCGGATCGTTGCGGGGGTTCCAGTAGGGAGATAGCGTTCGGGTGCTCTGGGTCTCGTTGGTGCCGACCGTATTGTAGGGAGGCACCTTGTTGTCCAGGTTGGGCTGGGCATCGGTACGCCAGTAGAGAAAGGCCAGATCTGCAAGAGTGCTGGAGGTACCGTCCTGGAACGGTGCCTGGGGGGAGTACTGCTGGGCGTCTGGTAAGGTAGCGGCGGTACCGTCGACGTTGCCGGAATTCAGTGCAGAGTTCCAGATACCATCGGTCACCACCAGACTGTAGCTGGCACGACACCCATAGACCGGCGCTTCGCTACTACCTGGCTGAGAAGCATAGGGGCTTTCACTGCCCGTAGTCTTGAGCAGTTCGCCAACCCGGGCGACCGCCTGGAGCAGGGGCGTACTCTGGTTGTAGTAGACATCACCCAGCCAGGTGAAGAAAGCCGCCCTGTGCGCGCCCGTAAAGGGCCGCAGGCGATTGTCGTAGGTGGCCGGACTCGAATTGCCTATGCCGCGGCAGTTGGCATTGGCTGTCACCAGGATGCAGCTGTCGCTGGTGCCAAGTGCCTGCCAACCTAGCCGGATATTTTCCGAGGCATCTGCCAAAGCCAGATTGGTCGCGGTTTGAGCCGCTAAAGCGCGGCTACGATAGAAGGAATACCAGTTGGCGAAGTTCTGTCGCTCGTCCGTGCCATTGGGGCCGGAGGTGGGGCTGACCAGCACCCGCCGGTAGCAGCCATCGGACTGCAGAGCGGCAGGAAGACAGGTACCGAGCGCCGTATCGTAGAGATAGTAATAGGCCTGTACGCCGGTAATGGCAGCAGAGACGTTGGTGTTGGCTGTGATCGTATAGTTGACCGAAGAAATCACCCCGAGCAGCCCATAGTTCACGTTGCGGGTACAGGTAGCGTTGCTGTAGGTAACGGTCGGCGTATTAGCGATGCTCGCGCTACAACCGCCATTAAGCGCCGCCCCGGTCAGCAAGCGCTGCAGCAAAGAGGCGTCGCTGATACTGACCTGAGCACCATTGACGTTCTCGGTGAAGCCAGCCCCCAGCAGAATGTTGAGCAGCGTGAGGGTGCCATAGGTCGAACTGGTCCCACGGTAGGTGCCGCTACTAAAAAAATCCTGGGAAGGATTCTCGGCCAACATGCTCGGACTATTGTTCTGCAACCCTGGATTGCCGTATGCATTGCCTCGGGCCAGATTAAGATCGGTGGTGACCAGATTAGGGTTGTAACTCCAGCTCACCCGGTAATCGGTGGACAGATTGACGCTACCCAGGCTTGGTCGATAGCCGTTTACATAGGCAGTAGTAAAGCTGGTGGACAGTCGCGTGCGGGTCAGCCCGCCCGTACTGCTATAGCTCACCGTATAAGGCGCCGGATAAGTGATCGCCGGGTTGTAGTAGAGACTGTTGAAGGCTGCCGATTTGGCGCGGCGGGTTGGTCGGATGGCATCGGTATTCGACGCATCTGGTACCACCGCCATCTGCATGCTGGTGGAGTTGTCCAGGGTCACAAACAGATTGGGGCCGACGCTGTTGGTCAGGAACAAGGGCTGCTGACTAAGATTCAATGCCGCAGCCTGGACGCGGTCTACACCTACCACAGCCATCAGAACGACGACTCCCAGTACGACTCGACTCATGGCACCTCCAGCGAGACGACGCTCTGCAGAATCACCGGGAAGCGCCTACCTCGGTCCTGCGCGACGGCGGTCACCCGGAACAGATTGGTCGCTGGCGCCGAGACATCGACCGAGCTGCTGCCGATGGCCGTCACTACCCAACGGGGTGTCTGGGCGAAGGAAGCGCTGCCATCGGAGCCACGATAGGCGACCGTACGCGCCGTTGGCGCCAGGAGATCGTCCTGATTCAGCTGCAGCGCCGCGACAGCCCAGGCCTGGGTCAGGGCGCTGGTATTGAGGTCGCTGGCCTTGGTAAGGATGCACAGGTCACCGCTAGGAGATTTGGCGAACGCCTTCTTCAAGGTAGGCACGCTATCCAGGCAGCTAGCGAAACCTGCGCTGAAGGCGGTAAAGGACGGTTGCTGACTGAGGTCCACCAATCGCCGCTCACCTTCGCGTAACGCCGCTTCCGCGGCATTGAAGGCCTGGGTATTTTCCAGGGCGGCGCCGCCGCTGCGGGCCTGCAGCAAGGTCTGACGCATGCTGGAAGCGGCCAACAGCGACAGCAGCAATAACATCACAAGAGCGATCAGCAAGGTCGCACCGCGTTGCCTGATGCTGACCCGACTCATAGCGCAAGATTCCTCAGGGTGACGGTACTCTGCAGTATCTGCATGGGTCGATTGGTCTCAGCGACCTGCAGCCCTGTCAGGGTTTTCCAGTTAGCAGCCGCATTGCTGGCCACTTCACTAGGCAGCGCCTCACGGGTGTTGAGTAGCGCCACGTAACGCACCGCAGGCGCATCTGCCTTGGATGGAATGGACCAGCGAAAGTCCTGCAACCCCTGCACCAGCACCTCGCTACCTTTTGGGGTTAGAGTGCCATCTCGCTCGCTCCAGACCGTGCATCTCAGAGTGCCATCGCCTGGAATATCGCTTGCCGTATATCGCAGCTTTATCAGGACGTTACCGCCGGTGTTGAGATTCACCCGGGGAATGACGTTACCCAGGCAATCCAGGTCCTTGCCGTCCAGCGCCCCCTGATAGCGAATGCAGACCCCGGTAGGCGCCTCGACGCTGTCCGTAGTCGCGCCAATGGTAACGCCAGGGTCAAAGACAGGGCATTTGATGCCATCGACTGGATCTTCCTTGGAGTCAATCTTGGGAAAGGCTGCCTCCAAATTGCCCTGATAGCGGATGTCGGCGCGGAAGCCAGTGCGCGCGAGTTGCCTATCGAGTACCTGGAAGATCAGCTGGGCGTTATTGCGATTGCCGGTCTGGCCCTGCTGGAAGAGAAAGCTGCGCTTGTTGTTGATATAGATCTGCGAGACGCCCAGCACTAGGAAGGTACCCACAGTCAGGGCGATCATCATTTCGATGAGTGAAAAGCCCTGATGCCGGCCAAGTGTAAAACGTCCAAGGCTCATGTCATAACTCCGAGCGTAGAGCGTAATAACAGATACCAGCCGGGCAATTCAGTTGATCATTACTAACGTCTTGCCAGGCGATTACTACCATCACCGTTGCTCGTGCGGTGTTTTCGCAGACAGTCAGCGGTATCCCTGGATCAGTGGGACTGGCTGGCAAGAGAGGCACCTTGGACGCTGGACACACTGCGAAACTGCTGGCGATCAAGGCGTCCGTCACGGGTAGCAGCGCCTTTACCTGATTCAGCCAACACCCCAGATCCTGCCAGGCGACCGTTTCCCCGCCTGCGGAACGATCCCGGGTCAGGCAGGTCTTGCCGGCATCGAGTGCCTTGGTGCGAAAGTTGGTACCAGGCTGCTTGATGTAGGCCCCGTCGATCTTGACCTTGTCGCTGGCGATCACCTGATCGCGATTGCTGCGCATCAGCTCGAATAGGTCGTTGGCCAGCACCATGGCGTTGCTGCGCTGTATCGAGTCCTGGGACAGCGCCACGCTACGCGTCTGCAGGGCCACCATGCCCAGCACGCCGATGCAGATAATCACCAGACTGACCAATACCTCAATCATGCTGAAGCCACTTGACCGTCCGTTCATCTAACTACACCCCACCGCGCTGGGCCGATTGGGCGTGTATTCCTTGACGGTCAGCCGCCCGCCCTGTTTGAGGTTAAATTGCCTACCTTGGGCGAGTGCATTGGTAGCGCAGACAAGAATGATGGCCTCGCCTTCGAGCTTCACACTGCCGTTGGGCTGGAAGGTCAGCTTGGTCAGCGGCGTCCCTCCTAAGGATCCTGTGCCATTGACTCCCGTACCTAGCCCGCCGCTATAACGGCGCAACACCTCGGCAGTAGGCAGTACCACCGTCTCGACGGTGCTGATTTTCAGGGCCCCCATCCAGCCATTGGCATCTTCCGGTTCGGTGGTGACGATGACGTTCACGCCCCGGCTCATGGCCTCGCTACGGGCGTAATAGAGGGCGCGCTGCAACTCCCCCGCTGCCGCCTGGACGCGGTTGCTCTGAACCAGACCGGCGAAGCCCGGCGCCGCCAGTGCCGTGACGATGCCCAGCAGCGCCACGACGATCAAGACCTCGATAAGCGTGAAGCCCGAGAGGCGTTTCGACTGCATTCCCGCCGCCTGAAAACCCGTTACTTCACCTGATAGTAGTAAGGCCTCAGACGGTCGCTATGACCGGCTATCGCCTTGATAGGCGCGGGACGCAGCTTGGATGACGGCGTTTGCCAGAGATGAGCGGAATAGAGCGCGACGTGATGGAAGCGAGGCAGGCCAACCTAGGCGCGACTTTTTCACGGTACCCCTGTGAAGTAGAAGGACGTCGAGCGCGCCTTGTCTGGCGTACTGGCGGGATCAGCCCCTTTCCAGCACAAATTGGATCTCGAAGGAAAAAAGTAATGCGCCAAAACGCAAAAACCCTCCTTGCGGAGGGTTCCTGGTAAAAATGGTGGGTCGTGCAGGATTCGAACCTGCGACCAATTGGTTAAAAGCCAATTGCTTTTGACCCACCACTACACCCAGGCGCGACGCGCCTCTCAGTGAAAACAAGCGGCCTCTAATGAACCCATTAGAGGCTGCAAATTTGAAAACTACATCTGCGATTTCGACCAAGGGCGGTACAGGAAAAACCACCAAGACCGCCAACCTAGGCGCGTTCTGTGCCGATGCGGGGCTCCGCACCCTACTGATCGACCTGGATCCTGTCCAGCCTTCCCTTTCGTCCTACTACGACCTTGTCGAGCCCGCCCCCTGCGGCGTCTTTGAGCTGATCGCCAGCAACGAGACACGCCTCGACCGCATCGTCTCCAAGACGAATATCCAGAATCTGTCGCTGATCTATTCCAACGATCCGCACAACCACCTGATCAACCTCCTCCTGCAGGCGCCCGATGGCCGGCTTCGCCTGGCTCATCTCAAGGACATCTTCCAGGACGACTTCGACCTGGTGCTGATCGATACGCAGGGCGCCCGCACCGTGCTCCTCGAGATGGTGATGCTCGCTTCGGACCTCGCCGTCTCCCCCCTCCCCCCTGAAATGCTATCCGCCCGCGAATTCAACCGCGGCACGCTGCAGATGCTGGACGGACTCCGACCCTATGCCCGCCTTGGGCTGCCGGTACCGCCCATCAAAGCCGTAGTGAACGGTCTGGATCTCACCTCAGACGCCCGCCAGCTGGATGCGACGATCCGGGAGACCTTCCGTGGCCATTCCGATATCCAGGTCATAGATACCGTCATCCCTGATGCAGTTGTCTATTGCGAGTCGGCCACTCATGGGGTCCCTGCACATCGTCTGGAGTACAGGCAGCCTAGCAACCGTCAGGCACCCGCTGCCCTGCAGGTCATCCGCAACCTCGCCATCGAACTCTTCCCCGAGTGGACTGAGCGCTTCATGGCCCTGAACGAATCGGCCGTGCATGCCCTGGTGAGAGAGGGCAAGTGAGATGGCCACTCCCCAAAATCATGATCTGACCCAGGCCATCGGCATAACTGCAGACGTGGTGCTGGAACAGGGAAACTTCTACGACACGAAGGATTTCCGTAAGGTACAGACCGGGCTCTCCAGCGCGGCCCGCGAGCTTCGTGCGCTGACCCAGTACGGCAACTCGATCCACGGCCGCCTCGGCGCGAGGCTCTCCCAGGAGCAGCGCGAGCTGCTGAGCAACGCTGCTGCACTACTGGACTCGGTGAAGTACAACGTCGAGCACGCCAAGGAACGGAAGGCGCGCGAGGAGAAGGCTGCCGCCAAGCTTCGTGAGCAACGCGAGCGACAAGCGACGCAGCTGGTCGCCCAGCACTTCCAGCTGCCGACCACGACGGTCGAGCAGCAGATCGACGTACTGAAGCTGTACATCGCCATTAGGCCTGTTACCGACGGCTGGATGCTGAAGGAGGATCATCAGCTTCGCGACATGATGCAAAGCCACGCTCCCAAGTGGTCCAGTGAGCGCAGCTGGCGTCTGGACCAAATATCCAGTCTCATCGCCGACCTGAAATACTCCGTCGAACGCCACCTGGTTCATCCTGGCCACACACCCGCCGAACGGCTGAAGGCACTCCACGAGCGTATCGCAGAAGTCCGGGAGGCTCAGCTCTCCAAGCCAAGCGCTCAGGAGACCCTCAAGGTCTGGACAGAGGCGCTTCAGGAAGTCGTACTGGTGTCAAACCCGGCACCGGCAGCGGCCCCTTCGCAAGGAGGGGCTGCCTGATGGACACCAACAAGCAGAAGATCCTAGAGCGCGTCGCCAAGTGCTTCGCCCTGGCCAAGGACGCCGGCGCCGCCCCGAACGAAGCTGAGATCGCGCTTCGTCAGGCGCGTAAGCTCATGCAGCAGCACAACCTCATGGACGTTGACGTCCAGGCGGTGCTGGCCAGCGAAGCAGTCGTTGCCACCGGCACCCGCAAAGCACCCGCCCATTGGCTTCACCAGCTCGCACTGGTGTGTGCCCAGGCATTCGATTGCGATCCCTTGGCCTTTCGTGATCAGCGCCTGGGCTGGGCTTTCAAGTTCGTTGGTATCGGTGTCGGGCCTGAAATGGCCAGCTACGCCTATTCCGCGCTCCACCAGCAGCTCCTGGCCGCGCGCAAGGTGTTCGTCCGCAGTCAAACTCGCTGCAAGCTGGCCACCAAACGCCGCCGCGGCCAAGTCTTCGCCGAAGGCTGGATCGAAGCAGTCAGCGTCAAGGTCCACCAGTTCGCCAAGGGCAAACCTGATGAGACCCAGCGCGTCATCGACGCCTACCTGGCCGTTCACCATCCTGACCTGACCACCGTCGAGCTTGAGCACCTGGAGGCTAAAGGCCACGACGTGCGGGCGCGCTACCAGGGCTACGAGCTGGGGACTCAAGCTCAGCTCCACCGCGGCGTTGGCCAGCGCCGCGATCAGGTGGCGCTGGGAGGTCGGCCATGAGCGTCGCTCAGCTCCTAGAAGTCTCCGCCCACGATCACACCGTGCATGTCTCAGACGCTGAGCACGTAGCAGCCAGCTTGGTCCCGCCTCACTCTCAAGAGGCCGAGCAGTCCGTCCTGGGCGGACTGATGCTCGACAACAGCACCTGGGACCTGATCGCTGACGTGCTACTGGAGGAAGACTTCTTCTTCCGGCCCCACCAGCTCATATTCCGGCGAATCGCCCTGCTCGCCTCGCAATCGCAGCCCTTCGATGTCGTGACCCTCGCAGAGGTGATGCCCGACGTCGACGAGGTGGGCGGCCTTGCCTATTTGGGGACCTTGGCCAAAGACACCCCCTCGGTGGCCAACATCGTCGCGTACGCGGAGATCGTCGCCCAGCGCGCGCATCTGCGCCGCCTGATCCTGCTGGGCTTTGCCAGCAGCCGCGCGGCGTCAGCACCAGGTGCCAATGCCGCCGAAGTGCAGGAGCAGACCGAGCAGCGTCTGTTCGCGCTTGGCCAAGACCGCAAGGGCGCCGAGTTCTGCAACGTCACTGCAACGTTGAGCAAGCTGATCGACACCATCGACGAGCGCTTCAACAACCCTATGCCGGTGACGGGCGTTCCCTCAGGCCTGAACGATCTGGATGCCCTCACCTCGGGATGGCAGGACACCGACCTGATCATCGTCGGTGCCCGCCCAGCCATGGGCAAGACCGCCTTTTTGCTCAACTGCATCACCAAAGCGCTCCATCATGCGCTTGGCAAATCGGTACAGGTCTACAGCCTGGAGATGCCGGCTGAACAGCTGATGCTCAGGCTAGTGGCGATCATCGGGCACATTGATGCCACGAAGCTCAAGCTTGGACAGCTGGAGGATGAGGACTGGCCGAAGCTTACGATGGCAGTCAACACCATCAACAGCTTTGGCGATCGCCTGGTCATCGACGACCAGGCTGGCCTGTCCCCCACGATGCTGCGCGCCAGAGCTCGTCGTGCCGCGCGCCGTTTCGGCCCGCCCGCCCTGATCCTGGTCGACTACCTGCAGTTGATGCGCTGCGAAGGCCAAGAGAACCGCGCCAACGAGATCGCCGAGATCTCTCGCTCGCTCAAGGCGCTTGCCAAAGAGATGAAGTGCCCGGTCATTGCGCTCTCCCAACTCAACCGGGGACTGGAGTCCCGGCCGAATAAGCGGCCTGGCCTTGCCGATCTGCGTGAGTCCGGCGCCATCGAGCAGGATGCGGACGTGATCATGTTCCTGTACCGCGACGAGTACTACCACCCGGATACCGAGTTCAAGGGCATCGCTGAGCTGATCGTTGGCAAACACCGGAACGGTGAAGTCGGTACGGTCCGCGCCGCCTTCATCGCCAAACAAACGCGCTTCGAGAACCTGAGCGCGCAGGCCTGGCAGGAGATGAATGCATGAATCTCCTGACCGATGCCCTCATACCCGCTACCGAAGAGGCGCAACCCTCTTCCCTGCCCTTCCCCTCGATCGTTCGCCGGCGGGAGCCGGCTAGGAGCTGCTCGATGAGCCCGCAAGCCATGTTGTCTGGGGTTACTCACCAGTGCCGCAACTGCGGCCATCACCTCTGCCGCCGCCCCCTCACCGCTGATGAGTTCATAGCCTGCAGCGTCTGCCATTCGCTCGACGTGGAGCCCTTGCAGGTCTTCGATCAGCCAGCACCTGGTCCCTTCCACGACACCACCGTCGTCTTCCGCGTCGCCGGCTCCCGAAACGATGCGGCAGGGCTGATCAAGACCCTGGATCTGCTGTTCAAGGACGATGGTCTGGCCGAGATCGTTGCAATTGAGTCGGGCAACCAGCTCCAGCAACGGGCGGGAGGCCAATGACATGCTCTCCCATCACACCCCTGAACAGGATCTCCCTTCTCATACCGATCGCGAACGTGACCGGCAGAGGCTGGATGCAGCGCTGAACGACTTCCTTGCCAAAGGTGGCCAAGTCGTCGAAGTGAAGCCGACCGAGCGCGCCGCCAGCGGTCCGAGTTTCGTCATCAGCGCGCAGCGCGAGGAGCTGCGCCAGCTGGCCGAAGCCAAGCCGGCAACCGAAGTGCCCGATGAAGACCTGGTGCGGCTCCTTCGAGCCCGCGCCTTGCTCGGGGATACCCTTCGCACCGCGTCCAAGCGCCTGCAGCAGCCCCTAGAACGCTGTCATGCCCTCGCCCGAGCGCATCGCCTGCCTTTCAAAGTGGGGTACGTGAAAGGGGGTAGCCGCACATGACGACGCCCGCCCATGCGCTACGTGGTGCCAACAAGAACCTGCAGGACCTAGTGGCATTCGCCCTGGACGAGGGCTGGATCGTCGCCCGTACCAAGGGCGGCCACGTCAAGTTCTTGAAAGTTGGCTACTGCCCCATCTTCACGTCTTTCACGCCCAGCGATCGCCGCGCCGGCCTCAATGCCCGCGCCCAGCTGCGCCGTGCCCAGCCTATGAACGAATTGGACCAGACCCTATGACTACCGCAACCAAGCGCAAGCCATCCGTACGGAAATCTGCAACAGAGGATGAGAAGTTCGTCGTCCGCTTTCCCAAGGGACTGCGTCCCCAGATCGCCGAGGCGGCCAAGCAGGCCCATCGCTCGATGAACGCCGAGATCATCATCCGCATGGGCCGCACGCTCGAGCTCGAGGATGAGGTCTTTCGCCTGCAGCGCGTCATCGACCAGTTGCTGGCCACCAATGATGAGCCTAGCCGACCCGCCGCTCGGGCTGCTCAGGAGATCCATGCATGAGCAAGCCCAGCAACGAAGCAGTCACTCAACGCCTGTTGGCCGGTGGCTTTCCCGGATCGAGCGCCCCTGTCGCACGCCTGGCGGATCCCATCAAGGAAACGCCCATGGTCCTGACGTTAGACGAGATGGCGCCTTACGACCACAACCCCAGGACAACCCGGAATCCTCTCTATGATGAGATCAAGGAGTCCATCAGGGCCCGGGGACTTGATCAGCCTCCACCTGTAACCAGGCGCCCGGGTGAAGAGAAATTCATCATTCGTACTGGTGGTAATACGCGCCTGGAAATTCTCAATGACCTTTGGAGGGAGACCAAAGACGAGCGGTACTACCGTGTCCATTGTCTCTTTCGTCCTTGGTCTGACCGCGGTGAGATCGTCTCGCTAACTGGTCATCTGGCTGAGAATGATCTACGCGGTAACCTGATGTTCATTGAGCGTGCTGTGCACCTAGAAGCCATCAAGCAGCATTACCTGATGGAGTCTGGTGGATCTCTTTCCCTCCGAGAGTTTTCCCGCAAACTCAAAGAAGACGGTTACTCCATCTCGCACTCGCATCTTTCCAAAATGCAGGAAGCGGTGCGGATCCTGCTGCCAGCAGTACCTAGTCTCCTCTATTCAGGGTTAGGAAAGCCCCAGATCGAGAAAATTCTTGCGCTTCGTAGTGCGGCCTTGCAAGCCTGGTGCAAGTACAAGGGAACGGAAGACGATTACTACATCCTTTTTCAGGAGGTGTTGAACAACTTCGATGGCCACACCGACAACTTCGTATTCGAGTCCATCCAGGATGAGCTGATCGGCCAGATCCGTAGGGCTCTCGATGTCGGCTATGAAGAAGTACTCGGGGCGATCCTTGACCATCAAGACAGCAGCCGCCGCTCGCAGCTCGTGGGGGTGCAGGTACCCGATGGCCAGGCTCCGCAGGTTCCTGCTACCAGTGCTATAGCTTCCGCCCCTGGCAACAGCCCCCCGCTCGAACGATTACCTGAAACGCCCAGCAAGCAGAAGCAGGGAGCTGCCTCCCCTTCCACACCACCGCCACTCCCTGAGCGTACGGGTGGTTCAGGCGCAATCGACACCACTCCGCCGCAGCACACCCCGCCGGATCCTGAGCAGCTATCCGAAGAAGAGCGCGCCGCTCGCTTGAACGGCCACATCGTCACGCCTGATGGCATCGGTCAAAAGGTAAGGGACGTTCAGCGCCGCATCGCGGCCGAGCACGGCGAGACCCTGCCTGACTTCAACAGTGATGCCCTGCGCGCGATCCCTGTCCAGGCCGGCGGCCTGCATGCCATCTCGGACGTCTGGTACATCGAGCGCAACACCGATACCCCTGAGGAGCTGCGTAAGGTCCTGCGAACGCTGGTCTTTGAAATTGCCCAGCTGTGCGACGTTCCTGGTGAGCTGCTCAAGCCCACCGATTACGCACTCGGCTTCACGCTTTCTACTCCTCAGTCAGAGCTGAACGCACGCGGGACAACCTCTTGGCAATTCCTGCAGTCGTTGACGGGCATGTACAGCTACGTGGTGTCGCGTGATCCAGAGACTGCCGAGGAGCTCAAGGCAAGCATCGCGGAAGAGAACGCGACCTTTGCCTTGAACCTGGGCCAGTTGCTCCTTGGCGATCCCCTTTTCGATAGCAAGCCAGCCAGCACCGAAGGCCGCATGACCGATGCCGCCGTCGTGAAGTTGTTTCGGGTGATCCGTCTCGCCCGCCGGCTAATCGAACTCGAGGCCGGGCAGTAGCCCGGTCACCTTCTGGACCTGCATTAGGAAGTCGCATATGTCCACGAAGTACAACCCCATGAACCAGGCGCTGATGGATCTGATCCTTCATCACCTGCGCAACGGCCAGGTCCAGCGCTGTCTGGATATTGGCCTGGACGTCGAAGTCTTGAACCTGCTGCGTCAGCCCCAGGCGCACAGCATCCTGAAAAATGCCCCGGCGCGCTGGTGCAAGATTCAGATCGATCTCGACATGGTCAAGAAGCTCTTGGAGAACTGCGAACGCGATGAGCGCGAGACCCGCCTCGTGCATCGCGCCATCCAGCTGGGTGCCACCAACGGCATGATCCGCGAGTTCTTCGGCATGGCCCCCAGCGAGATCAGCGTGGTGCGCCAGCTTCTGAACGTCCCCGGTCGCTCCGGCCGGGTGGCAGGGCTCAACGATACCGATCAGGTCTGGTATCGCTTTCTGGACCTGATGAGCGCTCATGAGGTGGATCACAAGGACGCCATCGCTCTGCTCGACATCTGCATGATGATCACCGAGGAGCTCAACGGCCCGTTCGAGTCCATCAAGGACAAGCACGATCAGATCACCCTTGGCCTCATCTGGAATCTCGTGCAGACCTGGCTCAACGAAGGCCTCTACCCGCCCAAGATTGCCCGGGCACCGCTCTTGCTGATCTCCGATGCTCGGAAGCGGCGTGATCGGCAGCTTGGTGATGAGCAAGCCGCTGGCGATGCCCTGCCCCAGGTACAAGAAGAGGATCAGTCCGCTGCCCTTGGGCAAATGAGCTTGATCGAGCTGGATTCGGCAGAAGGCGACAATAGGTGAAAACCACTGCTCCACGCGGCTCCCATCTACTCGGTCGCGCCCTGGACGTTGCAGCGTCACACCTGAACGTCCATGTCCAAGCCCAGCGCGACTACAAGCAAAAAACCGGCGAAGACCTACCCAAGGAATTCGCCGGCATCGTTTTCAGCGGTAACCCTCACGAGACCGTTCCTCGCCGACTGCTGCTCGATGATCGGCTCTCGCCCCTTGAGCGCAACGCCTGGCAGGTGTTTCGCCTGCTCATGAACGGTGACGGGGTCACTGCGTTCCCGACCTACGACCAGCTGCGCCCCTACTTGGGCAATAACCCAGGCCGTCCTGCTTCGCGTGAGACCGTGGCCAAGGCCTTGACCGTACTGCGCTTGACTCGCTGGCTGAGCCTCGGCCGCCGTGTTCGCGACGCGGTTACCGGCCAGGTACAAGGCAACATCTACATCCTGCACGACGAGCCCGTGGCCTACTCCGAGGCCATACAGCTCGATCACGACTTCCTGCCACTCGTGGCTAACGGCTTGGAGCACACCAACACCTCAGTACGCGAGATCGCCGGCCTGACCTTTGACGAGATGCTGGTCAGCGAGACCCAGGACCTGCCCACTCGAGTAGAGGTGTTCAGAGAGCGCTTCCGTGCCCAGGCGCTGGAAGATCCAGCGCGTGCAGCGACGCCACCCGCTGAGTTCGGATTCCGAACTCCGGTCTTGGCAGCTATGAATCACCTGAGTTCGGATTCCGAACTCAGTCAAAAAAGTCCAGTTGATCAGGTCCTGAGCCTCAGTTCGGAATCCGAACTCAGTGAAAAGCTAGGGGTTTCACCCTTAGTTCGGAATCCGAACTCATCTAGTACGTATACGAATACAACTACTGATGTATCTAAAAGCTCTGTACTGCGCGAGCAGGCAGACGTGGAGATTGTGTGGCCGGGTGCCTATCAACGGATGACGTCGGAGCAGCAGCAGCGGGCCCAGCTCGCGATCATGGCCATTCCCGCTGACATTCGAGTGTCCTTAGTCAAGCAATGGGGCGTTCGATGCGCTTCGGGCGGGGTAGCGAAACCTCTGGCCTACCTGATGAAACTTATCCAGAAGGCCCAGACCGGTGACTTCAACGCCGATTGGCAGCCAGCCGCAGCTCAATCAGCCGCTCCAGCCATGCCGAGCCAGGCCCCTTCGGTGCTGACAATTCCAAGATTCGAGCCGGCCGCTGTCCAGCCTAAAGCTGTCAGCGATGCACAAACCGGGAATGAAGTGCTCAAGAGCATCCGGAGGTCGATGGGCCGGGGAGTAGGTGAGCAATGAGGCCACTTATCAACCAACGCCTAGTACGGCTCCGTTGCGTTCGGGACAAGCCTGCCAGCCAGGGTGCCAACTATGAGCGCAGAGCGCTGCTGAATCCGTCTAGTGGTTCCACTGGAAACACCGGTCG
This sequence comes from Pseudomonas sp. Snoq117.2, assembly GCF_900110545.1. NCBI lineage: Bacteria > Pseudomonadati > Pseudomonadota > Gammaproteobacteria > Pseudomonadales > Pseudomonadaceae > Pseudomonas > Pseudomonas sp. Snoq117.2. Next base: position 100 of record NZ_FOED01000010.1, on the reverse strand, counting down.
GCTGAATCGCACGGGTGGTTCCACTGGAAACACTGGTCGGCTGAATCGCGCGGGTGGTTCCACTGGAAACACCCCTCGCCTGGATCGTATGGGTGGTTCC
>NZ_FOED01000047.1:0-1232 GCF_900110545.1 Pseudomonas sp. Snoq117.2 | reverse complement strand
TGAATCGCCCCTGGTTTCGTAGACACCTCCAAGCCTCATAATGAGGCCCAAATAGGAGGTGCCATGAGTCGTCAGCGTTACCCCGAAGAATTCAAGATCGAAGCGGTCAAGCAAGTGACCGAGAAAGGCAATCCTGTCGCCGATGTTGCCCAGCGCCTGGGCATGTCTGTTCACAGCCTCTACGCCTGGATCAAGCTCTACAGCAAACCCCAAGAGCAGCGTCAGCAAGACGATGAGCAGCAAGCCGAACTGCGCAAGCTTCGCGCAGAACTCAAGCGCGTGACTGAAGAGCGAGACATCTTAAAAAAGGCCGCCGCGTACTTTGCCAAGGAGTGCAACTGAAGTACGCCTTCATCAAAAAGCACTCGACGCATTACCCGGTGCGGCGCCTTTGCCAAACCCTCAAGGTGCATCCCAGCGGCTACTACGCTTGGTTGGCCGAACCTCAATCTGCCCGAGCCAAAGAAGATCAGCGCCTGCTTGGCTTGATCAAGCAGGCCTGGTTAGAAAGCGGCGGCGTGTATGGCTATCGCAAGATTCACGATGACCTGCGAGAGCTAGGAGAGATCTGTGGGCGAAATCGAGTCGGTCGCTTGATGCAGGCAGAGGGGCTGCGTTCGCAAACGGGCTATCGCCGTCGTACTGGGTTTTATGGCGGAAAACCAACAGTGGCATCCCCCAACCATCTGGCCCGGCAGTTCAAGGTCAGTGAGCCGAATAAAGTCTGGGTGACCGATATCACCTACATCCGCACCTATGAAGGGTGGCTGTACCTGGCGGTAGTGCTGGATCTGTTCTCCCGCCAAGTCATTGGTTGGTCAATGAAGCCCAGAATGAGCAGCGACCTGGCCATCGACGCCATGCTGATGGCCGTGTGGCGACGCAAGCCACAGCAGCAAGTGATGATTCACTCAGACCAAGGCAGTCAGTTCAGTAGCTCAGATTGGCAAAGCTTCCTGAAGGCCAATAATGTGATCAGCAGCATGAGCCGACGGGGAAACTGCCACGACAATGCCGTAGCGGAGAGCTTTTTCCAGCTTTTGAAGCGGGAGCGAATCCGACGAAAGATCTACGCAACGCGTGACGAAGCCCGAAGTGATATTTTCGATTACATCGAGATGTTCTATAACCCTAAGCGTCGACACAGCAGTGCTATGCAGCTGTCTCCAGTAGAGTATGAGAAACGCTATTTCCTGAGCTTGGAGAGTGTCTAGGAAAGCAGGGGCGATTCA
>NZ_FOED01000048.1:0-1211 GCF_900110545.1 Pseudomonas sp. Snoq117.2 | reverse complement strand
CTACCCTGAGCTATCGCTTTGGCGAATCCGTCGGTACTGCCCTGCGTGAAATCATTCGCTCCGTGCGTAATGCTCAAGCCCAGGCACGTACTGCGCGTCCGTCCATAGCATCGGCTGAACGTCGTGTAGTCGAGTTTCCGCAACCGATCGTATCGGCTGCTGTGCTCGAGGAGATGGATCACGTCCCGGCGCTCGTTCGCCGCAACGCGATCGACCTCAACACCTGGTTCAAGCAAAACACCCAGGAAGCCCAGCCTGAAAAGCCCAAGCGTGAGCGCAAGCCGCGCAAACCCAAGGCTGCCGCCTCTGTCACTGAGCCCGTCCAGTCGCCAGCGCCTCGCGCGCTGCGTCCGGGCTCCTTGGACCAGCTGATCGCCCCGTTCGACCCTGAGGTCGCGCTGGCCAGCTGATTCACACCTTACCCACCCCTGTCGGGAAATCTCCCGTCAGGGCGGTTTTCCTGACTTCACCCTTGAAGAAGGAAGACTATGAAACCTAAGCGTCAAGCTGCCCTCGCGGAGGATCTCCGTAAGATCGGTACAACCGCTGTAGCAGCTGCTGTCGTAGGCCTTTTCCTCAGCGACCACAAGTCGTTGACGGCTTGCGCACTGGTAACTGGTGCAGTAATTTGGCTGTATGGCATCTACCTAACCAAGGAGGAATGACATGAGCCAGACCGCCTTCGGGATACTCATGCTGGGAAGCCTGCTGACTCTGTGTACTGGTTTGACGGTCTGGGCTGATTGGCCCAACCTCAAGCAGAAGGCCCAGAAACTGCTAGGCCACCACTGATTGATGCACCGCTCTGCCAAAGCCCTCCTCGGAGGGCTTTTTCATTTCAGGGGTATTGACAAGCGGTACGGCCCTGAACATTCTGAGGGTGTATGCCGCTGACGTTGTCAGCAACATGCCCCAGGCAGTCTCGGATCTCACGACTGCGATGCGCTCCAAGCGCATTGATCCAAACCCAAGTTCGCTAAGCATTCGGTAGCGCGAACGATTGACCGGTACCCCCGGTTGATGAATGCACCTTCCACCCACCCTCGACGGGACTACCCGTCAGGGCAGGTCTCCGTCACAACCTGGAGACCTTCCATGAAAAGCAGCTTTGCGTTGTACCAGGCGTTGATTGCGATCAATGTCCCGGATGACAAAGCCACTGCTGTTATCGATGCTCTGGAGTCCGATATGCAAAATCAGCTCGCTACCAA
>NZ_FOED01000049.1:0-1207 GCF_900110545.1 Pseudomonas sp. Snoq117.2 | reverse complement strand
TTGGTAGCGAGCTGATTTTGCATATCGGACTCCAGAGCATCGATAACAGCAGTGGCTTTGTCATCCGGGACATTGATCGCAATCAATGCCTGGTACAACGCGAAGCTGCTTTTCATTGAAGGTCTCCAGGTTGTGACGGAGACCGGCCCTGACGGGTAGTCCCGTCGAGGGTGGTGGAAGGTGCATCCATCAACCGGTGGTGCCGGTCAATCGTTCGCGCTACCGAATGCTTAGCGAACTTGGGTTTGGATCAATGTGCTTGGGGCACATCGCAGTCGTGAGATCCGAGACTGCTTGGGGCATGTTGCTGACAACGTCAGCGGCATACATCCTCAGAATGTTCAGGGCCGTACCGCTTGTCAATACCTCTGAAATGAAAAAGCCCTCCGAGGAGGGCTTTGGTAGAGCGGTGCATCAATGCGAGCGGATCAGCTTCAATGCCTTGTCTTTGACGTTGGGCCAGTCTAGCCAGACAGGCGTACCAACACAGACGATCAGCAGCAATGACAACATGGTGATCCCAAAGGCGGTCTGACTCATGTCATTCCTCCGAGGTGAAATAGATGCCTACGAGCCAGATTATAACACCGGCCGCTATGGCGTAAGCCGTTAGCAGCCGATGATCGCTCAGAAAGACACCCACTAGACCAGCGGCTACCGAGGTAGTGCCGATCTTGCGGAGGTCCTCAGCGACCGCCGCGAGTTTCTTTGAGGTCATGGTTTTCCTTGATCAAGGGGTGAAATCAGGAAAACCCCCCTGACGGGAGGTTTCCCGACAGGGGTGGGTGAGGTGTGAATCAGCTGGCCAGCGCGACCTCAGGGTCGACGGGGGCGATCAGCTGGTCCAGTGAGCCCGGACGCAGCACGCGGGGCGCTGGCGACTGGACAGGCTCAGTAACGGAGGCGGCAGCCTTGGGTTTGCGCGGCTTGCGCTCACGCTTGGGCTTTTCAGGCTGGGCTTCGCGGGTATTGTCCTGGAACCAGGTGTTGAGGTTGATCCCATGGCGGCGAGCAAGCGCTGGCACGTGATCCATCTCCTCGAGCACAGCCGCCGATACGATCGGTTGCGGAAACTCGACAACACGACGTTCAGCCGGTGCTATGGGCGGACGTGCAGCACGTGCCTGGGCTTGAGCATTTCGCACGGAGCGAATGATTTCACGCAGGGCAGTACCGACGGATTCGCCAAAGCGATAGCTCAGGGTAG